>CAKNKX010000010.1 GCA_930987745.1 uncultured Clostridium sp.
TCGCTAATAAAATAAAGCTATTTTTTAGTGAAATATTCAAAAATTATTGACAGATGTAGAATTCATCATAAATTTGATAAAAAATGCAACATGAAAATTTAAATTTTTAAAGCTGATTCTGTAATTTTAGTAAAATAATTAACATTAATCAATGCTAAAATGAATTTATAAATCAAGCATTGACAACTATTAATTATTTTACTAATCATTCATTAAGAGCTTCATATACTGTTTTAAAAAATTGATAGTATTTATCAATTCTATTTTGAACTTTTTTATTAGTTTTATTTTACAATTTACAATGATTTATAAAACTCTATAAATAGTTGTTTATAGCTATTTGTTTTTATCAAAATAAAGTCAAGTTAAAAATGCATATATTTCAGTACTCATAGCATATTTTTAATAGATACTACCTATACAACTATTGACACATCTGTGATTCAGGTTTTAAAAAAATAATTTCATGTTTTTATCCTGTTAAAATTAATAAAAATGTTGAAATTTTATTTATTTTGTCTTATAATAGATATGTAATGCGCTTGTAGCTTAGCTGGATAAAGCGTTCGGCTACGAACCGGAAGACCGGGGGTTCGAATCCCTCCAGGCGCACCAATGACGTTTTTGTTCGAAACAATAGAACTAACCTATGAAAAATATTATTCAGAAATGGATGATATTTTTTATATTTTTCCCCTGACAGCTATAAATATTTTTCTTAGTTTTGTCAATACAATTTTTAAAGAGGGTGTCCTGAAATAGGAACCCTCTTTTTTTATTATTTACTTTGTTTATCTCGTTTTGTTTTTCTTTTCTTAATCACAATAATTTCTGTAGTTACAATAATTATAAGTCCAATTACAATTATTACTTTTTTAATAACATCATTTCTTTTATTTTCTTCCGCTTCTTCCTTATTATTTTCCTCTTCTATGTTTTCATCATTTTCTTGTTCTTCTAAAATTGTACTTAACTTTTTAGCACTTGCTTCTTGCTCTTCTTGATATTTATCATCTTCTTCTAATGTTCTTCTGTGGATGATGACTTGATAATTCCTAAAACTAAAACCATTTGGAGCTGTAACTTTTATATTTACTTTATTTGTTCCTTCTTTTAAATTACTTCCACCTTCTATTTCTGCTTTTCCATTTGTGTTTTCTGGGACAGCAAAAATATTTAAATTTTCTATATTGTTTGAAACATTTGCTTTATAGTTTAAAATATTTGTGTCAAAAATAGGTTCTAATAAGACATTTTCTATTGCTAGAGTTTCTAAATTGGCATTCGCATCTTCTACATTTTTAGTTTTTGTCAAATTTATTGTATATGTGGATTTTGATGTTTTATCTTTTGATATAACATCTATTGTTATTTTATTTATTCCTTCATTTAAATTATCATTTCCATTTATTCTAACATTTGCATCACTATTATTTGGAATAGCTGTAATATTTAGATTTGTAAAATCTTTGCTAGTTACAAAATAATAATCTTTTATATCTGGAGAAAACTCTGGAACAATACCTTCCTCACTTAATCTTAATATTTTCAAGCTAGAATCATTACTTGTAGTTAAATCTTCTTTTTCTTCTTGATTGTCTTCTTTACTTTCTTGTATTCCTTTTATTTTTAATTGTATATTTGCTTCATTTATATTTAAAGTATTTCCGTCTTTATCAAAAAACTCCCCACTTAAATTAAAATTAACATTTCCTTCTTCAATGGCTCTAAATGTAAATTCTGCAATTTGTTCATTTTTCTTTGGATTTATTCCGCCTTTTTCATCATACCAAATAGTTATAATTCTATTATTTAAAATATTTGTATTTTCTGGTCCTTCCGCATATTCTAGTTTTGAATTATCAAAATACAAATTTAAAGTATATGCAGAAACACTAATATCGCCTATATCTACATATATTTTGAAAGTTTCATCCAAATATACTTCTTTTTTGTCATTTTCTATTTTTAAAATCAAATTTTCTTCATTATTTTCTGCTAAAGAAAATGCCTGAAAACTTGAAGATAATATCAAAATTAAAAATATATAAAATATCTTCCTTTTCAAATTATTTCCTCCTATTGCTCTATTTCTTTTAGTTCTAGGATGTGTCTTTGTATTAATAGCAAATCAACAGATGTTGGTTTTTTACCGTTTTTATTTATATTTCCTGCTTTTCTAAATATATCATCTATTTTTTCTATTTCTAATATATGCCTTTGTAAAACTAATAAATCTATACTGTTTATTTTTCCATCTCCATTTATATCTCCATAAAGAAGAACTTGATATTCTGCTAAGATTTCACTTGTATCTTCTTTTATTATTTTTATTTTAGAGCCAGTTCCACTCAAATTTTTATCTTGCAATATTTCTCCTTTATAGTTTTCAATTTGAATTTTATAGTTTGTTGTTATATATTTTTTTATATTTTCTACTGTCATATTTTTATAGTCAAATCCACTTATTATATTTCCTTCAATTGTTAAGCTTTCATCAAATTTAAGTTCACTTTCATCTAATTTTTTCTTCACTGTTACTTCTACTATTTTCTCAATACCACTATCTTCTGATTTTACTAAAATTTCAGTCTTTCCTTCTTTTATTCCTGTAATTTTCCCTTCTTTGGTAACTTTAGCTATATCACTATTTTTAGAAGAAAAACTAATATTTTTATTACTTGCATCATCTGGATAAATACTTACTTTTAAGTCATAACTATCATTTTCAAATAAAGATATTTTGTCTATATCTAATTCCATGTTTTCTACTTTAGAATATACTTCTAAAGTAATAGTTTCAGTTACTCCATTTGGAGCTTTAGCTGTTATTGTAGCTTTTCCTCCTTTTAAAGCAAATATATTTCCTTCATTATCTACTTTAATTATATTAGGATTACTTGATGTTAATGTTATTCTTTCTTTATTTGCATCTTGTGGTTTAATTTCTATATTTAATTTTGTTGTTTCATTTTTATTTATTGTAGTTTTTTCAGTAGATAAATTAATACTTTCAATTTCTACTTCTGGAACTTCTTTTAAATAGTTTTGAAATGCATAACCTACTATTCCATTTTCTAATACAACTCTATCCCAAAGATCCCCATTCTGAACACCTTTTTCTATTCTGGTCATTTTTTCATTTCTATCTACCTGAGTTATACTTTCATAAGATGTTCCAGGACCTGACCTTATATTTAAAGTAGTTGTAACATTTGCATATACTTTTGTATTGTCTGAAACAAAGTCAGAATCCAAAATACTTGGTCTTTTGCAAGGAAGACTTGGCATATTATTATATATTGGAATTACAAAATTAATTTCACTATTTAATAAATTATTATTTAAATATCCTTTATATATGATATTTGATTCACTATATGGTGCTAAAAGATTTGTCATATATTGATGCCAAAAAAGTTCTTTGTTGTTTTTGTCATACACATGAAATTTTTGCAAGTAAATTGTATCTTGTCCAATGTTTATATAGCTAGAACCTATAAATATCCCTCCACCTGTAATTGCTCTTTCTTTTGTATTCCATGGAATTTGATATTTTGCTTTTGTCTCAGTACTTGCACCTTTTCCATCTCTTGCATATTTTAGTCCATTTATTATTGCTCCCATTGGCTCGGAAGAACTTGTAGCACCAATGTTATAGAAATTGTATAAAGCTTCATAACCGTGGAACTGTTCCACTAATAGATGAATGAGATAAAAAAGGCCCCACTTCTTGCTTTATCCTAGATGCTAAGTGATATGAACTTACTTTTGAAGTTTTACCAGCCTTCAAAATTAAATCTGAGTATTTTTCTGTCATATTAACAGTAGTTCCTGATGAGTTTATATAACTTACTTTTTGGTTATAAAATTCTGTACCATAAAGTATTTTTTCAATAGTATCTAACTGATTTACACTTTCTGCATATGATAAACCTTCAAATTGAAAAATTCTTACTTCATTTAAAAAGTTTCTTGGGTCTATTGCATATTCTACTGCTTTTCTTGAAGAGTCTACCCAACCGGCTATCTACCTCCACATTATATTCCCCAGGATTTGTATTTTTCCATTCATCAGAATATGATTTAGGTACTAAGTTTTTTCCAAATATATTTTCATTATCTATTACATAATTCCAATCTAATTCTGTGTATAAAGCAGTAAAATTCCAATTAGGATATCTTTCTTTTAGTACTTCTAGATATGGTTTATAACTTTCTGGAAAGTTTTCTATTCCTTCTTTTAAGTATGCAGATTGAACTTTGTAATTAAATATTAATATTAGAAAAAACATAAAAAATACTATGCTTAATTTTTTTATTGTTTTCATAATAACTCCTTGTTTTTGTTATTCTTCATATTCTCTTGCTTTTACAATAATTCTTTTTTCTGAGTCTAATGTACATGTAATTAATGTTAATTCTACATTTCCATTTGTTTTTTGTGATAAACACTTTGTGTCATTTGGATACACTTTAAATATGTCATATATGTCATATTCTTTTTTTATTCCATTTTTACTTGTAAGATATATCTTGTCTCCTATTTCTAATTCTTTTAGATTTTGAAACATATTATCTGGTCCATAATTATGTCCTGCTATACAATAGTTCCCAGGTTTATTTGCTTCTTTTCCATAATATTTTGTAATTGATGCAAGTAGAGATTTAGTACTAAATTCTTCTAAAACATAAGAATTTAAATTTATTTTTGGTATTTCAAGTCTTGAATCAATTTTATATCCTTTGTATTCTTCTTCTAATTTCTCTAATTCTTGGTAACCTTCTTTTGCATGAGTGTCTATCGTACTTACTTCATATTTTTCCTTAACATTTTCTTCCGCTTCTTTTTCTCCAAAGCTAATTATCAAAAATATTAGAACAAAAAATATTAATGTTATTACAATTAACTTAAATCTTTTCGTCTTATTCATGCTTTTTCTCCTCTTATGTAATATGTATTTAAGGAGCTAAGTTTTATTTAGCTCCTTAAAGTTATTTCTTTTTTACTATATAAGTTATTATTCCTATTCCTACTATTAATATAATTATTGGGACAAATATATTTCTACCTGTTTTTGGTAAAGTTTCTGGTAAGTTTTCTTCTGCATTTTGTACTTGATTGTTATTTATTTCATTTTGTACTATATTTTGATTTCCACTTATTTCATTATCAATAGTATTTCCCTCTTGATTTGTATTATCACCTGTATTCGTTCCACTTGTTTCTACTACATTAATATCAAAACTTCTTGTAGCTATTTCACTATCAGACGAATCTCTATCTATTAATTTTATGGTTACTGTATATTTTCCAGCTTTAGTAAAATTACCTTTTAGATTTAAAACTTTTGATACATTTGCTCCTCCGATTTTTTCGCCTTGGGCATCTCCCCATCCACTTTGTATAATGTCATGTTCTAAACTTTGTTCATCTGTTCCCTTTAATGTTACTTGTCCTCCATCAGGTGTTACTGCTTCTGCTACAATTCTTGCATGATCATAGTATCTTCCCATACTTGAAGATATTTCTAATGTCATATCTTTTTCTTCATTTTGAACCACATCACCAGTATATGATAGGTTTATTTGATAGTCTTGATATACTGGTTCTACAGTAATATTTTTAACAATTGGAGTTGTAATATCATCATATTGCTCTGATGCATCATTATTTGCTAGTCCTTCTGCTGTAACTGATAACTCAGTAGGATTAGATGTTGTTATTCCAGTCTTTGCTCTAAATGTGATTTTCATATTGCTTCTTGGATTTGTTCCTCCTGTAGAATCATAAAATGCGACTCTTACTCTTGTCCCATTATCACTTGGTGTTCCACCTTCTACACTTACATATTCCAAAAGGTTATTATCATATGCAATGTCAAATGTATATGAACCTAAATCCTTTCCAAAGTTTATGTTTAATGTTACTTCTTGTCCAGGATTTACAATTTCTTTATTAGTATTAAGTGTTACTGTATCAAGACTTACTGCTTGAACATTACTTGAAAATCCTGCAAAAAGTATAATTATAGATAGAAAAATTACAGAAATAATTTTTTTCATTCCGTTTCCTCCTTGTTTTTTATTTATATATTTATTATGTGAATTTTTTTTTATTTTTATTTATTTTTTATAATATTATTTTTATTTTTTTCATATATTTTTATGGGGTGTTATTTCGTGCTGATTAAAACTTTTAAAATTAACAAAAAATTTATTTTTTTCCTTTTTTTTCTTGTTCTATTTTTTATATTTATTTTTGTTTTTTATTCTTTTGCAGATAATGATGAAGAGAATAATCAAGAAAATACAGAAAAAAAAGATTATATAAAATGGGTTGATTTCGAAGTAACTTCTGAAGCAATGAAACAAACTGCAAAATTGGATATTTCTTCACACGTAAATGACGAAGAAATAAAATACAATTGGATTGAACTTCTTTCCTATCTTGCTTGTAAAAATGGTGGTAATTTCAAAAATTTTAAAACATCACAATTAAATAATTTAGTAGAAGAATTGCAATCTGGTAAAAGTATGGAAGATTTAACCCAAAATCTAAAATTTTATGATTATTATTATGAAAGTTATTTAGCTGTGCTTTCTGAATTTATAGGGAATTATTCTATCCAAACAGCAAATGAAAATGGAGACAAAATTTTTGAAAATAAATATGGAATAAAAGCTTTTCTTCCTATTGCAAAAAACTATTCTTTTGAACATTATAAAGACTTTGGCGCTTCTCGTGATTATGGATTTAAAAGAACTCATCTTGGAAATGACTTAATGGGAAGTATTGGAACACCAATAATTGCTGTAGAATCAGGAGTTGTAGAACATTTAGGTTGGAACCAATATGGTGGTTGGAGAATTGGAATCAGAAGTTTCGATGGAAAAAGATATTACTATTATGCTCACTTACGAAAAAATCATCCTTATGTAGAAGGATTAGAAGAAGGAAATACAGTAAAAGCCGGAGATGTAATAGGATATCTTGGTATGACTGGATATAGTACAAAAGAAAATGTAAATAATATAAATGTTCCGCATTTACACTTTGGTATGCAACTTATCTTTGACGAATCCCAAGTTGATAGTCCAAACGAAATTTGGATTGATGTTTATGAAATAATCGAATTTTTAAAACAAAATCGTTCAGAAGTTTATATGGAAAATGAAGAAACAAAAGACTATGGAAGAAGATATGACTTTTTAGAAGATTGTATAACAGAGTGAGACAAAGGGGGACGGAGCAATTTTGTCTCACTTTTCTTTTTTGAAAAATGAGACAAAATTGCTCCGTCCCCAAAATTCTCATTTTTTTCCTAGAGTTAGTTTTATTTCTCTATTTATCTTTCCTCTTACAATTTTAAGTGTTACTTCGTCATTTTGTTTTTTTGTATAAATATATTCTCTTAAGTCATTTACTGTATTTAAATCTTTTCCGTCTATACTTTCTATAATATCCCCTTCTTTTAATTCTGTATTACTTGCTGGACCATTTTTTATAATTTGTGCAACATATATTCCTTTATCAAAATTCGCATTAAAACTAGAATTTAAGTATGGTATTACTTCTTTATCATAAGCATATATTCCAACTGTTGCTTCTTCAAAGTTTCCTGTATTTTTAAAACTTTCTATTATTGGTTTTACAATATTTATCGGTACTGCAAATCCAATTCCTTCTGCTGAAGAAATTTTAACAGTATTTATTCCAATTACTTGTCCAGATGGTGTAATCAAAGGTCCTCCGCTATTTCCTGGGTTAATTGTTGCATCTGTTTGAATTAAGTCTGTCATATATGATTGTTTATCTTCTTCTTCGATTTTTATTGTTCTATTTTTTGCACTTATTATCCCTGATGTAACAGTTCTTCTAAATTCATATCCTATTGGATTTCCAATTGCATAAACGGTTTCTCCAACTCTTACTGCGTCTGAATCACCAAGTTCTACACATTCTAGATTTTTTGCATTTATTTTTGTTATTGATAAATCTAAATCTGTATCACTCCACACTACTGTTCCATCATATTTATTCCCATTTTCTAAAGTTATATAGCAAATACTATATTTTTCTCCTGTTACATGACTATTACTTAAAATGTATCCATTATCTGTTACTATAATGCCAGTTCCTAGTCCTAATTCTGTTTCATCACTTTTGGATAAAATACTACTTCCTGTGTTTTTTAGTTTTGATATTCCAACAACTTTGCTTGTTGTTTCTTCAATAATATCTGCAACTTTTTTGCTTTCTTCTTCTACTTTTTCCACAGTTTGTACTTCTGTTGTGGATTCTGTTTTCTTGGCAGTATAACTTGATTCATTTATCTCTATGTTTTGATATGTAGTATATAAATAAAAACCAAATATCCATAAAAGTGATAATAAGATAAATGTAAAAACTACTTTTTTAAGGTTATTTTTCTTTTTTCTTTTTCTCAAAATAAACACCTCAAAAATATTTTTAACAATTTTTGAAGTGTTTAGTCATTTTTTATTTTATTTTCTTTAATTCTTCATATCTTTTTACTTTTTGCGTTGTTGTTTTTATTAGTTCTTCTGTTGTTATTTGAATATTTTTTATATGTTTAAATACAGGTAATGTTTGATTTATTTTTTTGATTTCTTCCCATATTATTTTTTGATATTCTTCTTTTGTTTTGTCTCCTAATATTTCTCTTATTATTTCTTCGTCATATACTATTTTTGCACATAACATTGTATCTGTTTTACTTTGTTCTCTTTGATAAACTAAGCTTTCTTTTACATATGGTAATTTATTTATTAATAATTCTATTTCTTCTGGATAAACATTTTTACCATTTTTTAAAACTATTATGTCTTTTTTTCTTCCTGTAACATATAAAAATTCGTCTTTATCCAAGTATCCATAGTCTCCTGTTTTAAACCATCCATCTTTTGTAAATGCTTCTTTTGTTGCTTTTTCATTTTTGTAGTAACCGAAGCATTACATTTGGACCTTTAACTAGTATCTCTCCTACCCCTTCTTTATCAGGATTTTCTATTTTTACTTCTGTATCATCAAACATTAATCCTACAGAACCTGGTCTTTTTTCTTTATCTGTTTCTGCTGATACAACTGGAGATGTTTCTGTTAGTCCATATCCTTGTACTAAATCTATTCCAAAATGATTAAATGCAACTATTGTTTCTTTATTCATTGGTGCAGCTCCATAAAGGACCATTCTTAAGTTTCCTCCAAAATTATCTAATATTTGTTTAAATAATTTTCTTCTTACATCAATATGTAATTTTAACAATATATCTGATAATTTTTTAACTTTCTCAATAAGCTTTGTTTTTCCTTGTTTTTCGATTTCTTTTTGTATTTTTTTATACATAGTTTCTAATACTAAAGGAACTGCAACTAAAATTGATACTTTATATTCTTTCATATTTTTTTGAATATGTTTTAGACCATCACAAAATGCTACTGTTGCTCCACTATACATTCCATAAAGAAATGTTATTGTACATTCAAATGTATGATGTATTGGTAAAAATGATAATAAAGTATCTTGTGGATATATTTTTACCCATGTTGAAAAGTTTGATACTTGTGAACATATATTTTTTTGTGACAACATTACACCTTTTGGCATACTTGTTGTACCTGATGTGAATAATAGAACTGACATTTTATTTTCGTCTATTTTTACTTCCTCATATTTTGTACTTCCGTTTTCTAGCAAGCTATGTCCTGTTTTTAATAATTCACTATATTTTTCTATTCCCTCTATTTCTTCATCATCCATACAAAATAGGGTATTTACTTTACAGTTTTTATCTTTTTTTAACTTTAACATTACATCATTGTATTTTTTATCAAAAACAACAATTTCTGCATCACTTCTTGTGACTAAATTTTCAATTTCATTATCAGGCAAAGCTTTATCCAAAGGAACAATTACCATACCACCTGATGCTACTGCCATATATGTTGTACACCATTCATATCTATTATTTCCAATAACAACAATCTTCTTTTCTTTATAGCCTAATTCTAACATTCCTGTTGCTAATGCTTTTACATCCTCTACATATTGATGATATGTTTTTTCTATATATTCTGGATTTTTTTGTGCTGGATCTTTTTTATATTTATATGCAATATTATTTGCATATTTTCCGTCTACCATCTTTAGTAATTCTTTAAAGTTTTTTACTTCGTACATTTCATATACTCTTCTACTTTTTGTACCTTTCATTTTATCAACTTCCTTTCCAGCTTTTTTCAAGGTCATTCTACCTCATTTTCCGTAAGTTTACAACATTTTTTGACACTTTTTTATTTTTTTACATAAAATATTTGATTTTTTTTTCATTTCAAGATATAATTTTGTTAGTAAAATTTGTCTTAAGGTGATGTTTTATGGAAAAAGAAGTTTTTAGTTTAACAAATGCACAAAAAAGCATTTGGAACACAGAACTATTTTTTAATGGTTCTAACATAAATAACATTTGTGGAACTATTAATTTATTTGAACCTCTTGATTTTAACATTTTAAAAAAAGCATTAGATTTAATTGTTGAGGAAAACGACAATTTTCATGCAAGATTTTTTATAAAAGAGGGCTCTGTTTATCAAACATTTGAAAAAGAAGTAAATTACGACATTGAAGTCGTAGATATTAACACAAAAGATGATTTAAAAAATTTAGAGGAACAAATGATGTCAAAAGTTTTTGACGTTTTAAATTCTTCTTTATTTGAAATTAAGATTTTTAAATATAAAAATCAAACAGGTGGAGTTATTGTTAATATCCATCATCTTATTTCTGACTCTTGGACTTTGGGCTTAATTGCCAAAAGCATTGTTAGCAATTATTATGCACTTAGTCATGGCTTAGTGCGCTCACAAAAACCAAATTCATATATTGATTATATTAATTCTGAAAAAAAATATATTAGCAGTTCAAAATTCGAAAAAGACAAAGAGTTCTGGCAGGAATATTTAAAATCGCGCCCAGATTCTATTTCTATCCCCAACTTTAATGATAATAACGCAAAACAAGATTTTTCTTATAGAGCCAAAAGAAAACTTTTTGATATTGATTCAAAACTTGTAAAAAAATTAAATGCTTATTGTAAAGAACAAAATGTTTCTTTATATAATTTTTTGATGGCAATTTATTCTATTTATATTGGTAGAGTTAATAATTCTTCTGATTTTATAATTGGAACTCCAATATTAAATAGAACATCTAGTGTGCAAAAAAATACTATGGGGATGTTTATTAATACTGTTCCAGTTAGAATGAAACTAGAAGATAATATGACTTTTTCTGATTTTATAAATAATATCGCAGTTGGTTTTACCTCTATTTATAGACATCAGAAATATTCATATCAATATATATTAGAAGATTTAAGAAAAGAAGATTCAAGTGTTCCTAATTTATATAATATCCTTCTTTCATATCAAATAACAAAAATTAAAACAGATGATGATATGAAATATGTATCAGATTGGAACTTTAATGGTTCAATTGCAGATGACATGGATATTCATTTCTTTGATTTAAACGATACTCGGTGATTTAAATATTGCTTATGATTATAAATGTTCAATATATAATGAGGAAGATATTACAGACATTCATAACAGAATTTTATATATGATTAAACAAGTATTAGAAAATTCTAATATTTTATTAAAAGATGTTTCAATTACAACACCCGAGGAATTAGAAAAAATATTAGCTTTTTCTAAAGAAAATGATTGTAATTACCCTGATAAAAAAACAATTCATGAATTATTTGAAGAGCAAGTTAAATTAACGCCAAAAAATGTAGCAATAAAATTTAAAGATTCTTCTATGACATATGAAGAGTTAAATAAAAAAGCTAACCAAGTTGCTAATTTCCTAAGAGGCTTAGGTATAAAACCAAATGATGTTGTTGCTATCAGACTAAATAAATCTTTAGAAATGGTGGTTGGAATTTTAGGAATTTTAAAAGCTGGTGGATGTTATCTTCCAATTGATTTGTCATATCCACAAACAAGAGTGTCTTATATGTTAAAAGATAGCAATAGTAAGCTATTTTTGACAAATAAATTTCATAAAGATGATTTAGAAATTCCAATTGATATTTATCTATTAGATATAGACAATGATAATGAGATATATAATAATGATACTGAAAACTTAAAAAATGTAAATAACCCAGATGATTTAATATATATCATATATACTTCTGGTTCTACTGGTACACCTAAAGGTGTTATGCTAAAACATAGAAATGTTGTACGTTTAATTAAAAATGATAAATTTCAATTTGATTTTAATGATAAAGATGTTTGGACAATGTTCCATTCAGTTGCTTTTGACTTTTCTGTTTGGGAACTATATGGTTCTCTACTTTATGGAAGTAAATTAATCTTAGTTCCAGAAACAACTGCAAAAGACCCTAATAAATTTTTACAATTATTAAGAGATGAAAAAGTAACTGTTTTAAACCAAACTCCGACATATTTCTACAATTTACTAGATAGAGAATTATTAAATAAAGACTCTTCATTAGTTGTAAGATATATAATTTATGGTGGAGAAGCATTAAAACCAAATCTAGTAAAACCATGGAAAGAAAAATATCCATTTACTAAAATAATTAATATGTATGGAATTACAGAAACTACAGTTCATGTAACTTTTAAAGAATTAGATGGACCTGACTTAGATTCAGCAAACTCAAATATTGGAAAACCTATTCCAACTTTAAAGGTTTATATAATGGATAAAAATCTAAACATTTTACCTTTTGGCGTAGAAGGTGAAATGTGTGTAAGTGGTTTAGGTGTATGCAAAGGCTACCTAAATCGTCCAGAATTAAATGAAACTAGATTTGTAAAAAATCCATACAATGAAAACGAAATAATATATCATTCTGCCGATGATGCATATCTTACAAAAGATGGTGATTTACATTATTTAGGTAGAATTGATAATCAAGTAAAAATAAGAGGATTCCGTGTTGAAATTGGAGAAATCGAGACAAAACTTTTAAGACATCCAAATATAAATAAATGTGTTGTATTACCTAAGAAAAATGGTGATTTAGACTCATATTTGGTAGCTTATGTTATTATGGATAAAAAACTTCCAGTAAGTGACTTAAAAGATTATATTTCTAAACTAGTTCCAGCATACATGGTTCCAAACTATTTTGTATTTTTGGATGAATTTCCTTTAACCAGCAATGGAAAAGTTGATAGAAAAAAACTTTTAAAAATGGAAGTTAAAGTTGAAAAGAAAAAGAAATATGCAGCTCCAAGAAATAATTTTGAAAAAGCTTTCCAAGAAGCAGTTCAAAAAGTACTTGGAATGGACAATATTGGTATAGATGATAATATATTAGACTTAGGTGCTGATTCTTTAACTTTAATGCAAATCACAATAGAACTTTTAGAGAAAAATTATGTAGTAAATATTCAAGATATTTATGAGCATAAAACTATACGAGAAATTGCTGAAAACTTTTCTTCTGATAAACCAAAAAAAGAAGAAAAAATGGCAAGTAATGTTTATTATAAATTTAATGAAGATTTCTCTGAACAAAAAATATCTGAAAAAAATGTCTTACTTACAGGTTCTACAGGATATTTAGGTATTCATATTTTATATGAATTACTTAAAAAGACTGATGCAAATGTATATTGTATTATTCGTAAGAAGAATGGTGAACCTGTAACAGAAAGATTAAAAGAAAAATTATCTTTCTACTTTGGCGATGAACTTTTAAAATACCTAGGAAATCGTATTCAGGTTGTAGAAGGTGATATCGCACTTCCTAAATTCGGATTAGAAGATTCTGAATATGAAAATTTAGGAAAAACAGTTAATGTAGTAATTCATTCAGCAGCAATTGTTGACCACTATGGAAATAAAGATTTATTTGAGTCAATTAATGTAACTGGAACAAATAATGTACTTGAATTTTGCAAAGAATTTAATGTTTACTTAAACCACATATCAACAACTTCTGTTTCAGCTTCAAAACCTAATGCAGACAAACCTACTTTGTTTAATGAACATGCTCTTTATGTTGGACAAAATTATTCTGACAATATTTATATAAAAACAAAGTTTGAAGCTGAATATAATGTTATGCAAGCACTTTCTAATTCTGAAGTAAAAGCATCAATTTATCGTTTAGGAAATATTAGTGCTAGATATTCAGATGGAAAGTTCCAAGAAAATGATAATAAAAATGCATTTTTGAATAGAGTTGTAACACTTGCAAAACTTGACAAAATACCAAAATCATTTTCAAAGTTTAAAGTTGATTTAAGTCCTGTTGATTATTGTGCACAAACTATAGTATCTCTTTCAATGCTTGAAAGTAGCTACTCTAAAGTATTTCATATTTATAATAATAATGAAGTAAACTTTATAGACTTAGTAAATCAATTAAAACCTCAAGATAAAAAAATAGAAGAAGTTTCAGATGATGAATTTTATAGTTATGTTAAAAATAAATCTGATATTTATGGTATAATAAATGACATCACAAGTAATGGGGCTCAATATAACTCAAATATAGAAATGAATAATAATTTCACAATTGATTATATGAAAAAAGATGGCTTAGCTTGGCCAGAAATCAATGAAAATTATATACATAAATTTTTTGGAAAATATTTAAACGAAGGAGAATAACAAATGAGAAAAAAACTTAACTCTTGTATTGTAAGAATTATCGCTTTATATTTAGGCATACCGGCTTTAATTGCCCTATTCCTATATCCATTTTTACCTGTAATTCTTCAATATCCACCAAATAGTATAGATAATCAATTTCAAGTGGCTTTTGATGGAATAACATATACTCAGCAATATATTTTATTAATAGGGCTTATTGTTGCTTGTAGCTTAATTGTACTTTTTATAAGAGCTTATAGGATTCATAGTTATTTGTCAAAACTAGATGACAAAAATGTTAATCTTTCTAGGGAAGGAACTGTATCTATTTTATATAAGGTAAGAGCTTTATGTTATAGTACACCTTATTTATTATATTTCTTAGAAATATTGTTACCATTTATATTTTTGCCAGTTACTTTTATTTTAATAGATGCATATCCTATAACAATATTAAAAATATGTTTAGTTTACCTATCATTCTTTACACTTGCTTCAGTTACAAGCTTTGTATTTTCAAAGAATGAATTTGGTTCAATTTTAACTCTATTGAACAATCTTTATCCTGATATTATGGAAAAAATAGAGTTAGAATATTCAAATAAAAAAAGGTCTAGACTAAAATCACTTTCAGTTAAACTAATATTACAATTCCTACCTTTGGTAGTTGTATCTTTAGTATTCCTTTCTCTTGTAGGATATGAACAAGCCTCTCAAAAAACTGGAAATATTTATTATGCCTCATATTCAACTATGATAGGAGATTCTTTTAATAAAACATTTTCTTCTAAAGAAGAAGTTATTGAAACATTAGATTCTATTACTTTATTAGATGATTCTCATCAACATTTTATAATAAATAGTGATGGTACTTCAGAAGTTTCTAATGGTGACCAGTTAGAACCTTTCTTTATAAAATATGTTTTAGAAAATTCCGAAGACCAAGGACGGACGTGCTTATGATTATTTCTGTTTAGATAGTGAAGGACTTGCTTTAAAATGCAATTTAGAAAATGGAGATTATTGTTATGTAGGTGTTAGATATAGTACAAGTCAGCCTCAATTTTTAAAATTCATTTTGATATGTGACATTATTCTATTTTTATTAATATTTGCAATATTAGTATATGTATCACATTCTCTTGCAAAAGAAATTAACACTGTTTCTACAAAACTAAAAGAAATTGCATCTTCTAACAAAAAAGATATAAACTTAAATAAAAAACTTATTGTAACTTCTGAAGATGAGTTAGCAGACCTATCACTTGCATTTAACCAAACACAGGCATTTACTAGAAATAATATAAAACAAATCAGAGCTAACCAATCAATGCTTATGGAAAGAGAAAGACTTGCATCTTTAGGACAATTAATTGGAGGAATTGCACATAACTTAAAAACTCCTATAATGTCTATTTCAGGTGCTGCAGAGGCTTTAGATGATTTAGCAAAAGAATATGATTCATCAATTGATGATCCAGAAGTAAACAGCAAAGACCACCATGATATTGCAAAAGATATGGAATCTTGGGTTTCAAAAATAAGAAGTTATACTGAATATATGTCTGATATTATCACAGCAGTTAAAGGGCAAGCTGTTACTTTATCAGAAGTAGATAATGTATCTTTTGATGTTGAAGAATTGATTAAAAGAGTAGATATTTTAATGAAACATGAATTAAAAAATGCTATAATTTATTTAAATGTTTCATTAAAAGTTCCAGAAAAATTAAAATTACATGGAGACATTAATAGCTTAGTACAAGTAATTAATAATATGATTTCAAATTCAATTCAAAGCTATAATGGAAAAACTGAACAAAATATTGATTTAATTGTTGAACAAAAAGATGCTAATTTAATAATATCAGTTAAAGATTATGGATGTGGATTACCTGAAAAAGTAAAAGACAAATTATTTAATGAGATGATAACAACAAAAGGAAAAAACGGAACAGGACTTGGTTTATATATGTCATATTCTACAATAAAGGCTCATTTTAATGGTAATATTACATTTGAATCTGAAGAAGGAAAAGGAACAACTTTCCATATCATTATACCACTAGACTAATATAAAATTATTTAAATATTATGAGATGTTTTTTTAAAAAACATCTCTTTTTATTTTTCGACCTTAGGTGTAGTATTTGTTTGAACTTCTCTTGAAATCACTATATTTTCTACATTTTTCTCAAAAACTCTTGCTTTTTCGCAATCTTATTTATATAATATCCATAGAATTTAATAGATGGGGGTTTTATTATGAGAAAAGGATTGCAAAACCTAGAAAACTCAGAAAATTCTAATTATAGAATTATTGCAGTAGATGATGAAGAAGGAATAGTTGACTCTTTATCTATATTCTTAAAAAGAACTGGTTATGATTTTACTGGTGTAACAGATCCTCAAAAAGCTATTGAATTAGTCAAAACTGAGCACTTTGACTTAATGATATTAGACTTTATAATGACTCCTATTCATGGAGACCAAGTAGTTGAGGAAATAAGAAAGTTTAATAAAGATTTATATATTTTATTACTTACAGGACATAAAGATTTAGCTCCACCATTAGAAACAATAAGAAGATTAGACATTCAAGGATATTGCGAAAAAAGTGATAAATTTGACCAGTTACTTTTACTTATAGAATCTGGTATAAAATCTATTAAGCAAATGAATCAGATAAAAAAGATAAATGAAGAATTATCTGATACTTTTGAAAAATTAGAACAAGCCTACTTAGAAAGTATCCAAACTTTACGTTATACAGTTGAGGCAAAAGATACATATACAAGAGGTCATTCTGATAGAGTATCTGAATTTTCCGTTCTAATTCGGAAAATACTTGCATTTACCTGATGCTGATTTAGACACTTTAAGAATAGGTGGATTATTCCATGATATCGGAAAAATTGGAGTACCTGACTCAATTCTTCAAAAAGAAGCAAAACTAACTGATGACGAATATTCACAAATAAAACAACATCCAAATATTGGTGTTCATATATTGTCACATGCTACAATATTCCAAAATATTTTGCCTATAGTAGAATATCATCATGAAAAATATGATGGAACAGGATATCCTAAAAAATTAGCAGGAGAAAACATTCCATATTTAGCAAGAATTACAGCTATTGCTGATAGTTTTGATGCAATGAGTTCTAAAAGGTCATATCGTAACTCATTACCTTTAGATGTAATAAAAGAAGAATTTAGGAAAAATAAAGGAACACAATTTGACCCTAAACTTGCAGATTTATTTTTAGATATCTTAGAAAATCACTATGATGAAATAAAAGAAATTCAAGAAAAATACACAGGTATTGAAGATGAAGATTATTTAAGTGAATAAAAACATAAAAAGAAGTGGTAAAAAACCGCTTCTTTTTGTTTTACTCTCACTTTTATACTTTCATAGAAAGTCCTACTTTTTGTCTTTCTTTATCTATTTTTATTACTTTAACTTTTACAATATCTCCAACAGATACAACATCTGATGGATTTTTTATATATTTATCACTCATTTCTGAAATATGCACTAATCCATCATGTTTAACACCTATGTCTACAAAAGCCCCAAAATCTATTACATTTCTTACTGTACCTGAAAGTACCATTCCTTCTTTTAAATCTTCTAATTTTAGAACGTCACTTCTTAGAATAGGTTTTGGCATATCTTCACGTGGGTCTCTTCCTGGTCTTGATAATTCTTCTATTATATCTCCTAATGTCATTTCTCCAATGTCTAGTTCTTTAGCCATTTTTGCAACATTTACACCTTTTAATTTATTTCTTAAACCTTCTAATTTTTCTTTATCTCTTAAGTCTTTTTTATCAAACCCAATTTTTGAAAGTAATTTTTCTGTGGCTTCATAGCTTTCTGGGTGAACTGCTGTTACTTCTAGTGGATTATCCCCATCAAAAACTCTTAAGAAACCTGCACATTGTTCAAATGCAACTTTACCAAGCTTTGGAACTTTTAATAACTCTTTTCTGTTTTTTAATTTACCATTTTCATCTCTATATTTAACAATATTTTTAGCAATTGTATTGTTAATTCCTGATACATATGATAAAAGTGAAGGTGTTGCTGTGTTTACATCCACTCCTACTTTATTTACACTATCTTCTACAACCGCTGTTAAACTTTCTGATAATTTCTTTTGATTTACATCATGTTGATATTGTCCAACTCCTATTGCTTTTGGGTCTATTTTAACTAACTCTGCTAATGGGTCTTGTAATCTTCTTGCAATTGAAATTGCTCCTCTTATTGATACATTTATATCTGGATATTCTTCAGTAGCAAGCTTAGATGCTGAATATACAGATGCACCTGCCTCACTTACAATTACATAATGAACATCTCTTGAAGTTTCTTTTATCATATCTGCTACAAACATTTCAGATTCTCTTGATGCTGTTCCATTTCCTATTGCTATCATGTCTACTTTGTCTTTTTCTATTAGGTTTAATAATTCTTTTTTTGCACCTTCTACATCATTTTGTGGTTCTGTTGGATAAACTGTTGTATAATCTAAAACTTTTCCTGTTTCATCAATAACTGCTATTTTACAACCTGTTCTATATGCAGGGTCAAATCCCATAACAGTTTTTCCTTTTATTGGAGCACCAAGTAATAATTGTTTTGAATTTTTACCAAATACTTTAATTGCTTTTTCTTCTGCTTTTTCTGTTAAATCAGAACGAATTTCTCTGTCAATTGATGGCTCAATTAATCTTTTAAAACTATCTAAAATAGTTTCTTTTAGCATAGTTGTAAATTGAGTTTCACCCTTTATTATATCTCCTTCTATATAATTTAAGATTTTATCTTCTGGCTTTTCTATTTTTACTTTTAGAAATCCTTCTTTTTCTCCCCTATTTATTGCTAAAATTCTATGACTTGGAATATATTTTATACCTTCACTATAATCATAATACATCTCATAATTAGATTTTTCATCTTTGGCTCCTTTTGTTTCAATCAAAGCCTCTCTATAGCAAAATCCTTTTATTTTCTTTCTGTATTTTGGTTCATCAGATATCATTTCTGCAATTATATCTAATGCTCCTGCAATTGCCTCATCAGCTGTTGCTACGACTTTGTCTTTATTTTTCTTATCTTCTTCTGCTAACTTATCAATATTTACATATTCTTTTGCTATTTCTTCTATTGGTTTTGTTTCTTTTTGCTCTAATATTATATTTGCTAAAGGTTCTAATCCTTTTGCTTTTGCAATAGTTGCTCTTGTTTTTTTCTTTTGTTTATATGGTCTATATATATCTTCTACCTCTGCTAAAGTTTTAGCTATTGAAACTGCTTGTAATATCTCATCTGTTAATTTTCCTTGTTCATCTATAGATTTTATAACTTCTTCTTTTCTTTGTTCTAAATTTCTTAAATATGTTAGCCTTTCTCCTAAATCCCTAAGAATTTCATCACTTAATCCTCCTGTTACCTCTTTTCTATAACGTGCAATAAACGGAATTGTATTTCCTTCATCTATTAATTTTATTGCATTTTCAACTTGTTTTTCTTTAATATTTAATTCATCTGCAATTGTTTTTATAACTTTATCCATTTTTAACTTCCTTTCTTTATGTATAAATAAAAACCTGACCCGACATAGCAATCAAAGATTGCAGCCCTAGTACCCTAGAACCTTGTTATCTAAGACAATAAAATAGAACTGCTTTTATTAACAGTCCTATTATAACAATCCAAAAAATTTTAGTCAAATGTTTTTAATTGTTTAATTATCTAAAATATTATAATAAATAACCAATTTTACATACTTTTATTCTTTTATTGCTTTAGTTCCAATACCTTCTCCTCTATATTCTTCATATACAGCAAAAAATGAAATAAAAATATATCCACAATGTTCTTTTAATATGATATATGCTTTTTCTTGTTCCTCTTCTTCATATATATAAACACTTTCATTTTGTTTCAGAATTCTTTTCTTAAATCCCCAAAGACTTGGTCTTTCATTTGGTGGAAAGTCTTTTATAATATGATTTTTATATAATTTTTTAAATTCTTTAAAATCTATCTTTCTTAACATTTTTCTTTCTTCCTATTCAATTCCTAAATACTCATTATATGTTACTTCTCTATCTATAACTGTTCCATTATCTTTAATATCAATAATTCTATTTGCTACAGTTTCAGTTAATTCATGGTCATGTGAAGTAAATAAAATATTTCCTTTAAATTTTTTCATTCCTTCATTTAGTGCTGTTATACTTTCCATGTCTAAATGGTTTGTTGGCTCATCAAATATTAAGAAATTTGCTCCTGATAACATCATTTTAGATAATACACATCTTACTTTTTCTCCTCCAGATAATACTTTTACTTGTTTTAAAGCTTCATCTCCTGAAAATAGCATTCTTCCTAAAAAGCTTCTTACATAAGTTTCATCTGGGTCTTTTGAATATTTTCTAAGCCATTCTGTGACATTTTCATCTGTATTAAATAAGTAATTATTATCTTTTGGAAAATATGAGTTTGTTATAGTTGTTCCCCAAACAAGTTCTCCTTCATCAGGTTCTAATTCTCCTGCAATTATTTGGAATAATACAGTTTTAGCAAGTTCATTATCTGCTAAAAATGCAATTTTATTTCCCTCTTTTACATCAAATGATACATTATCTAGTAGTTTTACACCTTCTACTGTTTTTGAAATATTTTTTACTTGTAATATTTCTTTTCCAGGTTCTCTATCTGGTTTAAAATCAATATATGGATATTTTCTATTAGATGGTCTAATTTCTTCTAATTGAATTTTTTCCAATGTTTTCTTTCTTGATGTAGCTTGTTTTGATTTAGAAGCATTTGCACTAAATCTTGCAATAAATTCTTGCAATTCTTTTATTTTTTCTTCTTTTTTCTTGTTTTGTTCTCTTGCTTGTTTTAATGCTAACTGACTTGATTCATACCAGAAATCATAGTTTCCTGGATATACCTTAATTTGTCCAAAATCTACGTCTGCAATATGTGTACATACTTTATTTAAGAAATATCTATCATGTGATACAACAATAACAGTATTTTCAAAATTGATTAAAAATTCTTGTAGCCAGTTTATGCTTTTTACATCTAAGTCATTTGTTGGTTCGTCCAATAATAATACGTCTGGATTACCAAACAAGCTTTGAGCAAGTGATACTTTTACTTTATCTTTTGCTTCAATTTCTTTCATATATTTATAGTGATTTTCTGGAATTATCCCTAAGTCATTTAAAAGAATTGATGCATCTGATTCTGCATTCCAGCCATCTAATTCTGCAAATCTCTCTTCTAGTTTTGCAGCTTTCATTCCATCTTCTTCTGAGAAATCTGGTTTTGCATATATCGCTTCTTTTTCTTTCATTATGTCATATAGCTCTTTATTTCCCATAATTACTGTATCTATTACTGTATAATCTTCATATGCGAAGTGGTCTTGTTTAAGCATTGATAATCTTTCGCCCTTATCTAGTGAAACCTCCCCTTTACTTGGTTCTATTTCGCCTGATAAGACTTTTAGAAATGTTGATTTACCTGCACCATTTGCTCCTATTATTCCATAGCAATTTCCTTTTCCAAAACTGATATTTACATCTTCAAATAAAACTCTTTTTCCAAATCTAACTGTTACACCATTTGCATTTAACATATTTTTCCTCTCCTTTATTTAACTTTAAAGATTATACACTAAAAAGAAGAGAAACGCAAGTTCCTACGGAGCTTAAGTTTTTAGGAGTTATAGGAACAAATTAATATATTTTCTAAAATAAAAATACACCCTTTTAGATGTATTTTTATTTTAATTATTTAATTTTCAATTAATCATAATCTACAAATAACAATCTTATTCCCCATAGTCCTGATAAGCCAACTAGTCCATATACTATTCTACTTATAACTGACATTTCTCCAAATAAAGTTGCAACTAAATCAAAACCAAATAATCCAATTAATCCCCAGTTTAAAGCTCCTATTATAATTAGTACTAGAGCTATTTTATCTATAACCTTCATTTTGCCCTCCTTTTTTATTTGTTTTTATTATTTTATGAAATTTTTTATAAATTATACATTTTGTTGAATTTTTTTCTTTTTTATGATAATTTGTAGTTAGAAATTTTTAATAGTAGGTGTTTTAATTTGAGAAGAAATGAAAGAAATATTAGAAATAGAAATAAATCTAGAAAAAGATATGAAAAAGATAATAATGATAAAAAAACAATTAGTATTTTATCAAAATCTGTCATTATTTTATTAATTGTTTTTATCATTGTTGCTGTTTTTTATGGAATTTATAATTATTTTACAAATAAAAATTTTATTGCTTCTTTAAGAAATGAAACTGTAGAAACCGCATCTGATAGTTCATCAGATGAAGTAAAAGAAGAAGAACCTACAGACATTACATTTTCATTAGGAGCGATTGGTGACATTATGTGTCACAATACTCAATACAGAGATGCATATAATAGCGAAACTGGAGAATATGACTTTTCTTATGTTTTTGATGATATAAACATTTATACTAAAGTTGCTGACCTATGTGTTGGAAACTTAGAAACAACCTTTGCAGGAGAAGACAGAGGATATAGCAGTTATCCTACTTTTAATACTCCTGATAGTTTGGCATATAACTTAAAAAAATTAGGGCTTGACGTTTTAACAACTGCCAACAACCATTCACTAGATACTGGTTTTTCTGGACTTAGTCGTACAATTGATATTTTAAATGATGCAGATATTCCACATCTTGGAACATACACATCACAAGAACAAAGAGATACAGTTTTTATAAAATATATTAAAGGAATAAAAATTGCATTTGTAAATTATACTTATGGAACAAACGGTATTCCTGTTCCATCTGATAAACCTTATGCAGTTAATTTAATTGATAAAGATTTAATTGCAAAAGACATTCAGTCAGCAAAAGACGAAGGTGCTGAAATTATTATTGCTTGTATGCACTGGGGAACAGAATATCAAACCTCTCCTAATTCAGAACAAGAAGAATTAGCAGATTTCTTATTTCAAAATGGAGTAAATATTATTTTAGGTGGACATCCTCATGTTTTACAACCAATGGAAAAAAGAACTGTAACTTTAGAAGATGGAACAACTAGAGATGGTTTTGTAATATATTCTTTAGGTAATTTCACAGCTGACCAAAATGCTAAAAATACTAGAAGCTCTATTATTCTAGATTTAACTATAACAAAACACGTAGATGGCTCAGTTACTATAGACCATGCAGAATACACTCCTATTTATATGTTAAAAGATACTTCAAAACAAACTCAGAAATTTAAGATATTAGATATTGAAAAATCAATTGCAGAATATGAATCTGACCCAGCTAATTCTTCAATATCTGCATCTACTTATAATACAATAACTAAAGAATTAGAAAATATCAAAAAAATAGTCGGTGAAGAATTTTAAAAGTGGGACAAAGAGGGACGGAGCATTTTTGTCTCACTTTTCTTTTTTGAAAAATGAGACAAAATCGCTCCGTCCCCAAAATTCTCATTTTATAACATATCTTTTCTATTTAGCCACCATGTAACAATTAATGTCATTAAAATTGAAATTGCAAGTATTATAATAAATCCATATTGATTATTTTGAAATGGTAATCCTACATTCATTCCCCATAGACTTGATATCATTGTTGGAACTGCAAGTATAATTGTAATAGATGTTAAAAATTTCATCACTCCATTTAGGTTATTTGAAATAATTGATGCATATGTATCCATAGTTCCATTTAGAATGTTTGTATATATTTGTGCCATTTCAATTGCCTGTCTATTTTCTGTAATAGCATCTTCTAGTATTTCTTCGTCATCTTCATATAGTTTTATTATTTTTCCTCTTAGAGTTTTTTCCATGACTAATTCGTTTGATTTTATTGCTGTTGTAAAATATACTAGACCTTTTTCTAAACTCAATAATTTTAAAAGTTCTTTATTTTTCATTGAATTTTTCAAAATATATTCTGCTATTTCTGTTTCTTTGTTTATTTGTTTTAAGTATGTTAGATAATATGATGCATTTAAATACATTATTTGAAATATAAATCTTGTCTTTTTATATGTTTGAAAATTTTTTATTTTTTTCTTTTCAAAGTCTTCTATTACTTTTGTTTTTTCCAAAGATACTGTTATGAAGAAATCATCTCTTACAACTATCATACCTAATGGAATTGTATCATATGTGTCACTTTCTTCTCCTTTTTCAACGGTAGGTACACTTATTACAAATAATGTTGTATTGTCATCTTCTTCTTGGTCAATTCTGGCTTTTTCCTCTTCGTCAAGAACTTCTCTTATGAAGTCTTCCTCTATCATTATATTTTCACATACTTTTTTGATTTCTCTCTCGGACGGATTTACTAAATTAATCCAGCTCCCTTTTTTAAATTCTTTAATTTCTCTAAATTCATTTGTTTCTAAATCAGTATTATATATTTTTAGCAAACCCATCACCCCTTTTTATTCAATATAAATATTTTATATGTTTTGCTTGATTTTGTCAACTTTTACAGCTTTTACATTTTAAGAATTTTTTATTTTTTAATACAAAAAATTGACCTAAATTGGTCAATTTTAATTTTGATTTTTATTTTGGTGCGCCATAGAGGGATCGAACCTCCGACCATCAGATTAAGAGTCTGCTGCTCTACCAACTGAGCTAATGGCGCATATGTTGTTAAAGCTTTTTTATTATATTACCTTTTTTTAAAAAAGTCAATCTTTTATTATCTCTTTATTTTTTTATTGCAACCAATAGCTCATTTGATTTAACTACTCTGTGTTCTCCATGATAGTCATATTCTTGATTTGTTAAATATACTCTATAGCCTATATTTTGTAATCTTATGACTGATAAATTAAGAAAAACTGCTGTGTCTTCTTTTGACAAATTGAATTTCACTCTTAAATCAAAAAATGATATAACAAAATATTCTTCTGAATCTCTTATCTTTTTATTTAAATAATCATCTATTAATTTTAGAGTCATTTTTTCTCCTCCTTTCAGACAATATATATGTTACCATAAAATAATTAATTTTTCAAGAAAAAGTCCCCAAGGATTTATTTTTCCTTGAGAACTTAGCTATTTAATTTGTTTTATTACTATTTGTTGTGTTTTTATTTTGTGTTTGTGTATTATTTGAATTTTTATTTGTTGTATTTGTTTGTGTTTTATTTTGTGAGTTTGATTGGTCTTTTGTTTCTTGAGTCTGAGTTTGAGTATTTGTTGTTACTTTTTTTGTTCCTCTTCTTACTATTCTTGCCATCGCATTATATGTGTCTGTTGAAAGTAAAGTTGTTGAAATCACTTTACCATCTAACATTTTTGTCATATATGTTTGTGTTTTTAGTCCATTTGTTCCTCTTTGTTGTACGACTTCTTTTCCTTCTTCTAATGAACTGTCATCTATATATTGAGTTGAATATGGTATTGTTGCAATTGTTTTTGTGCTAAAAGTAAATGTATATTCTGTGTCTTCTTTTATTCCATAAAATGTAACTGTTGCAACTCCATTTTGTGCACTTGCCACTATTCTTATTGGATATGCCCTAGTATTTTTAAATTTAAAATCTGTTGAACCATAGACTACTGTTGCATCTCTTCCTGCTGGTACATATGATGTGACAAATTGGTGATTTCTTCTTTCTACTATTTCCATATTTGCTTTTAGAGCTGTATTATATAATGTTGAAGAAATTTGACAAATTCCTCCACCTAATCCATCTACTACTTGACCTGCTTCATAGATTTTTGCATTTTTATACCCTGCAGCTACTGTTCTTGGACCTAATGTATCATTATATGAGAAAGTTTCTCCTGGAAGTACTACTGTACCATTTAATTTTTCACATGCTAATTTCAAATTTGTCGTCCTATCTGTATCACTTGCATCATATCTTGTTGTAAATGTTGCAAGTTCGTCTGGGAAAGCTTTTTCTCCTATGTCTTCTAAAGTCTTTTCTGGTTTTGTGATAATTAATGGAATTACATATTCTTCTTTATCCTCTTTTAGCATTTCTCTTGCAGATTCTAAATCAAAATCAATTCCTTCTACTTCTGGATATACTGCAAATGGTTCTTCTGTATAATATGCATCTTGTGGTTCAGTATGAACTTCTTCATAGATTTTATCTATATCTATTGATTCTGGTTCTTTTTCTAAAACTGGTATTATTATATTTTGATTTTCTGTATCTGTATTATTCAAAATTTCTTTTACCTGTTCTAATAATTTATCTGTATCAATTACAATTCCCGGTTCACCTTTTGTTATTATAAGCTCATCATCTTCAACAGAATAACTTGATTCTATTACTATACCTGGTAGATTAACTCCAATATCTTCAATTGATTGTCTAGTTACTTCTTCATTTAATGTCATTTCTATATTTATATTTTTCTTTTGAATTAAAGTCATTAATATTTGATAATTATTGACAAATATATTTTCTCCTCTACCTAAGTTATATGCTTCATCTACTGCTTTTTCTATATTATAGTTTACTTCCATTAAAGTAGGATTTAGAGTTGCTGTATAATCTTCATAAGAAAGATTTATATCTTTTTCCATTTTTTTATTATATATCTCATCTAATTTTGCTTTTGCTTCTTCATAAGAAAGTCCTGATACATCAATTCCTTGAATAGAGACACCATCTAAAATTCCCTCTTTATTTATATTTAAAAAAGCAAAAATTGTAGAAAATATTAATGCAATAACTGCAACTATTGCAATAACAATTACTGTTATTATTATATTTCTTTTTTTATTTTTTTTATTTTCTGTTTTTCCTTCGCTTTGCATTTTATTTATTTCTTTTTCTACTGTTTTTTTATCTTCTTTTGCTTGTTTAAATTTAGAAGTTTTTTTCGATTCTTTTGACTCTTCTTTTTCCTTTTTATCTTTTTCTTTTTCAGTAACACTTGTTTCTTTTTTCTTCTCTTTCTTGCCTTCTTTTGGATTATTTTTAGCCTCTTTTTCTACTTTTACTTCCTCTTGAATTTCTTTTTTCTTTTCTTCTTGCTGTTCTTTGTTTGTGTTTTTTTGTTCTTCTCTTTCTTTTACATTTTCCTTTTTCATTTTTCATCCTCCATAATATTATTGAGGTCCTTAAATTTATTTTTCCCCTTTTTATTTCTAAAATTATATTACCATAAACTTAATTTTTTTACAATATCTTTTATTTTTCTACATTACTTATTTTTCCCACTTTTTCCTATATTTAGATTGTATGTATAAATATTACAATTATTACAAATATTACAATTGTGTTAAATTTTGTTGAAAATACTTGAACATTGTAAAATTTAATATTATAATGTTAAAAGCAAAAGATAAAAGGAGATAAATTATGGAACTAAGTAAAAATATATTTTTTAATACTGATAAACTTGTAGAAAATAGTAAGGTAAAAATCTCATATACAGGTTCTTTATTTCAAGATGCTTCAAAAGAAGTATTTATTCATTATGGATTTGGACATAATTGGGAAAATGTAAATGATGTTAAAATGGAAAAAACTGAATTAGGTTTTCAAGCTGAAATTGAATTAACTGGAACTGAAACATTTAATTTCTGTTTTAGAAATGAAAACAATATATGGGATAATAATGAAGGACAAAATTATATATTTCCTATTGAAAAAATTCAAAATGAATTATTAGTTTTAGAAGATGAACCAGTTTCTTTAGGCTCTGCTAAGAAATTAAGGAGATCTTATTTATGGAGCAAAAAAATCCGTTTAGCAGTTTATAAATTAATTACTTATCTTCCTAAAATAATTTCTGGAAATTATAAAAGAAAATTGTCAAATAATGAACAAAATTAAGATATAAATAAAAATTAAACCTCTAAAAATAGAGGTTTTGTTTTTATTTTTAAATTTATGTAATTATCCATCCACCATTTACTGGAATTATTTGCCCTGTTGTATATGTATCTTCTATCAACCATTTTACACATTTTGCAACATCTTCTACTCTTCCTATTTTTTCTAATGGAATTTCGTTTTTTATTTCTTCTATCTCTTCTTCTTTTAAATTTTTATTCATAGCTGTATCAATTATCCCTGGTGCAATTGAATTTACTCTGATATTTGATGGTCCAAGCTCTTTAGATAATGCTTTTGTTAATCCGTCCATACCAGCTTTTGATACTGAATATATGACTTCAAGTGATGCCCCAACCATTCCCCAAGCTGATGATATATTTATAATACATCCATTTTTGTTAGATATCATATTTTTTGATACTTCTTGTGACATTGCAAAAGCTGAATAAAGATTTGTATTTATTACTCTTTGCCAATCTTCATCTGTTTCATCTGTAAAAAGCTTATATTCTGAAATACCTGCATTATTTATTAATATATCTATTTTTTTATATTTATCTAATGTATATTCTACTAGCTTTTTTACCTCTTCTCTTTTTGATACATCTGCTTTAAATATATCTATATTGATATTTTGATTTTTTAACTCTTCTTGTAGTTCTTTAGCTGATTCATAAGATTTGTTATAATTTGCAACAACTTTTATTCCTTCTTCTGCTAATTCTTTTGCAATTTCTCTTCCTATTCCTTTTGATGCTCCTGTTACAATCGCTACTTTTTCCATTTTATCATTCCTTTATTTTATTAAATACACTTTCTATAATTTTATATCTTTCATTTATTATATATTTGTAAAATTTTTTTCTTTTATCTGATATAACATTGATATTATCAATAAAACTATTTATTTCATTTATATCAATTTTCTCAAAAACTCTTTCTATTGCAGAATTTACTTCTGAATTTTCCATGCTTTTTATATATGACATATAATTAATCTTTTTTCATTTATAAATAAGAGTTTTTTTCTTTTCTGACCCCTTGTAATTATAAAATTCTTCTATTGCATTTGTAAAGTCTATCACATAAAATCTCCTAACATTGTTAAACTAGTAGAATTATACAATATTTTTACATTTTTGTCTATTATTTATTCTTTGCTTTAAAGCATAGTATAATCTTGTTAAATAGTAATTTGTCTAGGAGGTTAAAAATATATCTATAAATTTAATAAAATCTATAGACAAGATTAAAATAATATTGTAAAATGATTGACATAGGAAATGAGAATAAGCAGATGTGGTTTGCCTCCTACAAGGAGGTGAGGCGTATGGTAGAAATACAAGCATTAATTGCAACAATATACATATTATATTATTCATTAATAGGAGTAACTATCATTACGTTTGCCTTAATTATTGCTTTAGTAGTAATTATTAGCAAACAAAAATAACCAACAAAAAAACACATCTGTAATTTGACCGTTGTAGATGTGTTTTTTATATCACAATAGGCAAACCACGTTTGTGGTTTCTCCATTTCCTATATTTATTATAATCTACTTATAAGTAGAAAGTCAAGAAATATGATAAAGTTTTATAAAAAAGTCATAAAAATATGGTAGTAATTATCCCTACAACTTACAATTAGTCTAAATAAAATATTTGAGCATTTACTTGGATATTTAATGAAATAAATTAAAATTCCTTTTATGTTCGCTTGTCTTTTATTGTAAATTATTGTACTATAATAGCAACCTTTCGCTTGAAAAGGCCAGTCTTTTTCTCAAAGGCGGAAAGGGGGCTATAATTTGAATACTAGCGATTTAGTTTTGCATTTTGTTAATAAGTACATAGAAGAAAAAGAAAAAAACTTTTTCTTGCAACAACAGTTGGAACAACAAAAACAACAAATGCAAAATGACAACAAAGTTAAGACTAATTAGCTTGTATTTAGTCGTAGAGCGGATTCGTGGTCTGCTCTATTTTTTTAATAAAAAAGTATGTGCATTCGTGGTACACATACTACTATTCTTTGAATACTAGCGACATTCAAAGTTCATTTATTTTGTAATTAAATAATAACATATTATTAATTCTTTGTCAAATGAAATTTTAAAAAAGTCAATAATTAAGAGATACCTCAAAACTAATGACCTTTTGGAGCCACTTCCCAGATTCGAACTGGGGACCCTCGCATTACAAGTGCGATGCTCTGGCCAGCTGAGCTAAAGTGGCATTATTTAATTGTTGGTGACCCGTACGGGAATCGAACCCATGTCTCCGCCGTGAAAGGGCGGTGTCTTAACCGCTTGACCAACGGGCCTTATATACAAAGAACTAAATAATTCTTTTGCAAATTATTTAGCTCTTTTGGTGAGCTATCCGCGACTCGAACGCGGGACAACTTGATTAAAAGTCAAGTGCTCTACCACCTGAGCTAATAGCCCATATAAAGTATTGCTCACAACGCTTTTATAGTTTACAATATTTTTACACAAAAGTCAATACTTTTTCACATTTTTTTTACTTTTTTCTAATTTTTTTTATTTTTCAAATAAAAATTCTAACTTTGTCTTAATTTTTTACTTAGATTTTATATTTATTATTCGAAAATAATGCAAATTTATATTTTTGCATTATTTTCAAATTTTTTATTAAGCATTTAATTTTTCCACTACATCTTCTACATCTATTCCATGAACTTCGCAAGCTTCTTCTAATGTTTCCATTTGTGAAGCAGGACATCCAATGCAGTGCATTCCAACTGCTAATAATATTTCTGCTTTTTCTGGTGCTTTTTCTAAGATTTCACCAATTCTTGTATCTTTATTAAATTGCATTTTTATTCCTCCTTGAAATTTTTACTAAAATATTTTATCATATTTTTTTAAAAAAGTATAGACAAAATTCAAAAAATATTGTATTATGGTAAAAAATGTAAGGCGGTGATATTATTTCAAATCTTATCAACTTATTTTTTCTAACTTTTATTATATATCTTTTTATTACTTTATATTCACTTTATTTATTTTTCTATTATTATTTATTTAATAATAATCAGGGTGCAAAATTAAATATTAAAAAGAAATTTTTTAACTAGAGGAGGTCTTTTGTCTGAAATTAAAGCATTTTTTTAGTAGAGTTTTATTTTCTTTAATTTTTCTTATAATTGCCACAATAATATCAATAAAAGTTTTTTCACCAATATTTTTAGCAGATGAAATTATTATAAATTATGGTATTCATCCTTTTGATATCTGCTCTCAAAATTCTGAATTATGGAAAATAATTAAAATTACTTATGTTATTACTTTTATTTTTTCCCAAATAGTTATTAGTAATATTATCTATACAAATGTTATTCAAAAGTTTTTCATTTCAAGAAAATCTAAGAAAAGTTCTAAAAAAATTCCTATTTATAATAAAAATGAGCTTTCAATTCTAATCGGCTATGATAAAGATAATAATTCAAATATTATTGTTCCCGAATCTGGTCTTTATCAAAACTTCTTAATAACAGGAACTATTGGCTCTGGTAAAACATCAAGCTCAATGTATCCTTTTACCAAGCAATTATTATTATATAATCATAATCATTCAAATAAAAAAATAGGAATGCTAATTTTAGATGTAAAAGGAAATTACTATAAACAAGTATATGAATATGCTAAAAAATTTGATTTATTAAATGATATTATTGTAATCGAACTTAATTCAAATGTATATTATAACCCACTTCATAAACCTTTTTTGAAACCTCAAGTTCTTGCTAACAGATTAAAAACCATTTTATTACTCTTTTCAGAAAATAATAGCGAGTCATACTGGCTAGACAAGGCAGAAGAAGTTTTAACAGAATGTATTAAGCTTTGCAGATTATATAATAATGGTTATGTTACATTTCTAGAATTGCATAAATTAATAACTATGCCAAATTATTATAAAGAAAAGTTGTCTATATTAAAAGAATTGTTTATTTCCTCCAAATTATCTACCTCTCAAATTTATAAGCTTAACTCTTCTTTAGACTTTTTCTCAAAAGAATTTGAAACTTTGGACCCTAGAACTAAAGCTATTCTAATTTCTGAAATAACAAGAATTACAAATACTTTTGTTTCTGATTATGATGTCATGCAAACTTTTTGCTCACCTATTAATAAATTATCCTTTACAGGATTTGATGATGTTATAAAAGAAGGAAAAATTGTTGTACTTAATATGAATGTTTCAGAATATAGTATGCTCTCTAGGATAATTGCAACATATCTTAAGTTAGATTTTCAGTCTGAAGTCATTTCAAATTTATCAAAAAATTCCGTAAAACCTACCGCTTTTATATGTGACGAATATGATAAGTTTGCAAGTAAAACAGATAGTGAATTTTTTTCTATGAGTAGAGAAGCTAAATGTATTAATATTGTAAGTACTCAAAGTTATTCTTCTTTAAAAACCACTATTAAAGATGATTCACAAGTAAAAGTTATAATCCAAAATCTAATTAACAAGATATGGTATAGAACTGATGATTCTTTCACTATTGAAGAAGCTCAGAAACAGTTAGGAAAAGAAGAAAAAGAAAGGATTTCTAAAAGTATTTCTGAAAATGCTAGAGAAACAAGTTTTAGTTATATTACAAATAAATTTCATTCAGACAATTCTAACATTTCAGAAAGCTATAGCACTTATACACAAAATGACTATATTTATGAAAGTCGTTTCTTCACAAGAGATTTAGAAACTTTTACTGCCCTTACATTTTTATCAGATGGAAAGAAAATCTATCCACCTAAAAAATTAGAAATGTACCCTTATTTTAAGGATAAAAATTGAATTATAGAAAGGAGAATTATATTGACTAGAAAAACTTTTTATATGTTTTTTACTGCTACTTTTTCTTTATTTTTTGTGTTTTATTTTACTCCTTCAGTTTTAGGAGCTTGGGGAGACCCAGAACTTGTTTCAAAAATAAATTCAGCTTTTGAAACTATTGAAGGTTGGCTTTTAACAATTGCAACTCCCGCGGCAGCTGTAGCTGTTGGTACTGGTGTTTTTATGAAAAAATTTAGTTTTGGTGATGAAGAAAAAATTAGGACTGGTAAAAAATTAATCAAAGGCTCTTTGTTTTCCTATGCTTTTATTTTAGCAATAGATTTAATTCTTTCTGCTATAAAATCCTTAATTGGTTAAGGAGGTTTTAATGGAAACAACTAACACTGTAACTCAAACAATAATAGATACAATTAACACTATTTTTGAAAATTTATTTAGCTCTATTGATAATAATTTATATTCAGTTCTTGATAATATTACTTTTATTGGCTCTGATATTTTAAATGACAAAAATTTTGAAAATATCTTTGGTACATCTACTTCTAATGGTATTCTTCTCATTGCAAATTCTTTATTACTTGCATATATTTTATATTATTCAATAAAATATCTAGTCTCTCACTTCACATATTCTAGAACAGACACTCCTGGTAGTTTTATTTTAAAATTAGTCCTTTGTGGTATTTGTATGAATTTTTCATTTTTTATAATGCAATTTGTTTTAGATTTAAATTTCAATATAACCTCTGCAATTCGTACTTTAGGTGAAAATCTATTTGGAAAAGAAGTTTCTTTTTCTCAACTAATTACCACAATTAATACGACTGCTTCTGTTGATACAAGTTCTATTAACATTTTTTCAATAGATGGATTAATTAAAGGCACTCTTACTTTATCTTTGTTAAACCTAGTCTTCTCCTACTCTTTTAGATATGTAATGGTAAAAGTATTTGTTCTTCTTTCACCTTTTGCCTTTTTATCTTTATCTCTTACTCATTCTAGTTGGTTCTTTAGGACTTGGGCAAAAAATCTATTTTCATTACTCTTTATTCAAATAATTGTATCACTTGTTCTTTTAGTGTTATTTTCTATGGAATTTTCAGATACAGATTTATTCACAAAATTTATATATATTGGTGGAATTTATGTTTTGATAAAAGCAAATTCTTTTGTAAGAGAATTTATAGGAGGAGTTTCCACAAATATCTCACAAACTGTGAATAGTTTTACAAATTTTAAAATTTAAAATATATTTTTATTAATGGAGGACTTATGAAATTTATTTTTCCACAAAATTATAGATTCAAAAATAAATTATTTGGAATTATTGATTATCCAACTATTATTTTAAATGTTATATGGGATTTATTAATTTTAATTATTATAAATCTAATATTTTCTGATTTAACTGTAAAAGTATTTCTTTTTGTGTTTCTTTGTTTTCCTTTACTTTTATTTAGTTTTTCAGGATTCAATGGTGAAAATATATTATATTTTGCTTTATATATGATAAAATTTATAAGAAAACAAAAAAGATATTTATATTCAAAAACTTGTACAAAAAATTATAAAACTAAATGTTAATTTTACCTTGAATTTTTTGTCTAAAAAAGTTATAATTTGTTTTACAGAAGTTTTATTAATTTAGGAGAGATTTAAAATGAAATTAGAACAAAATGACAAACCACTTTTATTTTCAGAAACTACGATTCCTGATATATTTTTTTCAGAACATTTAGCTGAGCTTCCTGGAGATTATTTAAAAATTTATATGTATGTTATATTTTTATCTAAATATAAGAAAGACATTAAATTAAATGATTTATCAAAGAAGTTAAATATTCCTTTAAAAACTATAAATGATGGATTTAAATTTTTAGAGGACCATAAACTTTTGACTAAAAAAGCTTCAGGATATATAGTTTCAGATTTACAAGAACAAACACTTCACTATTTATATACTCCTAACTTAACTATGTCTAAGGAAAAAATAGAACAAACAGCAAAAAGCAAATCAAAAGCAAAAGCCATCGAACATATTAATAATATGTATTTTCAAGGAATTATGGGTCCTTCTTGGTATAATGATATTGACATTTGGTTTAGAAAATACAATTTTGATGAACAAGTTATGATAGCTCTTTTTGATTATTGCTATAAAAGAAGTGCTTTACATAGAAATTATGTCCAAACAGTAGCAGAAGCTTGGGCTTCTCATAAGGTAAAAACTTGGAATGATTTAGATGTATATTATCAAGGTCAAGAAACATTAAACAAAATTAAAAAATCAATTGCTAGAAAACTTGGTAAATATAACGGACTCACACAATATGAAGAAGCATATATTGAGAACTGGGTAACTAATTTCGGATATCAAATGGATGTAATAGAAATTGCATTAAAAAGAACTACCTTAAAACAAAATCCAACTTTTGAATATATCAATAGTGTTATTACTGATTGGCATGAAAGAAATTTAAAAACACCTGCTGAAGTTACGGCATTTTTAGAGCAAAGAAAGAAACAAGAGAAAAATACAAAAGAATTAAAAACAAAAGTTAATAAAGCAAATTATGAACAAAGAAATTACGATAATTTAGACTTTTTATATGCAAATAAAAACATTTCGAATACAGGAACTAATAACTAAAGGAGGATTTTCATGGCTAATGAACTCTTATCCAGTTTATTAAAAGAATATGAACAAAAAAAATTAAAAGCTGAAATGGATTTAGAAAAAAGAAAAGACGATTTATATAATAAAATCCCAAGATTAAGGGAAATTGAGAACGAATTAAATTCTTCAGCTATTTTAAAAGCAAAAGATATACTTTTAAATGGTTCTAAAACTACTTATGATTTGAAACAAACTATTTCTTTATTAAAAAAAGAAAAAGAACAAATTTTAAAAGATAATGGTATTTTACCAAACTATTTAGAACCTTTTTACGAGTGTAAAATTTGCAAAGATACTGGATATATAACAGATTATAACTATAAAACAAAAATGTGTAATTGCTTAAAACAAAAACTTTTAGATTATTCTTTTAATAAATCAAATATGTATAACTTAAAAAATGAAAATTTCTCTACATTTAATGAAAATATTTTTTCAGACGAAGTAGATGTTGCTAAATATAGATTTAATATTTCTCCAAGAACTAATATAAAAAATATTAAACAAAAATGTATAGAATTTGTGCAAAATTTTGATAATCCTAATGCTAAAAACTTGCTATTTACAGGTGGAATAGGTTTGCGGAAAAACCTTTATGTCAAATTGTATAGCAGTAGAATTATTAAAAAAAGGAAAAACTGTACTTTATCAAACAGCTCCTGTTTTGCTTGAAAGCGTAATAGATTACAAATTAAGTAAAAACAAAAATGAGTCAGAAAATATATATAAATCTGTATTAGAAGCAGACCTTTTAATTATAGATGATTTAGGAACTGAAAGTTTAAATAGTATGAAACTTAGTGAATTATTTACTATTCTTAATACTAGAATTTTAAATTTAAATAATAAAATTACAAAAACAATTATTTCTACCAATTTAAATATTAATGAAATATTTTCTAATTATGAAGAAAGAATTGGTTCTAGAATTGCTGGTTTTTATGATATATACTTTTTCTTTGGAGATGATTTAAGATTTAAAAGAAATTTAAATTCTTAAAATTCCAGTGATTAATAATAAAATTAAAGAGAAATTTAAATTTTAAATATTTAATGATAATTTATTTGGAAAAAACCAAGTAAGTATTTTATAACTTACTTGGTTTTTTTTTATATTTTTATTTGTCCATTGTCTATATCTTCCATGTCAGGTTTTAAAGTTTCTATACTTACAACTTTTCCACCATCATTTGTTCTCATTAAAGTAACACCTTGTGTAGACCTTCCTAAGACACTTATTTCTTTTACTTTTAGTCTTATTATTGTTCCTTTATCAGTAATTAGCATTACATCGTCATCTTCTGTTGCAATTCTTACTCCAACGATTTGTCCTGTTTTAGGTGTAATTTTATATGTAATTACTCCTCTTCCTCCTCTTTTTTGCACTCTATATTCATCAAGTTCTGTTCTCTTTCCAAATCCGTTTTCAGTAATTGCAAGAAGTGTTGCTTTTCCTCCGCCTATAACTGATTCCATACCAATTACTTCATCATCATCGTCTAGTCTAATTCCAATAACACCTTGTGCAACTCTTCCTATTGGTCTTACATCTTTTTCATCAAATGTAATACATAGACCATTTTTTGTAACTAGTACTACATTATCTTGTCCATCTGTAAGTCTTACAGCTATTAATTCGTCTTCATCTTTTAACGTTATTCCTTGAAGTCCTGTTTTTCTTGTTGTATCATATTCTTTTAAAGCTGTTTTCTTAATTAGACCATTTTTGGTTGCCATAAGTAGATATTTTCCTTCAGCAAAGTTTTGAATTGGAATAACAGCTGAAACTCTTTCTCCTGGATCTAGGCTAAGTAAATTAACAATTGCTGTTCCTCTTGCTGTTCTTCCTGCTTCTGGAATTTCATATCCTCTTAATTTATATAATTTTCCTTTGCTTGTAAAGAATAAAATCATATCATGTGTTGAAGCTGTGAAGATTTGTTTTACAAAGTCATCTTCTTTAGTTGCAATTCCTGTTATTCCTTTTCCGCCTCTTTTTTGACTTCTATATGTATCTATTGGCATTCTTTTGATATATCCAGAATGTGTTAAGGCAACTACAGTTTGCTCTTCTTTTATTAAGTCTTCTAAGTCAATTTCTCCTTCTCCTGCAACTATTTTTGTCTTTCTGTCATCTCCGAATTTATCTCTAATTTCTAATAATTCTTCTTTTATAATATCAAACACTAATCTTTCACTATTTAAGATTGCTCTTAAATGTTCAATTAATTCCATTAATTGTTTGTATTCTTCTTCAATTTTTTCTCTTTGCAATCCTGATAATGTTTTTAATCTCATATCTAATATTGCTTGAGCTTGTACATCAGATAGACCAAATCTTTCCATTAATCTTTCTTTTGCATCATCATATGCAGAACGAATAATGTTTATTACTTCATCAATATTATCTAATGCTATTTTTAATCCCTCTAAAATATGAGCTCTTGCTAATGCTTTATCTAAGTCAAATTGTGTTCTTCTTAATATAACATCTTTTCTGTGGTCTATGTAACAATCCAAACATTGTCTTAATGTTAATATTTTTGGTTCTCCATTTACTAGTGCAAGCATTATAATTCCAAATGTTGTTTGCATTTGTGTATGTTTAAATAATTGATTTAAAACTACTTGTGCATTTGCATCTCTTTTTAGTTCAATTACAACTCTTACTTTTTCTTCTCTATCTGATTCATCTCTACATTCTGAAATTCCTTCTACTTTCTTCTCTTTTGATAAATCAGAAATTGCTTTTATTAAGTTTGCTTTATTTACTTGATATGGTAATGAAGAAACTATTATTCTTTGTCTATTACCACTCATTTCTTCTATGTTTGTTTCTGCTCTTAAAGTAATTTTTCCTCTTCCTGTTTTATATGCTTGTTTTATACCTTCTAAACCTAAAATAATTCCTTCTGTTGGAAAGTCAGGTCCTTTTATTACTTTCATTAAGTCTTCGTCTGTTACTTCGTCTTCGTCAATTATTTTAATTATTCCATCTATTACTTCTCTTAAGTTATGTGGTGGAATATTTGTTGCCATACCAACTGCTATTCCTGAAGACCCATTTATTAAAAGTGCTGGTATTCTTGCAGGTAATACTGTTGGCTCTTGAAGTCTATCATCATAGTTTGGCATAAAATCTACAGTATTTTTTTCGATATCTGTTAGCATATATTCTGCAATTTTTGACATTCTTGCTTCAGTATACCTCATAGCTGCTGCTCCATCTCCGTCAACTGAACCAAAGTTTCCATGTCCATCTATTAGCATATATCTCATTGAAAAGTCTTGTGCCATTCTTACCATTGCATCATAAACAGAACTATCTCCATGTGGATGGTATCTACCTAAAACAGAACCAACTGTGTTAGCACTTTTTCTGTATGGTTTGTCAGATGTTATTCCATCTTCATACATTGCATACAAAATCCTTCTGTGAACAGGTTTTAAACCATCTCTTACATCTGGTAAAGCTCTTGATACGATAACACTCATAGCATAATCTATGTAGGCTGTTCTCATCTCTTTTTCGATGTCTCTTTCAATGATTTTACCGTCAAATCGTTCTTGTCTTTCTTCCATTGTTTCTTCCTCTTTTCCTTTATTTTTCTACATTTGTATTATACTAAAACAAAAGAAATTTTGCAAGCAATTTTTATAAGAAAATGCTTTATTCCCTAAGGTTTTTTTGTATTTTTTATGCTTTTTTTAACATTTTAAATTCAAACCTTATTTTAGGCAATTTAGCATTAGATTTACGCCATCTATGAATCCTTTTTTATATATTTCTTCATTATATTTTGTGATTTTCATATTATAATTATCTTCTATTTTTTTAAATATTTCTCTTAATTCATTTGGATTTTCTGATTCGCCTATTACTTTTTCTAAATTTATTATTTTCAGATAATCTTTTATTTCTTTATTTGCTTTTTTTATTATTTGGTCTATTTCTTCTTCTTCTCTTTCATATATTTTTCTTATCATATCTTTATTGTTAATTTTTTCACTTTCTTCCATTTTTTTATCCTCCTACTATATTTATTTTTGGTATTTATTTTTATTTTATACCTATATTAGATAAATTTTCTATTATTTATTTTTAAGCTTTTATATATATAAAAAACTGTGCAAATTCTAGAATTTATCTAAAATTCACACAGTTTGATTTTTATTTAATTACTTATTTATAGTATATTAAATTAATGAGAGTTTTTCCTACTTAACGTATCTTCGATTCGTTAAGTAACATATTAAATTAAATTTAGATTTTTAAAATAACTCTTCTATATATTATAGTATTGGTTTTCACAGCATTCAGTACTACAAATATAAAGTGACACGGAAACCGACGGAAGGAAAGGTATTGTCAGGCCTATAGATGACACGATAAGAACTTGGAAACTCAGAGCCAGAACCGTTGTAATAGCCTCCCCTACTCACTCGGCGGTTGGTGCTGCAAGACTCCATTGTCCATTCAAATACATTTCCTGCTAAATCATATATATTCTTTATTTTATATTCTTCTTTTGCTCCTGTATTTCCTAGGTTGTTTGTACTATCATCATCTAAATAGTTACCTTGTCCTGTACTATCTCTTACATATGAATCTTCACTACATGCAGGTGTTCCTATAGTTGCATTTGTTATATAATTAGGGTCTATAAAATTCATTGTTGCATCCCATTGCACTCCATAGCACAATGTACTTGTCACGCTTTGATTTTCATATCTACTATCAAAATTTCTTGATAGTTCTACTGCTCCTCCTGTTGTTCCTGTTGTTTCTTGCATATTACTTCCATTTGCTGACCATGGTACATTGTTATATACTGCTTTTCCTTTTTTCACTACTAAATTTCCATCTTCTTGTCCTGCTTCAAATCTTCCTATATAAAATCCTCCATATGTTTTTACACTTTCATACATTGCTATTGATTCTTGTTTTGTTGTATCTGTTTCTTGCATACTATTGTCAGCTAAATATTGGTTTACTCCTGTACTATCTGCTTCTCCAGTATTTGTTGTTGTTACGTCCGTATCTATTTCTCCAGCATAATATCCTGTTTGTCTTTGAAAGTCATCATAATCATCTACTGGCACCCATACAAATTGATTTCCTTCTGCTGTATTATCCATATTATCATTTGGTGCATCTGATATTACTACTCCTTCTGTCTTTGTTCCTCCTACATAATAAAAATCTATTGGTAATGGTATTGTGTTTCCTGCTCCGTCTGATATTGCTTTTACTTTATCATTTTCTGGCCATGTACTTGGTTTTGTTACTTCTTCTCCTGCGTTTGCTGTTCCTCCTCCTTGGTTATTTCCATTTGTATACAAATCTGAATATTGTATTTCATGGTCTCCTTTTGCTGATATAAAGCTTGTATCTTTTAATTCTTTTACATAGTCTTTTCCTGTTAGTATTGTTTTTATTGTTTAGTCATTTAATGTTGCATCTTGTCCATTTTCTAGCCTTTCTGATTGCCATGCCATTATATCCATCTGTGCCTTTTCTTTTGCTTCTGCTATCTCTGTTTGTGTACTTGCATTTTGAGCTTGTGTTAATATTCCATTTTGTCCTGTTAGCATTGCAATTGATACCCCTGCAAGTATTAGTAATACTATTATTGTTATTACCAATGCAATTAGTGTTATACCATTTTGTTTTGTAATGTTTTTTGATAATTTTTCTTTCATTCTTTAGTTTCTCCTTTCATTTTTTGCTAATACTTCTTTTGTTATTATCTCTTCATTTTTTCTTTTTTATTCTTATGCTTTTAGCATATATTTATTTTATATATTTTAAAACTTTTAGTCAATATTTTTTATTATTTATTTCTTTACATTTTTGTTACAAATTATTCTTTAAGGCAAAAAAATAGACCCAAATTATTAAACAATCGGTTTAATAATTTGAGTTTATTTGTTATTAATCTATTTTTCTTAGTATAAACTTAAAGTTAATAAAAGCTTTAAAATTTCCTACTTAACGTATCTTCGATTCGTTAAGTAACATATTAAATTAAATTTAGATTTTTAAAATAACTCTTCTATATATTATAGTATTGGTTTTCACAGCATTCAGTACTACAAATATAAAGTGACACGGAAACCGACGGAAGGAAAGGTATTGTCAGGCCTATAGATGACACGATAAGAACTTGGAAACTCAGAGCCAGAACCGTTGTAATAGCCTCCCCTACTCACTCGGCGGTTGGTGCTGCAAGACTCCATTGTCCATTCAAATACATTTCCTGCTAAATCATATATATTCTTTATTTTATATTCTTCTTTTGCTCCTGTATTTCCTAGGTTGTTTGTACTATCATCATCTAAATAGTTACCTTGTCCTGTACTATCTCTTACATATGAATCTTCACTACATGCAGGTGTTCCTATAGTTGCATTTGTTATATAATTAGGGTCTATAAAATTCATTGTTGCATCCCATTGCACTCCATAGCACAATGTACTTGTCACGCTTTGATTTTCATATCTACTATCAAAATTTCTTGATAGTTCTACTGCTCCTCCTGTTGTTCCTGTTGTTTCTTGCATATTACTTCCATTTGCTGACCATGGTACATTGTTATATACTGCTTTTCCTTTTTTCACTACTAAATTTCCATCTTCTTGCCCTGCTTCGAATCTACCTATATAAAATCCTCCATAGTCTTTTACACTTTCATACATTGCCATTGCTTCTTGTTTTGTTGTATCTGTTTCTTGCATACTATTATCAGCTAAATATTGGTTTACTCCTGTACTATCTGCTTCTCCATAAGTTGATGGCCATGTTGTTACATTTAAATTTCCTAAAAAATATCCTACTTGTCTTTGAAAGTCATCATAATTGTCTACTGGCACCCATACAAATTGATTTCCTTCTGCTGTGTTATCCATATCATCATTTGGTGCATCTGATATTACTACTCCTTCTGTCTTTGTTCCTCCTACATAATAAAAATCTATTGGTAATGGTATTGTGTTTCCTGCTCCGTCTGATATTGCTTTTACTTTATCATTTTCTGGCCATGTACTTGGTTTTGTTACTTCTTCTCCTGCGTTTGCTGTTCCTCCTCCTTGGTTATTTCCATTTGTATACAAATCTGAATATTGTATTTCATGGTCTCCTTTTGCTGATATAAAGCTTGTATCTTTTAATTCTTTTACATAGTCTTTTCCTGTTAGTATTGTTTTTATTGTTTAGTCATTTAATGTTGCATCTTGTCCATTTTCTAGCCTTTCTGATTGCCATGCCATTATATCCATCTGTGCCTTTTCTTTTGCTTCTGCTATCTCTGTTTGTGTACTTGCATTTTGAGCTTGTGTTAATATTCCATTTTGTCCTGTTAGCATTGCAATTGATACCCCTGCAAGTATTAGTAATACTATTATTGTTATTACCAATGCAATTAGTGTTATACCATTTTGTTTTTTGTTTTTGCTAGTTTCTTCTAATATTTTTACTTTGTTAGAATTGATTTTATTTCTTTTAAAATCCACTTTCATTTTCCTCCTTCTTTCGTTTTTTCTTTAATTAATTTTATATTTTTATTGTTCTTTTGTTATTATTCACTATTTAAAGACAAGTATTCCTTAAAATAAAAATATATTATATTTTTTCTAACAAAGCATATTTTATTTTCAAGGTTCTACTTATCTTTTATAGCTAATAATCTACATTTAAATTATACTTTAAGCATTTTTGTTTTTCAATACTTTTTGTTTATTTTTTATGCTTTTATCTCATGTTTTATTTATACAATTAGCATATTAGATTTTGCTAGTTGTTAGTATATAATGAATATATACTAATTGGAGGATTTAATTATGAAAGAAAACATACCAAATAATCTAGAAGTAGGAGAAAGAATAAGGAAAATTAGAGAAGATTTAAAAATGAATAGAGAAACTTTTTCGGAAATGATAGATATATCTGACGTTTTCTTAGGACAGATAGAAAGAGGAGAACGTTCTTTAAGTATAAAAACTTTATGTCGTATAGTCTCTTTTACAGGAAATTCAACTGATTATATTTTATTTGGTAATATAGAAGAAAATTCAATTATTCAGAAAATAAATAGAATTTTAAGCAGATGTTCTAATGATATAATTGAATATTTTTATAAAATTATAAAAGTATCTTTTGAATGTGTTAAATCTAGTGAAAAGAATAAAATAAAAAATAAGGGATAGTCTTAATAAACCCAAATTATTAGACAAAAAGTTTAATAATTTGGGTTCTTTTTTATATTATATATTTTTTTCTTTTTTTATTTTTTCTATCTCTTGTTTTTTAGTGTTAGTAAATTTCATTATTTTTTCTATTGGTTCTTTTGCTTTTAGCATTTCTACTATTATGTTTTCTTTTTCTCTTTTTATCCCTTTTTCTATCCCTGTTTCATAAATATCTTGCTTATCTAATATGTTTTTTAATCTTAGTTCAGCTATTCTTTGATTCTTTTCATCTTGACTCAAATCATTTAAGGTGTTTTTAGCTTCTTTTATTTTTATATTATCTTTCATAATGCTATCAACCTCCTTACTATCTGGATTATTTAAAAACATCATCCATTGCAGTCTTTCATTTTTTCTATTATTTTTATATTCTTCAATCGCCTTTCTTATTTCTATTATATGTATTTCTAACTTATCTGTCAATATTTTTCTATAATTTCCACTTTCTCTTATTTGCCATTTTGTATGTGATAACAAACCTTTTAATTCAGGAACATTTTCATTAATGATTGCAATACTAATAGTTTTATTTAGTGCATCATATTTTTTCCCTTTTTTTAATTGGTTAGAATATAGCTTTGACCAATAATATAATAATCTTGGTATAAAATTTTTTGAATAAATCATTTGCATTTCTATTTCACATTCTATATTATTATCTATTTTAGCTCTTAAGTCTACTATACCTATTTTATCATCTACTTCATCACCTTGTAATTGTTTATTTAAATCTAATTCTAAACTATTTATTTCACTTTCTAATAGAGCTGAAATTAAGCCTTTAGTTATTTCTACATTAACAGTGGAGAACAACATTTGAAAAACTATATCATTTGTAGGTCTTAATATTTTAAATTCTTTCTTATTTTTTTCTTTTAAATTATATGCCATATTCTTATATCTCCTTTTTGCTATTATTTTAATTTTTCTACTAATTCCAATTGTTCTTGACTCAAATTAAAATCTTGTCCATTATTTTTAATTAAGTTATGTAATAATTCAATCGTTTTTGCTTCTTCTATAGTTTTTGTGATTGGTGCTATTTCTTTTAATTGTTCCTCTAGTTTTTCGTATTCTTTCTCCATACTATTAAAATCTTGTTTTTCGAAACTTTCTTTCCAATTACTTATATACTTATCCATATTTTCTAAATTTTCATATTGTTTATTAAAAGTTTTTTCTATATTACTTTCTACATTATTTAAAATCACATCTTTCCCTTGTGTAATTATATTAGCTATATTACCGTCTATAACTCCAGCTTGATTAGCCTTTCCTACAACAGTATCTAATAAAGTTGAAATACCATCTATTAAACCTCCTGTTTCAACTGCACTTTGCATTTGTGATATATTTTCAAAATCACCTGTAAATATTCCAATCGCACTTTTTCCAAGATTTATTGCATCATCTATGGTTTTTGTTATTCCATCTTTTAAACCATATTCTAATAAATTATCTTTTATATTTATTACTTGTTCATCAATAAAATCAGGTAATAAAGCTCTTATGCCTATATCAACTGCCCCATTTATTGTTTTCCCCAGTGTAGTCTCTAAAAAACTTTTTTGTTCATTTTCCTGTTGTAAATTATTTTCTAAATTATTATCCAATTTAATTTCATTATTATTTTCTAAATTATTTACTTCCATTTTTATTCCTTCTTTCTTTATTATTATTTTTTATTATTTTATCTAAATTATTTAATATTATTTTTTAATAATTTTTATTAATTTATTTTTATTTAATTTATTTATTATTTTATATTTTTTAAATAATTTCTATTAATTATTTTTTATTTAATTTATTTTTTCTTATTTTTTTATTTATTATTTATTTTATATTTTTCATAAAATTATTTTATGACTTTATAATTATTTTAATTTTTTTATTTCTAATTTATATTTTTAATTTTTCTGTTTCTGAAATATTTTTTAGATATTTTAACTTAATTTTTATAATAACTTTTCTTTTAGTTTTTCATTCTCTTATGAATTTATTGAAATATTATTTATTATTATGTCTACCTCCTGAACAAAAAATTTTAAAACCTTTAAATTTCTTTTTCCCTTTGTTTGCGTATATTTTAACTATATATTTTTTTCTTTCTTTTTAAAATCCTTATCACTTTTTTGTTTTAATTTTGTAAACCTTTTTACTCCTACATTATTTTTTATATAATAAGTTTTTAATGTTTCATTTTATTTATAAAAAATTTATTATATTTTTTTGTATATAATAATTTTTTCATAAAATACTTTTTATTATTTTTATATTTAATTTTAAATTTTTTTATTTTGTATTTTATTTTTGTATTTTTAAATTAAATATTTTTTTATTATTTTATTTTTATAATTATTTAATTTAAATATTTTTTATTTGTTTTATTTTTTTATTATTTTATTTTAATTTTTTTATTTATTTTATTTTTTTATTA
>CAKNKX010000011.1 GCA_930987745.1 uncultured Clostridium sp.
TCGCTAATAAAATAAAGCTATTTTTTAGTGAAATATTCAAAAATTATTGACAGATATTTTTACAATTTTGTTATTTTTTTATTAGATTTTTGCCTTTTTTTACTATTTTTGCATAAATGTATTTATCTATTAGCGAAATTCTTTTATTTTTGATAACATAATATAACATTTATTACAATTATTTTTACTTTTTATAATTAATTTCTTTATAGTTCTTCTTCTTCAAACCAATTAAAACTACTAGAATTCTTATTTTTCAAATACCATTCTTTTATAGCTTGTTTTGATAAATTCTTTTTCCAACCTTTAATTTTTCTTGAATGTTTTATATTATTTGGTCTAGTCATATTCGCTAATATATCAATTGCTATTAATGTAATAGAGTTATTATCCAACCTGCTATAAGCCCTATAATTATTGCTATAAAAATTATCTTTATTTTGAAAGCCATATTTTCCTCTTTGTATTTCTCTTCTTGATGTATAAATTCGTTCATCTTGTCCATAATCACTGTTTCTACATTCTCTATCAATTTTTCTTGTAAATCGTTCATAATGCTCTGTATTTCTTGTTTGTCCTTTTTCAAAGTTGTCCTTATTTCGTCTATATCTTCTGTCGCTTGTTTGTTCCAAATTATCATTTCTGTTACTATATCTGGATCTAATAACATATATTTCATTATTATTTGTGTTTGTATTATCTCTTGTCCTTCTGGTATATCTATCTGATTTTTCTTCTTTAATTCTTCCATTGATGGCATTTTCCATCTCCTCCTTTAAATATTTTTTATCATTTAATTTATTATCTCTACATTTCATTCCCTCAGGTGTTGTATAAGTTATATATTTTCTCTTTTTAGTCCATAAAACTTGATATCCTAATTTATTCATATTTTTAAAAAATTCAGTTTTATTTTTACTTTTTTCTAATGAATAATCAATGGCGTTTGCTAATTTCATTTTCCAACTTTGTCCTTTTAATGCTACTTGATATTCATTTTTATTATATATTCCTTGATACTTTTTCTTTTCTATTATTTCTAGTCCCTCTTCTTTACAGAGTTTATCAGAATAATCTTTTACTTTCTGCATATCATTTTTTGATTGATTAAATTTCTTTCCATTCTCAAAATTAACAGAATTTATAATCAAATGATTATGTATATGCTCTCTATCAGTATGTGTTGCAACTAATACTTGAAAGCCTTGAAAATAGTTTGCAAGTTTTATTCCTATTTCATGTGCTTTTTGAAAATTCAAAACATCTTTTGGACTAAATGATTGAACAATATGTATATATTGCCTTCCACCATTTTTATTATAAAATTCTTTAACTGTTTTCATTTCTTCCAAACAACTATTGGCAGCACAATCTTTTCCTGTTATTAAATTTGCATTTGTTTTATCTGTCCTTGTAACATAATCTATTATCGTTTTTAACTCTGCTTTTGAATTAGTAAATTTAATAATTGCCAAATAGACTTCATCTCCTTTTTTACATCTTCTAAATTTATATTTGTTAATCTTCCTTGATTGCATAATTTAGTTAATTGATTTATGTTGTTTCCTATTTTTCTTAATTGTATTATTATTTCTTCTAATCCATCTATAACTATAATTTCTTTTTTCATTGCAGTTCTTAATAAATATTCGCTAGTATTTAAGTTTGACTTTTCTATTTTACTCTTTATTTTGTTATACTCTTTTTCATTTACTCTAAAATTAAAATGTTTATTTTTATTTTGTTTTTTCTCTATCATAATTATCTATCCTTTCGTTTTATGGGGTTTGGGTTCTCCCAATTTTTCATCGCTAATCTCTATTTTCAAGTCCATTTGTATTACAAATGGGAAGCTTGCCTAAAATAAATTCAAAAAAATAAACTTGTTAGGATTACAAGCTTGTATTTAGATTTGCATATAGTCCATTTAAAAATTCTTTTGGATATTCTCTGCCTATATACTTTTTATTTTTTATATTTCTTTTTATATCTTTATCATTTGTGTTAATAGGTATTTTACAATTTTGATAATTCGTTTTATCATTTTTGTTAACAGTGTATCCACAATTTTGATAATACCTGTTCATAACTTCTTTTAGAGGTATTATTTGTCTATTTTCTATTTCTTTTGAATTTGATTTATAATTCATATTTATTTTTATATAGTTCTTCTTCTTTAAAGAATTTATTATTCTTGATATACTTACAACTGTTACATTTAAAATATCAGAAAAATAATTATTAGTTGCAAAACAGTATCCTTTGTCTTTACTTAAATATATAATCATAGATAATATTATTTTTTCCTTATCTGATAATTTGTTGTTTATCAATATTTCTGATGGCATCCATAATCCTTTTAAATCTGATTTGTTCATTTTATTTCACATCATCTCCTATCAAAAAAAGACCAAGTATTGCTACTTAGTCTATACTCAAATTTATTATTATTCCTTTCCATAGAAAATTTTTAATATTCCTTTATAAAACGGAAATTTTAATCTTTCTATTTCTTGTATTACTTCATTAACATCATATTCTATTCTTAATTGTTCGTAATGTATCTCATTTTTATTTATTTCTAATATTCCTGCATTTGCTATATTACTTTTTATAGGACATCCTAAAGAACCTGAATTTATATACCATTTATTTTTTTTATTATTAATACTTGTCGTATGTGTATGTCCATATATGAATATATCAGCATCTATTCCACTAAACATTTCTTCATTTTGTTTGATTGTAGGCTTCCTAATATGTTTTTTATATGTTCCCTTTTCATTACTTGGATAATGGACAATATATATTTTCTTGCCTTCAATTTCTATTATGTTTGATATTTTGAATTGTCTAATAAAATTTTTAGAATTTTCGGTTAATTTGCTGTGTGTCCATTCGTGATTGTCTATTTCTTCTAAACTCATTATTCTTTTATCATCATGTACATTTTTTGGCAGTCCTTTTAATAAATATTGTTCATGATTTCCTCTTACCGCTATTAATTTATCTTTATTTTTCATTAATTCTTCTACTGTTTCTTCTGGTTTTGGTCCTATTCCAATTATATCTCCACAACAGATTATTTTATCTACTTTGATTCTCTCAAATTTACTTAATACCTCATTTAGTGCAATAATATTACTATGAACATCTGTTATTATTCCAATTTTCATTTTTATTCACCCAAAATTTGCTTTCTTTTATTTTTTAATAAATTTATTTCCCTATAAAAGTCATCATCATCCCAATCACAAAAAGTATAATCAGAATCATTATTCTTTTTAGCCAATTCCATATCTTCAATTGTAACATACTTAACTTCTGCTACTTCTTCTTTTTGTAATATGTAATCTTTTATTTTATACTTAACTACAAATATAAAATTATACCCAAATCGTTTATTCTTATCATTACTTTTATAAATATCTACAATTTTAATTTGCTTTTTTGGAATTTCAATTCCTAATTCTTCTTTTACTTCCCTAAATATAGCTTCCTCAACAGTTTCTCCACTGTCAACTTGTCCACCAGTTTTAGCCCATTTATTTGGATTTCTTACTTTATTTGCTGTTCTTTTTTGTAAAAGCAGTTCTCCTTTTTCATTCATTATCCAACAAGAAACTGTCCTTCTCCACAGTCCTTTATTATATGCTACCCACCTATCTTCCACTTGTCCAGTTAATTTATTATTTTCATCTACAATATCTACTAATTCCATGTGATACTCCTTTTCTTTTTTTTCTTATTTTATCATCATGTCTTTTCACTTTCAACAGAAATTAAAAAAATTGCAAACTTTTACATCTGCAATTCTTTAATTTATAATTTATTTTTCCAGTCAGTTGCACCATACAAAATTCTTTCTACATTTACTATTTTTTCATCTTCATTGACTCTATAAAAAGCAATATAATTTTTAATAATTAATTTTCTAAACTTATATTTTTTTATCATATCATAATCAATAATAGCAAATTTTTGTGGATTATATTTTAAAGTATTAATTTCATTCTTTATTAATTCAGCATATCTTTCTGCGATATTAGGCTCTAATAATTTGTATTTTATATATCTAATAATACTTTTATAGTCCTCTTTTGCTTGAATAGATAATTCTACTTTGTATTCTTCCAATACCAAAACCTCCATTTTAATTTGCTAAAATTCCTTTAACTTCTTCATATGCTTCTTCAATAGAACATACCTTTCCATTATTAGTATCTTCCATACCTTTTTTTAATTTTCCCAATAAATCTTTATCATCTTTTATAATTAAATCATCTGGAGCTTTTGTCATATAAGAAAATTTAAGGTATTCTATATAATCTACAACTTTATTTGATAATTCTTCTGGTAAACTTTCAATTACATTATATAATTCTTTTTGTTTCATTGTCATAATCATTCATCTCCTTTTTTGGATTTATATTAATATTATACCACACTTTTGCTAAATTTTGTTGATTTTTTAAATTTTTATCAATTTTTTATAAAGGAATAGTTACTTTTATTTTTTACTTTATGCAGTAAGCTAACCCCTACATCTGGTGTTCCATGTCCTGCATCTAAAATTATACTTTTTCCAGATGCCGGAACAGCAGTTACTTCTGATGTTTTTTTATTATCAATGTTTATCACTGATGTTTTTATAAGGAAAGTTGATATTCCTATTATTAAACAAAAAATTATTATTAATATTCTTCTTTTACTTAGTATAACCATAAAAAACTCCTAATATAAATAATTTATATAATATTTATATTAGGAATTTTTCTTTATATTCATTATTTAATTTGCCATATCATCATTTATTTTATGTACTGGGAATTTATTTTCTTTTATTATATCTTTTAAACAGATTGGTAGAATATTATATTTATCTATTTCATTTAAGTCTACCCATTGATATTGTAAATAGTCTTTTCCTTCTTTATTTTTCAATGTATATTCTATTTTTTTATCTTCTTCATTTTCAAAGTCTATTTTGTATAAAAAGTATATTTCATGGTATTTCTTACCTTCCATTTCAAAGAAATTCTCAATTGTTGATACATATTCTATTATTTCTATTTCTTTTCCAAGCTCTTCTTCCATTTCTCTTTTAATTGTTTTATCTGATGATTCTCCTAATTCCACTCTACCTCCTGGTAAACAATAATGGTCTTTTGTTACATCTCTATGTGTTAATACTTTATTGTTATGTATTATTAGTCCTGCTGTTCTTATGTTTAATTTGTAATCCTCAACATCTAAAGTTAAATCCATAATTTCATCTCCCATATTATTTAAATATCATATATATATCCAACTTCTTTATATTTCTTACCTTCTTTTTCAAAATATTTTTCAGGAGTTATTAGTTTGCCTCCCATTTTCTCGTAAAATCCTCTTCCTATTTTGTTTTCTTCTAAACACCATAATACCATTTTCTTTTTTCCTTTTTCTTTTAAGTCATTTTTTACATATTCCATTAATTTTCTACCCGTTCCATGCCCAATATTATCATAGTCTACATATATTGCTAATATTTCAGAATCTATATCAGTGTTTTCATATTTTACATTACTTGAATATTTACAATATCCAACTACAATTTCATTTTCTTCAGCAATAATTACATTATCTTTATTATAGTTTTTTCTCCATCTTTCAATTTTCTCGTTTCTATTTAGGTTATTTAATGTATCATCATCAATTATTCCTTTATATACTTTTTTCCAATCTCTTATGTTTATATCTACTATTTTTTCTATATCTTCATATCTCATTTTTCTTATTTCCATATTACTCACCTAAAATCTCTTTTCTTTTTTCTTTTAATAAATTAATTTCTCTGTTAATATCTTCCTCTGTCCAGTTAGAAAAATTATATCTTTCATCTTTTTTTCTTGCTGATTCTTCAATTTCTTCAATTGATACATATTTTACTTCATCTACTTCTTCTTTTTGAATAGTATATTCTTCTATTTTATAGTCTACAACAAATATATAGTTATATGAAAAATGTCTATTTATTTCATTTTTCTTTATATTCACTACTTTTATCTGTTCTTTTGAAATTTCTATTCCTAGTTCTTCTTTTACTTCTCTAAATATTGCCTCTCCTACACTTTCACCTTTATCTACCTGTCCACCTGTTTTAGACCATTTACCTGGTGTTCTTCTTTTAGTTAATGCTCTTTTTTGTAGCAATACTTCTCCTTTTTTGTTCATTATCCAACTTGAAACTGTTCTTCTCCATTTTCCTTTTTCATATGCTACCCATCTATCTTCTACTTCTCCTGTTAGGTTATTGTTTTCATCTACAATGTCTACTAATTCCATGTAATTCTCCTTTCTTTTTGTATATAAAAACTCTCAATATAAATTGTGTATAATTATATTAAGAGTTCTTTTGTTTTATATACTGTTTTTTCTTCTATCTATTGCGTAACTACTTCCCATAACTGATTTTGCTGCATGTTTTACTTGTGCTCCAATTTCTCCTATTTCTAGTATATTATGAAATCTTCCTGCATCTGCAACAACTACTCCTATTGATAAAGAGGTTAGTGGGAATTGTTCTATTATTCCTTTTCTATTTGCAACTTCTATATATCCTTGCTCCATATCTTCTTCTGTGAAAAATGCTCCTATTTTTTTATCAAATTCTGCTAATATATTTTGGCATAATTCTTCACAGTTACATCCAGGAACTATTGCAACAAAGTCATCTCCACCAATATGTCCTACAAATGTATTTTCTATTTTATCACTATGTACTGAATTTACTATTGTATCTGCTGTAAATTCTATAATTTGGTCTCCTTTTAAGAAACCATATACATCATTATATGCTTTAAAATTGTCTAAGTCTAAGTATAGCACTGAAAAATCTTCATTTCTACTTATCCTTTTCTTTAATTCTGCATGAATCTGTACATTTCCTGGAAGTCCAGTAAGTGGACTTACCCTTCTGTTACTTGCAAGTAACCTACTTAAGTTTTTTACTGTATAATACAGGTATTCTTCATCTACAGGTTTTTTTATAAAATATTCTATTGATTCTTGCAAAATCCTTATCCTATGGTCTTTTGTATTTTTTGATGATACAACTATAACTGGTGTTATTGTGTTATCTTCGTCTTTTCTTATTTTCCTACATAAGTCTACAACATCTCTATCTATTGCATCTTCATTTATTACTATTAAGGATGGTATGTTTTTTAGTGCTACATCTATTTGTTCTGTTTTTACACTTATGAACTTATATTCTTTATCATTTTTAAATAATTCTCTAAATATTACAATTGACGAATCATCATCATCAATAATGTATATTTCTTGTACCATCTATATCACCTTTTCTTCTCTTTTTTAATCATTCCTATTATATACAAAAGGACTTGCTAATTGCAAGCCCTTTTGGTATTTTATTTCTTTTTCTTTTTAATTTCTATCTTTTTATTTAATACTTCTGTAAATTCTTTTGAACTAATTGCAGGGAAGGCTTTTTTCAAACGGTTTACGTTTTTGTATAATCTTTTCATAATCTTGTTTCTCTTTCTTTTTAAATCTTCTACTAAAACTTGTATATTTTCTGTTGTTTTGTTTTTGCCTTCTTCTACTTCTTTTGCTATATTTTTTAGTTCTTTTAATTTTTCCATTATTTCTTTGTTTAAGTTTTCTACTTTTTCTAGTGCTGGTTTAATGTTTTTAACTTTTATAATACTTGTTATAGCATCTACTAATACTACTATTGATAAAATTATTATAACAAATATTTGAATTTTATCATCTATTCCGTATAACTATTTGTTCAATAAATGGATGAATATATTTTGTAAATAATACTCCTAAAATTCCCCATGCAAGAGAGTTTGTAAGACATATTCTTCCTTTATAGTTAAATTTATGGTCTGAGTAATCCCAATATTTTGTTTGAAATAGTTTTTCAAGTAATACTCCTACTAAGTATTCCCATATTGTTAATACTATAAATGAAATTAAAAATAGGAGTACTGGTGCATCTTTTAGACCACTAAGTAGTGTTATCATTATTATTGCACCAATTCCATAAATTGGGCAAAATGGTCCTTTTAAAAATCCTGTATTTATTATTTTTTTCTCACAAAATGTTCTAAAAATTGATTCCATTACCCAACCTAAAAATGAATATATTATGAAATATGTGAGTAAATATATAAATTCTTGTTTCATCTTTTCTCCTTACGAAAAACCTCCTACTAATAAGTAGGAGGCTTTTATTTATTAATTTTGAAATCTAGCACCTGCTTCTTCTGTCACATCATTTATGTTATATGCTTTTACTAGAATTTTATTTTCTCCTTCTCTGATTGGGAATTTGTATGAAAATTCTTTAGTATTATCATCAAATTCTTGTTTATATCTTTCTTCTTCATTTAAAGTAAATTCTATTCTTCTTAGTCCTTCTTCATCTGTTACTGTTACTAAAAATCCTAGTTCTCCGTTCTCTTGGTCTAGAGAAATATTAATTGTTGGTTTTGTTACTCCTTTTACTTCTTGTTCTTTTGTTTCTGTTTTATTATTTACATCTACAACTACTACTGTTAATGTGTGTTGTCCTTTTGGTATTTCTATAGTTTGTTCAAAAGATGTGTTATTAATATCTACTCTAGTTTCTTCTTCGTCGTCCCATCTGTATGTCATATATGAAAGTTGGTCTTTTCCTTGTGTTGTTATTTTTAATCCGTCTGATTCTATTGAAAAGTCTATTGTTATATCTCCTTGGATTGTATAGTTTTGTTCATATCTTACTTCTTGTCCATTTATATCTCTTGCATATATATTTAATGTGTTTGTTCCTGATGGTATATCTATAGTTTCACTTACTTCTCTATTTCCATTTGTTTGAATTTCAGTTTCTTCCTCATCGTTCCATCTATATGTTACACTTACTAATTCTCTACTATGACTAACAGTTAGCTCTAACTTATCTCCATTTTCAACTACGTTTATAGTTGGTTTTGCATTTTGGTTTACTGTTTGTGTGTTTAAATACATAGAGTATGAACCACTACATATCATAAGTATTCCAAAAATAAGTGTTATTATTGCAAAAAATCTCAATATACTTGTTATTTCTACTGGTCCACTTGGAGCTTTAGATTTTTTTTGCTTTTTTTCTTTCTTTTTAGTTTCTACTGCTAATATCTGGTTCAATTACTTCACCTCTTTTGTTTTATTCATAGGAAATTATATCATATCATTTTTTTATTGTAAACGATTTTCATTATTAATTTTTTATGAAGATTTTTACTTTTTATCTTTTAAGTCAAATATGGAAAAAAGCAATAACTATAGATTATTTATATTAGTTACTGCCTTTTATACATTTTATTTTTCCATTTTACTTTTATTAAAATACATTATTAAGTTTTCTATTGTTTCTTTATCTTTTTTTGCTAATTTATCAAATCCTGTGATTGAATATTCTAATGTTTTGTTATCTCTTATTTTTATATATTTACTAAATATCTGGTCCATACTTATTTTAAATAAATTACAAAATCTGATTAGAACTTCATATGAAGGTTTTGACCTATCTTGCTCTATATCACTTATATATCTTACTGATACTTCTATTTCTTCTGCTAGTTTTTCTTGTGTGTATCCATTACTTCTTCTTATTTCTTTTAAAGTATTTCCGATTTTTACTGTACTTATTTTTCTCATTTATACCACCTATTTTATTATATTTTTATTTATCTTAACAAAATTTGAAAATAGTATAAACGAAGTAACACTAACTATGATAGTATTTTATTTCTATAAGTCTTTTAAGTATTTATTAAGTAACTTATCTAAAATACTTTTTTGTTTTTTTACTTCTTCTTCTTTATCTTGTAAAATTAATTCTTTTAGTATTTCTAATTCTTTTTCAATTTCTTTTTTTAATTCCATATTTCTCACCTAACCTTATCTTTAGTTTTTCATAATTTTTCTTCTTTTATTCTATATTTTAATTATTTTCTTTTACTATTATACATTATTTTTACTAATTAATAAACATTTATTTTGAAATTTCATTAATAATTATTTCCATTCTACTGTCAATTTTTCCACAAATGAACACTTTATCATTACATTTTAAGTTTTTATAGCAAAAATCTGCTATATTATTATATCCTTTAACAATAATTGTATTTTCGTCTTCTAATTTAATTTTAAATTTTATAATGGAAATATTTTTACTATTTATTAGAAATTCAAAATCTAAATCACTAATTATTTCCCCTATAAAAAAACATTCATTCATTCTTTTCTCCCTTAAACATAAATATATATGCGTAAAATAAGTATTTTCAAATTCTTATTTACTAACACCTATTTTACTGATACATTTTTACCAATATTCGGAAGGAATAAATCTCTTTAATACTAATACCATCATTGTATACATTCCTTAAAATATATAATCTAGAATTTGTATTAGAGTGGACGAAAAGCATTGTTAACGTTCGCATTGGTAGGCATGTCATTGTTGCGATTGCTAGTATAATTGTTACTATTGTTGTACTTGCCTCCTCTATTAACGCATGGATTGTTGGAATCGCTATAGGTTTCGATTTATCCCTGATTTAATATATTTTTACTGTACTAAGTTTCTTCTGTATAAAATAATTTTTGCTCTAAATTATATGTATTTGCTATTTTTATATATCCCATATGTCCTGTTAAATATTTTTTTGCTTCTTTACTTGTTAAGTTTCCTCTTTTTATTTCTTCTTTTAAATATTTTATTTTTTTCTTTAATTTTCTTTTTCCATTATCTCTTATCTTTAATCTATATTCATTTATTTTATATCCACAAAAATTAACTCCTTGTTTGTTTTTAAATATTTGTGTCTTTTTATTTAATTCTAGTTTCAAATTTTCTTTTAAAAATATCTTTATTTTTTCTAATAACGTTTTTGCTTCTTCTTTTGTTTTTACTAAAATTACACTATCATCCATATATCTAAAATAATATTTCACTTTTAAACTATGTTTTATATAGATATCTACTTCATTTAAATATATATTTGCAAATATTTGTGATGTATAGTTTCCTATTTCTAATCCTTTTTCTCTTTTTTGTGTATATAATATTTCTTTAATTAACCACATTAAATCTTCATCTTTTATTTTCTTTTTTAAAATATTTAATAAAACTTCTTTATTAATATTATCAAAATATTTTGACACGTCCATCTTTAGCACATAATATTTATCCCATATTCTTTTGCAATGTTTCATTGCTTTTTGTAAATCTAAACATGCTTTATGCATTCCTCTTTTCTTTAAACAAGCATATGATGTATTTAAAAATTGTGGAACAAATGTAGGTTCTAAGAAATTATCCACTAACCATGTATGCACTACTCTATCTATATATCTTGATTTTTCAATCTTTCTTACCTTTGGCTCTTTTATATAAAAAACTTGATATCCTCCATGTTTATATGTTTTTTTCTTTAATTTATCTAATAAATACATAATATATTCTTCTTGTTTTAAATTAAAATTTATTATTTCTTTCCTATATCCTTTTCCTTTCCTTGATTTAATATGTGCTTCCATTAATTTTTCATATGTTAGATATTTATAGTATTTATTTCTTAATGTTTTTGGCATAATATTTAATTAATCCTCCTAGTATTTTTCCTATTTCATATATTAATTCCATCGCTACCTTAAACTTCTTTTCGTCTATCCATTTATTCTTTTTCATTATTCTTAAATATATTCTTTGAGTGTTTAACAGGCTATCTATTTCATTTAAATATCTTAATATATTTATTTTTTCTATTTTTGAAATCATCATAATATTTCTCATCATTTGGTATAAACTTAATTTAAATTCTGTTCCTATACTAAACTTTTCTGTTCTTGGAAGTTTAAATATTACTTGTAACATATATTCTATATATTTTTCTGCTTTTGGTATTAATATTAATTTATTTTCTTGTTCTTGTTTATTTGACATATCCTTTTATAGCCCTTTCCATTTATATTTTCTGGTTTTTTAGTTATTTTTCCTTTGTTTTCTATTTCTTCTTCATATAACTTCGAAACCGCTTTTATGTATTTATCTTCTTTTCTATAGTATTTTGTACTATGTTTACAAATATAACAATTAACATTTTCTATAATTTCTTCGTTTTTCTTTTTTCCTGCATATTCTAGTAAAACTTCTAATTCTTCTTTTTCTTGATTAAAGTAATATACTATATATCCATATTTTTTCTCATGTATTAAATCTATATATTTTTCTAATGATTCTATTGGAAATCCTACCTTACAAACTTCAGTTTTAAAACATGTAACTTTTAAGTCTAATAATTTGTTTAATAATACTGCATCTTTTCCTATTGCTATATAGAAATTTCCTGCATTACACATAACTACTTTTCCTTTATTTTTTCTTTGTAATAATTCCATCATCTTACTAAAACTCATGTTTACCACCACTTTCTTTTTTCATGTTTAAATTATTATTTATTAATATTTACTTATATTTTCGTGACATTTTTTGTGCTTTAAAAGCACAAAAAACGCCACGTCAGTGGCGCCACGTCAGTGGAAATTTTCTTTGCTATTCCAAATCCGTTTTTTAAAACGAATTTGGTAAAGAAAGAAAATTTCCTACTTAACGTATCTTCGATTCGTTAAGTAACATATTAAATTAAATTTAGATTTTTAAAATAACTCTTCTATATATTATAGTATTGGTTTTCACAGCATTCAGTACTACAAATATAAAGTGACACGGAAACCGACGGAAGGAAAGGTATTGTCAGGCCTATAGATGACACGATAAGAACTTGGAAACTCAGAGCCAGAACCGTTGTAATAGCCTCCCCTACTCACTCGGCGGTTGGTGCTGCAAGACTCCATTGTCCATTCAAATACATTTCCTGCTAAATCATATATATTCTTTATTTTATATTCTTCTTTTGCTCCTGTATTTCCTAGGTTGTTTGTACTATCATCATCTAAATAGTTACCTTGTCCTGTACTATCTCTTACATATGAATCTTCACTACATGCAGGTGTTCCTATAGTTGCATTTGTTATATAATTAGGGTCTATAAAATTCATTGTTGCATCCCATTGCACTCCATAGCACAATGTACTTGTCACGCTTTGATTTTCATATCTACTATCAAAATTTCTTGATAGTTCTACTGCTCCTCCTGTTGTTCCTGTTGTTTCTTGCATATTACTTCCATTTGCTGACCATGGTACATTGTTATATACTGCTTTTCCTTTTTTCACTACTAAATTTCCATCTTCTTGCCCTGCTTCGAATCTACCTATATAAAATCCTCCATAGTCTTTTACACTTTCATACATTGCCATTGCTTCTTGTTTTGTTGTATCTGTTTCTTGCATACTATTATCAGCTAAATATTGGTTTACTCCTGTACTATCTGCTTCTCCATAAGTTGATGGCCATGTTGTTACATTTAAATTTCCTAAAAAATATCCTACTTGTCTTTGAAAGTCATCATAATTGTCTACTGGCACCCATACAAATTGATTTCCTTCTGCTGTGTTATCCATATCATCATTTGGTGCATCTGATATTACTACTCCTTCTGTCTTTGTTCCTCCTACATAATAAAAATCTATTGGTAATGGTATTGTGTTTCCTGCTCCGTCTGATATTGCTTTTACTTTATCATTTTCTGGCCATGTACTTGGTTTTGTTACTTCTTCTCCTGCGTTTGCTGTTCCTCCTCCTTGGTTATTTCCATTTGTATACAAATCTGAATATTGTATTTCATGGTCTCCTTTTGCTGATATAAAGCTTGTATCTTTTAATTCTTTTACATAGTCTTTTCCTGTTAGTATTGTTTTTATTGTTTAGTCATTTAATGTTGCATCTTGTCCATTTTCTAGCCTTTCTGATTGCCATGCCATTATATCCATCTGTGCTTGTTCTTTTGCTTCTGCTATTTCTGTTTGTGTACTTGCATTTTGAGCTTGCGAAAGTATTCCATTTTGTCCTGTTAGCATTGCTATTGATACTCCTGCAAGTATTAGTAACACTATTATTGTTATTACCAATGCAATTAGTGTTATACCCTTGTTTTTCTTTAGATTTATTTTCATCTAAATTCTCCTTTCTTTTGTTTATTATTTTTATTTACTATTAATTTTTTATACATTTAATTATTTATACTAATTCTAAATATATAAATAGTATTTCCCTTTAAAATATTTTTAAACAAAGATATATTTATTTTTCAAGGTTCTTTTGCTATTTATATATTAAAACTAGTTTTTCAAATATATTTTACATTTCTTTCTGAATTAAGTCAATGTTTTATCGTATTTTATTTCTTTACATTTTTGTTACAAAAAAGGTTATATAATGTGCTTTTCATTAGTTTTTAAGTGAAAAAAAACTCAAATTACTAAACTTTTAGTTTAATAATTTGAGTTTGGTTTATTATTTTTAACTTTATTTTTTATATCTTAGTTTTGTGTGTATGGTAATATAGCAATATGTCTTGCTCTTTTTACTGCTGTTGTAATATCTCTTTGATGTTTGCTACAAGCTCCTGTTGTTCTTCTTGGTAGTATTTTTCCTTTATCATTTATGAATTTTTTTAGTTGTTCAGGATTTTTGTAATCTAATTCAAAGTTTTTGTCACTACATAATAAACATACTTTTTTTCTTTGTTTTCTAAATCTTGGATTGTAATCCTCATCATAGTTTTTATTTTTTCTATTTTGTTTTTTATCTGCCATTTTTATTTTCCCCCCTAACTTTAATTAGAATGGTAGGTCATCACTTGAAGATACTTCGAAGTCTGCTCCCATACTTCCTGGTGCAGTATTTCCAAATGTGTTTTCAAATGAATTTGCTCCTGCATCTCCATCTCTTTTACTATCTGCAAAATATGCTTCTTCTGCAACAACTTCTGTTACATAATGTTTTGTTCCTTGGTCATCATCCCAAGTTCTTGTTTGTATTCTTCCAATAATGCCTACTTGTTGACCTTTCTTAAAGTATTTACTACAAAATTCTCCTAGTTTACTCCATGCTACTATATTTATGAAGTCTGCTTGTCTTTCTTCTCCTTGTCTTACAAATCTTCTATTTACTGCAAGACTAAAAGATGCTACTAATGTATTGTTTGTTTGTGTGTATCTTACTTCTGGGTCTCTTGTTAATCTTCCCATTAAAATTACTTTGTTCATTTTTCTCACCTTTCTTTACTTTAAATAAAGGCCCCTATTTCTTTATTTAATTTTTAAAATTATGCTTCTTTTTTTACAACGATAAATTTTATTATATCATCTGTAATTCTGTAAACTCTTTCAAGTTCAGCTATTGCTTCTGGTTTAGATTCAAAGTTGAATAACATATATGTACCTTCTGTGAATTTTTTGATTTCATAAGCTAATTTCTTTTTACCCATGTTTTCAACTGATTCTACTTTACCATTTTCATTAATTAACCCTGTAAATTTTTCTTCTAAAGCTTTTAGTCCAGCTTCATCAACATTTGGGTTAACAATGATAATACTTTCGTATTTATTCATCATTTTCACCTCCCTATGGATTATAACCTACCTTTTTTAGTAAGTAGAGATTTTTTTTAAAAAGCATCGCTTTTTTAAAACATAGCTATTTTATCATATTTTTTACATGTTTGCAAGCCTTTTTTCGGGCATTTTTACTTACATTTTTACTTACTAGTTGCACTTCTTTATTTTTCCTTCCCTATACTTCTTGTTTTTCCATAAAAATTACTTTTCCTCTATTTCTATTATTTATCATTTTTTGTACTTCCATTATTGGTATTGGCATAATAGATATTATAATTGTGATTAACCATTGAACTGAGTCTAACGAAACTACATCAAAAATATTTGCAAGTGTTGGTATTAAAACTACTATTACTTGTGCTAACACACCTAATACTAGACTTCCTATCAAAAATTTATTTTCTAAAATTCCTGTTTTAAATAGTGATTTATCACTTTTTATATTAACACTATGTATTAATTCTGTCATTCCTATAGTTAAAAATGCCATTGTTCTTGCAACTTCTAAACCATAATATTTATTTCCTATACTAAATGCAAGTAATGTTAATGCTCCAATCATTATTCCTTCAACTATTATTCTATTCCATAATCCATTTGCAAATATTCCTTGCCTTCTATCTACAGGCTTTCTTTTCATAATATCTTTTTCTGGTGGCTCTAACCCTATTGCTATTGCTGGGAAAGAATCTGTTATTAAGTTTATCCAAAGTAATTGTATTGCAAGAAGTGGAGAGTCAAACCCTAGAATTAATCCTAAAAATATTGTTACAATTTCTCCTATATTTGTTGCAATTAAAAAATGTATTGCTTTTGTTATATTATCATATATATTTCTTCCTTGTTTTACCGCTTCTACAATTGTGACAAAATTATCATCTGTAAGTATCATATCTGAAGCATTTTTTGCTACATCTGTTCCATTTTTCCCCATTGCTATTCCAATGTCTGCTTTTTTAAGTGCTGGGCTATCATTTACTCCGGTCTCCTGTCATAGCAACAACTGCTCCAGTTTTTTGCCATGCTTTTACAATCCTTACTTTATGTTCTGGTGTAACTCTTGCAAATACTGAATAGTCTTTTATATCTTTTTCTAAATCTTCTTGTTTCATATTATCTAATTCTTTACCAGTAATTGCTTTATCTCCAGGAAGTAAAATTTTTAGTTTTTTAGCAATAGCTGTTGCTGTTGCTATATGGTCTCCTGTTATCATTACAGTTTTTATTCCTGCATATCTGCAATCTCTTATTGCTTCTTCTACTCCTTCTCTTGGTGGATCCATCATTCCAATTAAACCTACAAAAATCAGATTGTTTTCCACATTTTGTGAGTTTATTGTGGATGGAAGTACTTCCACATCTTTATATGCAACTGCTAAAACTCTTAAAGCTTCATTTGCCATTTTTAGATTTTCATTTTGTATTTTTATTTTATTAAATGAGTTTTCTCCTATTTCTTTAACACATCTTGTACTTAATGCTTCTAATGCTCCTTTTGTAATTATTCTATATCCACCATTTATTTTGTGAATAGTTGTCATCATTTTTCTATTTGAGTCAAAAGATATTTCATTTATTCTTGGCATATGTTGATATAATTCTATTTTATTTTTTCCTCTTTTTAATGCTTCTTCTACTATTGCAACTTCTGTTGGGTCACCTGTTACTTCTTCTTTTTTATCTTTATATATTATCTCACAGTCTGTACACATATTAGCAAGTTCTAATGTAAAGTCTTTGTCTTTTGATTTTATTTCTACTACTTTCATTTTATTTTGTGTTAGTGTTCCTGTTTTATCTGAACATATTACTTTTGAGCTTCCTAATGTTTCTACTGCTGGTAATTTTCTTATTATACTATTTTTCTTTGCCATTTTTGTTACTCCAATAGATAGTACTATTGTAACTATCGCAGGTAGTCCTTCTGGAATTGCTGCAACTGCTAGTCCTACTGATGTCATAAACATTTCTATTGGATTTATTTTTCTAATTAAACCTATTACAAAAATTATCACACAAATTACTAAACATATTATTCCTAAAGTTTTTCCTACTTTTCCAAGCTTTTTTTGTATTGGTGTTTCTGGTGATTCATTTTGATTTATCATGTCTGCTATTTGTCCAACTTTTGTATTCATTCCTATATCTGTAACTACTGCTTTTGCATGCCCATTAACTACTGTACTTGCCATATATACCATATTAATTTTATCTCCTAATGGGATATCTTTTTTACAAATTACTTCTGCATTTTTTGCTATACCTTCTGTTTCACCTGTTAGGCTTGATTCTTCTACTTTTAAATTAAAGCATTCTATTAATCTACAATCTGCAGGTACTATGTTTCCAGCTTCTAAAATTACCATATCTCCAGGAACTAGTTCTTTTGCATTTATATCTTTTGTTTTTCCCTCCCTTATTACTTTTGCCTTTGGTGGTGTCATCTGTTTTAGTGCCTCTATTGCTTTTTCTGCTTTTACTTCTTGTATTACTCCCATAATACTATTTAATATTACTATTACTAAAATTATTATTGAATCTATATAGTCATTTTCTCCTTGAAAATATGAAACTCCTGCAGATACTATTGATGCAATAATTAAAATTATTATCATAAAATCTTGAAATTGTTTAATAAATTTTTTTAATATTGTTTCTTTGTTTTTTTCGCTTAATTGATTTTCTCCATATTTTTCTTGTCTAAATTTTACCTCGTCATTTGTTAATCCTTCCTTTCTATTAGTTTTTAATTTTTTTAATACTTCTTCTTTTCTTAGTGTTTCCCACATAAATATCCTCCTTGTCCAATTAGTATTTTTAAAAATTCTTTTGTTTATTTAATATTTATGTAGCACATATATTTTTTATTACTTAATTTTTTACTTATTTTTTTAGGAATTTTGAAAATGGTAATATAAAAACGCATCTTTTGATGCGTTTTTAGTTAAGCTTTTAATTTCATAGATAAAAGTTTTGATATTCCGTTTTCTTCCATTGTTACACCATATACTGTATCTGCTGCTTCCATTGTTCCTTTTCTATGTGTTATTACTAAAAATTGAGTTTGTTTAGAAAATTTCTTTAAATATTCTGCAAATCTATATACATTTACATCATCTAAAGCTGCTTCAATCTCATCTAATACACAAAATGGTGCTGGATTCATTTTTAAAATTGCAAAAAGCAAAGCAATTGCAGTAAAGGCTTTTTCTCCACCTGATAAAAGCATCATATTTTGAAGTTTCTTTCCTGGTGGTTGTACTGTAATATTTATTCCACATTCTAAGATATTTTCTTCATCTTCTAGTGAAAGTTCTGCTTTTCCTCCACCAAATAATTCTTTAAATACTTCACTAAAGTTTTTATTAATCACTTCAAATTGTTTTTTGAATTGTTCTTTCATAGTAGTTGTCATTTCTTGAATTACTTTTCTTAGTTTTGCCATTGTATTTTCTAAGTCTAATCTTTGTTCATTCATAAAGTCATATCTTTCTTTTAGTGATTTATATTCTTCTATTGAATCTAAATTAACACTTCCTAATTCTCTCATTTCTTTTCTTAAAGAATTTACTTGTTTTTGAGTTAATGCCACATTTTCTGGCTTTTTATATTCTTCTACATTATTTGGTGTTGTTTCATATTCTTCCCACATTTTGTTTATGATGTTATTTATTTCTTCTTCTAATTTTGTCTTTTTAACATCAACTTTTACTATTTGAGCTTTTAAATCTTCTATTTGGTTAAATTTTTCTGTTATTTCTTTTTCTTTTTCTTCTAGCTTTTTATTTTTTTGGATTCTTGAATTTTTTAATTCTTCTATTTTTGTTCCACTTGTTTCTACATTTTGTTTTATTTCTTCTATCTTTTCTTTTGTTTCTTCAATAGATTTTTCTAAATTAAAATCGTCTTGTTTTAGTTTTTCTATTTGAACCTTTTTATTTTCAATACTTTTTCTGCTATTTTCAATGTCTTGGTTAATTCTTTCTTGGATTTCATCAATTGATGATTCACTTTCATCAAAAGAACTAACTGATATTTTTAAATTTGTAATATCAAAATTTAAGTCATCTATATATTTTTGATTATCTTTATTTAAAGACGCATATTCATTTATAACTTTTGTTATTTCTTCTGTTTCTTTATTCAATCTTTCTATTTCTTTTTTAGTATTTTCTATTTTTATATTAGATTCTTCTTTTTGTTTTTTAATGTTTTCTTTTTCTTCTTTTAATTTTGATATTCTCGTTTCTAGTTTTGAAATATTTTGTTCAATAGATAATAGTTTTTGCTTTTCTGTTGCATATGTTATATCTATTTCTTGTAGTTCTTTTTCTAGATTTTTTGATTCTTCAAATATATCTACTATTGATTTTTCAAAATCTTTCTTTTCTTCTTCTAGGCTTTCTATTTTCTTATTTTTTGTTTTAATTTCTTTTTCTAGTTTTTCTATTTCTCTTCCTCTACCTAGAATATTTACAGTTTTTTTAGCAACAGAACCTCCTGTAATTGCTCCTGATGGATTTATTACATCTCCTTCTAGAGTTATTATTCTAAAGGCATATTTATTTTGTTTGGCAATTTTTATTGCAGTTTCCATCTTATCTACAATTACTGTTCTACCAAGTAAATTTTCTATTATGTCTTGATATTTTTTGTCATATTTTATTAAATCTGATGCAATTCCTATATATCCATCTTCTTTAATTTTTATTTTGTCTAGTTTTTTGCCTCTAACAGAGCTAATTGGTAAAAATGATGCTCTACCTAGATTGTTTTTTCTTAAATGTTCTACTAGTTTTTTTGCATCCTCTTCTGTATCTGTTACTATATTTTGCAAACTCATACCTAGACACATTTCTATTGCTGTTTGGTATTCTTCTGGAACTTCTATTATATTTGCTAAAACTCCATGCATACCTTTTCCCAGTTCCTTATTTGTTTCTGTGTCTTTTAATAGATTTTTTACACTTTTTATATATCCTTCTTTTTCTTTTTCTGTTTCTATCAAAAACTTTAATCTAGTTTCTTTCATTCTTACTTCATTTTGAAGAATTGTAATATTTCTTTCATATTCTTTTATTTTTGTTTCTGCTTTTTGTTTTTTATCATTTATTTCTTTTTGATTATTTAGTATTTTATTTCTTTTATCTTCTATTTCATAAAATGTTTTTGATATATCTTCTTTTTCTAGTCTTGTACTATCTAATTCAGATATATTTGTTGCTATTTCTGAAGCTATTTGTTTTTCTCTTTTTTCTCCATTTTCTATGTTTATTTTTTCTGTATTTATATCTGATTGTAAATTATATTTTCTATCTACATTTTCTTCTACTTGTTGTTTATTTTTCTCTATTTCTAGTTCTTTTTGTGATAATGTTTTTGTTAATTTTTCTAGTTCTTCTTCTTTTTCTTTTAGTTCTTTTTCGAATTTTTCTTTATTTTCTTTCAAATTTAATCTTTTTTCTTGTTTTTGTTTTATCTCTTCTTCTAATTCTTTTATTCTTTCTTGAAATTCTTCTATTTCTTTTTCTAGTCTTTCTCTATTTTCTTTATTATTTGAGATTCTTGTTTTAGCTACATTTATATCTGAGTTTAACATTTCAATTTCTTTTTGACTTTCAAAGCCTAAATTTGATATTTGCTCTATATTGTTTGTTATCTCATCTATTTCTGCTTTTAATGTTTCTTTTAGATTTTTTATACTTTCTAGTTTTCCTTCTTCTTCACTACATTGCGAATTATATATTTCTTCATCTTTTACTATTTCTTCTAATTCTTTTTTATATTTTTCTATGTTATATATAAATAGTCCAATTTCAATACTTTTTAGTTCTTCACGCAGATTTAAATATTTTTTTGCTTTTTCTGATTGTACTTTTAATGGTTCTATATTTGATTCTATTTCAGCTAAAATATCATTTATTCTAAGTAAATTTAATTTTGTATGTTCTAACTTCTTTTCAGCTTCTTGTTTTCTTGCTCTATATTTTACTATTCCTGCTGCTTCTTCAAAAATGTGTCTTCTATCTTCTGATTTATTACTTAGTATTTCATCAATCTTTCCTTGTCCAATTATTGAATAACCATCTTTGCCTATTCCTGTATCCATAAATAGTTCTAATACATCTTTTAGTCTACATGGTGTTTTATTTATATAATATCCTGTTTCTCCGCTTCTATATATTTTTCTTGTTACTGTAACTTCTGTATATTCAATTGGTAAAGTACCATCAGAATTATCAAATACTAAAGAAGCTTCTGCAAACCCTAGGGATTTTCTATTTTGAGTACCTGCAAATATTACATCTAAGGATTTTGACCCTCGAAGTGACTTCATACTTTGCTCTCCTAGTACCCATCTTATACTATCTGATATATTACTTTTTCCTGAGCCGTTTGGTCCTATTACACTTGTAATTCCTGGCATAAATTCTAATACTGTTTTATCTGCAAATGACTTAAATCCTTGCAATTCTAATCTTTTTAAATACATTTATTATCACCTTTATATGTTTTTTAAGTTTTCCATAAATGTAGTTTATACTATTTTGCAATTTTTGTAAAGCCTTGTCTATACAAAGTTTGAGCCTGAAACTATTTTTGCTATATTATATATTAACTTTTGTTTTGCAGGTGTACATTTAATTAAAATATCATATAAATCTTTATCTAAATAGTTCTCTTGTGTTGGGATTGTTCCACTAATTAATTTTTCAATCGGTTCATCTAATACTTTAGAAATTTGTACTAATCTTTTTAAATTTATATGTGCTGAACCTGTTTCTACTCTACTTAAATATGCAACTGCAACATCAATTTCTTCTGAAAGTTTATCTAGTGACCATCCCTTTTTTCTTCTTGCCTCTCTTATTCTTTGTCCTATTAAATCATAGTCAATATACATATTATCACTTCCTTCTTTATGAGTAAATATAACATCATAAGTTTCATTTGTCAATATATTTTTTGTTATATATGTAAAGTATTTGTGGTATTTTTAACCTATAAGTTTATGTGTGATTTTGTTTTCTTTCCATATTTTTTTCAAATCTTTTTAGTATTCTCTCTTTTGTTTCTTCTGACATATTAAATATAAAATACATTATTATATTTTGTAGTTTTTCTATATATTCATTATTTTTATCTGATTTAAAAATTAAATTTAAATTTTGTTCTATTTCTTTTTCGCCTTTTGATTTTTCTAAAACCATACAATAGCCAAAGAAACTATTTTGATTAAGTAACTTTTGTTTTGAGATTTTATTTACTTCTATAAGATTATATTCTATATTAATTTGGCTATTTTCAAAATCATAATAATCTTGTTGTATATTTTTTAAATTACTATCTATTTTCCACTTTTCTTTTCCTGTATAAATAATAATTGGTATAATTATTGGATAGTTATTTCTTTTTTCACTTTTTCTTGTCCTACTCCATTCTTGAATTATATCTATCGAATAATTTAAAATCTTTTCTGGTATTTTGTTATCTATTGAACTTTGATGTTCAACGAAAAAATATATTTCTTCATTTTTTAGTTTATAAAAAATATTATCTTTTTCTGACTTATACCTTTTTACAAAATTACTATTAGTATATCTTATTAAATCTTTACTATTTATTTTTCTATTTGGATTTAAGAAACCATTTATTAATTTTGCCATTTCTTCTTTATTATTAAATATTGTCTTTACTAATTTACTATTCTCATTTTTTAATTTTCGTTTCTTTTTTTCACCTATTTGATATTCTGCTTGTCCTTCTGCAAGCCCTTGTCCTTTGTTTAGTCTAATGCTATGAATACATTGAATGTAATCATAATAGGTAAAAGCTTTCAATTCTAATCCTCCTTATTATATATTCTGTTTATTTACAAATTAATTTTAATTTAAAAGTAGATTTTGAATGCACTTTCACCTCCTTTCACCCTTTTACTTACTTTTCCTTTGATTTTTTCAAGATTTAATTTTTGATATAAAATATTGAATAAAAATTTATTGAATAGATATTTATATTAATAACATAAAAGAGAAGAAAATCCAATACTTTCTTCTCTTCTTTTTAGATTTTTCGTCGCAATATTCGACAACATTTTTTATTATTCATCAAAATAACTGCTAATCTCTTCTAAATCGCCAAAATTCTTTTGTCTTAACACATCATATAAAACTATTGCAACTGAATTAGATAAATTTAATGACCTTAAAGTTTTTCTCATAGGTATTCTAATTGTCTTATCAATATATTTTTTTAACAAATCCTCTGGAAGTCCTTTTGTTTCTTTTCCAAATAATAAAAATATCTCATCCATTTTACTATAATCAGGTTCAGAATACACATGTTTTCCCTTTGTTGTGGAAAAAAACATATTATTTTCTTCTGGAGGATATTTTTCCAAAAACTTTTCTAAAGAATCATGTTCTTCTATCTCTACTTTATCCCAATAATCAAGACCTGCTCTTTTTACTGCTTTTTCAGAAACACTAAATCCAAGAGGGTGTACCAAATGCAATTTAGTACCTGTTGCAGCACAAGTTCTTGCGATATTGCCCGTATTTTGTGGAATCTCTGGTTCTACCATTACTACATTTACTTTCATTTCTCTTTCCTTCTTTCTTTGAGACTTTTGGGGACGGGGCAATTTTGTCTCACATAGTAAAAAAGGCAAAAGAATTCGTCTGTGAGACAAAATTGCCCCGTCCCCTTTTTTCTCATTCTCATTCTCATTTTAATTTTTGTCTTACATATTCATATAAAATTATTCCTGTTGCAACTGAAGCATTTAGACTCTCTGTTTTTCCAAGCATTGGTATTTTTATTTTTTCATCTGCTAAGTTTTGAATTTTTTCTTCTACTCCATTTGCTTCGTTTCCTATTACTATTACTTTTTTATTATAGTTAATATCATATATACTTGTTTTTGCTTGCAAAGATGATACTACTATTTTAAATTTATTTTTCTTTATTTCTTTTAGTGTTTTTTCTAGGTCTTCACATTCTATTACTTTTATTCTAAATATTGCTCCCATTGTAGACCTAATTACTTTTGGATTATATGGGTCTGCTGTCCCTTTTGATACTAATATTTGTTTTAATCCAATACTATCTACTGTTCTTAAGATTGTTCCTAGGTTTCCTGGGTCTTGCACATCATCTAATGCAACTATTATATCTTCATTATAACTAATTTCTGCATCTTTACTTTCTTTTCCAACTACTGCTAATACTCCTTGTGGTGTTTTTACTTCTGAAACAGTTTTAAATAGCTTGTTTGTAACATATATGCAATCATATTTTGCGATTTCATACATTAAGTCTTTTGGTATACTATCACTTTTTTCGCAGTCATCACAAATTACTATTTGTTTAATCTCTGCATTTTCTTTGATTGCTTCTTCTAGAAGTTTTATCCCTTCTATAATATATTCGCACGATTTATCTCTTTCTTTTTTATCTTTTAGTTTTCTTATATGCTTTATTAATTCATTATCTTTACTTGAAATTACTTGCATAAGTTTCCTCCAATTTATCTATAAAATTAATTTTACTATTTACTTTTATAAAATTTGTGTTATAATATAAATAGAAGTAAGGAGACCACTTTAAAATAGTGGCTACCATCTCTATAGTGTGTTGCCACACCGTGACGGTCAAATCAAGGGTGTGGCTTTTTATTATTTATTGCTTATTAATAATATAATTGAAATTATTAAGGCAATAACTACTATGATAAAACATATATTAGAAAAAATTAAAATATGTAACAATTTAATTAATATATTTACCATATAGCATCACCTCCTCATCTTTAGAATTAGAGATGATGGCCACTATTCCTTGTTCACTCACTTACTTCATGTATGATTATATATTACATTTTGCACGAAGTCAAGAGTATATCTTTATCAAATAGTAAATTTTTTTGTATCTTTTGTATTTTTTATTATACTTATATTCTTATTTTTTTATTCTTCTTTTAGAGTTGATGTTAAAAATTCTTTTACTTCTCCTAGTAACTCTTTTTCTGTTACATTTTTTAAGAATAATGTTATATATGGCTCTATGCCTGTTGAAAATTTAATTTTAGTTCCATATTTTTTAAGTAATATTGTTATAATGCTTGGGTCAAATTTATCTTTATCAAAATAGAATACTACATTTTGAGAACCAGTAGTTCTATTTTTCTTTTCTGATATTTTAAGCACATTTGGTTTTTTACACATATTTTTTATTCTTGCAACTTCAATTAGATTGTTTAATTCGTCTGGCATATTTCCAAACCTATCAATGATTTCATCAATAACATTTGCAATATCTTCTTCTGTTCTACAAAGTGCAATTTTTTGATAGATATCTATTTTTTGACTACTATCTTCTATATATGTGTCTGGTATATAGCTTGTTATATCTAAATCTATTTGAATATCTTGTTCTTCTTTTACTTTTATTCCCTTCATTTCTTTTACAACTTGGTCTAGTAAATCACAATAAGTTTCATATCCTACTTGTTCTAGATGTCCTGATTGTATTTCTCCGAAGCAAGCTTCCTGCTCCACGAATCTCTAAGTCTCTCATTGCAATTTTAAATCCCGAACCAAATTCAGTAAATTCTTTTATTGCTTTTAGTCTTTTATCTGCAACTTCTGTTAATAGTTTGTCTCTTTTATATGTTATATATGCATATGCTTGCCTATCTGACCTTCCTACTCTTCCCCTAATTTGATAAAGTTGAGCTAAGCCCATTCTATCTGCATTTTCAACAATTATTGTATTTGCATTTGGTATATCTATTCCTGATTCTAAAATTGTTGTACATACTAATACATTTGTCTTTCCTTCAACAAATTCTTCCATTATTTCTTCTATTTGTTTTCCTGGCATTTGTCCATGTGCATATACAACATTTGCCTCTGGAACTAATTTTGATATTTCTCCTGCTTTTCCAATAATATTTTCTACATTATTAAATAGATAAAATACTTGGCCTCCTCTTTCTAATTCTTTTGTTATTGCCTCTTTTATTACTTCTTTGTCATATTCTAATACATAAGTTTGTACTGGCTTTCTGTTATATGGAGGTTCATATATAACTGACATATCTCTTATTCCTACAATTGACATATGCATTGTTCTAGGTATTGGAGTTGCTGTCATAGTTAAAACATCTACATTTGTTTTTAATGATTTTATTTTTTCTTTATCTTTTACTCCAAATCTATGCTCTTCATCAATTATTAATAATCCTAAATTATTAAATTCAACATCTTTACTTAGTATTCTATGTGTTCCAATTACAATATCTACTTCTCCTAGTTTTAGTTTTTTTACAACTTCTTCTTGATATTTTTTAGTTTTAAACCTATTTAATACTTCTATTTTTATTGGATAATCTTTCATTCTTTCTTTAAATTCTTGATATTGTTGGTCTGCTAAAACTGTTGTTGGAGCTAGGTATGCAACTTGTTTTCCATCCATTGTTGCTTTAAATGCTGCACGCAAAGCAACTTCTGTTTTTCCATATCCTACATCTCCACAAAGTAGTCTATCCATTGGTTTTGAGCTTTCCATATCTTTTTTAACTTCTTCTATACATCTTAATTGGTCATCTGTTTCTTGATATGGGAATTTTTCTTCAAATTCTCTTTGCCATGGTGTATCTTTACTAAATTTAAATCCTTCTACTTTTTCTCTTTTTGCATATAGTTCTATTAATTCTTTTGCGACTTCTCTTAAGTTATTTTTTACTTTTGCTTTTGTGTGTTCCCAATCTTTACTTCCTAATTTATTTATTTTAGGTTTTATTTTATCTCCACCAACATATTTTCTGATTGAATCTAAATCACTTGTTGGAATGTATAATATATCATCATTTTTGTATTTTATTTTTATATAGTCTTTTATTGTTCCATCTGCTTTTATTGTATTTACTCCAATATATATACCAATTCCATATTTCCTGTGAACTACATAGTCTCCAACTTTCAAGTCTGCAAATACTACTTTTTCTCCTTCTTTAAATGCTGTATTTACTTTACGTCTTTTCTTTTCACTACTTATTAATTCATCTGCTACAATTACTAATTGGTTTAAATCATAGCTTTCAAAACCTTGTGAAAGTTTTCCAACTGATATTGTTGCAATTTTTTCTCTTGATTTTACTATAATTGTTTGATTTAGCTTTTCTTCTATTTTACAAGTAATTTGTTCTTCTTCTAAAATAGTTTTTAATTTTTTTGCTTTTTCTTTTGTATCTAATAATATATATACTTGTTTTTGGTCTTTCAAAGCTTTTCTTATATCTTCAAAAAAGTTTGTAATTTCACTTTTAAAATAGTTTACATCTCTATATTGGAATTTGTATTTTTCTGCTTGTAAATTTAAACTTGTATCTTGTTTTTCAATATATACAAGTTGTTTTTTTAACAATATTTCTTCTATTTTTTCATATTCTAACTCATTTGTTATTGCTTCTGGAATTTGTTTTTCTCTGTCTAACAAACTTTTAGTTAAATTTTCTTTGTCTTTTTTTATATTATTTGCTCTTGTTTTTATTTTATTTATTTCATCTAAAAATACTACATAGTTTTTATTTAAGTAATCAAATAAGGTTGATTGTGAGTTATAGAAACAGTCAAAATATTTATCAATTTTGCTTATATGATTTCCTATTTTTATTTGTTCTATATCTTCTTCTAAAATTTCCTTATTTTTTACATTTTTATATTTTTCTCTTATTTTTTTACAAGTTTCTTCTACACTTTCTTCTAATATATATTCATGTGCAGGATAAATTACAATTTGTTCTTTAGTTTCGATTGACCTTTGGCTTTCTATATTAAAGTTTCTTATTGAATCTATTTCATCTCCCCAAAACTCAATTCTTATTCCTTTTTTATCAGAAGTAGAAACATCCACAATTCCGCCTCTTATACTAAATTGCCCTCTTCCTTCTATTAAATCACATCTTACATATCCGAAGTTCTACTAATTTTTTCTTTATTTCTTCTAAATTATATATTTCTCCTACTTTAAATTTTAATTCATTTTTATATAAAGTTTCTTTTGATGGGAGTTTTTGCATTACTGCTTCTATTGTAGTTACTACAATTAAATTCTTTTTTGATACAATTTCATTTAATGCTTCTATTCTTTTATATGGCAAGTCTTTACTTTCTGCAATATAGTCATATGTTACAACTTCTTTTTTTGGAAAAAATACTATGTTTTCTGTAAAATATTTTAAATCTTCAAATATTTTTTTTGCTTGTATTTCATTATATGTAATAATAAATAGTGGCTTTTTTCCAAACTCATGTAATCCTGCTTCTATTTCTACCATTCCCACGTCATTTAAGCCCGATATCAATATCGGACTTGTTTTATTTTCTATTCCGTGCTAGTAAATTTTTAAATTTATCCAGCTTACCTAATTCACCTAATATGGTATTCATTGTGTCACTCCTCTTTATTTGATTTATATATTATACTATATTTTTCAAGAAAAATAAATAGTAATTTTTTAAAATTTGACACAAGAAAAAAGAAACTAGCAAACTAGTTTCCCTATTTCTATATATTATGTTTTATTTATTTTCTTCTTTATTAGCTTTTTCCTTGTTTTCGCTTTTTACTTCATTTACTTCTTTAAGCATTAATATACAATATATTATAAATAAAGCTCCAACAATTATACTTAATACACTAAAGTTTAATATATATACAGCTCCTGCTACCATACCAACTACATGACCTGCTTTTTTGTTATTTAAAGCTAAAATCATGTATGCAACTACTAAGCCTATCATTATTACTGCTATTGCTGATGTTACTAATTTTTCCATCTCTGTATATGCATTTGGATTTAGACCTATTACATTAATAAGTGATAATGCTTGTAATGCTAGCATTATTATTCCCCATAGTGCAATTATTGCTTTATACCTTTTTTCTTTCATTTGTACCTCTTCCTTTCATTAGTAATTTTTATACTTATAAAATATCATTTTTTTGCTATTTTTGTCAATATGTATTTTACATTTTTATAACTAATTTGTCAAATTTTGAGTTTATATATTTTTCAAGTTTTATCATAAATTCTTCAGGTTTTATTTCTTTTTTTGCAACCATATCTAAGCCTTTTTCCCAACTTGCTGTAAGTTTTGGATTTAACATATCTGGCATTGAACCTTTTACTATATCATATATTTTTTCTCCTTTATCAGTTGGAGTAACTATTTGAGTTTTTGAATTGATTTCAATATATTTTATCTTCTCTAATTTTTTTATAATTTCTCCTCTTGTTGCACTAGTTCCAATTCCTGCACCTTTTATTTGTTCTCTTAACTCTTCTTCTTCAATTAACTTCCCTGCATTTTCCATAGCTAAAATTAAAGAACCTGAATTATATCTAGATGGTGGAGATGTTTCCGCTTCTTTAGTCTCAAAATTTTGGACATCAATTTTTTGTCCTTTTTTTAAATTTTTTAAAACTTCTATATTATTATTTTCTTCATCATTTTCTTGTGATTCTTCGTTATTATTTTCTTTTTTATCTTTCTTTTTTTCTTGTGGTTTTAATATCTCTAAAAATCCCTTATTTTCACATACCCTTATACTTGCATTAAAATTTTCTTCTTTTTTTCCTTCTTCATCTGTCTTTATACCTACTGTTACTTGTATTTTTCTATATTCTGCTGGTGGATAAAATATTGCTAAAAACCTTTTTACTATTACTTTATATATATTTTTTTGAAGTTCTGGAAGAGAGTTATAGTTTTCAAATCCTTGCCCTGTTGGTATTATTGCATAGTGGTCTGTTATTTTACTATCATTTACATATTTAGTCTTTACTAAATTTGTTGAGTATTTTTCATCTACCATTTTTTTGATATATCCTTGAATTTCTTCATCTTTAAAGCCTTTAGCAAGTCCATTTAAGTTTTTTGTTATTTCTTTTGCTACTGCTGTTGATAAAACTCTTGCATCTGTTCTTGGATATGTAACTAATTTTTTTTCATATAGATTTTGTATTATATCTAATGTTTCATCTGGCTTTATTTTAAATCTTTTTGTACATTCGTTTTGTATTTCTGCTAGGTTAAATAAAAGTGGTGCATTTTCTTTTTGTTTTGATTTTTTTAGTTCAGAAATTACGGCCTTTTTTCCTATTAATGATTTTATAAATTCAATTGCATCTTGTTCTTTTTTAAATCCTGTTTCATTATATAGTTTAGGAGATTCGAAAAATGTAGAGTTTTCATTTACTTTCCACTCTGCTTTAAATTTAGATGTTTCTTCTCCAAATTCTCCTATAATTTTATAATATTTTGTTTTTACAAAGTTTCTTATTTCTCTTTCTCTTAAAACTACCATTCCTAAAACACATGTCATTACTCTTCCAACTGAAATTGATGCTTTTTCTTCATTTATACTTTGTGCTAGTTTTCTTCCATATATAATTGAGAGTAGCCTTGAAAAATTAATTCCTATTAAATAATCTTCTTTTGCTCTTAAGTATGCACTATCTGACAGACTATCATATTCTGATAAATCTTTTGCTTGCCTTATTCCTCTTAAAATTTCTTCTTCTGTTTGTGAATCTATCCAAACTCTTTTCATTTTTGCTTTTGGATTTGGCTTTGCCATCATAAATACCAATCTTTGTATATATTCTCCTTCACGTCCAGAGTCACCTGCATTATATATTTCTTCTACATCTTCTCTTTGAAGCAATCCTTGTACTATATTAAATTGCTTTTGTACCCCAGGAATAATCTCATATTTCCATTCTTCAGGAATAAATGGAAGTGTGTCTAATCTCCAAAATTTTAGTTTTTCATCATATTTTTCTGGATAGCTCATTGTCACTAAATGTCCTACACACCACGTTATTATCCAATTTTCTGATTCTAAATATCCATCTTTCCTTTTTGTTGTTATTTTTAAAGCTTTTGCAAACTCCATAGCAACAGATGGTTTTTCTGTTATTATTAATTTTTTGCCCAATTTTATCATCCTTTTTATTTTTTTATTAAAGATGTTTTTATAAACTTAAGTAATATTTCCTTTAACTCTTCTATTTGTTCTTTTGTTTTTTCATCTTTAAAATCAAATCTATTTAAAATTTTATTTACATAGTTTTCTTTATCTATTATTTCTAATGTTTCTCTAAAATTAATGTCATATATGTATGATAATAACATTAATAAACTATCTACTGTATCATTTCTTTCATTACCTAATTTTTTAACTTGTTTTTCATTTTTTAATTGCTCTTCTATCTTACTACTTATTTTACTATTTTCTATATTTTCTTTTTCTTTTTTAGTATTCCAATATATTTCTACACCTTCATAGAAAATATCTAATTTATCTGCATCTCTTATAATTTTTGCATATAATAATTCTTCTTCATTTAAATCATCTTCTATTTCTAATTTATTATGATTTTTTATTGCCTTAAGTATTATAGGAATATAGTACTTGTCATCTATATATTTTTTTATATAATCATCTTTTACTAATATTTCTACACCCAAATTTGCATGGTCTAATATCATTTCATTACACTGTTCATTTTCTCTATTATATTGTTCAAATCTTCCTATATCATGAAGAAGTCCTATTAGCTCGGCTAGTTCTATTTCTTCTTTATTTAATTTTAATGCTTTAGCTACTTTCTTACATTCTTCCATTACTCTTAATGAATGTAATTGTTTTCTTTTTATTCCCTCTTTTTCGAAATCGAACTTCTCAGTATACTTTAAAAATTCCTTTTTGCATTTTTCTAAATCTATCATTATTTCGCCCTCAATCTTTCTTTTATATATTTTTCTGTTAAGTTGTAGATTTCTTCAAATCTCTTCCTAGTTTTTTCATCTTCGAAATTAAATCTATTATATAGTTTATCATAATACTTATTTTCATCTATATACTTTAAACCATAATCAAAATTAAAGTCGAAAGCAAATGCAAAATGACAGATTAATTTGTCAGCATTAGTTTTTCTATTTTTATATATAATGTTATGGTCTTTTATAAATTCATTATAAATATCATCTGAAAATGTTTCTTTATTTAAATCATCAGAATCCCATAATGTTTTTTGGTCATCAAATGTTAATATATATATAATATCTACTTTGTCACTATCTCTTATTAGTTTTACATGTAGTTCTTCTTTAGGGCTTAAATTTGTTGGTAACATATTTTTATCTTTGTTGTGATTAATTATTGCAAGTTCTATAATTTTGTCATATTTGTCATCTTCTATAAATCTTCTAATCAATCCATCTTTAAATAAAATATCTACTCCTATTTTTGCATGGTTTTCACTTAAGTGGTCTACAAAAGTATTATATTTTCTAACCTGTTCAAATCTTCCTATATCATGAAGAAGCCCTATTAATTCAGCAAGTTCTATATCTTCTTTTTGAAGTTCTAAACTTTCTGCCATTTTTCTTGCCACTTCTGATGTTCTTTCAATATGTGCTATTTTAAGCTTAATTTTTGGATTTTCTATATCATAATTTTTCACATATTCTTTAAATGCTTTTTTTGCTTTTGTATTATCTATCATCTCTACACCTCAAAAAGCATTTTAGCATTTTTCATTTTTTTATGCAAGCCTTGATTTATGCCATTTTTTGTTATATAATACGAAAAACCGTAGATAGTGAAAGGAGACTTTTTTATGGCATATAATTTTAAAGAGATAGAAAAAAAATGGCAGAAAAAGTGGTATGATGAGGGAACATTTTATGCCAAAGATGACTATTCTATGAAAAAGTGGTATGGACTAATTGAATTTCCTTATCCTTCTGGACAAGGTTTACATGTAGGCCATCCAAGAAGTTATACAGCTCTAGATGTTATTGCAAGAAAAAGAAGAATGCAAGGATATAATGTTCTATTTCCAATAGGATTTGACGCATTTGGTCTTCCTGCTGAAAACTATGCAATCAAAAATCATGTACATCCTAAGATTACAACAGAAAAAAATATTGCTCATTTTAAAGAACAATTAAAATCAATTGGTTTTTCTTTTGATTGGTCTAGAGAAGTTAATACAACAGACCCAAATTATTATAAATGGACTCAATGGATTTTTATACAATTATATAAACATGGTTTAGCATATAAAGCAACTATGCCAATCAACTTCTGTACAGGTTGTAAAGTAGGATTAGCAAATGAAGAAGTTGTAAATGGTGTATGTGAAAGATGTGGAAGTCCTGTTGTTCAAAAAGAAAAAAGTCAATGGATGCTAAGAATAACAAAATATGCTGAAAGATTAATTGATGATTTAGATGATGTCGACTTCTTAGATAAAATCAAAGCTCAACAAATAAACTGGATTGGTCGCTCAGAAGGTGCTGAAGTTACATTTAAAATTGCTGATTCTTCTGAAACTTTAACAGTTTACACAACTAGACCTGACACTTTATTTGGTGCAACATATATGGTAGTTGCCCCTGAACATCATATTATTGAAAAATTAGCAAATAAAATCACTAATATGGATGAAATAGAAGAATACAAGAAAAAAGCAGCATTAAAATCTGATTTTGAAAGATCAGAATTAAATAAAGAAAAAACTGGTTGTGAAATAAAAGGTATTAAAGCAATAAATCCATTAACAGGAAAAGAGATTCCTATTTGGATTTCAGATTATGTTTTAATCACTTATGGAACAGGAGCTATTATGGCAGTTCCAGGACATGATACTCGTGACCATGATTTTGCAACTAAATTTAATTTGCCAATTGTACAAGTTATTAAATCAAATTCTGATGATGTGGTTTGTGATGTGCAAAAAGAAGCTTTTACAGATGTTGAATCAGGTATTTTGATTAATTCTGGATTCTTAAATGATTTGTCTGTAAAAGATGCTAAGAAAAAAGTTATAGATTATTTAGAAGAAAACAATATTGGTAAAAAACAAGTAAATTACAAACTTCGTGATTGGGTATTTTCTAGACAACGTTATTGGGGAGAACCAATTCCTATGGTTCATTGTGAGAAATGTGGTTGGGTTCCTATTCCAGAATCTGAATTACCACTTAAATTACCTGATATAGAAGATTATGAACCAGGAGAAAATGGTGAATCACCTCTTGCAAAACATACTGACTGGGTAAATACAACTTGTCCTCATTGTGGTGGAAAAGCTACAAGAGAAACTGATACTATGCCTCAATGGGCTGGTTCATCTTGGTATTATCTAAGATACATGGATGCACATAATGATAATGCTTTAGCATCTAAAGAAGCTTTAGAATATTGGTCACCAGTTGACTGGTATAATGGAGGTATGGAACATACTACACTTCATTTACTTTATTCAAGATTTTGGCATAAATTCTTATATGATATTGGTATCGTTCCAACTAAAGAACCATATCAAAAAAGAACTTCTCATGGTATGATTTTAGGTAGCAATGGTGAAAAAATGTCTAAATCTAAAGGAAATGTTGTTAACCCAGATGATATAGTTAATGAATTTGGTGCTGATAGTTTCAGAGTTTATGAGATGTTTATGGGTCCATTTGACCAAACCGCTCCATGGTCTATGGAAAGTATTAGAGGTTGTTCAAAATTCTTAGATAGAGTATGGAACATGCAAACAATATTAGTAGATGGTAATACATATTCTCCTAAATTTGAAAAAATGATGCATAGAAGTATTAAGAAAATATCTTCAGACATTGAAGAAATGAAATTTAACACTTGTATTTCAACATTTATGACAATGGTAAATGAATTTTATAAAGAAAAAACTATTAATAAAGCAGAATTTAAAACATTTTTACAATTGTTAAATCCTTTTGCACCTCATATAACTGAAGAGCTTAACAGAACTGTACTTGGTGAAAAAGAAGATTTAGCATACCAAAAATGGCCTGAATATGATGAATCTAAGACAATAGCAGATGAAATAACTTTACCTATTCAATTTAATGGTAAATTAAGAGGAACTATTCAAATTTCTTTAGATGAAGATGAGTCTTCTGTTAAGGAAAAAGTTCATAAAGCTATTGATTCTAAATTAGATGGTAAAACTGTTGTTAAAGAAATATATGTAAAAAATAAGATTTATAATATTGTTGTTAAATAAATATTTTAGCCTATTAAGTTTTATATAAGCCTAATAGGCTTCTTTTATTTGTTTAACATCTTTTTCTATATAATAAATTTTGTCATCATGTGTCTCTACTTTTCTTTCGCAATCATTAATTCTTTTCTCATGTGACTCTAGTTTTTCAGAATTCATTGTAAACGCATCAAACAGTGCTTCCAACTTTTCTCCATGTTCTACTTCTATTTTGGCAACTGTCTTACTAATATTTCGTACATCTTCCTTTACTTCTGTAAGTTCTTTTTGCGTTTTTTGTTGTCCTTTAAGAATTTTATCAATTGTTTTGTCTCGTTTTTCGAATTGCTCTTTCATTTCTTTTCGTATCTCTTGTTGACTTTCGTATATCTTTTGCTCCATCAATTTTTGATTTTCATATATCTTTTGCTCAATTGACTTTTGATTTTCTTCAATCTTTTGTTCCATTTGTTCTTGAACATCATATATCTTTTGTACAATTGACTTTTGATTTTCTTCAATCTTTTGTTCCATTTGTTCTTGAACATCATATATCTTTTGTTCAATTGATTTTTGATTTTCTTCATTATCTTTCTTCATTTGTTGTTGAACATCATATATCTTTTGTTCAATTGATTTTTGATTTTCTTCATTATCTTTCTTCATTTGTTGTTGTTCTTCATATATTTTCAATAATATTTTATCTGTCTCTATTTCTTTCATATTTTCCCTCCTTTCTTTTTATTGTACTGATATTATATATTCAAGAAATTCATATGTCAATAATAAAGTTTTGACAAAATTCGACAAATTCTGTAATTAAAATGTAATTATTATTTAATATGTTTGTCATATTTTTATTTGTTTTTTATAGTATAATATTTATAGTATAAATAAGGAGTATTATATTTATGAGTATAGAATCAGACTTAAGAAAAGATGGAATTGAAGTAACCGAAAAACTAGATACTTTAACTATTAACTCTATTGCAAAAAATATATCTTCTAAAATTTGTGATTTTTTTCCACAGTTTGGCTTAAATCAAAATGAGTTATTTATTAAATTATCTAGGTTGAATATGTATCGTGCTAAAATGCCTGAAGGAATGGCAGAAGCAAATTATTTTTATAAAAATTCCTCTATATATTTCAACGAAAACATTGCTGATGAAGATTTAGAAGAATTTGCAATCCATGAATGTATTCATTATATTCAGGAAGTAAAAGATAAAAGAAATTACCTAATTAGAATGGGGCTTTGCGACTATACTGAATTTAAAATTTATGGATTAGGTTTAAATGAAGCTGCTGTTCAGCTTATATCATCTAAAATCAACGGCATTCCTAAAGAATATGTTAAATATTTTGGAATAAGTTTTGAAACAATAAGTCCATCATATTATCCTTTAGAATGTTGTTTAGTAAATCAGCTAGCATACTTAGTTGGTGAAGATATTTTATTTGAAAGCACAATTAGAAGTAATGATAATTTTAAAAATGCTTTAGCAAATGCCACTTCACCAAAAGATTTTATGGCAATTCAAAATTCTATTGATGAAATTTTAAATAGTGAAGAAGAAATAGTAAAATTAAATAATAAAATCATTCAAATTGATGATAGAAATAGACGAGTAGATGGAATGCTTAAAAAAATTGATGAACTAAAAAGTGAAATTCTTTTAACTTTTATGAGAACTCAGAATTTAATTATTTCTAGTTACTTTGACAAAGCTTTTGATGATATTTCAACACTAGAAGATGTAGAAAGTTATAGGAGAAAATTATATTCATTTAAAGACTATCTTGGAGTAGCAGAAGGTTATACATTTTTTAATGACTATTATGTTTCAAAAATGGAAGCTTTAGAAGAAAAATATAATTTACTAGAAAATGGAGAAGTTATACAATCTTTAAAAGTAATTTCTAAAAAAGAAAATAAATTCATTAAATTTATAAAAGCTATTAAAAAATTAATTTTTGGCTCTTCCAAAGAAAATGCAGATATAAATATAAAAGAATAAAATTTAAGGAAATTAGAAAAAATCTAATTTCCTTTTTTAAATTCTTCTATAATTGCATTTGCTGCATCTCTTCCTGACCTTGCTGCCCAAGCAACAGTTCCCTTAACTCCTGCTAAATCTCCTCCTGCATATATTTTAGGATTTGAAGTTCTGTAATTTTCATCAACTTCGATATTTCCCCATTTGTTTAGATTTAAACCTAAATCTTTTACAAATTCTTCTGGTTTTGAACCTAAGGCCATTATTATATAATCTGTTTTTATTTTGTAATTACTTCCTTCTACATTTACTGGCGATAATCTTGTATCACCTTCTTTTTGAATTAATTCTGTTTTTATTAGTTCTGCTTCGCAAACATGATTACTTCCCATTATTTTTACAATATTATTTTGGAACATGAAATTAATTCCTTCTTTTATTGCATCTTCTATTTCTTTCTTTTCTGCTGGCATTTGTTCTCTTGCTCTACGGTATATTACATTAACTTTACTTGCTCCTAATTTTTTTACAGTTCTTGCACAGTCCATTGCAACATTTCCTCCACCTATTACACAAACTGTCTTTCCCTCATAATTAGGATGTAACTTATATTCTAAAAGTTCATTTCCTCCATAAACACCAGGCAAATCTTCTCCTTCTACTCCCATTTTAGAGGAAACATTTGCACCTATTCCTAAAAATACTTTATCATATATTTTTGTTAATTCTTTTAATGATAAATTTTTTCCTAATTCTTTTTCATATTCTACTTTAACACCTAAAGCCAAGATTTTATTTACAGTATCTTCTACTACTTTTTTAGGCAATCTAAATTCTGGTATTCCATGAACTAATAAGCCACCCAAATAGTTATATTTTTCATAAATCGTAACATCTATTCCTTTTTTAGCTAGAAATGCTGCACATGTTAAACCTGCAGGTCCACCACCAATTATAGCAACTCTTTTATTTAAGTTTAATTTTTCTTCTTTTTCATAGCATCTTAGTAAACTTTCTTTATTATCTTTTTCTAAATCAAAAGTATATGCTTCAAGTTCTCCAATAGATACTGGCTCTCCTTTTATTCCTCTTACACATGAACCTTGACATTGTTTTTCATGTGGACATATCCTACCACAAACTCCTTGTAATACTGTTGTTTGTGATAAAATTTCATAAGCTTTATCAAAATGCTTTTCTTTTATTTCTTTTATAAATGCAGGTATATTATTTTGAAGTGGACAACCTTTTTTAGAACATGGTTTAACCTTACAATTTAGGCAATAATTTGCTTTTTCTTCTATTCCCATTTTAATATTCCTTTCAACACTTTATTAATTTTAATATTATTTATTTTATGATAATTATTTGGCTTAGTCAATTAAACTGACCTTTCCGTTTAGTTCATTTCTTTTAACACAAGTTTTAGGTCTTTTATAAAGTCTATCTTTTTTGTTTCATCACGAAGAAGTGCTGCTGGATGCCATGTTGGCATGTATTTTATCCCTTTTTTTTCAAACCACTTTCCTCTAGAAGCTGTAATTCCATATTCTTTACCTAAAATATGTTTTAAGGCAACACTTCCGAAGCAATACTATAATTTCTGGTTTTACTAATATTACTTGATTTCTTAAATAATTCATACAAGCTTCACACTCATCTTCTTCTGGATTTCTATTTTGAGGAGGTCTACATTTTACGATATTTGCAATATATACATCTTCTCTTTTTAAGCCAACTGCTTGAAAAGCCATGTTCATTAGTTTTCCTGCTCTTCCAACAAATGGTTCTCCGAAGTCTATCTTCATCTCCTCCAGGTCCTTCTCCTATAAACATTAATTTTGCATTTTTATTTCCTGTACCAAAAACTATATTTTGCCTTGTACTATATAATTTACATTTATTACAACTTTTAATTGATTCTTCTAATTCTTCCCAATTATCAAACATATCTTTTCTTCCTTTATTTCACACATTTTTCTATTAATTCAATTTTTTCTTTTTTTGTTGTATCAATTCTTGCTTTTGTTCCTATTGGAATTACGGTTTTTTCTTCTATATGTCCAAAATTATTTGATTTAATGATTGGAAAATGAATATCATCTTCTAACACATCTAGTATAATTTTTTCTAAGGAGATTTTACTTTCATGTTCATAATTTCCAATCCATAAACCTTTTATTTTATCAAATACTCCATTTTGTTTCATATAATATAGATAATTACTAACAAGTGCTGGACCTGTTTCGAATCCCAATTCTTCTAAAAATAGGATTTTATTTTCAAAATTTACCTTATATTTTCCTTCTACTAAACCTCTTGTTAAACTTAAGTTTCCACCTATTAATTCCGCTTCTGCTTGTCCTTCTTTTATAGTTTTATAACCAAATGTAGTTTTTCCGATTTCTAAAGAACCTTCTACAAATCTTTTTAGAACTTCATTATAGCTATAATCTATCTCATCAGTTGCAATTGTTTTAAAATTTGTAGAACTAAATGTAACAAGACCTGTTTTTGCTGTAATTATATTTGTAAGTGATGTAATATCACTATACCCACATATTATTTTAGGATTCTTTTTAATTTCTTCATAATCTAAATATTCGAATACACTATTTGAGTTTTCTCCACCTTTTGCACACCAAATCATTTTTACTTGCCTATCAGCAAACATAGAATTTATATCTTCTGCTTTTTCTTTTGCTGTGCTACTATATCCATTAGTATTAGAAAATAGATTTTTTGAAAACTTTACTTTAAATCCACTTTCTTCTACAATTTTTCTTGCCATTTCTACTTCTTCTATATTTTCTCCTACTATTGGGTTTGATGGAGCAACAACTCCTATTGTATCTCCTTTTTCTAATTTAGAAGGTATTTTTTTTACTTTCATCATATTTTCCTTTCTAAAATTATCTTTTTTTATTTTAATTCAATTAATGCAGTATTTAAACCATAACCTTGTTTTTCAGCTCTATATGAGTGAATAATATTAGAATTGCAAACACTACAAATTTTGCTATCTATGATATTTTCTTTTTTCAAGCCTTCATTTTCTAAAATAATTTGATTTATTAAAACTGTATCTATATTCCATTTTTTATTTGGTATTTTTTCCTCTATTATTTTATCCAAATTTTCTTTTCCTAAATCTTTAAACTCTTCTTCAAAAGCACTTTTTACATCATCTTCTACTTCAAAATGACATTTTCTAATAGATGGACAAATTAGGCAAATTATATCTTCTGGTTTGCAATCAAATTCTTTTTTCATTTTTTCTACTGTTTTTACAGAAATTCTTTGAATAGTTCCTCTCCAACCTGAATGTACATTTGCAATTACTTTTTTTACAGGGTCAAAAAACATTAATAATATACAATCTGCATTTGTTGTAGATAATATTAAATTCTTTTTATTTGTAATTAATCCATCTGTATTGTTATATTCTTCTTTATTAAAGTCTGGTTTATCTTTTTCTATTTTGTTTTCTACAACTTTTACATTGTCAGTATGAGATTGATTTGTCTTTACTAAATTTTTATAGTCACACCCAATACTTTTGCAAAGTTCTTTATAATCTTCTACAGCTTTATCATATTCTTCTTTTTCTAAATTTGCTCCACCTACTTTTGCTGTTCTAAAGTTTTTATCTATTCCTAATGAATAAGCATGAGTTATTATATCTTTATATTCTAACAATTTTCTAAATTGAAGATATTCTTGTTTTCCTTTTTTTATATGAACAACATTTTCATTTGATAAATCCATAACTTAAATCTTCCTTTTCATTTTTTCTATTATTTCATCTTTAGATTTTTCAGGGATATAGTTGTACTTATTATCTGCAATTTTTGGATTAAATCCACAAATTGATTTATATTCACAATAACTACAAGGTGTTTTCCCTTTTTTATAATATGGTTTTAAATCTATTTTTCCACTAAAAATCTCTTTTGAAATATCTTTTATCGTTTTATATATATAGTCTTGTAATACTTTAAAATCTTCTTTAGATACTCCGCTAGTCCATTTTTCATTTACTGTACCAGATGAAGTGATTGCTGCTGGAACTAGTTTTGAACTTCCAGATTTTAATTCTTTATCATTCATTCTTATTATTTTTACATCTGCTATAATTAAGCCTTTCATCCTAAAGTTTTTTCTAATCATATCTTCTATTTCTTGTTCTGTCATTTTCTTTTCTGCTTTTACCATCTGCTCTAATAATGAGAAATAGAAAACCCCTGCAGGAAATATATCTTCTTCTTTACAAATAGCATCCATATATGTTAAAAGCTGTATTTGAAGTCCTGCATATACTTCATTTAAGTCAATGTTTTTAGCAGATGACTTATAATCTATAATTCTTAAGTATCTTCCATCATCGCTTTTGGCTGTATCTATTCTGTCTATTTTTCCTGTTATTTCTATTTTCTTTCCATCTTCTAGTTCTAATCTTATTGGTTTATATCTTCCTTTTTCACCAAATTCAACTTCTGTTCCATCTTCATTAAAATCACTATATATTAATGTTTTAATTATATATTTTAAAGCTTTACTTACTATCTTTTTTAGTCTTGTAACTAAAACTTTATATTTAGCAGTTGCTGTAAAAATATAGTTTTTAGCAGAATTTAAGTTTTCTTCTATTATTTCTGATACTATTTTAAAAATTTCATCTTCTTCTATTTCTGCTAAATTCATTTTATTTTCTCTTACTATATTAAAGAATTCATCTATTGTTTCATGCATAAAAGAACCTGTATTAAAGCTTTTTACTTTTAATTCTTCTTTTTCTTTTAGTCTTAAACCATATTGTAAATAATATGAAAATGGACAACTTCTATATTTTTCAAGTCTTGAAATACTTGTTTTTAGGTTATTGCCATAAAGTTTTTCTATATTTTCTTTATTTATATTTTCTGGCAAGTTTGTATATAGTACTGCTTTAATATTTTGGTTTAATTTTTCCTGCCATTCATTTTGAGATTCATAATATTTATATATCTGATACCAAATATCATCTATTTTCTCATTTTTGCCTAAAAGAGAAATATTTTCTATTAATTCATCATATGTTACTACTTTATTTACTAATTCATATTCTTTTGTTATAACATCACTTTTTTCTTTTAATTTTGGAAACATTTTCTTTATTCTATAAATATATACTGAAGGTCTTAAAGATTTCCCCTCACTATCTGCTGAACTGTATGATATATACATTTTTTCTTCTGCTGTGGTAAATGCTTTATATATATTAAATTTATCTTCATATAGATTTTCTAATGTTCCTTTTGCAAGCTCAATACCCTCTTCTTTTAAGTTTTCTCTATCTACATCATTAAAAAAGCCCTCGTCTTTAGAGATACTTGGAAATACTCCATCATTTAGCCCTATTAAAAATACTACTTTTACTTTATGGCTTCTTGATCTATCAACATCGCCAAATATTACTTGATCCTTAGTTCCTGGTATTTTTCCAAGTCCACTGTTTCCTAGTCCTATTTTTATAATCTTTTGATATGTGTCTATTGTCATATTTTCATTATCAAATATTTTTACCATTTCATCCAATATATCAATTATTATTTTATAACTTTCTTCATATTCTTTGCTTAAATCTAAAAGATTTTTTTCTTTTAATTCTTCTTGTTTTTCTAATATTTTTTGCTCTATATTTTGTTCTGTAATAAAACTATATAGAGCTTTTGTTATATCTTTTGCTGTTTTATTTTTTTCTATTTCTTCTTTTAAATTAATTAAAGGATTTATTATTTCCTTTCTTATTTCATTTAATCTTTCTACTTTTTCTTTATTATCTTCTAATTCATATTTAAAATCATTTTTCCATTTAGAATGTTTTATTCCCCATTTTGTACAATAATTTTCTAACTTGAAAATTTCATCTTTATCTAAATTATGAAATCCTAATTTTAGATAACTAAAAATAGATTCAGAAGAAAAGTTCTTTGATAAAATTTCTAATATTGAAAGTATATATTGTACAACCACATTTTGGTTTAGATCTCTTTTTTCATCAATAAATACAGGTATATCATATTGTCTAAAAATTGCTCTAACTAGTGATGAATATGTATCTATGTTTTTAGTGATTACAGCAATATCTCTATACCTTAATCCATCTTTTGTAATCAATTTATTTATACTTTTTGCAATATATTCTACTTCTGAATAATAGTTTTTTGCTAAAAATACTGTTAAGTTTTCCACATTTTTTTCATATTTTGTGGATTTCGTTTTACAAATTTCTTCATTTAAGAATTTTAATTCTTCTGTTTTAAATCTATATTGTTCACTTAAAAAAACTGGTTCTTCTAGTTTTAATCCATTTTCATCTATTAGATTAATTATTTTTCCTAGAGTTACTTTATTTGAATAATATATGTCTGAATCTGGATTTTTTGCATAGTCTAACTTGTCTATACAAATTGTTAGACTTACTCTTTTTGCATATTTTATTAATTCTTTTAATACTTCATATTCTTGGTAAGTAAATCCTGAAAATTCGTCAATATATATTATACTGTCTTTTATCCAACTAATATCTTTTATATTTTGACTAAGAATTGTTAAAAGGTCTGTTTCATCAATATATTTATCTTTTATTTGATTTTCAAAGCTTTCATATACTAATGTCATATCTTGAAGCTTTGATTTTAAATACATATCTTTTCCTTTTTCTATTTCTTCTTTCAGCTTTTCGACTGTAATTCCATGTTTTTTAAATTCTGTCATAGCTGTTTGGCATAGATCTATATTTTCATCCGATTTTCCTAAAAATTTTAATTTACTTTTTTCTTTATTTAATATTGAAAAAATTAGCATTGCTTTTCCAAATTTTGATAAATGATTATTTTCCACTCCACCTACTTCATTTATTACTCTATATGCCATTCTACTTAATGTGATTACTTCTGCATTTATGACTGCTTTTCCTTTTGATGCTTCCATTAATTTTGTTTCTGCTGTAAATGAAAATTGTTCTGGAGTTATTATATATATCTTTTTTTCTTTTCCTTTTTGTAATAGCTTTTCTATTTCTGAAAAACAAAAACTACTTTTTCCGCTTCCTGGTTTTCCATATATTATTCTTAGTCCCATTTAATCCTCCATTTTATTTGCTTTATTTTATGCCTCTCTTCTCCAATAGAATAAATATTGTTGTGCTAATCCTGCTAAATCTCCAAACTTTTCTTGTGCTAGTTTCTCAATTTGTTTTTTATTTACTTTTGTTTCATCTTCATTTTTAATATATAAATCATTCATTACTCTTCTTACCCATACATCAATTGGGAATACTTCAAATCTTTTTAGGTCTGAAAATAACAAAATACAATCTGCAACTTTTGGTCCTACTCCTGATAATGTTAAAAGTTTTTCTCTAACTTCAGTTGTGTTTGGATTATTTTCTAATTCTTCTAAATCTACTTTTCCTTCTAATATCATTTTTACTGTTTCATATAACCTAACATCTCTAAATCCTAACCCTAAATCTCTATATTCTTTAACACTTACATCTTTTAGGCTTTTAGCTGTTGGAAATGCATAATATTCTTTACCATTCCAGATTATTTCGTCTCCATATTTTTTAGATAATCTTTCTATTATTCCTTTTATTCTAGGTATATTGTTATTTGCAGAAATTATAAATGATATGATTGTTTCAAATAAGTCTTGATTTAAAATTCTAATTCCTTTTCCATATTCTATACTTGTTTTCATATTTTCATCTATTTTTGAAAGTTCTTCTTTTATTTTTTCATAATCTCTTTTTAAATCAAAATAGTCTTCTACAATATCTTTAATATTTCCATTGCAAACACCTTTAAATGTTATTTCTTTATCATTTTTTGAAACATTTAGTACATTTCCTTTAAATACTCCTGTATAACTTCCATCATCTTCTTCATTCCATCTAAAGCATTGTCCACAATCAAATATATCTTTTAATTCAAAAGAATCTATATTTTTTATTTTATATATTTGTTCTTCCATTTTTGCACCTTCTCATTTTATTTTCTCCTTTATTTTATACTAATTCCAATGGTTTATCAATAGGAAATTTCAAGCAAAATCTAAAGTTAAAAATGTTTCTATTGACAAATCTTAATATTTTTGGTATTATTTTAATGTTTTTAGAATATATTAGATTAGGAAATGCGGGAATAGCTCAGTTGATAGAGCGCTGCCTTGCCAAGGCAGAGGTCGCGGGTTTGAGCCCCGTTTCCCGCTCCATATACGGCGACATAGCCAAGTGGCTAAGGCACGAGTCTGCAAAACTCTGATCCCCGGTTCGAATCCGGGTGTCGCC
>CAKNKX010000012.1 GCA_930987745.1 uncultured Clostridium sp.
ACTCTTACAACATCTAAGTTTTGTATTGTAACTGTAACTCTTCCCATATGTCCTGGAAGTTTTTTACCTTTGAATACTCTACCTGGTGTTGATGTTGCACCCATTGAACCTGGTCTTCTGTGATACATTGAACCATGTCCCATTGGTCCTCTTGATTGTCCATGTCTTTTGATAACACCTTGGAATCCTTTACCTTTTGTAATTCCTTGGATATCTACTTTTTCTCCAGCTTCAAAAACGTCTGCTTTAACTTCGTCTCCTACTTTGTAGTTTTCAACGTTTTCTACTCTGAATTCTCTTAAATGTTTTTTGTTAGCTAATTTTGCTTTTGCAAAATGTCCTGCTTCTGGTTTGTTGATGTGTTTATCTTTAACATCTCCAAATCCTAATTGAATGCTGTTATATCCATCTGTTTCAACAGTTTTTACTTGTGCTACAACACATGGTCCAGCTTCTATAACTGTTACTGGTATAACATTTCCTTTTTCATCAAAAATTTGTGTCATACCTATTTTTCTTCCGATTATTCCTTTTTTCATTTTATTTCCTCCTAACTATTGGCTGATATTTTAAATTAGCATTTTTAAAATGTTATATCAGCTTGGTTTTGATGCTACATTATATATGTAGTAAATTGTTTTTTGTTTTTAATTAAAGTTTGATTTCAATATCAACACCAGCTGGTAATTCTAATTTCATTAGACTGTCAACTGTTTTTTGTGTTGGGTAAAGAATATCAATAACTCTTTTATGTGTTCTCATTTCAAATTGTTCTCTTGAATCTTTGTATTTGTGTGGAGAACGTAAAATTGTTACGATTTCCTTTTGTGTTGGTAATGGAATAGGACCTGAAACCTTTGCTCCTGTTTTCTTAGCAGTATCTACTATCTTTTCAGCAGACTGATCTAAAACTACATGGTCATAAGCTTTTAGTCTTATTCTAATTTTTTCACTTGTTGCTACTGTGTTTGCCATTGTAATTTTCCCTCCTTTTAATTTTGTTTTTCTTTTCGGCTTTTGCCGGAGATAGCTAAGTTTGCTATCGAAATTACCGTGGCAAGTTTAAACGCACTCTGGTGTTTTGAATATCACCTATATAAAAACCCAAAATATGCATGATAATTCTGGGATAAGTGTGCATTATAAATTCAACTTACCGCCTGGTCTTTGCCATGACATACTCCACTGAAGTTCCCTCCATCCCACATTTCCGTAAGGATGTAGCCACATTCAGCTTCAACGCTTAATTCATGCTCATATATTATATAACGCATTTGCACCTATGTCAACAGTTTTTTAGGAATTTGTGTAAATTTAATGAGACAAAGAGGTCCGTCCCCCTTTGTCTCACTTTTTATCCTTTTATTATTTTATCTATTGATTTTTCTCTCATTTCTTTTATTATTTTACAGCTGTTGTCTAGTTTTGATTGTTCTTCTTCATTTAAGTCTAAGTTTACTAGTTCTCTTACACCATGACTATTTATTACTGCTGGAACTCCGATATATATATCATCTTGTCCATATTCTCCATCTTTTAAGTATGTAGATACTGTAAGTATTGAGTTCTCATTATTTAAAATTGCTTTTACTAATCTATTTAATGCCATTCCTATTCCATAGTATGTTGCTTTTTTCTTTTCTATTATTTCATATGCTGCATTTACAACACCTTTATGGATTTTTTCTAGGTCATCCATTGGATGATGATTATCTTTCATTACATCTTTTACTTTTTTACATCCAATATATGCATGATCCCATGGTACGAATGAAGAATCTCCATGTTCTCCCATTATATATGCATGTATATTTTTACTTGAGATTTTAAAGTAGTCTGCCATTAAATAACGAAGTCTTGCTGTATCTAATACTGTTCCAGATCCAATTACTCTTCCTCTTGGAAGTCCTGATACTTCTGATACAACATATGCCATTAAGTCTACTGGGTTACTTGCAACTACTATTATTCCATCAAATCCACTAGCCATTATACTTTCTGTTATTTGTTTCATTATTTTTGTATTTGTTTCAGCAAGCTCTAATCTTGTTTGTCCTGGTTTTTGTGCTATTCCTGCTGTAATTACAATTACTTGTGCATCTTTACAATCTGGATAATCTCCTGCTTTTATAACCATTTTTTGTGGTGCATATGGAAGACCATGTGCTAAATCCATTTCTTCACCTATTGTTTTATCTTTGTTAATATCAATTAGAACTAATTCGTTTATCCCTCCTTGATTTAACATTGAATATGCCATACTCATTCCTACAAATCCAGTTCCTACTAGAACTACTTTTCCTTTTTTCATATTCTTCACTCCTTTTTATTTGTCTTTTATTCATTTTTAATATTTATCTTTAGAACAATTCATATTATATCACTATTTTTCTATTTAGGAAAGATTTTATTTTACTTTTTTTGGATTTTATGATATAATCCTAAAAAAATCAAAGTAAGGAGTGCTTTTTATGAGTTCAAATTCAGATGCTACTACTACTTTGGCTGAGAATAAAGTGTTAATATTATATATTTTAACTCGCATTTCTCGTGATATTAAGCAAGATGATTTATTTAAAATTATTACTTCTATAAATAATATTAATTACTTTATATTTAAACAAATCTTAACAGACTTAATAGATTCAAAGTTAGTAGGTTCATACACAAAAGAAGAAGAACCAGTTGTCAGAATTACTTCTGAAGGAAAAAATGCATATATTCTTACAAAAGATGTTTTACCAGGAATTCTAAAATTAAAAGCAGATAATAAATTTAAAGAAGAATTTAAAAATTTAGCAGAGGAATCTTCTGTTATTGCAGAATTTATTCCTAAAAATGAAAATAGTTATACCGTTAAATGTAAAATAATTGAAAACAATGAAACAATTTTCGAAGTAAGAACTTTTGCTGGTTCAAGAGAAAGAGCAAAAAAAATTGTTGATAATTGGAATAAAAATGCTAATCATATTTATCCAAAGATTTTAGATTTATTATTAGAGTCTGAAGATGATAATGATAATAAAGATATGGATAATATTTCTGAAATTAATCCTGAAAATCAAAAAGCTATATAATGAAAGTTATTGCTTTCTTATATAGCTTTTTACTATATTCTAAAATATACAAAGTATTAAAAATATTAATATTTTTATCATACAACCTAAAAATAGGTTATAGTTTATACATTTAATTCCTTTATTATTTATCTTATCAAATCCTGAAACTATTTTTTCTATTTCTTCTTTTGTAGAAATCTTCATATTTTCCATATAATCTTTAGCTAAGTATTTTGCTTTTATCATAGCATCGTTTTCTAAAAAAGCTCTTACCATATAATATACAAAGCTAAGTAATATAAATATTACTAAAAACATCATCTTATATGGTAAAACATTAAATATTTCTAATATACTAATTATTAAAAAATATAATAAATATACATTTGAAAACCAGAAATTAAACATCAATAATTTTCTATCTTGTACAGAATGTAAGCATTCATGTGCTATTGTTTGTATTCTTGTGTATGTATTTCTAACATTTGCAATACTTATTTTATTTGTAATTGCAATGTACAAACTTGTTTCAGAGTCCTTATTTTCTTCTATTTCTACAGTATCATTATTTAACATTTTTAAATAGCTTTTGCACATATCAATATTTTCTGGATATTTATCTGCTAGCTTGTCCAGTTCTTTATCTTTTCCAAGTTCTTTTAGATTTTTTAGTTTATATTCAAAGACAAATTTTAATATTATTACTATTATTAATATAATTATTGCTAGAATCAAATATTCCATGTTTTACCATCCCCTTATTCTAAAAAAGGAAGAAATACTTAAAAGTTTCCTTAAAGCTTTTCTTCCTAGATTTCTTTTATATTTATTTTTATTCCATTACATCTTTTATAGCTTCACCTATTATTCTATTTACATCGGCAATTAAAATATTAAATTTTGTTTCTGCATCAAAATATTTTTTAGCTGTGTCATCTTCTATAAGTTCTGCATATAAATCTTGCATTTTCTTATAACTTTCTTCATCTCTTTTTCCAGTTTGCATTGCTGTAATTTGTGTTTCATATCTTACTTTATCAAATTCTTTCATTTTTTCTTTTAAAGATGTATTTAAATTTATCGCTTGTCTTGCCATTTTAAAATTAACATATTCTTCTGAATTTTTTATTTCTCCTGCTAATCTATTTGCTGTATCATAAACATTCATTTTTATTCTCCTTCCATAGGTGCTTCTTGTACAGATTCTGGTGCTTCTAAAACAAGATCTGCATTTTTAGGACAAATATGTACATAAGTATTTCCATCATTTACTTTAATTTCATTTCCTTCTAAATCTTGATATGTAGTTTTTTCATCTCTTGCATTTTTTATACATTTTATTCTTATTGCTTTTCCATTTGTAATATAATATCCATCAAATGTACCTATGTTGTTTAATCCTTGTCTTCCTTTGTTTTCACCATCTTCTAAAGTGTAATTATTGCAAAATGTTATAATTATATTTTTTACAGTAATTATATCGCCTGTATCCCAATCTGTTTGTTCTTCTCCTCTTGCAATTCTTTCATAAACTTTATTTTCTTCATCATACATGTACTGAACAGTTTGAAGTTCTGAATGTGGAATTGTTACATTTACTGCTCCTTGCCCATCATTTAAATTCACTTCATCAACTGTATAGTTTAACACACTTTCTTCATCAGAAGTTGTTCTATATTTTTTATTTTTTGCTGATTGTAGTAAATTTTCTGTACTTGTTACTGCATTATGTGGTGCATATTTATCTTTTACTCGTGAGAATGTTGTTCCATCTTCAGATATACCATTTATATCATCAATACTATACTTTTTTATATCACTTTCTGCTTGTGGACTTTGTCCAAAGTGTACATATATTGCATCATTTTCCATTGCATAATCTAAGAAATAATGTCTTGCACTTCTTACTGGCCCTATTTTATCTAGGTCTACACCTTTAAATAATGCCATAAGTCTTGTTTCTCCGCCTTCAGCTATAATTTCATATACCATATATGCTTGTTGTAATCCTGCTTGTGGCCAGGCATCTTCATGATTATCTATCATCACCGCTATTGGTCTTTCATTCCCTTTAAATATTTGTACCTGCTTTGTTTCAGATACCCCTGTTAATATATTATTTTGTTTTTCTTCTGTAGTTGTCGTTCCTACTTCTTGTTTATCTTGCATAATTTTATATGCAAGTACTCCTCCTGCCACAATGATTAAAATTACTAGTACAATTATTAGTATTCTAACTCCAGAATTTTTCTTTCCGTGTCCTGCCATTTCATTCCTCCTTAGTTATACTAGTCTCTACTTATTTTTAAATCTTCTAAAATTTTATCTTCTTTCTTCCTCATAATAACCTTATCTTGCTCTTGTATATGGTCATATCCCATTAAATGATAAAAGCCATGTACTACCATATAGCTTAGCTCTCTTTCAAAACTATGCCCATATTCTTCAGCTTGTCTTTCAACTCTATCAATTGAAATGATGATATCTCCTAAAACATCTTCATATTCAAATTTTTTATTTTTTATCATATTATCTAATTCTTCTTTTTCAAACATAGGAAAAGAAAGTACATCTGTTTCTTTATCTATATTCCTAAATTCCTTATTTACTTTCCTTATATTTTCAGGAGTTGTTAATGTTATTGTAATATATAATTTTGAGTTTTCTATTTTTTCTTCTTTAAAACATTGTTCTAAAACTTTTGATATTACTTTTTCATATTCTTTTTTTTCTTCTATATCTTCATATATTATTTCATACATTTTATGCTACTTCCTTTTTTAGCTTTCTAGTAAAGTTATTTGCTGTTCTGCAAGAGTTACTTAATTGTCTCATTGCACCATAATCTACTAGTTTTCTTTTGTAGTATTTTATTATTTTTGAATAGTCAGTTTTTGTATTCCATAATTTTTTCATATCATTTTTTATAAATAATACTTCTTTTTCTTTTACATATTCTATAAAGTTATTTTCTTTTAATTTTGATATTTCTTTATATTTTGCTAAAAACTTCTTGTATTCTTCTCTTTCTTTTGGAGTATTCCAATATACTTTTGTTGATAATAGTTTTACATTATAGTTTTCTATTAATGTAATTAACATTGAATATGCTCTTTCTCTTTTTGTTGCAATTTTTGTATCTTGTACTAATACCCTTGCATCTTTTAATAGTTTTTCATAACATTGTTCTGCAACAATTAGTGGTAAACTATGTGTGAATAGTTTTCTACTTATTTCTAATAACACCATATTTTTTTCTATGTTATCTCTTGTATCTAGTTTTCCTACTGTATAACTTTCGAATTTTTCATATTCAGTTATAATATCCTTATTTTCTTTTTCATAATTTCCATCTATTTTTAGTGTTAATATATTTTTAATATATTCTTCTAATGTATAGAATATTTTTGTATAAATCCATTCTTTGCTTGAATCATATTTATTAATTGTATCTGCAACTTTTATTGAATAATTTTTTAATATTGATTTATATAAACTATCCATTTTAGAAATATAGAATTTATTATATTTTTCTAACAATTTTCCTTTGTTATTTACTTTTATTCCTTCATAATCTAATTCTAATAGATATTTTTGTTTTCTATATCTATACTCATTGTATTCATTTTCTTTCAAGCTAGTTATTTCATAATATTTTGCTAATGCATTTTTTTCGAATTCTGAAGCTGTGTTATTTTTTACTTTTTTATACACAGAATCCATAACATATTTATCTAATGATTCTAAATATGCTTCATATGCAGTATTATATTTTTTCTCTAGTTCCTCATTGTTATTTTCATCAGACACATAATTTTCATAGGCTTTTAATAAGCTATTTCTTTTTATAGAAATAAGCATTCCATTTAGCCCTATTTTTGTTGGTATTAATATTTTTGTTAATGTATTAGTTATTTTATTAAAAAATGTTTTATCTGTTCCAGTTATTCTTAAACTTCTTTCTTCCATTACTTATCATCCCTTCAAAATACAATCTTTTCATTGGTGCCTATATTTTCAAGTACTTCATAAGTGACATATACATCTACGGTTCCTTCGTTTTCGTAGGTATTTATGTTTTTATTTACTATTTTTTCTTTATTTTCAATTTCCTTATCTAACTCTTCTTCTAACTCTGTTATTGCCTTGTTTTTTGCTTCTTCAACAGTGTATGTTTTTTGTATTTCTTCTATTTCCTTGTTTGTTGTTTTTATAATAGAAATTGGTAAGTAGAAGTTTGAAAATATTCTTATTTTATTCTCGTTTTCTATTGTATCATAATTTTCAAATTTTGAAACCCCTTTAGGCAAATTTATTTTAAAATTATTTATTTTTATTGAATATGACTCCTCTATATTTCCTGTTTCCTGTCTTTCCGTAGTATTTAAAGGAACTGTTTTTGATTTTGTATACCAGACCTTTGCTTCTATTTCTCCTTGTGCATGCACATATCTTACTCCTGTATATTTACCTTCCATCCATCCATTTATTAAAATATCACCAGCCTTTACCACATCTCCAACTTTTACATTTGCAGTACCATTTCCTGCATTTATTTTTGTAATTACTCCTTCTTTATCAGAAACAATATTACAATATTCGTTTTCATCTACTATTTCTGGCTTTTCTTCTGCTTTAACTAATTTTACAATAGCATTTGTTCCTTTTAGTTCTATTCCCATCCATGCTATATCATCTCTTTCTAATCTTATTTTATTTATTATTTCTTTTGTATCTATTTTAGATTTTAACACTCCTGTTTTTAAACCAGCATTTTCTATATCTTGTGCAATATTTGCTAAATCCTTTCCATTTTCTTCTGTTATTTCCACATTCCATACAAAATTTGAGGATAAAGTTATCAGAATAACAAGTATTAGAAGAAATATTAGAAATATTTTTCTTTTTTTATATCTATGTAATAAAAAAGGAAGTCCTCTTTTTTGTTCGATCTTGATTTTACTTTGAGTTTTTTTTGCAATTTTGGCTACTTTTTTAAAGTCATTTATTCCTATATTAAAATATATTTTTATATCTTCTTTTTTCCTTATATTCCATACTGTAATTTTTTGATTTCTACAGATATTTATTAATCTTTCTATATAATATCCTTCTACTGATACTTTTAAATATCCAAATATATATGAAAGTAAAATTTTTATCCACATATTTAATCTCCTTCATCTAATGTTCTTTCAATATCTAAACTTTCAATTTTTCCTGTTACTTTTATGTCATCATCTGACATATTTTCTAAATTTAAATTATATCCATTTATGCTTATAATACCTATATATGTACTTATCCTTACGAAAAATTCTTCATATTCTAATATTCCTTTGAAATTTTCTACTATTAATTCATCAAAGCCAGTAATTACAATTTTAGGGTTATTAGAATATACTTCTTTTGGAATTTCTAAAAATTTATCTATTTTTCTCCTATAATTTTTCTTTTTCACTTTTGCCTCCTACTTAAATTTCAAATTCATCTAGTGATTTAAATTCATATCCCATTTGTTTTGTTTCTTTAATTACACTATCTAATATATTAGTATTTGTTTTCGAATTTCCATGTAATAGCATAATTTCTCCATTATGAAGATTTTCTAAAATTTTCTTTTTGCTTTTTTCTTCATTTGGTTGATTGTTTTCATTCCAGTCTTCATATGCAAATGACCACATTACTGTTTCATATCCTAGTTTTTTTGTTTCAGCTAAAGAATTGCTACTAAACTCACCTTTTGGTGGACGTATATATTTCATTTCATAACCAAATTTTTCATACATACTTTGATGTAAATCCATTACTTCTTTTTTTATTTCTTCTGCATTTAAAGATGGCATACTTTTATGATTTACTGTATGATTTCCTACAATATGTCCTTCATCTATCATCCTTTTGACTAAATCTTCCTGTGTATTTAAATAATGTGCTGTTATGAAAAATGTAGCTTTTACATCATTTTCTTTTAATATATCTAAAATCTTAGCTGTGTAACCTGCTTCATATCCTTCATCAAATGTGAGGTATATGTATTTTTTCTCACTGTTTCCTAAACATATTCCTCCATTTTCTTCTAATATACTTCTATTTTCTTTTCCGACATCTGGCTGTTCATGATTGTCATTTCTTTTTATTCCCCATCCTATTTTCTTATCTGGATTTACACTTGTAGTTATTGTTTCTAATTCTTCATTACTTTTTACAACACTTAATGTGAAGATACTCAAAATTAATAAAGACATTATCATTATTTTTAACTTCTTCTTTTTTATACTAGTCATTGTTCCTCCTTTCAAATATAGAAAATATATATTATTCTAGTTGTTATATAAATTTGTAAGTAACCTATTGACAACTTTTATATTTTGGATTATATTGTAAATATTACTGGAAAAATAAGGTAATTTGATTCTTTTTGTCAAATCTTGTTTTTCATTTTTTTATTACCATATTTATTTATATTAAGAAGGGGCGAAATATATGTTAAATTTTATTCTTTGTGACGATAACCAAAATATTTTAAATCGTTTAGAAAAAATACTAGATACAATTTTTGTTAAGAACAATTTTGATGCTGAAATCTCATTAAAAACTGATAATTATAATGAAGTTATAGAATATATAAATAGCAATAAGGTTGATGTAGTTTTATTAGATATAAATTTGAAATCTAATAAAACTGGATTACAAGTTGCAGAACAAATTAGAAAAATTAATAAAAATGTATATATAATTTTCACTACTGGTCATCTGGAATATGCAATGGTTGCATATAAATATAAAACTTTTGATTATATTGCTAAACCTATCAGTTATGATAGATTGGAAGAAACTATCATTAGATTATTCGAGGATATTAATAGCGAACCAAAGAAATATATCAAATTAGATAATAAAAATACTGTAATTGATGCATCTGAAATTCAATACATAAAAAGAGATGGTATGAAGTTAGTTTTTCATACTTCTTGCCGTGATTATGATATTTATAGCTCTTTTAATAAATTTCAAGATAGATTACCTGAAAACTTCATAAGATGTCATAAATCTTATGTTGCAAACATTTCTCAAATTAAGGATGTCGAACCTGTTTCTGGTACTATTACTTTTAAAGATAATTCTGCTTGTGATATAGGACCGAAATATAAATCAGAGTTTATGGAGGTTTTGAGAAAATATGGAAATTTTGAATAATATTTGGGTAGCTTTATCTACTCCTAATGAAGGATTGTTGAATGTATTAAGTATTCCACTTTATTTTGTGGAAGCTTTTCTTACTATGTACTTATTTCTTAATGTTATAGGAATTGACTCAACAAGAAAACAAAGGATTACTTACATTATATCTTTTCCTATCTTAGGTTTGCTCACAATGAAATTAATTCCTAATCCTTTTAATATTTATATAAACTACTTAGTAATGTTTACTCTTATATGCATAATATTTAAGAGCTCAATTTTAAGAAAATGCCTATCTTTACTTATTGCTCTTGTTATCTTTAACCTAGTTGGTGCTTTTCTATTAAATCCATTTCTTACTATGTTTAGAATTACTAGTGACGAATTATCTAGTATTCCATTATATAGACTTTCATATATGTTAATAGTATATATGCTAGTTACTATAATAATTTTAATATTTAAAGCAAAAAACTTAAAACTAAATTTCTTTGAAGATATAGATACAAAAAGTAAACTTATTATATTTATTAATTTTGTATTAGGTATTATTGCAATTATTATACAATCTATAACTTTATACTATTTTGTAGATTCCCTTCCAATACTTATAACTTTTGCAAACTTTATAACATTTTTAGTATATTTTGCAATAAGTATATATAATATTACTAGAGTCTTTAAGTTGTTTGCAACTAACAAAGAATTGGAAAGTGAAAAGTCATATAACAAAACTTTAAGAATTTTACATGATAGTGTTAGAGGTTTCAAACATGATTTTGATAACACTGTTACAACTATTGGTGGCTATGTTAGAACAAATGATATGGAAGGTTTGAAGAAATATTATTTACAATTAGAAGATGATTGCCAAAAAGTAAATACTTTATATATTTTAAATCCTGAGATTATTAATAATGATGGAATATATAATTTACTTACTACTAAATATCATGAAGCTGAAGAAAAAGATATTAAAGTTACTATTACTGTTTTATTAGACTTAGGAAATCTAAAAATGAAAATTTACGACTTTGCAAGGATTCTTGGAATATTGCTTGATAATGCAATTGAGGCTAGCTCTGAAAGTAATGAGAAAATTATTAATATTACTTTTAGAAATGATAGTAAAAATTCAAGACAATTAATTACTATTGAAAATTCTTATAAAGATAAAAATGTTGATACTGAGAAAATATTTGAAAAAGGTGCTTCTGGAAAAGAAAATCATACTGGTTTAGGATTATGGGAAGTTAGAAAAATACTAAAGAAAACAAATAATGCTAATCTATTTACAAGTAAAACAGATACATTATTTTCACAACAACTTGAAATTTATTATTAGAAATATAAATATATGAACTAGGTATATTCCTAGTTCTTTATATTTTTTATACAAATAAAAAAACAGCTATTTATAGCTGCTTTATGAATTGATATAACTTTCAAGTTATATTCTTGGTAGAGTATTTTTTTCGTACTTACTCTACCAAATTTAAATTAATCTTTTCTTATCATTGATGCTGGCATTTTGGGTTGATGGAATATAACTACTAATAAACAAGCTGTATTTGTTGCTTTTGCATATTTTTCTGCTGTCTTTGCTAAAAATTTAAACATATTAATCCCCTCCTTAGCAAATTTATATAATACAAAATATTACCGGTATATATTTTGTATTTAAGCTGATTGTTCTGAAGTTTCTCCATATACTTCATATCCGTATTTACTATTTGTTAGTTTATATGCTAACCTTGTTATTGTTAAGGTTTGTATGAAATATGCTATTAATATAATATTAGCTATTGTACTATTTGGAATAACTAATGCAATTATTAACCCTACTGTATAAGATATATATGATACTATTTGTTTTTTTCTTCTATCTTTTTTAGCTAAGATTGGAACATTTTCTGTGTCTGCTGGAGCATAAAGTTTAATCATTACCATTCCAAATATCCAGACTAATGGAATAACTATATATTTAACTAAATCAGGCATTACAAAAAATTGTGATACATACGGAATTATACAATAAAATCCTGTTGTAAATAATATGCATCCAATATGTGTTTTTAAATGTACTCCACCTGATGCTCCTTTATATATATATAATACTAAAAATGTAAATAACGATAGCCAAAAAATTCCTAACACATATGCTACTGCTAACATTATAAATACTTTCGGAATCTCTCCTACAATATTTTGTAAGCCATAGTTTATTACTTCTGCTCTTTCATCATCAATCTCTGGCATTTCTTTTCTAATTTTATTGGTTAAAAATGTACAGATTTTATCTATCATTTTTTTCACCTCTATGATTATCTCTGCTTAAATTTTATCATCACTATTTTTTATTTTAATTATTGTTTTATTAAAAATAGATTTTTTTATATAAATTTTTTGTTTTAGATTTTTATGAAATATTTTAAAGATTTTATAAACTAATTCGAATAATTTTTATGAACTAAAAATATAAGAAACTCGTAAATGTTTATTTACATTTACGAGTTTAATTATTTGGTAGCGAAGATGTGATTCGAACACATGACCCTTCGGGTATGAACCGAATGCTCTAGCCAACTGAGCTACTTCGCCATATGCGACGATATTTATTATACTGATTGTTTAGTAATTTGTCAAGATAAAATACAAGAAATTTTAAATTTCTTGTATTTTATTCTCTTTCTTGTTGTTCTTTTTCAACTTCTTTTTGTGTTTGAACCTTTATTTCTGGAGTTTTAGTTATTTTCATTTCTCTAGTTTTCTTTTTCTTATTTGTCATTCCTTTTTGCATTCTTTCCATATCTATTTTATATTTATCAGCTTTTTTTTCAGCTGATTTTGTTGCATCTTCTAATATTTTTATTTGCTCTTTAGATAAACCATTATCTATATAAAAATCATTTTCATCTTTTTCTTTAACTGTTGTTCCAAAGAAACTAGAAAAAAGCCCTTTCCAATCGGTTTTTTTAGTTCTTTTCATTGTATTTTCCATTTTAATCCTTGAGTGTTTACTCAAGTTTCACCTCTTTCTTATTATTAATACATAACTATTTTAACATAAAATAGTTTTAAAATCAACTGTTTTACAAAATTTGTAAGAAATTTATCAGTTAAATTTAATAAGAAAGATTTTTTATTTATTTAAATTTGTTTTTTAAAGTTTAACTCTCCTATTTCTTCTGTTGGAACATATCCTGGTTTTGCAGAAATAACATCTGGAATTCTATTTACAACTGATGCACAAGTAAGTTCTACAGTTGATGGTCTATTTATTATTAAAGTTGTATTTGGTTCTCCTTCAATTGTCCATTCATTTTTATCAAAATCTTCTTTTGAATATACTTTTCCTATACATTGTGTTTCTAAAGTTATTCCTTCTTCAGTTTCTGTTGTAACTACTGCACTCATTCCTGTTGCATCTCCTGCTTTTACCGTCATACCTAAAGTTTCAGAATATATATCTTCTTTATATGTTTGTGGTACTGTTACTTGTGTTTGAGATTTTACAGTTAGTCCTAGTTTACCACATAACCATCCATTTACATTCCACATATATGATGGTAAATATTCTCCATTGTCTATCATTTTTTGTCTTTCTTCATTTGATATTTTATCTACTGAAGCAACTTGTTTATCAAACTCATCTAATGTTAGACCTGCACCATGTGCTTTTGCTAAAGCTATTCCATAATCTTCAACATTATAGCTAGAAGAACCTTTTATTTTTGTTATTTTTTGTGTAGAACCTGCAATGCTTGAAATCAATTGGCCCCAATATATATCTTGATACCCGCTTCCTGTAATTGTACAATTCGTCTTTTTTGCCATTTCATCTAATTTTTTAGTGATACTTGGATTAGAGTTCATAGGGAAAAATGCTTCTTCACAAGTAGTTATTGCATTTACTCCAAGTTTTGCACATAACATTAAAGCATCTTCAACATCAGAAATCAAACTCATTGTAGTAACTATTGCAACATCTGGTTTTGTATTTTTAATCATTTCTTCTGCTTGTTCTACTGAAACTACTTTTACACCTTTGTTTTCTGTTCCAATAATCTCTCCAATGTCTTTTCCTATAACATCTGGATTAACATCTATTGCACCTACAATTTCTCCTCCTTTTTCATAAACATATCTCATTGTGTATTTACTCATTTTCCCGCATCCATATTGAATAACTTTTGTTTTACTCATAATAAATCTTCTCCTTTCCTTATAGATAGATTATATACTTTTTTTCATTTTTTATACAAGCCTTTTTTATAATCAGCACATTATATTATGTCAAAAAATCAGACTTTATATTCTAAAGCCTGATTTTATTTTATATTTCATATTTTAATAATTCTCTTAAAACATTTGCTGACCTTCTTGATGCTAATCTTACATTTTCATCAAATGTTTTTGCATTTTTTCCATCTGGTACATCTGATACGGTTCTTATTACTAAAAATGGCATTTCTTCTAAGTAACATACTTGTGCTATTGCACCACATTCCATATCTACTATATCTGCATCAAATTTAGTTCTTATTTTCTCTTTCATATATTTTTCTGTACAAAAAATATCTCCTGTTGCAACTATTCCTAGTTTTATTTCATAATTTCTTTCTGGCATTTTATTTACTGCTTCTTTTAGTTTTTCTAGTAAAGTATCATCACATTTTACATAGTTTCCAATACCTGTTATATATCCTTTACTATGACCAAATGCTGTTATATCAAAATCATGTTGTACCACAGTTCTACCTACTATCAAGTCTCCTATTTTTAATCTAGGATTTATTGCTCCTCCTGTTCCTACATTTATTATACAGTCTAACTTAAAATTATCTATCATGATTTGAGTTAGTCTTGCGGCATGAACTTTACCTACTCCACATCTTGCAAGTACACATTTTTTATCTTTTATTTTTCCCACATAAAAGTCTACATTATGTATTCTTTTTACCTCTTCTTCTGTCATCATTTTTTCTACTTCTTCAAATTCTTCTTCCATTGCAGTTATTATTCCTATTTTTTTCATATACATCACCGCCTTTTTTCTTCGCATTTATTATATCTTACTTTAGGCTTTAAATCAATATTTTTGAAAAAGACTTGCAACATTTTAAGTTTTAGTATAATATAATACCATAATTGGAAGATGCAAAAGAAAATTACTAAATTAATAACGAAAGGAGTGAAATTGTTTTTTATTTATATATAGCGCCTGAGCATAATTTTATGCTGACGAGGTCTAGGGTTTATCGAAATATTCGGCGGGTACCCTAGTGGCTTTTGCTTAAAGTCAACAGTATTAATTAAAAAGCAGTAGTGATACTGTAACAATAATTAATATAATTAAGCTTTATTTTGCATGCTTTCAATTCCATATTAACATTAATTTTAAATTTAAGGAGGAATTGTAAATGTGTGGAATTGTAGGTTATATAGGAAATAAAAAAGCAAGTCCTATACTTATTAATGGACTTTTAAGATTAGAATATAGAGGTTATGACTCTGCTGGTATTTCAACATTAGAAAAAAGCGGAATCTCTATTATGAAAGATAAAGGAAGGGTAAAAAATTTATATAATTTACCTGGAATTGATGATTTAGAAGGAACAATTGGTATTGCTCATACAAGATGGGCAACACATGGAAAACCTTCAAAAGAAAATGCTCATCCTCATATGGATAATAGCAAAACATTTAGTGTCGTTCATAATGGAATTATTGAAAACTATAATGAATTAAGAGAATTTTTAACTAATAATGGATATACTTTTTACTCTAATACTGATACAGAAATAATACCAAATCTTGTTCATTATTATTACTCTAAAGATACAAATAATGATGAACTTAAATTTTTAAGAGCAGTTAAAAATGCTTGTTCTCAATTATCTCGGAAGTTTTGCAATTGAAATTCTTTGTAAAGATTATCCTGATAATATGATTGTTATTAGAAAAGATAGTCCTTTAGTAATAGGCAAAGGTGATGGAGAAAATTATCTTTCTTCTGATATTCCAGCAATACTTTCATTTACTAGAAATTTCTATTTATTAAATGATTTTGAGTATGCTGTTTTATCAAGAGATAATATTAAATTTTACGACAAAGACTTAAAACCAATAAATAAAAAAACAGAAACTATTGAATGGAACGCATCTGGTGCTGAGAAAGATGGTTATGATGATTTTATGTTAAAAGAAATTTATGAACAACCTACAGCAATCAGAGAAACAATTGGTTCTAAACTTAATGAAAATCTTGTTTGTGAATTTGAAGAATTAAATTTCACAAAAGAATATTTAAAAAACATAAATAAAATATATATTGTAGCATGTGGTACTGCAATGCATGCTGGTCTAGCAGGTAAAAATATTATAGAAAAACTATGTAAAATTTCTACAGAGGTTGATATTGCTTCTGAATTTAGATATAGAGACCCATTAGTTGATGACAAAACTCTATGTGTCTTTATTTCACAATCAGGTGAAACAGCAGATACAATAGCAGCTTTAAAACTTGCAAAATCAAAAGGTTCAAAAACAATTGTAATTACTAATGTAATAGGCAGTTCAATTACTCGTGAGGCAGATTATTCTATATATACTCATGCAGGACCAGAAATTGCAGTTGCTTCTACTAAGGCATATACTTCACAAGTTGTCTTAATAGCACTACTTTCAATCTATTTTGCAGATGTTTTAAATATGGATAATCCTGAAATAAAAAATCTAAAAAAAGAAATTTTATTATTACCTAAAAAGATTGAAGAAGTATTAGAAAATGTAGAAAATATAAGAAATTTTGCTAAAAAAGTTTATCAAGAACAAGACATCTTTTTCTTAGGTAGAGGAATTGACGAAACTACTGCAAGAGAAGCTTCTTTGAAACTAAAAGAAATTTCATACATTCATTCTGAGAGTTATGCAGCAGGTGAATTAAAACATGGTCCAATAGCTTTAATCGAAAACGGTGTAACTGTTGTTGGAATTATGACTGATTCAAAATTAGTTGATAAAATGGTAAGTAATCTACAAGAAGTTATTACAAGAGGTGCGAAAACTTTAATTATTACAAATCAAGATATTGATGAAAAATTATTTGATGTAACAATAAAAATTCCTGATACTAGTCCTTTTATCTCTCCAATTTTATCAATTATCCCATTACAATTATTTGCTTACTATATTTCAAAAGAAAAAGGATTAGATGTAGATAAACCAAGAAACTTAGCAAAGTCTGTAACAGTTGAATAGCAAAAAGAAGGTTTTATGCCTTCTTTTTTTCATATTTAAAACTTATCCAATTAATAATCTGACAACAATTAAACAAACAACTCCTGGGAGTCCTAAAAGTCCGCACTAAGATGCTTGTAAAAATATTTAATCCTATATGAAATCCAAATCCAGCTCCAATTAAATTTATAATATAAATTACTATTCCTCCTAATACTGAATTTAAAACAAGTTTTAATATTTTTTTTAGTGGCACTATAAATATTCTGCCTAATATAAATATTAAACAAATGCAAGCTAAATATGTAAGTATATTTACATCCATATCTCTTCCTCCTAAAAACAAAAAATGATAGTTTATACTACCATCTTTATGTTTCTAGTTGGACAAATATTACTACCCTACTTGCTCTTCCTCACTTTCAAAGGTTAATTCTAAATCATGAATCATATCTACTTCTAATCCTTTTATTTTAGCAAGTTTTATCAAATAACTAAGTTTTGCTTGGTCTGCTTTTATTTGATATGTGTAATAGTCAACTAAATCATTATCTGCAAATTCAAAATTTCTATTTGCATTTTTTAATTCTTCTCTTGTTTTTATAATATTTCTTATTAATTCTCTTTCTTTTTCCATTTCATTTTTTTCTATTATTCTTTGTTCTTTTATATATTCTCCTTGCATATTTCCCCCTCTTTTTTATTATTTTTAATTATTATATTCCTTTATCTTCCTTTTTATTCAAGAAATTCTTTCAAAAGACTTGTTTTTTTGCCTAATTTATAGGATAATATATATGTAGATTTTTATAACTGAAAGGATTTTAAAATGAAAGTAATAGATAAATTTTTAAAGTATCTCAAAACTGATAGAAACACTTTTGCGACATACATTTTAACTTTACTAAGTATCTATATTGTAGTAGATAGATTGGTTGAAATGTTACTTATGATATTTACAGGTGTTTCTTATTCTTATTGGGGACCAATACAATATACTTTAGCATTGGCATGTCCTGTATTTGCTTACTTGTTCTCATGTCAATCACAATTTGCAACATCTTATGCAAAAAAAGTAACAATGTTTTATATATATATTATAGCTTTATATATTATTGGTATTTCAATGTTTACTCAGTGGCTGAATATGGGAGTATGGCTATTACTACTATCAGTTCCTAATTATACTGAATTAATTACCGAATTTTCTGATTTAGTAGTACCAGCAATGGTTAGTATTTCTTTATATCTACCTTTAGCAACAGTATTCCCTATGTTCAAATGGTTATACTTTGGTGTTAATGATAATAAAGATAAATATCGTTCAATATGGGATTATAACGGTATTAGTTTAGCTCCAAAGAGTAGTGATACAGGTGTATACAGTTGTGAAGTATTTATTTGTACAGATAATGAAACAGGAAAAGTTATAAATATGCCTGAAAGTTCTAGATATCAATCATTATTTGTATGTGGTGGCTCTGGTTCAGGAAAAACCTCTTTAGTATATGAACCATTAATTGCAAGAGATATTGAAAAGAAATTCTTTTTCAAAGAAGTTGCAAAAGAATTAGGTTATGGAGCTTTAAAGGCTGGAATTGCAACAGTTACTGCTCCATATGACAATGACTATATGAACGCAAACTTTAACTTAAATATGATTACACCTTTAGAAGGCAAAGAACAAGTTTACAAAACTTTTATGAAAAAAATGATATTAAGTGAAAACAGCTCAAAAATAACATATAAAAATCTTGGTATTACTTTAATGTCACCAGATTATGATGTTATAGACCATATGTCACAAGTAGCTAAAAATTATGAATTTGATTATCATATAATAGACCCATCTAACCCAAATTCAATAGGATTAAATCCATTTGTATATGATGAGCCTGCAAAAATTGCAATGACTATATCTTCTGCTTTAAAAGCAATGTATAGTACAACACATAAAGATGGTGATGATACATATAGAGAAGATTTAGCTATGCAAGCAATAGAAAATTTAGCTATGATTTTAAAAGAAATGTATCCTAAAATGAATGAGGGTGCACTTCCTAATATGGAAGATATGCTAAAAATGTTCACAACTCCTGATTTGATTGAAAAAATGTGTAAAATAATGGAACATGATGAAGAACTAAAAGAAGAATATCATATTCCTCTTACATATTTTAAAAAATATTTTTATAAAGATTCACCTGAAAAAGGTCATGTTGATAAATACCTTTATAGCCCAATTAGTCAATTAGATAACTTACTTAGAACTCCAGGTGTAAAAAATATTTTATGTAATAGACATAATAATTTAAATTTTGATAAAGCATTAGAAAATGGAGATTTAATATTTATTTGTACAAGAAGAGGCGATTTAGGCCCTATTGCACATTCAGCTTTCGGTTTATTCTTCTTAATGTCTTTAGAAAATGCAGTTTTAAGAAGACCTGGTAATGAAAACTCAAGAGTGCCTAACTTCTTATATATAGATGAATTTTCTGATTTTATTTGTAAAGATACCGAAGCTATATTTACAATGTTTAGAAAATACAAAGTAGCACCAACAATATCTGTACAAAGTTTAAGTCAATTAACACCTCCTGGTTCTTCTGATAGTTTCAAAAACCTTATTTTATCTAACTGTGCAAATAAGATATTTACTGGAAATGCTGATATTGATGAGTTAGAATGGTGGTCAGGAGAATTTGGAACAAAAAGAGAATGGACATATTCTGTTTCTATGGATACTAATAAAATGGAATATGACCCAAAATACGGCGGGGTAAAATGGGACTTTATTACTATATTTAAACCAGGTAAACTTCAAACACTTAGTGCAAAGGCATGTGCATATAAGATAAGAGCAACAAATGGAAAACCTATGGTTGGTCCTGGAAAATTAAACTTCATGGAATCAAAATATAAAGAACCACATAAATCAAAATTTTATGATTTTGGAAAATACTCTGATAGTGTAACAACAGCAACTGAAGATGATGAAAATTATAACAGAAAGAAATTTAATATTAAACATATTGATTTCATAGATGAAAGAAATGAGTATAATCCAATTCAAACAGATGATACGGATTCAAACTATATGTTTGATAATCAAGATGCAATTATTGTTAATTTTAAAAAGAAAAGAAAAAATAATCAATAAAACAAAAAACTAGAGAATAATCAAATATTTCTCTAGTTTTTATTTTATATTGTAAACCCTACTAATTCCAATATTATACCTGATATTACACCTATTGCATATAATAATCCAACTATTTTTAAGTTCTCTTTTATTCCTTTATTAGTCTTAAATAATACTGCAAGACCTACTCCTGCTCCTACTAATAATCCTGAAAGCATTGTTGATACTGAAATTACATTGTCTAGGTATAATTGTGTAATTATAACAGATGATGCACAATTTGGTATTAATCCAACTAATCCAGAAATAACTGGTCCTAAAATTGGAACACTTGAGAAAAATCCTGCTATCTTATCTTCTCCAATTAGATGTATTAATAATCCCATTACAATATTTACTATAAATATGAAAATAAATATATTTAAAGTATGTTTTAAAGCAGATTTTATAATTCCATGTTCACAGTGACAATGTTCTCTTTCACATAAATCAACTATTTTTTCATCTTCCGGATTTTTATGTCTCTTTCTTAAGACAAAATCTATTAAAAATCCTGCTATCATACCAATTACCAATTTTATTCCTAATATTTTTAATATAATAATTGGTGAAACTGCCTCTGAAATAAATATTGGAAGCATTTCATCTGATGTTGATAAATATACTGCAATTAAAGTACCAAGTGTTATTACTCTTGTTGCATATAAATTTGTTGCAGAAACTGAAAATCCACATTGTGGAACTATTCCTAATATACTTCCAACTAATGGCCCCCATTTACCAGATTTTTTTATTGTTTCTTTTGCTTTATTACTTGTTTTATGTTCAATATATTCCATTATTAAATATGTTATAAATAAAAATGGAAGTAATTTCACACTATCTATTACTGCATCTAATAAAATATCTAACATATTTCTTCTCCCTTCCGTCTTATTATAATAACATATTTTTCATTTTTTTACAATTAGTTTATTAGTTATTTCTATATTTATTTCTAAAAATATGAAGATAATCACAAAGAAAAACAATTGACAAATTTACAAGAATTACATATAATAGATATGACTAAGGCAAATTTTACTTATAACAAAAATCATAATGATATATTGGCCCAATGGATTTTATTTATCTTAGATCCAAATCAAAGGGAGGTTAAATCTATTATGGGAGAAAATAAAAAACTAAAACAACAACAATTTTAATTTCAAAAAAATAGCTAAACACCTATAATTATTTTATTTTTAATTATAGGTGTTTTAATTATCTTCTTCTATAACTACCACATAAACATCCTGTTCTTCCATTTGTATTACTATTTGGTATCACATTTATTCTAGCTGTAACTCCATTATTATTGTTTTCATTATTACAATTACAACAACTGCAAGTATTTAAAATCCTTGTTAAAATACATACTATAACTGCCGTTATATAACTTATTATTGTATAAATTATTGTCGCAATTAAAAATTCCAAACTTCCTATTATAAAAGTTACAATTAGAAATATTGCAAAAATTATAGCTGCTACTAATGGTGGGCATTTGAATATTTTTTGTAATGCTATAGAAATAATTATAGTTGCAATTGGCAAAGCAAAAAATATTAGTAATATGTTCATAGCTTTTCTCCTTTTTTCCTTTTTACTATATATTATGCATATTATTGTTAATTAGTTAATAAAATAAAAAGTACAACTAAATTTCTTTAATTGTACTTTCATTTTATTCATATTCAACTTTTACTAAATATAACCCTTGTGGCTTTAGTGTTTTTCCAGCCCTTGCTCTTTCTTTTGATTCTATTATATCTTTTATTTCTTCTGGTTTGATTTTTCCAAGCCCTACATCCACTAAAGTTCCACTAATTATTCTAACCATATTATATAAAAAACCATTTCCTGTTAGCTCTACCCAAATTTTTTCATCTGGTTTTTCAATAACTTCTGCTTTATATATTGTTCTTACACTACTTTTACTACTTGTTCCACTTGCTTTAAAAGCTTTAAAATCATGTTCACCTTCAAAATATTTTATAGCTTCTTGCATTTTCTTAACATCTAATTTTTCAGGTATATGTGTTTCTAAGTTTCTATATATAGCTGTTCCCATTTTAGAGTTATTTATTACATATCTATAGGTTTTTCTTTTACATGTAAGTCTACTATGAAATCTTTCGTCTACCTCTTCAGCAGATTTAATTAAAATCGATTTCTTTAAATTAGTATTTATTGCAATTGGAAATTTTTCTATTGGAATTTTAGAATTTGTTTTAAAGTTAGCAACTTGTCCGAAGAGCATGTACTCCACTATCAGTTCTTCCTGATCCTATTAATTCAACCTTTTCTTTTGTAACTTGCTCTATTGCTTGTTCAATAGTTCCTTGAATATTTAGCTTATTTGGTTGTTTTTGCCAACCGATTAAATTCTTTTCCGTCATATTCAATTACTAACTTAATATTTCTCATCTTAATTTTCCTTATCGTTTTTATTTATTTCTTCTTTTTCTTTTCTTAATTTTTGTTTTATATTTTTTATTCTATTTGCTCTTTCTTTTTTCTCTACTGCAAATCTTTTTGTTACAATATTACTTATTAATATTTTCTTTAGCACATCTTCTCTTACATCTGCAATTAATGTACCATCTTTTGCAACTGATATTTTTCCAGTTTCTTCAGATACAACTACAACTATACTATCAGATTCTTTAGATATTCCAATTGCTGCTCTATGTCTTGTTCCTAATTCTTTTGCAATATCTTTATCATCAGCAAGGGGCAACACACAAGCTGCAGCAGCTATTTTATTTCCTGATATTACTACTGCTCCATCATGAAGTGGAGTTTTTGGTACGAAAATATTTACTAATAATTGCGGTGATACTTCAGCATCCATTGGAATACCAGTTGCAATTATATCTTGTATTTTTATATCTCTTTCTAAAACAATTAAAGCTCCTGTTTTAGTTTTTGAAAGTTCTGTTGCTGCAATTACAACCTTATATATATCTTCTTTAGTTTTTGTAGCTAAATCTTTATCTATACCAAAAAACTTTGTTAGTTTATTTGTTCCGAAGTTGTTCTAATGCACGTCTTAATTCTGGTTGGAAGATAACTATTATTGCAATTACTCCCAAATTCATAATTCCAGTTAAAATCCAATTTAATATTTTTAAATTTAATAATCCACTTAAGGCTGTAGCAATTACTAATAAAATGATTCCTTTAATTAGTTGCCAAGCTCTAGAACCTTTTACTATTTTAAAGAAACAATAAACTAAAAATATTACAATTGCAATATCTATTATTAATGTTACTAATTCAAATGGATTTTCTTGTAAAGATTTTATATATGCTAAAATATTTTCATTATAAAAATTTTCCCAATTCATTCCTAAATTAATTACCATATATTTTCTCCTATCCAATTAGTGCAAATACAAGTGTTCCTGCTGTTGCTGAAACCATAAGTAAAACTAATACACCTGCCATTACTTTCACAAATATTTGTCCTTTGTCATATTTGTGTTTTTTCTCTACTACATTTTTTTGTTTGTTTTGTTTATTTTTCTTCATATTTTTCACCTCTAATTTAAGATTTACAATATCTATTATACCACTTTATTTAGTTTTTTCAATTATTTTAATCCTAATTCCATTAATTTCTTTTATTTTATAACTTCTAATATACTCTTTAATTTTTCTTGTTTTTCTTCTGTTATTTTTATAACTTCTAAAATTTTATTTTTTGCTTCTTCTAGTCTTTCTTTATCATTTGCATGAATTTTTGCGACAATCTCGCCTTTTTCTACTTTGTCTCCTACTTTTTTAAATAAAGTTATTCCTACACTATTATTTATTTTATCTTCTTTTCTTATTCTTCCCGCACCTAAAGAACATGCGATTTTTCCTATTTCTTTGGCATTAATATTTGATATATATCCTTCCTCTTCTAGTTTTATATCTTCTATATATTTAGCTTTTTCAAATTTTTCTGGATTTTCTATATATGATATATCTCCACCTTGCTTTTGTACTAATTCCAAAAATTTATTATATGCTTTTTTATTTTCTATATTTTCTAATAACCTTTCTTTATTTTGTTCAAGATTTTCTCCTAGACCTGAAAGATACATCATATAGCTTCCAAGCTCTAAAACAACATCTTTTAAATCTTCAGTCATATTTCCTTTTAAAAATTCTACCGCTTCTATTACTTCTAAAGTATTTCCAATATTTAATCCTAATGGTTCATCCATATTGGTTAATACACATACTGTTTCTCTATTTGCAAGCCTTCCTATTGCAATCATTTCTTTAGAAAGTTTTCTTGCACTTTCTATATCTTTCATAAATGCTCCATTTCCTACTGTTACATCTAAAACTATCTTATCTGCTCCACTTGCTATTTTTTTACTCATTATACTAGATGCAATCAGTGGAATACTTTCAACACATGAAATACTATCACGAAGTGCATATATTTTTTTATCTGCTGGTGCTAGGTTTTCTGTTTGAGATATCATACTTATTCCAATTTCTTTTACATTTGCTATAAATTCTTCCATATTTAAATTAGTTCTATATCCTGGAATTGATTCTAATTTATCTACAGTTCCTCCAGTAAAACCTAGACCTCTTCCTGACATTTTAGCAACAGTTACTCCTACTGATGAAACTAGTGGAAGTAAAATTAAAGAAACTTTATCTCCAACTCCCCCACTTGAATGTTTATCAACTATTACTTTATTTAAAGTTTTTCCTAAATTTAATATTTCTCCTGAATTTGCCATAGAAATTGCAAGGTTTGTTGTTTCTTTATTTGTCATTCCATTTAGATAAATTGCCATAAGAAGTGCAGATGCTTGATAATCTGCAATTTCACCTTTTGTGTATCCTTTTATAAAATATTCAATTTCTTCTTTTGATAATTCTTTTTTATCTCTCTTTTTTTCAATAATTTCTAATATATTCAAATTTATCCCACCTTAAACAAAGTGTTTTGTAAAACTTTTTCTATGTATTGGACATAGTCCATATTCTTTTATTGCTTCTATATGCATTTTTGTTCCATAACCTTTGTGTTTGCTAAATCCATATTGTGGATAGATTTCATCCCACTGCCTCATTATTCTATCCCTTGTTACTTTTGCAATTATAGATGCTGCTGAAATACTATAGCATTTAGCATCACCTTTTATTATTGAATCATATGGAATTCCTTTTGTATCTATATGATTTAGAGCATCTACTATTATTAAATCAGGTTTTACTTCCTGTTCTTCAACTACTTTTGTTAGTCCCATTTTTGTTGCATTTAATATATTTATATCATCAATTACATCTTGTCCAATTACTGCAACAGAATAGCTTATTGCTTCTTCTAAAATTTGGTCATATAGCTTTTCTCTTTTCTTTTCTGATACTTTTTTAGAATCATTTACTCCCTCAATCATGGAATCTTCTGGCATTATCACTCCTGCTACAACAACAGGACCAGCTAAGGGTCCTCTTCCTGCTTCATCTATTCCACATATATTTTTAAATCCTTTACTATGTAAATCTTTTTCTATTTCTTTTAATTTTGTTAGTCTTTCTAATTCTTTTTCTTTCATTTTTTGCCTCTTTTATTATATTTCTATTTGGTCTATTTCAGTTAATGTATATTTTCCATTAAAGCCTATGTTATTATATACTTCCACTGTTAGATTTGTTTCATCAAATTTTACAAAATATCCTTCCCCATCTTCTAATTCAATATTATCAATTCCCCACTTGCTCAATGTATCTGGTGATACATAATAACAAGTTGCATCACTTGTTGGGATTTCTGATGGAGTAGATAATCCTGAATCTGTACCTTTTTTTAGTCCAGCTTCATCTTCATATACTGATTTTCTTACATTTGCTCTATTGTTCTCATCTGGTGTTGGTCCCATTTTAAAACTTACTTCTTCAACATATTCTTTTGCTTTTGCCTCTATTAATAACATATTTGTTTTTAATGCTTCTAAATTAGCATTTCTTATTATACCTATTCCGCTATATGTTGCAATACCTGCAATAATAAGTAATATTATTACAGTAACTATTAGTGCTACTAATGTTACACCATTATTCCTTTTTATATTCATTAATACCATCCTTTTCTTTTTATTTTGTTTAATTATATATTTTTATTAATTAATTTTCAACAATTTATTTGAAATACTACAAATTTTTTTTCTATTATTATCTAGTAGGGAGACTCAAAAAACCTTATTTTTTTCACATAATTTTCACAAATATATTGTATTATATCTACGAAATGAGATAATATATATATTAGAAAAATTTAGGAGGTTTTACTTATGGAAGAAGAAAAAAAAGACAAAGTAGAAAAAACAAAAACATCTAATTTTAAAACAGTTCAAGATACTAGTTCATATAAAAATTATGATGCAAATAAAAAGGAAAAAACAAAACTTGGATTTGGAAGAGGATTTTTAATTCCATTTGCAAGTGGAATATTAGGTTGTAGTATAGTTATCGGAACTTGTTTTGGTGTTCCATCAATTAGAAATTCTATTTTAGGTACAGAAACTAATAATTTTAGCAATAATAGCAACAGCAGTGCAAATAGTGGTTATGTATCTCAAACATCACTATCTAATTATTCAGACACAGCAGTTTATGCAGCAAATAAAATATTACCATCAATTGTTGGAATCCAAGTTGAATATAATGTTAATTCTTTATACTCAATGTTTGGAGGAAATCAAACAAGTACTGCTACAGCAACAGGTTCTGGTATTATAATTAGTGAAGATGGATATATTTTAACAAACAACCATGTTGTTGCTTCAAGTTCTTCTGATTCATATTACTCAGTTTCTGAAGCTACAAAAATAACTGTTACTTTATTTAATGACGAAACAGAATATGAAGCAACACTTGTTGGTGCAGATGAACAAACTGATTTGGCAGTTATAAAAATTGATAAAACAAATCTTCCAAAAGCAGAATTTGCAGATTCTGATAATATAAAAGTTGGAGAATTTGCAATGGCTGTTGGAAATCCACTTGGAATGCAAAGTAGTATTACTTGCGGAGTTATAAGTGCAGTAAATAGAGAGATAACTGATAGTGATGGAAAAACATATACTTTAATTCAAACAGATGCCGCAATAAATGCTGGTAACAGTGGTGGTGCTTTAGTAAATAGTGAAGGTCAAGTAATTGGTGTAAATACTCTAAAATTACAAGGCGAAGGAATTGAAGGTATGGGATTTGCTATTCCTATAAATTCAACAGAAGATGTAACATCTCAATTAATTGAATATAGTAAAGTAAGAAGACCATATATTGGAATTACTGGTATGGACTTAGATGAAAGAACAGCAGAAGCAAACGATTTAGTTGTAGGTGTTTATGTAAAAGCAATAGATGATTTCTCAGCAGCTGAAAAAGCAGGACTAAAAATTGGTGATGTTATAATTGAAGCAGATGGACAAAAAATTACAACAATGGATGAATTAACAGAAATTAAAAATTCTCATCAAATTGGTGATGAAATGAAAATTAAAGTAAATCGTGATGGAGAAGAAAGAGAATTAACAATTACACTTGAAGAACAACCTTAAAAAAAATTGTATTTTTCACTTTTAGTTCACACAATGGACAAATTCAGAAGTTATAATACACACATAATCAGTTATGAAAAAACTGATTTAAAATTAAAAACATCCCCTTTTATTTTCAAACGAAAACCCTAGCCAAACTAGGGTTTTCTTATTTTTTATTATTCTATTATTTTATAATATTATCATATCTAAATCATTTGTCAGATTTTCATTTCCATAAGGATATAAAATATAAATTGCTGTTGGTGACATATAAAATACATCAGAATTTTCTATTTTATACATATCACTTGAAGTATCTCTATTATATCTTGTATATCCTAATTTTTCTAAATCTTCTACTCTTCTTTGTTCTGTTTCTATAGTTTCATTTATTTGTGATTGAACATCATTTATATTTAATCTTTCAACCTTTAGAAGTTCTTCTAAAGATATTTTTTTGTTATTTCTTAAATCATAATTATATGTTTCGATAATTAATCTTTGGGCACTTGAACCTTCTTTAAGATTTGACCTAATCATTACAGATAAAATGTCATTTTGAATTGTTGCTACATACTCTACTGTATATATTGCATTGTTATTGTTCTCTGCATTTAATATTTCATTTGTTTTTTCCACAAAAGTTTGAATTTCGTTATTATATTCATCTGCAATTTCACTATCAATATTTATATATGGAATATGTACTTCTAGGTCATAATTATTTACTTTTGCCTCTTTCTTTTCAGTTTCTGTATATACTATTGGTCTTTCTTGGTCTTTTCTTTTAGAGTTACTTAAATCATTTTCTCCTTCTATTGAATTTGTAAATAAATCATCAAAATTCATTTCTAATTCTTCTGTTTCTTCTCCTGTTTTTTTACCATATACTAGTTCAGAATCAATTCCCATCATTTTACCAATATCTATCCTTGCATAAAATTGCACGTAAAAAGCTATAATTACAGATATAATACATATAACTGCAATTACAGAATACAATATTATTTGTTTTTTATTTATTTTATTTTCTGGTAATGTGACGTTCATTTTCTTCCTCTTTTTCTATATTTTTTGATATATAGTTTATTATACCATTTTCTCTTTCTTTAATCAATATTAATTTTCTATTAAAATTAGCAATTTTATTGACTATTCGCCATTTTTGATATATTATATTGTAGATAAAATTTATGTAAGAAATGAGGAATAAATATATATGTTATGTTCAGAATGTAATAAAAATCCGGCAATTATTTTTTATAAAAAAATAGAGAACGGAAAAGAGTCAATGGAGGGTTATTGCTATGAATGTGCTAAGAAAAAAGGCATAAATCCAAATGAAGTTCTTCATAAGCAAAATGAAATCCTTTCAAATGACAAAGTTAATTTAAATGATATGACTAAACAGTTTGAGACAATATTTAAAGATTTAGCAGAAAACATAAACCTTGAAGACATCGAAAATATTGATGGAGCAATTACATTTGGTACAGAATCTGATGATCCAAGTGATGAAAATCCTAATAAAATATCAGGTGCTGCAATTCCACTTGGTTCAATATTTTCTAATATGTTTAATAAAAATGATGATACAGAAAAACAAGAAGAGTTTACTTCAGACAGAAAAAAAGTAAAAGTTGAAAAAAAGAAACAAAAACAAAATAAGAAAAGAAAATTCTTAGACACATTTGGAACAAACCTAACAAATAAAGCTAAAAACAACGAATTAGATATTGTAATAGGCAGAGATAAAGAAATTCAAAGGGTTATACAAATATTAAACCGTCGTTCTAAAAATAATCCTTGCTTAATAGGTGAACCAGGTGTCGGAAAAACTGCAATAGCTCAAGGTTTAGCAATAAAAATAGCTAATCAAAATGTACCTGCAAAACTTTTAAATAAAGAGGTATATTTATTAGATATGACTTCAATTATTGCTGGCACTCAATTTAGAGGTCAATTTGAGTCAAGAATGAAAGGTATTATTGATGAATGTAAAGAATGTGGAAATATCATTTTAGTAATTGATGAAATTCATAATATAATTGGTGCAGGTGATGGAGAACATTCTATGAATGCAGCAAACATTTTAAAACCTGCATTGTCTAATGGAGAAATTCAATTAATTGGTACAACTACTTTAAAAGAATATAGAAAATATATTGAAAAAGATTCTGCATTAGAAAGAAGATTCCAACAAGTTTTAGTTGAAGAACCTAATGAAAATGATTCTATTTCTATTCTAGAAGGAATTAAAAAATATTATGAAGAATATCATAAAGTAAAAATTTCATCAGATGTAATTAGACAAGCTGTTATTATGTCTGAAAAATACATTCATGATAGATTTTTACCAGATAAAGCGATTGATATTCTAGATGAGGCTTGTTCTAGAATAAACCTAGAAAATAAAGATTTATATAAATTAGAAATATTAAAACAAGAACTTGCAAAAGTTCAAGCTGAAAAAGAAGAAGTTGTTGCAGCTGATTCTACTGAAGATTATCAAAGAGCAGCTGACCTAAAAACTCGTGAATGTCAATTAATAGAACAAATTGATAATATTTCTAAAAAAACTAAACCAAAACAATTAACTATTCAAGATATAGCATCAGTTATTGAAAGTTGGACTAAAATTCCAGTTAAGAAAATAACTGAAGAAGAAACTTTAAAACTTTTAAACTTAGAAACAAATCTTCATAAAAGAATTATTGGACAAGATGATGCAGTATCTGCAGTATCAAGAGCAATTAGAAGAAATAGAGCAGGACTAAAAAGCACAAAAAGACCACCATCATTTATATTTGTTGGACCAACTGGTGTTGGTAAAACAGAACTTGCTAAATCTTTAGCTTATGAAATGTTTGGTTCAGAAGATTCTATTATTAGAATAGATATGTCTGAATATATGGAGAGTCACTCAACATCAAAATTAATAGGTAGCCCTCCAGGATATGTTGGATATGATGACGCAGGACAACTTACTGACAAAGTAAAAAGAAAACCATATTCTATTATTCTTTTAGATGAAATAGAAAAAGCTCATCCTGATGTATTTAACATTTTATTACAAGTTTTAGATGATGGAAAATTAACAGATAGTCAAGGAAATTCAGTTAGTTTTTCAAATACAATTATAATTATGACATCAAATGCAGGTTCTAATTTAAACACAAATTCAATTGGATTTGGAAATGAAACTGTAAATAAAAATAAAATAATGGATAGTCTAAAAGAAGTATTTAGACCAGAATTTTTAAACAGAGTAGATGAAATTGTACCATTTGACCCTCTAACTAAAGACCAATTATTACAAATTGTTGATTTAATGTTAAAAGATACATCTAAAGCTTTAGCTGAAAAAGATATTAAAATGGAAATTTCAGATAAGGCAAAAGACTATATATTAGAAAAAGGTACTAATATTAAGTTTGGTGCAAGACCTTTAAGAAGAGCTATCCAAAGATACCTTGAAGATGAACTATCTGAAATGATTTTAAGAGGAAATCTTTTAGATGGACAAACTGTAGTAATAGATTTTGAAAATGATAAATTAAAATTTGAAGTAAAATAGGAGAATAATATGTTAAAATATGTACCAAATACATTAACAATTATAAGATTTTTATTAATACCTGCTATAGTAATTTCAATTTTTTCAGAAAATTATATTTTAGCAGCAGCACTATTTACAATATCAGGTATTACTGATATCGCTGACGGATTTATCGCGAGAAAATTTAATCTAGTATCTAATTTTGGAAAATTAATGGATCCACTAGCTGATAAATTAACACAAATTGCGACACTTACTTCTTTAGTATTAGCTGGTGTTCTCCCTAAATTTGGATATTGGATATTAGGTATTGTACTTTTAAAAGAATTTATTATGATATGTGGTGCCTCTTTCCTTTATGGAAAAGATGTTGTAGTATATAGTAAATGGTATGGAAAGCTAGCAACTGTTATGTTTTTTATAGCTATTATTGTATCCCTATTTATTAAGGAATTTTCACCAGAAGGATTTTTAGGATATATTGATTTACCTTTATATTTATTAGCTTTAATTGCTACAATATCAGCACTTATTATGTATATACGAGATTTATATAATAAAGGTTTTATTGACAAACAAGATTTAAATAAAGAAGTAACAATAGATAAAAAAGAAAGAAAGAAAAAATAGATTAAAAGCATTTGAGTTTAATTTTATTCTCAAATGCTTTTATTGTCTTAGGCAACTCAGATTCTTATTTTATTCATAATCTTCTATTAACTGATTTAGTGCTTGCTTTCCATTTACCTCAATTCCATTTTCCATTTGTATTTTATCTGTTTCTGGCAAGTACTCTGTTGATATATCTGTTACTTCTATCTCCTCTTCTCCATTTTCTGTTTTTTGATATATTACAACTTGTCCATCTTTATCTCTTACAATATAGTGTTCATTACATTCTCCATCTTGTTCTTGATATAGAACAATTCTATTTTCAGAAAATTCTTCTATTTGCCAATCTGGCAGTTCTTCTGCTAACTCATCTTCAGTCATATTTACAAATCTTTCTTCTATATTACTATAACTGTTTGTTGTATGTTCACATCCCTTGTAATATACTTTTTTAATAATTTCACAATTTGGAGATATTTTTTCTTCCTCACTTGAATTTGTTTCTAATGAATTTACTGTATTTTCTCTAATAGTTGTATTTTGGTTAATATTATTTACCTCTTTTGCTTCCTCTATTATGTTTTCTTCTTGTTTTTCATTTGGAGTAAATACTAGAACAGCTGAAATTATTCCTACTAAAACAACTATAATACATATCATAGTTATAATTATTTTATTCATGATATCCTCCTTATTATTCTTTTTTAGTAGTATTTACAGCTTTTGTTAAATTTATACAATTTATTTTTATAGAAATTTCTCCATTTAAATCTGTTCTATATATTTTGCATTTTTTTTCTTTTAATCTTTCTAAAACATTTTCATTTGGATGACCAAATAAATTATTTTTGCCTACTCCTATTAAAGCAATTTGAGGTTTGGCAATATCTAAAAATTCTTGTGTTGATGAAGTTTTAGAACCATGATGAGCAATTTTTAAAATATCACATTTTAATTTTTCCTTACTTGTATTTTTTAATATTTCAATTTCCGCTTTTTCTTCAATATCTCCTGTAAATAGCATAGAAAATTCTTTATATTTCAATTTCATTACCATTGCATTATTATTTAAAATATTTTCTTCAACTATATTTTCATTATCTGGCCATATAATTTCAAATTCTAGGTTTTTTTCTAATTTCACAATATCACCTTTTTCAAGGACTTTTACAAAAACATTTTTCTTTTTAACTATTTTTAAAAACTCTTGGTAATTTTCTGAATCTTCAAATTGTTTTGGAATATATACATTTTTTACATTTAATTCTTCTAAAATTGTAAGCGCTGATTTTACATGGTCTGTATCAAAATGACTTATAAAAAGATAATCTATTTTTGTATATCCTCTATCTAAAATATATGGAAGTAAAGTATTTTTTCCAACATCATAATTTCCAAATGCTCCTCCTCCATCTATTAAAATTGTTTTCTTTCTTGGTGTTTCAATAAAAGTACAATCTCCTTGTCCTACATCTACAAAATGTATTTCTAAATCTTTTGGAATAAAATTAATAACTAAAATACATAAAAAAACTATTATACTTACTCTGTTTACTTTATTTCTATTTTCCCTTATCTTGTATTTTACAACAGCTACAATATTTCTTACTCTTTTTGTCGTTCCGGTTTGATTTTTTGTTTTATATACTTTATATAAAAAATTTAAAATAAAAATTAAGATATAATAAATAATTATTTTATATATTTTAGGAGTCGGAAAATATATTTTTGAAAATGGTAAATTCGCCATTTTAGTAATTAGAAGTAAAACTTGAATTAAAAAACTTAAAAAATATGAAATAAGTTTAGCAATTGGTAAAAATATAAAAGACAAAATAATTACTAAAAATGAAATAATAATTATTGGACCTATTATAACAGAAGCAAGTAAATTTGTTAATAAAAAATATATACTAAATAAATTAAAATGTAATATCATAATAGGAAATATTAGAATCTGTGCTGATATTGACACTGAAAGCATTTCTTTTATTTTTGAAACAAGCTTAGATTCTTTTTTTATTTTATATTTATCTTTATTAATATTTATTTCCAAAATACTAGATATTGTTTTTTGAAATAAAACTATTCCTAATGTTCCTAAATATGATAATTGCAAACCAATATTTCCAATTACATATGGATTTATTATTAATAAAATAAGAAGAGATATTGAAATAGAATTTATAATATCATTTTTTCTATAAACTAATTTTGAAAAGATTGTAAGTATTCCCATTATTACACTTCTTACAACAGATGGACTTGAACCTGCAAGCATCATATATATAATTAAAAATACTATCATTATAATATTAGTTATTTTTTTACCTGCTAATTTTTGAAATACTATTTGCATTCCTATTATTAAATAAGTTATATGCATTCCTGATACTGCTAAAATGTGTGATAAGTTTGTTATTTCAAAATTTTCTTGTATTTTTTCTGATACATTTGTTTTATCTCCTAAAATTAAACCTTGAATTAGACCTTGTTCTTCTTCATCTTTAAATAACAGTTCTGTTTTTTCTTTTATTTTTTTAGATAAATCATTAATATTTTTTACTATAAAATTCCCTTTATTTTTTTCTAAAACTTCTATTTTTTCTACATCTATTACTCCAATTATTCCAATTGATTTTAAGTAATCTTGATAATCAAACCCTCCATAGTTCTGAGATTTAGATGGTTTTTCATATATTCCTTTTATTTTTACTTTATCTCCATATTCTAATTCTTTTTCTTTTTTATCTAATTTTATATATAATTCTTTGTTATCTAACTTTATTTTATATTGGTCATAATATTCTTTCTCTTTCTTCTCAGAACTCGTAACAACTCCTATTAATTCATATGTTTTTTCATTTTCAAAACTTGTTTCATATTTATTATTTAAATATAAAGTTATTGTATTTGAAATTATAGAAGATATTATAAAAATAAAAAGGCTTATTTTAGAAATATAAAGTTTTAAATATCTTGAATATCTAATTATACTAAATAACTTAAAACTTCTCTTATTTTTGTTTCTCATAGTTTTTATGGCATAATATATTATAACTATTAATATGTATAAAAAGGCTATACTAAATTTAAAGTATAGCCCTATTAATATTCCCATAATATATCCTAATAGTGCAATTAATATCGGCCTTTTGTTTTCTATTTTTATCGCTCCTTTATTATTAATTGCCCCTATATCTTATAATACTCTTCTTGCTCCAACATAGTTTGTGTTATAATATCCAGAATTTATTGTGTCTGTTGTAACACCTCTTGATGGATTTGCTGCATGGATAATTCTTCCTCCACCCATATATATTCCAACATGGTTTATTCCGGATTTTCCAAACATTATTAAATCTCCTAATTGTAAATTATCTCTTGAGACTGCAACACCATTACTATATTGTGCTGCCGCTGTTCTATTTAATGTTATTCCAAATTGTTTATATATATATAGTGTAAATCCTGAACAGTCAAATCCACTTGGTGTTGTACCTCCATATACATATTTATATCCTAAATATTGTTTTGCTTTTTCTACTACTGCTGACCCTGTAGTTCCACTTTGAGATGTAGTATTACTTGGAGTTTCAGCTACAGTATCTTCATTTTTTGTTTCAGTACTTGTTGCGTTTTCTGTATTTGCCATTTCCTCTCTTATACCTGAACTTCTTGATGTTACTGTTTCTTCTTGTTTTGTACTTGATAATAGAGTTGATGCAATATATCCTTCATATTCTCCTGATTTTACTCTTGTCCAACCTGCATCTTCTGAAATCACTGTTACTTCTGTATTTAATGTTAAATTTGTCACTATTTCAGCACTTGAACTTGGTTCTCTTCTTAAATTTACAGTTCCAACATTTACATATAGTACATTTTGTGGAGTTTCCTGAGGTTGTTCTTCTTGAACTGGTTCTTCTGCTGGTGTTTCTTCTACAACTGGCTCTGTTTTTGCATCTACTAACATATTGCTTCTTATCCACCCTGTACCATTTGCAGTTTCTACACATATCCAATCATTAATTACTTCAGAAATTGTTACTTCTGTATCTTTAACAACATCTGCTACATTTTTAGAAGTAATTAATGGTACTAATTTTAAACTTGTATCATTTGATATATACTTCTTTGCTCCGATTTCAAAGTTTTGAGCTTCAGTTTCCACATTTTGTTCAGTTGTTGTTACTTGTTCTTCTGGTTGTTCTTCTGAAGTTGTGTTTTCAACTACAGGTGTATTTTCTTGAGTTGTATTTTCTGTTGTTACAGTATTTTCAGTTGTTGTTTCTCCATTTACAGTTATTAAATCTTCTCTTAAATATCCTGTTATTCCTCTTGCTTCTACTTGATACCAATTACCTTGTTTTTCAATAATTTGTATTTCTTCTCCTACTGAAAGTTGTTCTAATATACTACTATCTTCATTTGCTTCTTTTCTTAAATTTGCTGTTTCTACACTAATTACGCCTGTTTGTGTAGCTAAACTTGAAGTTATTCCTAAAAATATTGCAAGTATTATTACTAGTAATATTCTTTTAATATTTTTCATTTATATTGCTCCTTATTTCCCCCACTTTTTTCTAACGGGTCTAGTATATATAATTTTTTTATAATTGTCAAGGAATTTATTGGTAAGAGTTTGCACCAAATTTTGGTAATATACATATATATTTATTTAAATAGTTTTTAAAATTTTTAAACAATAAAACTCGGAAATATTAAAATTCCGAGTTTTGTATGTATATAAAGTATTATCTTTTTGAGAATTGTGGTGCTTTTCTTGCTTTTTTAAGACCGTATTTTTTTCTTTCTTTCATTCTTGGATCTCTTGTTAAGAATCCGTTTTGTTTTAAAGCTGGTCTGTATTCGCTATTTGCTTCGTTTAAAGCTCTAGCTAATCCATGTCTTATAGCACCTGCTTGACCTGTTGTTCCTCCACCTTTTACTGTACAAATTACATCATATTTTCCTAATGTATTTGTTACTGTAAATGGTTGTCTTACTATAACTTTTAATGTTTCTAATCCGAAAAATTCATCAATATCTTTTCCATTGATAGTAATTTTTCCTGTTCCTTCTACTATTCTTACTCTAGCAACAGCGTTTTTTCTTCTTCCTGTTCCATAGAATACTACATTTTCTTTTTTAGCCATTATTTACTTACCTCCCATACTTCTGGTTTTTGTGCTTGATTTTCATGTTCTGCTCCTGCATAAACTCTTAATTTTTTAAGGCATTGTCTACCTAAAGATGTGTGAGGTAACATTCCTTTTACAGCTAACATCATAGCTTTTTCTGGATTTTTTTCAAGCATATCTTTTGCAGGAACTTCTTTCATTCCTCCAATGTATCCTGAATGATGTCTATAAATTTTTTGATTTAGTTTGTTTCCTGTAAGAATTACATCTTTACAATTTAATATAATTACATGGTCTCCCATATCAATATTTGGTGTATATGTTGGTTTGTGTTTTCCTCTTAATAATTTTGCAGCTTCTGTTGCTACTCTACCTAAAGGTTTGTTTGCTGCATCAATAATATACCATTTGCTTTCAACTTCACCTTTTTTTGCACTATATGTTGTGTTATTCATGGTAACTGATACCCTCCTATTTCTTTCTTTTTTATTTATATATATGAAATTTAAATCTAAAACCACCGGGGAGAAGTTTTATATTTAAATCATATTTCTAACATTGCTAGAAAATTATATTACAAATTCCTATATTTGTCAATACTTTTTGAACTTTTTGTTACAAAATAGTTTTGATTTTTTGTTACAGAATAGTTTTTAGTCATAATAAAAGAAGCTATTTCTAGCTTCTTTCTATGACATCATATATTTATATTTTTTATAAAAATCTTATTTTTTGTTTACTAAATCTTTTAATGCTTTACCAGCTTTGAATACTGGAGCTTTTGATGCAGGTATTTTGATTTCTTCTTTAGTTTGTGGGTTTCTTCCTTTTCTAGCTGCTCTTTTTCTAACTTCGAAAGAACCAAATCCAACTAATTGAACTTTATCTCCTTTTTTTAATGCTTCTGTTACAACATCTACAAAAGCGTTTACTGATGCTTCTGCTGCTTTTTTTGTTTCTCCAGTTTTTGCAGCCATTGCTGCGATTAATTCAGCTTTGTTCATTTAAATTACCTCCTATAAGATATAATGTTTATGTACTTTGTTGTTTGAACAAACCACAACAAATGTACTACTAATCACATTATTCAACAAAAATATTAAAAATCCTTCTTTTTTTATCAATTTTTTCTAATAAATCCTTAATTTTTCTAATATTGCACAAATTTTATCCCCTGCAGGCATCATTTGTAATTCTTCTTTTGTAAATACTTTTAGCACAATTACTGAAATTGCATAAATTATAACTGCAGATATAATTGCTATTATTGTAGCCAAGTTTCCACTAATTATACCTAAAAGTGATGAATAAATGAAATATGAGCAAATTCCCATTATTGTTGTTGCAATAACTGGTTTAATTACAAATTTTGAAAATGTTAAATTTAGTTTTATGTTTCTCTTAAGTGAAGTTATTGCAATTGTAAATGCTACCATATGGCAAGCAACTGATGCTATTGCTGCTCCATTTACACCTATTTCTGGTATTGGTACTAATATCAAGTTAAGCACCAGCTTCACAAGTACGCCGACATCCGAAGTGATATTGCAGGTATCTTAAGCTTTCCAAATCCTTGGAGTGCTCCATTTATCGTCTGGTCTAAAATTGTAAATATTATAGTTAGTGAACTTATTTGTAAAACAACTTCTCCTGAACTTGCATTTGGGAATAATAAATTTAGTATTGGTCCTGCAAATATGCACATTCCTATTGTACATGGAAGTCCTATAAGCATTGATGTTAATAGAGAAAATGATGTTTTTTCTGTTATTGTTTTATTATCTTTTCTTGCTTTTGCAGCCGAAATTGCTGGAACTAATGCTGTCGCAAAAGCTACATTTATTGAAAGTGGTAAACTTGTTAATGTGTCTACTTTTCCACCTAAAATTCCATATTGTGCTACTGCCATATCATCAGGCATAAACTGTTTTAAACTTCTAACTACTGTGAATGAATCTATATTTTTATTTAGTGATGACATTATTGCAGTTAAAGCAATTGGTATTGAAACCATTAATATTTTCTTTATTATTGTTCTTACTCTTTCATATTGATAATTTACTGTTGATTTTATTTCTGTTGCTATCTCTTCTTTTCTTGTTTGATAGAATAGATATAAATATCCAAATCCGGCCATTGTAGCTACTGTAGTTGCAAGTGTTGCTCCTCCTGCCATCCACTCTGTTGATACATTTGAAATTATTGCAACTATTTCTACAAATATAATTGTTAAGGCTGTTTTAAATATTTGCTCAATTGTTTGTGACCTTGCTGTAGCTTTTATGTTTTGTCTTGCATTGAAATATCCTCTCATTACTGATGATATAGCAACAAAAAATATTGCTGGTGATAATGCAACTAGTGTCATTTCCGCTTCTGGTATTTGTAACCAATAATTTGCTATCATATGTGCACCAAAAAATAGAAGTAGTGTTCCAACTAAACCAATTACTGTAAATGTCGCAAAAGCTATTTTAAAGATTCTGTGTGCCCCTTTATGGTCACCTATTGCAATTCTTTCTGAAACTAATTTTGAAATAGCATTTGGAACTCCTATTGATGAGATAGTAAGAAGCATTGCATATATTTGATATCCTGCTGCAACAATTCCATTTCCTCTATCTCCAAAACCTTCTCTATTTGTCAAGTATAACGAATATACTAAACCTAATACTTTTATTAAAAGTTGTGAAAATATTAGGGTCAAAACACCTTGCATAAACGTTTCTTTTTTGTTTGATTTATTTTTAGTCTTAGCTTTTGCCATTTCATCACTCCTTGTTTTTTTCCCTCTTATTTAATTGTACTTTATTATTATAAATTTAATTCCTAAATTATTCAATAGGGACAGACCCTTTTCTCTTATTCTTATCGTTTTTTCTAAGAGAAAATAGTATCTGTCCCCTTTAATTAAATATTTTTATCAATGTTTGGCAAAATTTGTTTCTTTCTTGAAACAACTCCCTCTAAAAACATTGTATTATTTTCTAATTTCTTTTCAAATGCTTTTTCTGTTACACTTGCTTTCTTTCCTAATACAATTAATTTTGAATTGCTATTTAATATATCTGTAATTGTAAAGACAAATAAACTTAATTCTTTTTCTTCTATTGCTTTATTTATTGCTTCTTCTAATTTTTCTTGTCTTTTTAATACATCATCTATACTTATTGTATTTACTTGTGCAATTATAATTTTTTCTCCATTTTTTTCTATTGTTTTTGCATCTAGATTAATTAATTCATCTTCTGAAAAATCGTTTAAATCTGTTCCTGCTTTTAACATTTCTAATCCATATTCTTTTATATCTATTCCTGCAATTTTTTCTAGTTCTTCTAATGCTTTTACATCATGTTTAGTAGTTGTTGGAGATTTTAATAATAATGTATCTGAAATAATTGCACTTGCCATCAATATTGCATCTTCTTTTGATATTTCCAATCCTTTTTCTACAAAGTCTTTGTATAATATTGTACAAGTACATCCATATGGTCTTGCAGTATAATATAAAGGTTCTGATGTTTCAAAATTTGCTATTCTATGATGGTCTACAACTCCTGTTATTTTTGCATTTTCTATTCCATTAACACTTTGTGAAAATTCATTATGGTCTACAAGTATTACTTTTTGTCCTTCTTCCACACTTTCTATTAGTTCTGGTGCTTCTAATTTCAAGTAATCTAATACATATTTTGTTTCTTTATTTATTGCTCCTAGTCTTTTTGCTTTTGAATTGTTATGTCCATTTTTTATATTTAATCTTTCCTTTACCATTGCAGAACAGATTGAATCTGTATCTGGATTTTTGTGTCCAAAAATCAAAATCTCTTCACTCATAATTATTACTCCTATCTTTTATATTTTTAACATATTATATTTTTAATAATAAAACTTGTCAAGTATTACATTTTATGTTTTATTTCCTCTAAAAGCTTTTCTAGTTCTTCTTTTGAAAATTTATATCTTTTATTGCAAAAATGACATATAAGTTCTGCTTTTCCATCTTCATTAATTATTTTTTCTAATTCTTCTTTTCCTATAGTAATTACTCCTTCTCCCATTTTCTTTTTTGAACAATTACATTTATATTTTGGTTCTATATCATCTTGTATAACTCTTACATTTTTATCACCAGTAACCTTTATAGCTATTTCTTTTAATGATAGTTCTTTATCTAACAATTTAGAAATTGCACCAGCTTCAAAAATAGCTTTTTCTATATTTGAAATATCCTCATCTGTACTATCTGGCATAGCATTTATTAAATATCCTCCTGCTCTTCTAACACCATTTTTATCTACTAAAACACCTAATGAAACAGCAACTTGTCTTTGTTCTGAATTTACAAAATAGTTTGCAAAATCTTCTGCTATTTCTCCTGATGTAAGTGGTGAAATTCCAATATATGGTTCTTTTAACCCAATATCTTTTATTACATATATATGTCCATCTTGCCCTACTGCTCCACCTACATCTAATTTTCCAAATTCATTTAATGGTAAGTCTACATGTGGATTTACTACATATCCTTTTACTTCTGGAATATTATTTGAAACAACTAGCATTGTTCCTATTGGGCCATTTCCTTTTATTTGTAATGTTAATGAATCATCTTTGTCTTTCATTTCTACACCCATTAAACTAGCCATTGTAATTAATCTTCCAAATGCAGCGCTTGCTAGTGGACTTAAATCATGAATTTTTCTTGCTTCTTCTATTAAATTTGTTGTGTCTGCACACATTATTGATATTCTTCCTTCATATGCTAAAAATCTAGTTATTTTATCCTTCATATATTTCTCCCTTGCTTTTTATTCAGATGGCATTATATCATATTTTTTCTATTGTTTCAACAAAAACAAGTTGATTCTTTGTTTCAAGTTTTTTCAACTTTTTGTTTGTTTTTTTCAATTATATGTTATACTTTTATTATGTAGCCCTAAATAAAGGGCAAGGAGGTATTATATGAGGGCAAAGGACCTAGATTCTGCTATCAGCATTGCCAAGCAACGCCGGGAAATGGCTATGCAAACACTCATAATAGTTTGCCAAGTTCCACTCTTCATGGATGTAGATTGCATCTACGTCTATGAAGATCCTCGAAAAGTTAAAGAAAGAGTCATGATGACTCTTTCGCATTCCGCATATGTATACGCGGAAAAAATTGTCTCCGGCAAAGTTTGTGCCGAGATAATCGTCTATTAAAGGCAGTCAAACGACTGCCTTCTTTTTTATTATTTATTGATGAATTTCAAACATATCTTTTCCTTCACCACATACTGGGCATACCCAGTCCTCTGGTAAATCTTCAAATGATGTTCCTGGTTTTATACCTGCTTTTTCATTTCCAAACTTAGGATTATATATATATTTACATTGTGTACATTCATATCTTTGATTAGCCGAACCTTTTTCAGCTTTAAAGTTTTTATATCCTAATCCTAAAGCTACAATTACCATAAGCAAAAATGATAAAGCTTTCCATATTCCACTGTCTATCAATATTACCGCAAATATTCCAAATGTTGCACTTATCCCATATAATATTAATACTGCTTGTTTTTGACTAAATCCTCTTGCTACTATTCTATGATGTAAATGCCCTTTGTCTGCTTTAAATATTGCTTTTATTGATTTTCCTTTTATTAATCTTCTAATTATTGCCCAAATAGTATCAAATATAGGAAGTCCTAAAACTATTAATGGCAATACTATAACTGCTATTGTATATGTTTTTGCAACACCTAATATTGATATTATTGATAGTGAATATCCTAAGAAATTCGAACCTGTATCACCTATAAATGTTTTAGCTGGTGTGAAATTAAATGGTAAAAATCCTACTAGAGAACCTGCCAAAGCTGCTATTAGTATTATTGATACTAGTGGTGAACCATTAAGTACAAAGATTATTAATAATGATACTGCAGATATTACAGATATTCCTGCAGATAGCCCATCTAAACCATCTATTAAGTTAATTGCGTTTGTAATACCAACAATCCAAATCAGAGTAATTATTACTGATAATGTTTCACTAAGCTCTACATCATTTAGAAATGGTACATCTTCGATTCTTATTCCAAATAGTACTGCAACTATTGCTGCCGCTATTTGTCCTATTAATTTTGTTATAGGCTTTATTGGTCTTATATCATCAACTATGCATACTATTCCTATTATTATAATTCCGAAGTAGCATTCCTAGAAGTTTTTTTCCATATTGGTCTGCATCAAATAAGTTTATAGTATTTTCCATACTCATTACAATTAATAAATATATTACTGCTACTAAAAATCCTGCAATAACAGCTGGACCTCCGAATTTAGGCATAGCTTTTTTATGCATTCTTCTCTCATCTTTTGGTACATCTACTGCACCTATTTTATGGGCTATTTTTATAGTATATGGTGTTGCCATAAAAGTTACAATAAATGCAAGCAAAAATGCTATTGCTACATCTCCCCACATAAAGCAAGCCCCCTATTTCATGTTTTTGTTTTCTATTTCATTTATTAGATTTATTCTTTCTTGATGCCTTCCTCCTTCAAATTCTGTTGCAAGCCACATTCTTAAAATACATATTGCATCATTTACTGTTAAATCATCTGCTCCCATTGCTAAAATATTACTGTCATTATGCATTCTAGCATATTTGGCTGTAAATTCATCATGACATAGTGCACATCTTATACCTTTAAATTTATTTGCAACAATTGACATCCCTATTCCTGAACGACATATTAATATTCCTTTATCACATTTTTCTGTTTGAACTTCTTTTGCTACTTCTTCAGCAATATTAGGATAGTCTACTCTTTCTTCATCAAAACATCCTAAATCTTTATATTCTATATTTTTTTCATCTAAATATTTTTTTATTTCTTCTTTTAATCTATAACCACCATGGTCACTACCTATTGCTATCATTTGCAATCCCTCCATTCTATCTATTATAATATAACATAAGTTTTTAGATAATACAATAATTATTGCAAATTTACTTGATTTTTAGCGAATATTATGTTAAAATATTTTGTGTTATAATCTCAACTTAAACACTTTTGAAAGAGAAAAACTCTCAAACCTGTTGAATA
>CAKNKX010000013.1 GCA_930987745.1 uncultured Clostridium sp.
TAATGGGAGTAATTTATGGATTATATTTCTTAGCAACATACTTAGGAAGTAAAAATATAATAAAAGAGGAAGAATAGAAGTTATGATGGTAAGAAGAATGCTTTTGCTAATTGTTGTAGCAAAGCAATTAGCAAAAAACATCCCCTTTTATTTATGGAAAGTAGTTTAACAAACCAAGTAAAACTACTTTCTTTATTTTATAAAAAAAGAATTTCATAAAAACATTTTTAAAAAATCTTCATAACATATAATAGGGGTGAAAAATATATGTGCTGTGGATATAAAAACTTAATTAAAACAATAATTATAGCTCTATTTTTAGTTCTTATAATATTATTTGTAATTATTGTAATAAATAATAATAATGAAAATAATCCCAATATACTAGTAGCAATAGCAAATCCAGGAGATAATGAAACTTTAGGAACGACAACTATTAATTTTAGTAAAAATAATATAGTAGAAGGAACTGCGATTGTGCATCAAGAAGGAAGTAGCGTAATAAATATAAATGAAACAGGAATATATCAAGTATCTTATCAATTGTTTGGTGTTCAAGATGTAACGGGAACTTTTAATTTTAATGCAGTTCTATTGGTAAATGGAGCAGCTTTAAATGATACTTTTAATCAATCACCAGTAATTAGAAATAGTACTAGTAATAGAATGACTTTAACAAGTACAGTTATATTAAATTTACAAGCAGGAGACACTTTAGAGTTACAAGGAGTTTCAATTGAAGATATAAGATATGACAATGCAAGAATTGATATAGAAAAAATAGTATAATATTTAATTGGACATTTTAAAACTGTATAATTTTAGAAATTCTAAAACTATACAGTTTATTCTTATACTAAAAGTTTTTTACAAATTTTACTAATAAGAAAATATCCAAAAAGATTAATTTGACTAAATAAAGTTGTTGTGTTAGACTTAGCATAGATAAGGAGGGGAGGTTATGGAAGGAACTCCAAAATTATCTACAAAAGTTAAATTAAATGAACAAGAATATAAAATTACGGACTTTGAAAATGGTAAAAAGATTTATTTAAAAGGAACAGAAGAAGAAAATATTAATGATGATATAGCAATTTTAAGAGGTAAAGAAGATACTATAATGACTTATCATTCTAGAATATTTGGAGATAAATTTAAAGAGTATGGAGGAGTCGCTATAAAAAAGCCAAACGATAAAGAACAAATTATGTTTAGGCTTGAAAGTGAGGAAAGAGTAGACATTTGGAGAGAAGAAGAATGGCTAGAATATACTCATGAATTTATAAGAGAATATGTAAAAGCATTGTTAGATGCTGAAAAGCTTTTAGCAAATTTAGAGGCTAATCCTGAAATAGCTAAAAGATTAGAAAATGAATTAGAAAAAGAAAAAGATATAATAAAACAAGTTGAAGAACAAGGTGAAGAAGAACGCTAAAATATCAAAGGAGAAAAGTATGGAAAGAGATGCTGAAGAACAAAGAAAAAAGCAAGAACTAAAAGAAATAAAACAAGAATTACATAAAAGAATTGCTAATTTAAAGTCAGAAGTTTCATTAGGAAGAAAATATTTAATACAAGACTTAAAAAATACAGCAAATGAAATTGAAAAAATCTCAAAAAGATATCAATTTATAGCAGAAAATTTGGGTATTCCTTATTCAAGAGCATATAATAACAATATTTCAAAAGAAATCCAAAAAATTGAGGAAAATATTTTAGAAAAAACAGAAGAAGAAAAACTAAAAGAAGAAAGCAAAGAAGAGCCAGAAGATACACAAGAAGCTTTAGTAAAGCAGATTGAGGAATTGAGAAGCAGAATAACATATTTTTTAAAACAAAAAGAAGAAGTAAAAAGTATAGAAGAATACATAAAAGAAATGCCTCAATATGTAGAAAAACATAGACTAGAGTCTGTTGCAGAAATAAATCAAAATTTAAATAGTAAAGTTCAAACAATACTTTCAAAAGTCAGATTAGATGTCTTACAAGGAAAGAAAAAGAAAATAAAAAAGGAAAGAGGTTCTATTTTCCAAAAGTGGATTTATGGAAGTAGCTTAAAAGATGAAAAACTTAATAATATAAATGCTGAAATTGCATTAGAAGAAAAAAGAGCAAAAGAGCTAAAACCACAACATACAATATCAGATATGTTAGAAGATATATATAGCTGTAGCGAAATATATAATAATGGATATTTTACAGAAGAAATGCAAGCTATGGTAGATTTAATAAAAGATAATTTTGATGATTTACCAAGTGAAAAAGAATTAAATACAATTGCCAAACAAAATGCAAGAGCAAATTCAAAGAAAAATTATCCAATAGTACAAGGAAAAAACAGATTATCAACAAAAGAACAAATAGAATATTACAAAATAGATACAAGACAAAAACAATTAGAAATCCAAAATATGTCTGAACGTAAACAAAGAAAAATAACTGAAGAAGTAAAAGCAACTGCTATAGGAAACTTTGAAGGTTCAGTAAGGAAGATTAAAGAAATAACAGACTTAGAAGATAGTGGCCCTAAAAGAGAACAAAGTGAAAGGCAAGAAATATAAAAATAAAAGTGGAAAAAATCAGCTTTCCACTTTCATTATCCAACAAGTAAAAATGAGGAAACTTCCTCATTTTTATTTTAGTAAATTAAAAAAATTGTCAAAAAATGTTTTATTATAAAAAATGTTGTGATAAAATGTAGAAAAGAAAAACTAAAGAAGAGGTGTAAATTATGAAAGATTATTTTGGATACAAAGATAAAATATGTGTAGTTACAGGTGCATCTAGTGGAATGGGAGAAGCAACAGTAAAAATGCTTGTAGATTTAGGGGCAAAAGTCTATGCAATAGATATAAATGAGTGTAAAGTAGATTGGATTACAAAATTTATAAAATGTAATTTAGCAAAAAAGATGATGAATAAATCTAAAAATGCATTAAATTCAGGAAATGAGTAGGAGTTTGTATGAGATATTTGACATTAAATAATGGGATAAAAATTCCAATGGTAGGACTTGGAATATATAAGTTAAATGATGAAGATATAATAGTAAAAGCAATTGATGATATTGGTTATAGATTAATAGATACAGCTAGAATGTATGGAAATGAAAAAATCTTAGGAAGAGCAATTAAAAGATGTAAAACACCCAGAGAAGAACTTTTTATTACATCAAAAGTATATACACCAGATAGAGGATATGAGAAAACAAAAAGAGCAATAGATGATTCTTTAAAAAACCTTGGGCTTGATTATATAGATTTAATGCTTATTCATGAGCCATATAGTGAAGAGATAGAAATGTATAAAGCTTTAGAAGAAGCTTTTGAGGAAGGAAAAGTAAAATCAATTGGAATTTCTAATTATAACAAGAAACAGTATCTAGATTTATTAGAACACTGTAATATAGTTCCAGCTGTAAATCAAGTTGAAGCACATGTATTTTATAGTAGAAAAGAACTTCAAAAAGTATTAGAAGAACATGGAACAGTTATGGAAGCATGGAGTCCACTAGCGACTGGAAAAAATAATATTTTCACTAATAAAGTTTTAGTAGAAATAGGTGAAAAATATAATAAAACTTCTGCTCAAATTGCTTTAAAATATTTATTATATAGAAACATGGTAATAATTCCTAAGTCAGAAAATTTAGAAAGATTAAAAGAAAATATAGATTTATTTGACTTTGAATTAACCAAAGAAGATATAGAAAAGATTGAAACATTAGAAAACAAAATATCTTTATTTGGATGGTATGACTAAAAATAGATGTTAGTTTATGTAACTAACACCTATTTTTTATAATTTAAATTTACTTTTTTCTTGCTTAAAATTAAAAAAAATGTTAAAAATAAGAATAAGGAAGGAGGAGATGATTTGGTATTAGAAATAATACTTATAGTAGTAGGATTTATCTTATTAATAAAAGGAGCTGATTTATTAGTAAGAGCTGCTACAAGTATTGCAAAAAGATTTAATTTATCTGAAATGTTAATTGGTTTAACAATAGTTGCAATAGGAACATCTCTTCCGGAAATATTTATTACGATTACTTCTTCATTTGATGGACACTCTGACTTAATAATTGGAAATAGCATAGGAAGTTGTGTGTGTAACTTTTTATTAGTTATAGGTCTAACAAGTTTAATAAGACCAGTAAAACTAGAAAAAAGAATAGAAAATGTACATCTTCCAATTAGTATTTTTGCAATGATATTAATCCTCTTTTTAGGAAATACAGAAAAATTAGGAGAAGTTGGTGTAATTAGTAAATGGCAAGGAGTTATACTTCTTTTATGTACAGTAATATATATTTTATATACAATATATGAAGAAAAGAAAATAAAAGATAAAGAGCTAGATGATGAAATTTTAAAAGAAGTAGAAGAAATGGAAATAAAATCAAAATCAGTTGGTATTATAATACTTTATACCATATTAGGTTTATTAGGGCTTAAATATGGAGCAGATTTTGTTGTTGATAACGCTGTTCTAATTGCACAAAGTTTAGGTTGGTCAGAAAGTTTTATAGGAACAACAATAGTTGCGCTAGGAACTGCACTTCCTGAAATTGTAACTGGAATTATATCAGCAAGAAGAGGAGAAACAGATTTATTATTAGGAAATATAACAGGCTCTAATATTGTAAACTTGTGTTTATTAATAGGTCTAGGAGCATCAATAAGTCCTCTATTTTTTGATGCACAATTTAATAGAAGTTTGCTAATTTTAATTGCTGTAACAATAGTATTACAATTAATAGGAATCTTTAGTAAAAACAGTAAAGTAAATAGACCAACAGGAGCAATTCTAATATTCTTATATGTATTATATATTTGGAGCATGATTTGATAGGAAAAATCAAAAAAGAAATAAGTTTGTAACATTAAAGAAATATTAACGTTACAGACTTTTTTCATAATATGAGATATAATACTATTAAATATAAATAAGTACTTGACATAGAGCTTACTTTAAATTATATAAAAGTATGAGGGGATTTTTACGAGGAGTATATAATATGAAAAAAAGAGCAAGACATAAGAAGAAAAAAGTAAATCAAAAAGAAAAAAGAAACTTAATTATATTTATAGTGTTAATAATTTTACTAGTGATTTTAGGAATCCATAATAGGGAAGAAACTGATGCAACTACTACCTCTGCATCAGTAAACGAAATATTAGATTTTATAGATGAGGAAAAAGAAGCAGAAGTTTCAAGATATATAGTTTATGGAACACATTTAAATGCAGAAGGAAGTATAGATATTTCAAATAACGAAATAAAAGATGTAACAGTTGTAGCTAAAAAGGCTACAGGGGAAGAAATAGAAATAGATACAAGCTATAATTATGAAGATGGAGTACTTTTGTTTTCTACATTAGATAATATAAATGAAGGATTAGATTTAGAAACCTTAGAAATTAGTAATTACTATATTTTACTTAAAGTTGTGGATTCTGCAGAAGATATAAAATATTATTCTATGTCAAATGATACAGAATATACTGACCAAATAGAATATTATACTTTAACAAGAAATAATAGTAATAATAGAATTAATATAAGTTTTGTAAATTCTAATAATATTTCAGCATTAGCTTTAAATGTGAGTAAGGTACACAAACTTCCAGATGATGTTTATGATGTAGTAATAGACCCAGGACATGGTGGAAGTGATGGAGGGGCAATCTCAGGAAGATATGAAGAAGCAGATATTGTACTTGATTGTAGTCTGAAATTAAAAGAAAAATTAGAAGAGCTAGGACTAAAAGTATTAATTACAAGAGATGGTACAGAAACAGATGAATATGACACATATAATATATATGATAAAGATGGAAGAGTAACTATGGCCAATGAATCAGGTGCTAAAATTCTCATTTCACTTCATATGAATAGCAATGAATCAGACTTTGTTGATGGAGGAGTAGAAGTATATGCAGGACCACATTTAGATTTGAGCTTAGCAAAATTACTTGCAGATAATATTGTAGAAACTGCAAATACTACATATTCAGAAATGGAAACATACAAGGAAGAAGAACGGAGTATATGTGCGAACAATAGAAATTGACAATCGTAATTCAAGTACTTTTAGAAATTATAAAGGAATTTATGATTCTATTCCATATTTATTTATAATAAGAGAAATAGGTGGAATTGCAACAGGGGCATATGTTAATGGTTCAACCCCTAACTATTCTGCAAATATATATCGTAACTCAAATGTGGGAGTAGAAGGATATTTAATAGAACTAGGATATATGAATGTAGACGAAGACCTAAGAAATGTATTAAATAATGGAGATAAATATGTACAAGCAATTAGTGATAGCATAAATTCATTTTATGGAATAAAATAGGAGATTTTTGCCAAATTAACGAAAATATGGTATAATTTAAGTAGTATGTTAAAGAGCAAAATAAACGAAAGTTTATGACGCAAAGCCCAAGGTCTAAAAGTTATATAGAACTCATGATAGCTGGGTTGCACAGAAGAAAAAGGGGGGATTTCCATGGAAAAAGGAAAAAAGAAATTGGGCAAAAAGATTTTAATGCTTTTTTTGGCAATTATAGCAATATTACTTGTCATATTTATTTTATTTAAAGTATATATCTATATAGATATGGAAGCAAGATTTAAAGAATTTGAGAAAAGACAAGCAGTAGAGACAAAAGGAACATTATCATATGTGGATGATGAAAATTATGCAAAAGTAGAAAATATGGATTATATAACACAAGATGGAATTGGAATAAAAATTGATTCAATTAGCTTAAATGATGATACATTTACTGCAAATGTCAGCTTTAAACTTAATAAGGATTTTGATTATAGAACTTTAGGTTATTCATTTGCTATATATGACGAAAATAAGAATATTTATGAGATATACTCGAGAATGCATATAGGTGAAAATAATATGTATGATTATAATTCAATCTTTATGCAAAAAGAACTTGGAGTCTATAACAAAAAGGATATATATAGCATATATTTAGCATCAGGAGCTGGAATTGAACAAGTATCAATTGATAACAATGAGAAAACAGTAGTAAATAAAATAAAAGTTGAAGCTAAAGATAAATTCCCAGAAAGTAAAAAACTATATATTAAGATATTTGATTTAGGATATTTTAATATGAATGAAGAAGAAAACGCAGAAATATCTGCTGAAAATGTTAATTTAACTGATGCAAAATGGCAGTTTGAATTTGATGTGCCAGAAGAAATGAATAAAAGAGAAACATTAAACTTAAAATTAGCTGAAGATATTCCAGGATTAGAGATAACAAAAATGACTCTTTCAGAAACAAAGCTAGCAATAAACTTTAATTCTAAAGATTATATAGATTTAATAACAGCAGGAAAAGATATGCCAGGTGAAGAATTTAGAAATAAGGTTGAAGAAATGCTAAATATTACAGATAGTGAAGGAAATAGATATCAGGAAACTAGCGGAGGAACAACAGGAAATGGAGGATATAAAATTTCTTTTGATGTAACTAAAAACGATTTACCTAAAAAGTTGTTTATCAATTTTAAGGTAGGAGATAAACAGTATAAAAGTGAATTAGTAGAAAAATAAAAGAAATTTATTATAAAAAATAGTTCAATTTAAAGTGAAATAACCTTTAAAATTGAACTATTTTTAATTTTAATATAAAATATTGTTGGAAAGTTGACGAAGTATATAATAAAGTATAGAATAAGTACAGAACAAAGTGAGAAACTAAAAATATAAAAGAGGTATAAGTATGATAGAAATAAAAAATGTTAATCAATCATATGAGAAAGATAAAAAATTTATAAATAATATAAATTTATCTATAGAAGATGGAAATGTTTTCGGATTTATTGGGGCAAATGGTGCAGGAAAAACAACAACAATCGAAATGATGACAGGAATATTAAACATAGATAGTGGAGATATATTAATATTGGAAAAAAATTCGGCCTTATATCGTCATATAATGAGTGCATATCCGAAATTTAAAATAAATATTAAGCATCATAATTACTAACGTTGTAATTAGTAGAAAAGGAGTTGTTATAAACATTTATAATATAATTATAATTAAAAAAAGTAAAAGGAGTTGAATATATTGGATATATGGGAAGAAATGTGCTTGAAAGCAAAAAAAGAGTATCATCCAGAAGAGGTATCACCTTTTATACAAGCTCATCATGTTGTGGCTGCTGTTCAGAGTGAAAGTGGAAAAATATTTACAGGATTTTGCATTGAAGGAGCAAGTGGAATCATGAATTTATGTGCAGAACGAGTAGCAGCACTTAATATGTATATGAATACAGGGGAGACTAAAATTAAAAGATTGGTTGCTTTTAGAAAAGAATTTCCAAAAGATAATGGAGGTATGCCTTGCGGAGCTTGTAGAGAATTTTTGATGCAATTATCTTATGAAAATAGAAATATGGAAATTCTAACAGACTATGAAAATAGAAAAACCGTATTATTAAAAGATATTATTCCTAATTGGTGGGGTGATAAAAGATATAGTAATTAATAAATTTAGGTTGTAGTAAATGGTATAATGTTAAAAAATATTTTCTTACATTCACAACGACTTCAGAAAATGATATGATTTATAAAAAAATTAAACTAATTGTCGGAAAAAATTGATTTTGTCCTACAATTAATAAAATATATGTCTATAAAACCAAAGAAGTAAAAAATGCAAATATATATGGAAGAAAATAGAAAAGCATGATATAATATGGAAGTAAAAAATATAAAGGAGAAAATCAATGGAAGGTTCTAAAATTAATTCTATATTAACTATTGAATATATGTGTAATGAAAAAGAAAATCAATTTTTTGATAGAAAAAGTGCTAAAAAAGATATAAAAGAGTTGGCAAATCATATAGCCGGATTTGCTAATGCTAGTGGTGGAACTTTAGTTATAGGAATTTCAGATGATGGAAAGTTAGAGGGATTTGAAGAATGTCCTGAAAAGTATAATAAATTTTTAAAGATTACTTCTGGAGATTATCTAAAAACTATGCCTAAATTTGAAAACGAAACAATAAACATAATAAATTACAAAGGTAATAAAGACAAGATTTTATTAATACACATTAGTCCTAGTATAAATACTTTAATAAGAAATGTAAAAGATGAAGTGTATTTAAGACAAGGAGATTCAACAAATAAATTATCTTCTGAACAAGTTAAAATAATAGAATTAGATAGACATGAAATATCATTTGAGGAACAATTAAATACTAGGTCGAGTATAGATGATATAGATTTAGATATGGTAGAAATATATAAAAATGCAATAAGTGCAAATGAACAAGATTTATTAGATATTTTACGTGCTAGAAGATTTTTAATAAAAGACGATATAACAAGAAAGGAATGTCTTACTAATGCTGGAACGCTACTTTTTGCAAAAGATCCATCATTATTTTTTCCAACTGCTAGAGTTAGAGTAATAAAATTTGAAGGTAAAGAAATGCAGACAGGAGCAGATTTAAACATAGTAAAGGACAAAACTTTTGCTATGCCATTATATAAACAAATTAAAGAATCTCAAAAATTTGTAGATACACAACTTAGAGAATTTACACATTTAGGTACTGATGGTGAATTCGTAACAGTACCTGAATATCCTAAATTTGCGTGGGAAGAACGGAATAACTAATGCTGTGACTCACAGAAACTATGCAATTAGTGGGGAGCATACAAAAATATTTATTTATGACGACAGAATGGAGATTGTGAGTCCAGGTGACTTACCAGGAATCGTTACTATAAACAATATTAAAGAAAAACGTTATGCACGTAATCCTATAATATCAAGAACATTAACAGAACTTGGAGTTGTTAAGGAATTAAACGAAGGTGTTTCAAGAATTTATAGGGAAATGAGCGAGTTTTTTCTGGAAGATCCAATATACATAGAAGAAAAAGGTGTTTCATTAAAGTTAATATTAAAAAACAATATAGTAATGAGAAGTAAAAGAAAGAATGAATTACTGTTAAAAAATACAAAAATTAATTCCGTATGGAATAATTTAAATGCAATGGAACAAAAGGTATTACAAATTATATTTGATAAAGGAGATGTTAAACCTTCTCAAATATGTGAAATTATAAATAGGGATAAAAGAACTGTTCAAAGAGTATTAAAGAGTTTAGTTGACAATAATTTAATAGAATGGTTTGGAACATCTATTAAAGATCCTAAAAAAGTTTATAGAATCAAAAATAATTAATTTTGCATTTTGTCGCACCTTTGTCGTATGTTTGTCGCACCTTTGTCGTATGTTTGTCGCAAGAACAGATATAAAATAGTACAATATATCAAAAAATAGGAGAATAATAATGGTATATTTTATAGCAGATACACATTTCAATCATGCAAATATAATTAAATATTGTAATAGACCATTTAAAAATACTTATGAAATGAATGAATACATAATTAAAAAATGGAATTCTGTTGTTAAAGAAGCGGATACAGTATACCATTTAGGTGATGTAGGGTTTGGCTCATTACAAGATGTTAAAAGTTTGGTTGAGAGATTAAATGGAAGAAAAATATTACTTAGAGGAAATCATGATTTTAAAATTGGAGTGAATACTTGGAAAGAAATAGGATTCTTAGAGGTGTATAAGAAGAAAATTATTTTAGATAATTTATTATTAACACATGCACCAACTGAAGAGGTTGGAGAAAATCAAATCAATGTTTTTGGACATATACATGATAAGCCACTAGATGAAAGATTTAATAAGAAAAATCATATATGTGTTTCTTGTGATGTAGTTGATTATATACCTGTAAGTATAAGCAAAATTGAAAGTGTAACTAAACAAGTATAATTTAATCAAAAATAGTAAATTGCAGAGGGGATTAGCATGAAAGTTGTAATAAGTGGTAGTTTTAGAAAACATTTACAAGGTATTTTAAAATTAAAAAAGGAACTTGAAGAAAGAGGAATTGAAGTAATAAAACCTAATAAAGTAAAAAAAATCAATAATATAGGTAATCCGAATTTTGTAAAGTTTGAAGGCGAAGAAAACATTCATCCATGGATATTAGAACGAGAATACTTTGATGCGATAGAAGAATGTGATGCACATATTATATATAACAAAGATTCTTATTTAGGAATGAGTGCAACAATCGAATTAGGAGCTTCTATGGCTAAAGGAGAAAATACAAAAGTATATTTATTAGAAAGACCAAACCAAGATAAAATGATAGCTCAAAAAGAAAATATTGATGAAGGAGAAAAACAAGATATAAGAGAGTTTTGTGAATTGCTAAAAGATATGGAGAGACATGGGGTTTTAGGAATAGGTATAGACCAGTTATATAAAGATTTTAATATAGAAAGGCAAACAATTGATAAAGGCGATGAAGAACGATAAATTACAATTTTGATGTGAATACAAAAATATGTTTAAAGGAGTAAATGTATAATACTAACATGAGTAGAACGCAAAAAATATTTGTGAAACACTACACAAAATAAAAAAAGTATGATAAAATATTTGTGGTGTTGTTTAAAAATTGGATAAATTTAACAATAAAATCATCTATTTACATAAAAAACAATCTGAAATTTCTGGCACAATTCGTTGGGTAGAGAACCTCGAAACCCTATATAAATGGGCAAAGAATAATAAAGAAATTTCACGAGATAGTTTATATGATAGAATAGCCGAAAGTGGCTTAAATACTAAAAATTAAGAAGGAGGAATTAATCATGTCAGGACACAGTAAATGGCATAATATTCAAGCAAAGAAGGGAAAAGCAGATGCAGCAAGAGGGAAAATATTTACTAAATTAGGAAGAGAACTATTAATTGCAGTAAAACAAGGTGGACCTGATCCAGCAGGTAACTCAAAATTAAAAGATGTTATTGCAAAATGTAAGGCAGCAAATATGCCAAATGATACAATAAATAATGCAATTAAAAAAGCATCAGGAGCGGGAAACAATGAAAACTATGAAGAAATTACATATGAAGGATATGGACCAAATGGAGTTGCAATAATCGTTCAAGCTGCAACAGATAATAAAAATAGAACTGCAGCAGATGTAAGACATGCATTTGATAAAGCAGGAGGAAATTTAGGAACAAGTGGTTGCGTATCATATATGTTTAATAAAAAAGGTGTAATAGTAATAGAAAAAGAATCTACATCTATGGATGAAGAAGAATTAATGATGCTTGCAATTGATAGCGGAGCAGAAGATTTCAAAAGTGATGAAGGAATTTACGAAATAACAACAGATCCATCTGATTTCTCAAGTGTTCGTGAAAAACTAGAAGAAGCTGGACTAACTTTTGTAGAAGCAGGAGTACAAATGGTTCCAACAACAACAGTTTCTTTAGATGAAAAAGGACAAGAAAAAATGGAAAGATTACTAGAAAGATTAGATGATTTAGATGATGTTTCAGAAGTATATCACAACTGGGAATAATAAAACAAAATAGGTAAATAGCTTTTAGTAGTTATTTATCTATTTATTATATCTAATAATATTAAATATATCTAGATTTTAAATTTCTAGAATAAGGAGAGATAGATATGCAAAAGAAAAATAAAAAAATACTAATAATATTAATCATATTATGTATAATTTTAATTTTAGGAATCACATTTTCAATATTATATTTTGCAACAGATTTATTTAAAAGTAATCAAGAACTATTTTTAAAATATGCAAGTAAGGCATTTGAAAATTCAGAAGATTCTTTTATAGGAACAGATATAAATGAGTATTTTAACAAAAAAGAGCAAACACCATATCAGAATCAAGGAACAATAACACCTAATATATCTACACAAAATGGACAAGAACAATTTGAAAATGTAAATAACTTTGATATTTCATATACAGGAGGAATTGACAATTTAAATTCAAGACTTAAAGAAGATATATCTTTAAACTATTCAAATGATTCAAAAATGGAATTTTCATATCAAAAAGTGGGAGAGCAAATAGGATTGCAAACAGACTATGTAAATAGTAAATATGTAGTGTCAACAGCAGAAGAAATACCTAATTTGGATGCCGACCTTGGAAATGTAATAGAAGTTCTATCCAAAATGCAAGAACTAAAAAATATAGATTTAAGCTGGGAAGAAATAGCAAGAATTAGAGATACATATTTTAATGTATTAAGCTCAAACTTAACAGAAGATAATTTTGTAAAAGTATCTAGTTCTGATGTAACAGGATATCAGTTAAATATCACAGGAGATGAACTAAAAAATATAACTTTAAAACTATTAGAAACATTACAAAATGATACTGAAACACTAGATAAAATAAATGAATACTTAAAAGTTCAAAGTTCATCAAATTCAATAACTGTAAATGATATTGCAAAATTAATAGAAGATATAAATAATAACCAAGATATATTAAATAAAACAGTAAAAATAACAGTATATGTAAACGGAGGAAACTTAAATAGATTAGAAATAAATATAAATGAAAATATTTTAGATATAACAAAAAATAAAGTAGATACAAATGTTGGATATAATATTTCATTTAAAGGAACAGGAGATAATCCAGTAAATATATTGTTAAACTTAAACTTTACTAATATAACATCAAATGAAGGAATAACAGAAGATTACGAATTTCAAATTGGAAATAATGATATTACATATAATTATAAATTAAATAATAATATAAATTTCCAAAGTGCTTCAAATATAGAAGATTTTTCAGATGACAATGCAATGATTTTATCAAATTATGATTCTGCTGAAGTTACATCATTTATATCTCAAGTAAGACAAAGAATAATAGATGTAAACAAAGAATTAATGGAAAGAATAGGATTATTAGAAAACGAAAATCCACTTTTTATGAGCTTACCAGATTTATCTAAATTCTTTAATATAAATATAGCTGGAACAAAACTATCAGAAGAAGCAATAAACGCATTTAATCAAAAATTTGAGTTATATCAAAGTACAAAACTTGCAGGAGTAACAGTAAAAGGGCTTTTAACAACAATTGACCAAAATAACGAACAGCAAGAAAACGGAGAAACAGGAAACAGCCAATTAATGATAACAGAAATTAACTTTAATGGTGAAGAATATGATGTTAATGAACAAACAGTTACAATGCTAAAAGAAGAAGTAAAAACTGATGTGGATTATAGAGTAGAATTTGAAAAAGATAGTAATACAGGATTAATATATAGAGCAGTAATAAATGAAAAAGTAGCATAAACTAAAAATCTAAAGCATATAATGAGAGAAGAGGGGACAGTCCCTGATTCTCTCATTTTTGTCGAAAAAAGAAGAATGTGAAAAGGAGGAGAAGAAGAATGAAAGATTTTAATGAGATTCTTAGATATTTTCCACATAATATTTATCAAGTGCTAAAAAATACTTTTGAACAAAAACAAAATTTAATTTCTTCTCTTCAGGAAATAAGAATAAGAGTAAATAGACCAATAATCTTAAAAACAGGACAAGCAGATTTGTTGATAGAATATTTGGTTACTCAAAGTGAAGTTTTTGAAGTCTTAGAAAAACTTTGTAATAATTCTATATATGCTTATCAAAACCAGATTTGTAAAGGATTTATAACAGTTAGAGGAGGTCATAGGGTAGGTATAACAGGAACAGCTATAACGGAAAATGAAAAAGTTACTAATCTAAAATACATAACAAGTCTAAATTTTAGAATTGCAAGAGAGGTAAAGGGTTGTAGTAACAAGATTTTAAAAGATGTGATTTGTAAAGAACAAAATACAATTTATACTAGTTTAATTGTATCACCACCTGGAAAGGGAAAAACAACTATGCTTCGAGATTTAATTAGAAATATTAGCAATGGAGTTCCTGAGTTAGGTTTTAGAGGTAAAACTTGTGGAGTTGTAGATGAAAGAGGAGAAATTGCAGCAATGTATCATGGAATTCCACAAAATGATGTTGGGATAAGGACTGATGTAATAGAAAATATTTCAAAAGATAAAGGAATGAGCATGCTTATACGTTCAATGGCACCAGAAATTATTGCATGTGATGAAATAGGCTCAAAAGAAGATGTAGAGGCAATTCAAAATGCGGTTATTTCAGGGGTAAAAGGAATATTTACAATGCATGGGAAGAATTTAGATGATATTAAGGAAAATCAAGGCATAAATTACTTGATAAAAACAAAACAAATAGAGAAAATTATATTTTTATCTTAAATTTTATTTTAAAATTAGTTCTAAAAAATTTTTACGAGAATATAATATAAAAAAAGAAAGGACAAGTTTAATATGATTGTGATAAAATATTTAATTTTATTTCTTATTCTAGTTGCCTCAACACTGATTGGAAGGTCTCTTTCCAAAAAATATGTATATAGATTAAAAGAACTAGAAGAAATAAAAAATTCATTTAACATATTAAAAACAAAAATTAAATTTACATATGAACCGATTCCGGAGTTATTTCAAGAACTTGAAAATACAAAATGTAGAAATGTTGGGAATATTTTTAAATTAGCAAAAGAGAAAATGGAAAATGAAAACATTTCTACTGCTTGGGAAAATGCGATAGAGGAATCTGTGACAAATTTAAAAAAAGAAGATAAAGAAGTATTAAAAAGTTTAGGAAAATTACTTGGAAGAACAGATGTAGAAGGGCAAATGGGACAAATAGAAACAACAGAAAGCTTACTTGAAAACCAAATAAAAGAAGCATTAGAAGAAAAATTAAAAAATGAAAAACTATATAGTAGATTAGGAACCACGATAGGATTAGCAATAGTAATCCTATTATATTAGGAGGGGACAATGGACATTAATTTATTATTTAAAATAGCAGCTATTGGAATTCTAGTTGCAGTGCTTCATCAGGTTTTAGTAAGAGCAGGCAGAGAAGACCAAGCAATGATGACAACACTTGCTGGTTTAGTAATTGTACTTACAATGGTAATTAAAGAAATAAGTGGTTTATTTGACACAGTAAGAACAATATTTAATTTATAAGGATAAAAGAAAATGGAAGTTATTAGAATTATTGGAATAGCATTAATAGGGCTTATAATAATCATTATTCTAAAACAGTACAAGCCAGAATTTAGTATATATATTAGTTTACTAGTTGGCGTACTTATTTTACTACTCATAACTGATAAACTCACAGGAATAATAAATTTGTTACAATCTATTGCAAATAAAGCATCAATAAATAGTGAGTTTTTAAGTCTGCTAATAAAAATGACAGGAATAGCTTTTTTATCAGAATTTGCAGTAAGTATATGTAAAGATTCAGGAGAAGGAGCAATTGCAAGTAAGATCGAAATAGGTACAAAAATAATTATAATATCTATGTCAATTCCCATAATTTCTAGTTTATTGGAAATAATTTTGAAGGTATTACCATAAACAAAAGAGGGTGTTACAAATGAAAAAAATAAAACAAATAAATTTATTGGTAATAGTAATAGTTATACTTTATATATTTTTTCCAATAAAAAATGTTTATGCAGAAGATAATAGCAAAATTATTGAAGAACAACAAGAGGAATTTGGAATAAACTCATTTTTAGATGAAGTAGACAAATACAAAGGAGAGTTTTTCCAAGATATAGATATTAACCAGATGCTAGAAGAAGCAATAACAGGAAAAGTAGACAACACATCAATTTTTGAAAAAATATTAAGTCTACTTGGGAGTGAGGTAGTAACTGGCATAAAAGCTGTTCTAAGTATTTTAGCTGTTATTGTAATACATAGTGTCTTAAAAGCTATAAGTGACAACTTAGAAAATAACAATATAGGGAAATTAATATATTATGTTCAATATATAATAATTGTAACAATAATAATGGGAAGTTTTTCAGATATCTTAAAAATGGTACAAGATACAAGTTCAAATTTAGTGGGATTTATGAATATATTAGTTCCACTATTAGTAACTCTAATGATATCAACAGGAAGTATAACCACAAGTGGAATTATAGAGCCAATTATAATGTTTTTGATAAACTTTATTGGAAATCTGATTCAGAGTTTAATTATACCACTAGTATTAGTATTTACAAGTTTAGTAATAATCTCAAAAATATCAGAACAGATTCAAATAGATAAAATAGCAAAATTTCTAAAATCAGGAATAGTGTGGTTTTTAGGGATAATACTTACAATTTTTGTAGGAGTTGTATCATTAGAGGGAACTTTATCTAGTAGTGTAGATGGAATTACTGCCAAAACCACAAAAGCAGTAGTAAGTAGTGCTATACCAGTCGTCGGAAAAATTTTAGGTGATGCAGTAGATACAGTACTTGGATGTGGGATAATCTTAAAAAATGCTGTGCGGAGTAATAGGAGTAATAATAATTGTTGGAATATGCATAATGCCAATTATAAAACTAGCAGTATTAACTCTTTTCTATAAACTGCTCTCAGCAGTAGTACAACCTATAGCAGATAAAAATATAATTAGCTTACTTGACCAAATAGGAGATATTTTTAAAATATTTTTAGCAATACTTTCAGCATTATCAGTTATGCTGATAATTGGTACAACACTAGTTTTAAAAATATCAAATAGTGGAATGATGTATAGATAAGGATAAAAAATATGATTGATTTTTTGAGTTCTTGGGTAAAAAATCTAGGTTTAACAATTGTAATAGTCTCAATATTAGAGATGTTACTTCCAAATAATAAAACAAAAAAATATATAAAAATAGTGTTAGGAATTTTTGTGATTTTTAATATAATATCACCATTTATTAATAATAAAGAGGTATTTAGTGTAGAAAACTTTGATTTGGATGAGTATAGTAATAGTGCAAGTGGTAACGAAACTGTTAATCAAGAATCAATGGATAGAAGAATAGAAGAATTATATATCGAAGAATTAGAAAAAGATATAACAAAAAAATTAGAAGAAAAAGGATATAATGTCAAAACTTGTAGTGTAGACGCAACAATAGGAAATGAAGAAGATACAAGAATAAATAAGATAAAATTAGATTTGGAAAAGAAAAAAGAAGAAAATACCAAAGAAACTGAAGAGCAAGATGGTGGTATAGAAAATAAAATAGTAGAAGAAATACAAAAAATAAAGCCAGTAGAAACAAAAGTAGAAATAGATGATACAAAAAATGAAAAAGATACCCGGAAATGAAGAGACTACAAATATTAGTGCAGTTGACATTCAAAATGTTCAAAATTTTTTAATCGAAGAATATGGGGTGACTAAAGAGTGTTTAGAGATAAAATAAGTAAGTTTTTCAAAAAACAAGGAGATACTGAAGAAAAAGAAGGAAACGATAAGAAAAAAATAGAAAATTTAGTTTTTTTTGTCATAATATCTATAATAACAATAATAGTCATTAATTTTATTTGGAATGGAAATGAAACAAAAAACGAAAATACAAATGAAAATGTGAGTGATAAAAAACTTGCAAGTAGCACTAATAATGGGGCTAATAATAATGAGAGTAATATTTCTGCAAATGATGATACAAGTCAATTAGAACAAAAATTAGAGCAAATTTTATCTAATATACAAGGAGTAGGAGAAGTTAAAGTATGTATAAATTATTCAGAATCTAGTGAAATCGTTGCAATGTATGATGAAAACTCTAGTACTAGTACAACAGAAGAAACAGATACAGAAGGTGGAACAAGAAAAATAGAGCAAACAGACACAGAAAAAAGTGTAATATATGAAGAAAATGATGGTAAAAAAACTCCAATAACAACAAAAATAATAAAACCCAAAATAGAAGGAGCAATAATTACAGCAAAAGGGGCAGGTGATGCAAGTGTCAAAACAAATATAATTCAAGCAGTAGAAGCATTAACAGGGCTTGCAACACATAAAATACAAGTATTTGAGATGAACAGGGATTAGGGGACGTTCCTAAAATCCCTAGAAGGAGGCAATATGAAAATTTTTAAGAAAAATCAAATAATTATTTATGTTATTGCACTTATTCTTATGACTGTAGGATATCTAAATTATACAAATAAGACAGAAGAACTAAATAGTGTGGAAACTAGTTTACAAATGGAAAATGATGATAGCAGTTTGGTTGCTGGAATAGGTGATGCTAAATTAGTAAGTAGTAATGATGTGACAACTGAAAATGATACTGGAAATAATACTACTTCTGAAACTAATACCATATCTGAAGAAACTACAACAAATGAAACAAATACAACTAATGAGAGTTTACAAGAAGAAAATACAGAAGCTCAAAATGAAACTGAAACACAAGAAACAAGTAATAATAAAACTGGAACACAGGATGATTATTTTGAAAAATCAAAACTAGAAAGAGATACAATGTATTCACAAATGATTGAAACATATGAAAATATTTTAAATAGTACAAATGCTGAAGAAACTCAAAAACAATCTGCGACAGATGAGATAAAGAAAATAAATGATACGAAAAACAGTATAATGATATGTGAGAATTTAATAAAAACAAAAGGTTTTGAAAAAAGCATAATATTTGTAAATGATGCAAGTATAAGTATAATTATTGGTGCAACTGATATTTCACAAGAAGAGGTGGCACAGATACAAAATATTATTTCAAGAGAGATGGGTGCAGAAATAGAAAATATACATATTTCAACTAAATAAAATGCTAGTTTATAAAATTTACTAGCATTTTAAGCAATATTACTATCGTTAGACTCACTTGTCATTTTCCTTATATATTCGCCTATTTCTTCATTGGTCAAATCAAGTTCATAGATAAGACTTCTTAAAACATCTCTTCTTGGCAAATCTTCTTCATTATCAATTCTTACATATTGTCTTAAGCTGATACCTAAAAGTTCGGACATTTTTTCTTGCGTATAAGATTTTTCCATCCTCTTTTCTTTTATCATAAAATCACCTTATTTTTTGACTAAAACAATTATTACATATATTTTTAAAGAATGGTATTGACATTTAATGACATTAAAATGAAATGGAAAAATCAAGAAAATGTTTTAAAAAGTGTTGTAAATTTTAAAATTATTGATATAATATAATTTATAAAATATACCAAAGGGAGGATAAAAATGATTAAGAAAGTAGCGATTTTAGCAAATGGAGGAGATGTTTCTGGATTTAATGCTGTAATAAGAGCAATCAAAAAGACTGCAGAAACACATGGAATAGAATGTTATGGATATATTGATGGTTATAGAGGATTAGTAGAAAATAATTATATAAGATTAGATGGAAGTGAAAAAGCTTCAGGAATACTTACAAAAGGTGGTTCAATAATTGGCTCATCAACAAATGCAATAGTATTTCATTACAAAGTAGAACATGAAGATGGAACAGTAACTTATGAAGATTTATCAGATAAATGTGTTCAAAATGTTAAAGAAGCAGGATTTGATTGTGTATTTACATTAGGTGGAGATAGTACACAAAAATCAGCAAGAGATTTATTTTTAAAAGGAATAAATACAATAGGAGTTCCAAAAACAATTGATAATGATGTTGCTTGTACTGATATAACATTTGGATATAATACTGCAGTACATGTTGCAACAGAAGCATTAGATAGACTTCACACAACAGCAGAAACTCATAATAGAATAATGGTATTAGAGGTAATGGGAAGATTTGCAGGTTGGATTGCACTAGAATCTGCAATATCAGGAGGAGCAGATGTGGCTTTAATTCCAGAGATACCATATGATATTAAAAAAGCAGCAGAAGCAATTGAAAATAGAAAAAAACAAGGAAAGAACTTTAGTGTGGTAGTTGTATCAGAAGGAGCACACCCAATAGGAGAAGGACAAACAACACACTCTGCAGAAGGTATAGATACAGGAACAGGAATAAGTGTTAAGTTTGGTGGAGAAGGAAATAGAGTTGCAAAACAATTACAAGAATTAACAGGATTAGAATCTAGATGTACAATATTAGGATATATGCAAAGAGGAGGAACACCAACTGCATATGATAGAGTTTTATCTACAAAATATGGCGCAAAAGCAATGGAATTAGCCCTAGAAGGAAAATTCGGAGTTTTGACAGTTATAAAAAACGGAAAACTAGATTGTGTACCATTAGAGATAGTTGTAGGAGATAACAAAGAAATTGGAGCAGTACAAGGTGGAACAGCCCAAAGCAATGTAAGATTAGTTACAATGGACCATGATTTAGTAAAAACAGCAAGAGATATAGGAATATGTTTAGGAGATTAAAATATAATAAAAAGGGTGATGATTATGGAAGAAAAGAATATGGATTCTAAAAACATAAAAGAAGAAGCAACAAATGCAGTAAATCAAGTAAAAGATACAATAAAAAATGTTGATATAAAAAAAGACAGTTTAGAAACAAAAGGATTTATAGTAGAGATGTTTAAAAATCCACTTGAAAAAATACGAGAGATAGCAACAAAAAATGACAAAAAATTCTTGAAATATGTAATTATAATATTAGTAATCTGGTGTATATTAGAATTAGTACATGAAATTTTTACACTAAATATATGGGGGTATTTTAACTTAGGAAAAAATATCTTAAGAGTAATAATTGCAGGAATTACTCCAATAATCAGCATACTTGTAATGTCAATTATTGTATTTTTAGTAAAAGGAAAAAATAAAAAGAATTTAACAACAATTATTTCAACTATAACATCAGCAAATATTCCTATGGTAATAGCTTCAATTGTAAGTTTATTAACATTAATAAATATAAGAGCAAATGTTTTAACAAATCCATTTGCACAATTATGTAATGTAATTACTGTAATATTAAATTATTTTGGAATTAAATCATTACTTGGAATTGAAAAAAATTCTGAATATATAAAGAAATTTGTAATAATAGAAGCAATTTTCTACATAGTATATATTGTACTATCATTTTTAGATATATATATTTAAATAAAAAACGACAAGAGATTATTTTGTTTCTTGTCGTTTTTTGTTTTTAAAATTACATTCATGTTACATTTTCGTTACATTTAAGTGAAATTAGTTGTAATAAAAAATAGATATTGGTATAATTTAGATAGAATTTTTTGGATTACGAAGGAGGAGTAATTATGTTAAAATCAAACGTAGGATGGAGCACAAATGAAGATAGTTATACACAAGGAAAGGAATCTGCTAAAAAAGCAGTAGTAGACTTAATTCAAACAAAAGTAGCATTTTTATATACATCAGTAGATTGTGATGTTAAAAAAGTATTAGACGGAGCAAAATCAGAATTAGGAACAGCACCAATAATTGGCTGTACATCAAGTGCAGGTTTAATTGTACCAGATGGATTTATTTCAGGAGAAAAAGGATTTACTGGAATCTTAGCAATAGGAGACCCAGAAACAGAAGTAGGAGTAGCAAGTTCTGAAAGAGGTAAGGACCCAAGAGAAACAGGAAGAAAAGTAGCAATGGAAGCTATGAAAAAAGCTGGAAGAACAGATGCACCAGCATATTTCTACATGGTAGCATCACCTGCAGAAGAAGAATTCTATATCAAAGGAATTCAAGATGTAATAGGAATGGTTCCAGTATTTGGAGGAAGCGCAGCAGACAACACAGTAGAAGGAAAATGGAGCATTTACACAAATGATAAAGTATTTGCTGATGGTGTTGCAGTAGCATTTTTCTATACAGACAAAGAAATGAAAAATGTATTTACAGGAGCATATAATGAAACAACAAATTCAGGAATAATAACAAAAGTAAACGGAAATAGAACTTTAGCAGAAATAGATGGAGTTCCAGCACTTAAAAAATATGCATCTTGGACAGGAGCTAAAGCAAAAGATTTAAAAGAAAATAACTTATTAGTAACAACAATAACAAAACCACTAGGAGTAAAAGATAGATTAGGAGATTTAGTTGCAATTCGTCATCCAATGTACGGAAATGAAGATGGCTCAATGAATATAGGAGCAAACTTAGCAGTAAATACAGCTATAATTCAAATGGAAGCAACAGTTGATGAACTAATTGATTCTACAGGAAAAACAATGAAGGAATTAAATAAGGAAATGGAAAATGATGTAGGAGCATATTTATTAATTCACTGTGGTGGAAGAAGATTAGGAATTGGAGATAGAATTGATGAAGTTGCAAAACAATTAAAGAAAGAAGCAAAAGGAGTTCCATTTATCGCAGTATTTACATTTGGAGAATATGGTGTAAAAGATAATGGAGGAAATACAACAGGAGGTTTAATGCTATCATTTACAGCATTAGGTAAATGAAGAGCAGGGGAAAAACCACAAACCCAGGAAAATTCATATAAATGTATGACAGAAAAATATGTTGAAAATAACAAAGAAATAGAGGTTATGGTATGTAAAAATACCAATTTAAATAAGGAGGGAGCCACTGTGAAAAATTTAATAGGATATGAATGGAAAGATGCATCAAATGGTGCAGTAATAGAAGTTGTGAATCCAGCAACTCAAGAATTAATAGATACAGTACCAAATGTTACAGATGAAGATGTAGATACAGCTGTAAAAGTAGCAGTTGAAGAACAAAAGAAATGGGAAAAAGTATCTATTTATGATAGAGCAGATATTTTATATAAATTTGTCGATTTAGTAGAAGAAAACAAAGAAAGATTAGCTGTTCTTTTGTCTAATGAAACAGGAAAACCAATTAAAGAAGCAAGAGGAGAAATTGCAAATGTTAGAATTGGAACAAGAGGATTTATAGAAAAAGCAAAACACTTATATGGAAAATCTATTCCAGAAGGGTCAGAAGCTGGACAAGAAAAAACAATACAATTTACAAAAAGATATCCAATAGGAGTAATCGCAGCAATTATACCATTTAACTTTCCAAGTGACTTATTCTGTCAAAAAGTACCACCAGCATTAATGATGGGAAATAGTATAATTGTAAAACCATCAAACTATAACCCACTAACACTAATCGAATATGTAAAATTAATGATTGAAGCAGGAGTTCCTGCAGGATGTATTCAAATACTAACAGGTGATGGACCAACAGCAGGACAAGCACTAGCAAGACATCCTGGAGTTCACCTAGTATCATTAACAGGAGGAACAGCAGCAGGTATCCAAACAATGGGAACAGCTTCTAAAAACTTAACACATGTTATGTTAGAACTTGGTGGAAATGATGCATTTATCTTCTTAGAAGATGGAGATATGGACTTAGCTGTAAAAGAAACAATTTGGGGTAGACTATATAATGGTGGACAAGTATGTTGTGCAAGTAAACGTTTCTTAATCCACAATTCAAGAAAACAAGAATTTATAGATAGAATGAAAGAAGTAATATCTAATCTAAAAGTTGGAGACCCAATGAAAGAAGATACAGATATGGGACCAATGATTAATATAAATGCAGCAAAAAGAATTGAAGAACAAGTAAATCAAATGGTATCAGAAGGAGCAACTGTAGTTTGTGGAGGAAAAAGAGAAGATGCTTATTACTATCCAACAATATTAGATAATGTAACAAAAGATATGGAAGCCAGCAAAGACATGGAAATATTTGGACCAGTAATTTCTGTAATTGGATTTGATGATGTAGAAGAAGCAATTGAAATTGCCAACCAATCATCATATGGATTATGTGGATGTGTAATTTCAAAAGATGTATCAAGAGCAATGAAAATAGCTGATAGATTAGAATGTGGTGGAGCAGTAGTAAATGGAGCAAGCTTCTATCGTTCATTTGAAATGCCATTTGGAGGATGGAAACATTCAGGAATCGGTAACGAAGGTGTTATGACAACATTAGAAGAAATGTCAAGACTAAAAACAATAGTACTTAAAAATATACTTTAGGGATTAGGGGACGGTCCTCTAAATCCCCCTTTTAGGGGATTTGGGGACAATCCTTTGCAGAATAAAGTAATTAAAAAAGGATGGAAATTATATGGATAAAACTAAAAAGATAATATTAATATCAGTTATATCAGTTGTTGTGATTATTCTTATAGCAGTAGGCATATGGCTTGTTGTTAGAGGAAACAAGGAGAATAATGGAGAAAACCAAATATCAAAAATTCAAGAATTATACAATACTTTGTCAGAAAAAGACACATATAGCTTTAAAACAACTGTAGATGATAATAATAGTAGCTATTTTGCAAAACAAGGCGATAAATCATATATGGAAGTAAAAATAGATGGAGAAACATCAAAATACCTTATGATGAATGGAAATATGTACTATATAATAGATAGTCAAGAAGCATATTACACTTATACAAATAATCAGACTTATCTAAATAAAATCGAAGTACAATTAGAAGCTTTATTAAATATGGAACATGGTGAAGGTCGTGAAGAAATAAATAATAGACAATATGATTATGAAGAATATGGAAATACAGCTAGTTTTGCAATAAAACCATTTGAAACTGAAAGTTCAACTACAAGATTCTATTTTAGAGGTGATGAACTTCAATATATAAAAACTATTTCAGGAGAGGAACAAGAGACTCTAGAAGTAGAAATCTCTGATAATGTGGATACTAATCTATTCCAATTACCAGAAGGATATGCAAAAAATTAATTTTGAGGAGGAGACGAAAAATGTCAGAAAAATTCGTTTTAAATGAAACATCATATTTTGGAAAAGGTGCAAGAGAAGAATTAGCAGGAGAAATCCAAAAAAGAGGATTTAAAAAAGTATTTTTAGTAAGTGATAAATCATTAGTAGAAGCAGGAGTAACTGGTAAAGTTGAAGAAGTGTTAAATAAAGCAGGAATCCCATATGATTTATATGATGAAATAAAACCAAATCCTACAATTGAAAATGTTACAGATGGAGTAAATGCTTGTAAAAAATCTAAAGCAGACCTAATAGTTGCAGTAGGTGGAGGTTCAAGTATAGATACTGCAAAAGGAATATCTATAGTTATGACAAACCCAGAACATAGTGATATAAAATCATTAAATGGAGCAGTAAATACTCTAAATAGAGGAATGCCACTAATAGCACTTCCTACAACAGCTGGAACTGCAGCAGAAGTAACAATAAATTATGTAATAACAGATGAAGATGCAAAAGTAAAAATGGTATGTGTAGACCCAAATGATATACCAATTTTAGCAATTATAGACTCTGAACTTATGGGTTCAATGCCAAAATCTTTAGCTGCTGCAACAGGAATGGATGCATTAACACATGCAGTTGAAGGATATATCACAAAAGCACATAATGATATGTCAGATATGTTCCATATGCAGGCAATAAAAATGATATTTAAATATTTACCATCAGCTGTAAATGAAAAAGACCCAGTAGCAGTTGAAAAAATGGGAATGGCTCAATATATAGCAGGAATGGGATTTAGTAATGTTGGACTTGGAATAGTTCACTCAATGGCACATCAATTAGGAGCCGTATATGATACACCACATGGAATAGCAAATGCAATGCTACTTCCTACAGTTATGAGATTTAACGGAGAAAATCCAGAAACAGCAGGAAGATTTAGAGAAATATTAATGAATATCGGAAGACCAGATGCTAAAGACTTAAACGACCAAGATGTTATAAATACATTTGTATGGATGATATCAGAACTAAGCAAAGCTGTTGGAATCACAACAACAATTAAAGACTATGGGGCAAAAGAAGAAGACTTTGAAATGCTTGCAGAAAAAGCAATGAATGACCCATGTAAGCCAGGAAATCCAAGAGAAGTAACAAAAGAAGATTTTATAGAACTATATAGAAGAGCAATGTAAATTTTAAGAGAATTGGGGAAAGACCTCGATTCTCTAATTTTTTTGTTAAACAATAGAACCTTGTTGTCTAAGACAGTAATAAAAAATCCCTGGGTAACAGAAACCCAAGGATTTGCACAACACTATTATTCCAGTAAAAAAGTAATATTCAAATCACTTTTATACTTAAAGCTGATTTGAAAAAAATCAGCCTCTTTGGAATCGTAGAGCTTTGATTTCTCAAAGTCTACAAACAAAGTCTCAGCCGAGTTCTCACCAGCTTGATATCTGGACTCAGGAGAATCAATGTCAATATAGGAGAATATGAATTCTCCTTGGAAAGAGTATCCTTTGTATTCGATACTCTTTCCACAGAAATGGCACTCAAAAATGCCGCTGGAGATAAATTCCCCCAGTTTTTCTGTGGTATCAATAGATACCACGTTTCGGCAGAAGTTACAAATAACTCCTACAGGTCTCCGCTCCAATGCGGAGAAAAATTCGTCTCTTGTCATATATACCTCCTCGTTGTGCATAAGACTATGATGAGGTTAATTAACACTCAAAAACCCAGCATAATCTTATCTGGTATATGATAATATCAAATAAACTCTTTGTCAAGACCTTATTTTTTGCTGTTAGTTAAAAATTCTTAAAAAATTCCAAAAGATAGGCTAAAAGGAAAGATAAAAGTTTTTTAAAAAAACACTTGCCAAACTAAAAAAAATGTGCAATAATATTAACATAAATGTAAAAACGATAAAAAAGAGGAGTAAGTATAAACTAGTTTTTAGAGAATAGAAGTCATAGGCTGTGAGCTTCTTAAATATAGATATACCGAAGGTAGCTTTTTTAGTTGATATTTTGAACACTAAAAGAAAAGTAGGAATATCCGCCTAAGCCGTGTTAAAAGCTAATTAAGATATATAATGATATGTTTAGATTTTTAATATAGATAAAAATAGAACAAATAATTATATAATTAAGGTGGTACCGTGAATAATAATTCGCCCTTATGCAAAAAAGCATAAGGGTTTTTTGATTTTTTAGTTATTAAATTTAATAAATAAAAAGATTAAGGAGGAATGAAGTATGTTAAATGAAAAGTTTAATCCAAAGGATTTTGAGGATGAATTGTACGAAAAATGGGAGAAAAATGGGTATTTTAAACCAAGTATGGATAAGACAAAAGAAAGTTTTTGTATTATGATGCCACCACCAAATGTTACAGGAAAACTTCATATGGGACATGCATTAGATGATACAATACAAGATATTCTAATTCGTTTTAAAAGAATGCAAGGATATAACACATTATGGCTTCCTGGAAGTGACCATTCAGCAATTTCAACAGAAATGAAAGTTGTTCAAAAATTAAAATCAGAAGGTAAGACAAAAGAAGAATTAGGAAGAGAAAAATTTTTAGAAGAAGCATGGGAATGGACTAGAATTTATGGTGGAACAATACAAGAACAACAAAGAAAATTAGGATGTTCTTGTGATTGGGATAGACGTAGATTTACATTAGATGAAGGTTTATCAGAAGCTGTCTTAGAGCAATTTGTTAAGTTATATAATGAAGGACTAATATATAAAGGAACAAGAATGGTAAACTGGTGTCCTAATTGCCATACAGCTATATCAGATGCAGAGGTTGAATATAAAGAAGAAGATTCTCATTTATGGCATTTAAGATATAAAGTAAAAGATGAAGATAAATATGTAGAAGTTGCAACAACAAGACCAGAAACAATGCTTGGAGATACTGCAGTTGCTGTACACCCTGATGATAAAAGATATAAAGATTTAGTTGGAAAAACTGTAATAGTTCCTATTGTAAACAGAGAAATACCAGTTATTGCAGATGAATTTGTAGAAAAAGAGTTCCGGAACTCGGATGTGTAAAAATTACGCCATCGCATGACCCTAATGACTATCAAGCAGGATTAAAACATAACTTAGAATTTATAGAAGTATTTGATGATAGAAGTATAATGAAAGATTTAATGCCAGAAGTAAAAGGAATGCAAGCAATTAAAGCAAGACCAATAGTTGTTAAAAAACTAGAAGAATTAGGTGCATTAGTTTCTATAGAAGATTATACTCATAATGTAGGAAAATGTGAAAGATGTAAAACAACAGTAGAGCCAAGAGTATCTGAGCAATGGTTTGTAAAAATGAAAGATTTAGCAAAACCAGCAATTGATGCAGTTAAAAATGAAGATGTTAAATTTGTTCCTAAAAAATACGAGAAAATATATTTTAACTGGATGAATAATATCCAAGACTGGTGTATTTCAAGACAATTATGGTGGGGACATAGAATACCTGCATATTACTGCCAAGATTGTGGGCATATAAATGTTGCTAAAAAAATGCCAGAAAAATGTGAAAAATGTGGCTCAAATAATTTAAAACAAGACCCAGACACACTAGATACATGGTTTAGCTCAGCATTATGGCCATTTTCAACTCTTGGTTGGCCAAATAAAGATGCCGAAGACCTAAAAATGTTCTATCCTACAAATGTATTAGTTACAGCATATGATATTATAACTTTTTGGGTATCAAGAATGGTATTTTCAGGATATTATGCAATGAAAGAAAAACCTTTTAGTGATGTTTTAATACATGGAATAGTAAGAGATAGCCAAGGAAGAAAAATGTCAAAAACATTAGGAAATGGTGTAGATCCAATAGAAGTAATTGATAAATATGGTGCAGATAGCCTAAGATTTTCAGTACTTTCTGGAACAACAATGGGAAATGATATTAAATATATGCCAGAAAAACTAGAACAAGCATCAAACTTTGCAAATAAAATTTGGAATGCTGCAAAATTTATAATAATGAATAGACCAGAGGAGTCAAAAATTATTGAATATAAAAATAGCAAAGATAAAAAACTAAATGTAGAAGATAAATGGATTTTAAATAAATTAAATAAACTAGTAAAAGAAGTAACTTCAAATATTGAAAAATATGACTTGGGAATTGCAATTGACAAAATATATAACTTTATGTGGAATGAATATTGTGACTGGTATATAGAAATGGCTAAAATAAGACTATATAACGGATCTGAAGAAGAAAAAATAAATACATCTTTTGTTTTAGATGAAGTATTTAGAACATGTTTAAAACTATTACATCCATTTATGCCATTTGTAACTTCTAAAATATATGAAAACTTAGTTAAATATGATAATAAAGACTTAATGGTAAGCTCATGGCCTGAAGCAAGAGAAGATATTAATTATGACAATGAAGAAGATTTGACAGAAAAAATTAAAAAGATGATAGTAGAAATAAGAAATATAAGAAATACAAAAAATATACATCCTACTAAAAAATCTGAACTTATATTTATCTCAAATTCTCATGCAGATAATTTACAAGAACTAGAAGGTATTTTATTGAAACTAGGATTTGGAAATAAGGTGACAATTAGAAAGACTAAGGAAAATATACCAGAAGATTCAATAAACATCTTAGAAAACGATTTAGAGCTATATATACCATTAGAAGGATTAATTGATAAAGAAGAAGAGAAAAAGCGATTAGAAGAAGAGAAGAAAAGATTAGAATCAGAAGTTGCAAGATGTGAAAAAATGTTATCAAACCCTGGATTTGTAAATAAAGCACCAAAAGCAAAAGTAGAAGAAGAACAAGAAAAACTAAATAAATATAAAGAAATGCTAGATAAAGTATTAGAACAACTTTAAAATAAAAAAGCCCTAAATTGGGCTTTTTTCGTATTTCTTATATTTAAAAAGACATTTTTTCTTGTGTTTTAATATACATTTAATTAAACCAGTCCTGAATAGGTAAGAAATCATCCAAACCTTTATCAGTATTAATTAATTTAAAAAAATAGAGCTAATTCAATTGAAAAAAATGTATGTTCTTGATATAATTTGAGCATATTAATAATTTTATAAAGGAATGATACCTAAGTGGAAAATAAAAATAAATTAGAAACAATTTCAAATCTCTTTGAAGATAATGAAATAAGAAGTGTTTGGGACAGTGAGAAAGAAGAATATTATTTTAGTGTTGTTGATGTCATCCAAGCTTTGACAGACAGTAATAATCCAAGAAATTATTGGAACACATTAAAAAGAAGAATGACAGAAGAAGAAAAAAGTGAGTTGTACGCAAAATGCGTACAACTGAAAATGAAATCAAAAAAAGATGGAAAAAATTATTTAACTGATACTTTAGATACAAAAGGAATATTGAGATTAATAGAATCTGTGCCAAGTCCAAAAGCAGAGCCATTCAAATTATGGCTTGCTCAAATGGGAAAAGAGAGAATTGATGAAGTATTTGACCCAGAACTTGCTGTTAATCGTGCAATTGATTATTATAGGGCTCGTGGATATGATGATAAATGGATTAAGGCAAGACTAACAGGAGTTGTAGATAGACGCAAATTAACAGATGTATGGCAAGCAAATGGTATAACTAAAAATTATGAGTATGGAATACTTACAAATGAAATATATAAAGAATGGTCTGGAATGAAAGCTTCAGAATATAAAGACTTCAAAGGAATTAGGAAAGAATCTTTAAGAGATAATATGACAGATATAGAAGTCACACTTACAGATTTAGGAGAAATTGCAACAAGAGAGCTTGCAAAAAAACACAAACCCTATGGATTAAAAGAGAATAAAGAAATAGCAAAACGTGGTGGAAAAATTGCAAAAATTACACGAGACAATTTAGAAAAAGAATTAGGAGAAAGTGTAATTACAAATAAAAATGCACTAAACTATAAATATTTGGATGATAATAAATTAAACAAAGAGAAACAATTAAATGATAAATCTAAAAAGAAATTAAAAGAAAATGATAATACATAGAAAGATAATGAATAAACCTATTAGAGAACTAGAAAAGAATTGAATGGAATTTTGGAATGGCTTTAATACTCTATATATTTCTTATGATAAATTTCTATTTTGAGCAAATGCTTATTTAGGTGTAAAACAAAAGAATATAAAACTAAAACTATTTTATATTCTTTTGCCTTATCAATTTTAGGACTAAAACCTTCAATAAGAGGATTATGATTTTTATTAATTATCCCTATTAGAATTACCCCAATGTGGAGCTCTTTTCGTATTTCTTATATTTAAAAAGACATTTTTTCTTTATAAAATCTGAGAATGTAGCTATATCTCCTTTTTTAAATCCGTTTTTATCTAAAATAAATGCATGACGCTTATCAATATATAAATAAAAATATTTTTTGGTTTCAAAAACTTTTTTTAGCTTGTAATACTTCATAGTAGAATATTCTACCATGTTAGATACCTCAAAAGATTTGTCATAAAACTTGAACGTAAATGCCTTTTCTTTCTTGATTTTCTCACTATTTAGCTCATCATTTACTATTTTTACCGGATGAAAAAATCTCCATAAAATAAATATTGTAATTGCAACACAAAATATAATTGCAAATGTATAGTTATATGACTTTATTTGCACAATTAGAAACATAATAAGAAGCATTGCAATAACAAAAGTATATAATGTATATCTAAATTGATATTTATTCTGATGAAAACTTAAAAATTCTTTGTAAACTTCTTCTGAATATCTAGTAGTATTTTTAAATAATAATTTCATAACATCACCTTTACTTGAAATTATATCATTTAATCTTTATTTTGCAAAATTATTCTAGAATTTTTATCAAATTTTTTGATTTCTTCAGTTCTACTAGAACGAACAATATATTCATGTTTTCCATCAAATATAATGTTTACAGACTTACTAAAATTAGAATTTTTGAAATTTATTTCATCAATTACAAGACTTGCCTTGCATTTATCTAAAGTTCCAAAAGTAGTTAAGAAACCTAGTCCAGTTCCGCCATCATCTTTGTGAGTGGTTATGGCATCTAAACCAAGATTTACTAAAGTATCTATTTCAAAATCTATACCACTATCATAAACACTGAATCTGTAACAATTATCAATAATGTCAAATATTACACAGATACTGCGAGGTGTACTTTCACTATAACCTACTGCAATAATAGCATCTTTGACATGGTCAGAAATCAAAGTTTCTAACTCACTTTGTGAGATAAATTTTTCGATTAAGTGTTTAACACTACAATTAACTTTTAGGTCGAAATCTATATTTTTCTTAGTTGCTTCTAGTTTCATATGTTCTAAGATACTATCAACACCTTTAACATTTGTCTTAGGTAATGGTTTTGAATATTTCAAAACACTATTTACTTTATTAGAATATTCAGAAGATAAGTTGTTTACTAATTTTGTTACTTCTGAAAGTTCGGCACTAAATTCTGTATTAGTACCATTCTTAAATGCAAATGCTAATTTTTCAATTTCTTGTTTTGCAGCTTTTATTCTACTATTATATTGATGATTTATCATAGTTAAACTTTTAATTTCTTCAGTTAATTCAGCATTTATTTTTTCTTTATCTGCTAATTCTTTTTCTAAGTTTTCAATCTTTCTATTTTTCATTCTATCTTGATAGTCTAATGTAATATTTCTTTTTATCCAGATGAAGGTACCGATTATGATAAGCAGAATACCGGTTATACCAACTAACCTAGTTGAACGACTAGCAATATTCTTTGAAGTTGAAAAGAAAGTTACTAAGGCACCAGAAAAAACGAATCCAAGAATACTTATAGTATTTAATTTTTCGGTATTTTTTAGAAAAGAAAGTCCATTTCTAAATCTTGGAATATTAAAAAACCTATTAACTAGTAAAATATTTAGAATAGCACATATTACAAAAGATATGGGATTTTCTTTTTCAAGTTTTATAATTGGTGATGTTAAAATTATTGAAATTACTAATAATGATAAAAGATAGCAGGAGATACTGATACCCATAGAGATACAAGAAATAATTATTGAATATTCGATTTTGATATTATTATGTAATTTCATTATAACACCGATGATTATAATTGATAGTATTGCTAATAATAGCTGTGGAAGAATATTAATTAATAATGCATGAATAATACCGATTAATATACTTGGAATTAGCATAAATAGAATTGTTTTCTTTATATTTTTACAAGAATTAGTAGACTTAATAAAAATATAAAAAGACATAATATTTATAAAACTATATTTAAATATATTATTTATAAAATTTAATGTTTCCATCATAAAATCCTCTCACTTCTTATTATTGTATATTTTATACAAAAAATAAAAAACAGTCAATCAAACTGTTTGTTGGAATTTTATAGTTTGATGACTGTAAAATATTATCCGATTTTAAATATAAATAATTATCCTAGCCAATAATAGAAGAAGTCCAAAAATCTATCTAACCAACTTCCCATCTCAATCACTTCCTTTCAGAAATAAACTAATAAAATTATTTCATTCTGAAAGGAAAATTTATGATCGCTGGAGAATGTAGTTTTTGATATCAAGAGATATAATTCGACAAAATTCGACAAAAAAAGACAAAGAAAAAATCACCCATAAGGTGATTTAAAATTTATTCAAATTTTATAATTCTTCTTTAATTTTATTATAGAAATAAAAAATAAGTTCCATAGCTGTAGGTACACCAGTATCAGAACTTACATTTGCAGTATAAAAACGTTCTAAATCTTCAATTGCAGTTTTCTTCCATGCATAATTAATTGCTGTTTGGATAGCTCTGCCAACACTACTAGAAAACATATAGTGTTTATTTGCTACATATTGCAGAGGAGATAATTCCTTAAATTTTTCAGGATTTTCATGCAACATGAAATTAATTGCTTCAAAGATATATTCTCTTCCTTTATGTTTGTAACTGATACCAACTCTATCTAAATGAATGTTTATTAATTTTGTAATACGTTGTTGTTCTTCCTCAGGAGATTTTTCAACAACTATATTAAGTGTGCTGTCTTTTTCATGTTTCCTAGAAAAGACTATAGCATTAACCAACATTTCAAAAGAATAATCAGCTTGTTGTTTGCAAAATATTAAGTCTACATATCCTTCATGAAGATTTTTATAAATAGTTGGAGACTTAACATTAGTATTAACAACTATAAGTGGTGAAAAGTTTAAATTAGTATTTCTCAAATTTTGAAGAAAATCAAAACCAGAACCAATTCCATCATGTAATTCTAAATCAACAATAATTGCTTCTGGACGGTGTTTCTTTACTAATCTTAAAGCTTCATGACTAGAATTAGTTTTAGCAACTAAAGTAACATCAGTTCTTGTAGTTAAATAACTTTCAAATTCTTTAGTAGTTATTTTATCATCTTCTAAAAGAAGTAATGTCATTGGCTTAGAATCGCTCATAATACTTATCCCTCCTGTAAAATATAATCAATAATAATATACCATAAAGGAAAAACATCAGCAACCATCAATTAATATCATTTAAAAGTGTGCAAAACAGTCATAATATCAATTGGGAACATGGTTAAAATAACTTGTATTTGAAAATAAATAAACTTTTAGTTGAAGGAGGAAATGTAATTATGGATAATATCAAATTAAGAAAGGAAATAGGTAAAAGAATTGAAGAGATTAAGGAACTTCACAATATGACAAATAAGGAATTTGCAGAATATATAAATACAACTACACAACAATTATCTTATGTAATAAGAGGAGAAAGAGGATTCTCGATTTCCAAACTAATAGAAATATCAAATAAAACTAATTGTCCAATTGAATATATTTTAACTGGAAAGAAAACAGAAGTTGATATAGAACTAAAAAAGAAAATTAAAGAATTAAAAAGAAAAAATGATGAAATAGCTAAAAAGCTAGATGAAATAAACACTTATGTATGCAAGTAGAGTAAACAAATAGTTGACAAATAGTAAACTCTTTGATAATATTGCGTTAATATTATTGAAGAGGAGATTTTGTCATGGATAAACCTGTAGGAGAAATTAGAAAATTAGAAAGTTTAAATAGGATTGTACTTCCATCAGAAGTAAGAAATATTAAAAATTTAAAACCATTAGAATATGCAGAAATATATGTAAAGGAAAACAAAGATATTGTAATAGAGAAATATAATCCTGAAAAAAGTAAATCAGCTGGATTAGTAAGAAGATTAGATGCACTAGGAAGAATTGTAATACCAAAACCAACAGTAAAAGAACTTGATTTGAAAGAAGGAGACTTAATTCAATTCGTATCAGGAGAAAATGGAGAGATAATACTAAGAAAATATTATCAAACATGCGTATTTTGTGGAGGGAAAAAAGAATTGTATAAATTTTCAGACAAGTTAATTTGTGAAGATTGTCTAAGAGAATTAATGAAACTTGTGGTAAACAAATAGTAGCAGATTTAGGACAGGTCCAAATGGACATTTTTGTCAAAGCTGAAACATATCTATAAAAAAAGAAAATAAAATTGAAAATAATAAACCAGACTCAAATTATTAAACTAAAAGTTTAGTAATTTGAGTTATTTTTTTACTTAAAAAACCAATTAAGAACGCACATTAACTGTCATATATAACCTTCTTTGTAACAAAAATGTAAAGAAAAAAATACGACAAAACATTGACTTAATTTGTAAAGAAATATAAAATATATTTGATTAAAATTAAATTTAATAGGAAATAATATGAACAAAAGAAAGGGGAATTTTAGATGAAAATAAATCTAAAGAAAAACAAAGGTATAACACTAATTGCATTGGTAATAACAATAATAGTATTATTAATACTTGCAGGAGTATCAATAGCAATGCTAACAGGACAAAATGGAATATTAACACAAGCTAGTAATGCAAAAGAAGAAAATAGTCGTGCACAAATTTACGAGGCATTGAAATTAACAGAACAAAATTACCAAATAGATATAGCAACAAGTGCAAGCACGGACGACATTGTGACATACTTACAAAATAAAGGAATTATAGATAGTAATCTTATTATAAATGTTAGTAAATTGTTAGGGTATAGTTCAGAAACAGGAAATGGTAGTGGAACATCAGATGTGTATAAGTTAGAGGAGATAACAGCGATAGGAAAAGTAGCATCTATGCATGCTGTAAGAGTAGCTAGTACAAGTGTATATGGGAAAAAATATGAAGTAGTATATTATGATAAAAATGGAAAAAGAATAGTATTAGGAACAATATCTGATGCTCCAAAACAAATAGAGGTAATAGAACCAGAAAATATTAATGATTGGACATATACAATAGACGAAGAAAACAATACAGCAACATTAACAAGCTATAAAGGTAAAGATACAACAGTAGTATTCCCTAATTATATAAATGGAATACCAGTCAAGAGAATACATACTTCAATTAGTGGAATATATCGCTCTATATGGGATGATACATTATTAGATTATATAGATAGTTCAAGTTATACTTATCCACAAACTACAATTACTAAAGTAGTTATTTCAGAAGGCATTGAAGAAATTGATTCTTGCACATTTTATGATAGCCAAGCATTAGAAGAAATAGAACTCCCTAATACTCTGAAATATATAGGAGATAAGGCTTTCAATCGATGTAAAGCATTACAAAATGTTACAATACCAGAGAGCGTGATAGAAATTGGTAACTATGGATTTTGCAGTTGCACATCGTTAACCAATATTACAATACCAGAAAGCGTAAAGAATATGGGAATATATGTATTTGATGGTGACACAATAGAAATAAATGTACCATTTAAAGAAGGAGAAGAACCAGTAGGATGGGCAGATAGATGGAGTAAGAATTATAGTGGTGATATAACCGTAAATTACAATAAATAAAAAATAGCTTTATCTGAAAGGAAAAGTGAGAATGGAATATCTAATTGTAATTGGTATTATATTAATTTATTCATCATTGCAAACAATCATATTCAAAAAAAAGATAGAGCAAATAATACCAATAAGCGTAGTAGAGATTGTGTTGATTATATATCTTACAGGAATGTTTGATAACTTGAAATTAGGAGTAATTATAGTAGAAATAATGGCTATTATTCAACTAGCCATTATTTTGTATATTTTTTGTAAGCAGAAAGAAAAGAAACAGGTAATAGAAATTATAAAAAGAATATTAACACCAGGATTAGTAGTGTATACCATATTATGTAGTATAAGTATAGTTATAAATAAAGGAAGAATTTTTTTAGATTATGATGAATTTAATCATTGGGCAAGAATTATAAAAAATATGTTTATGTATAATACATATGGAACAAACTCCGAATCAATGGTTATTTTTAACGAATATCCACCTTTTACTTCAACATTTCAATATTTATTTTTAGCTATAAAAAATATGTATAGTGAAGATATTGTTATAACTGCACAAAATATATTATACATATCGCTTATTATTCCAACAACAAAAGATATTGGATGGAATAATAAAATAAAAAATTTGATTTTAATAATACCATTTATTATACTATTGCCAATGATATTTTATAAAAATTTTTACTTGAATATATTAGTAGATGGGATGTTAGGAATTACATTTGCATTAACAGTTTTCTATAGTTTTGAACGAGAAGAAAATAATATTTTTAAGTTTTTTAAGATATTATCTACAATTATCATATTATGTTTAACTAAGACATCAGGAATAGCTTTAGCATTATTGACCATAATAATAATTTTGGTGAAAGCATTCAAAGATAAGAAAAAGAAAGAAATAATAGAAACTAGCATAATAATATTATTGGCAACAATATTAACTTTTAGTTGGTATATTAAGGTGGATAGTGCTGAAAAGAGATGGAATTTTAATCAATATATAGAAACCGAAAATAAGACAAAAGAAGAGATGCTAAATATCGCAAAAACGTTTGGAAACGCAATTTTCTATAATCAGAACATTACAGATAAAAATTTTACAGTATTTGCAGTATTTTTTATTTTAATCTGTACCAATTTTTATGTATTAAAAAAACAAAATAAAAAGGAATATAAATACTATTCTATAGCTATGCTAACAGCCATACCAATTTATTTGATGTCTCTTATGATAACTTATATGACAATATTTGATTTAGAAGAAGCGCAGACGTTAACTAGTTTTAATAGATATTGCTCAACGATTTTACTAGCAAATGGATTATTTCAGTTTTTAGGATTTTTAGATACCAATAAAAATATTAATATCAAACAGATTGTTGTTATATTTACGGTATTAATCAGTATATTACCACAAAAAAATATATATGAAAAATATATAGAATCCAAAAACTATATTCTAACATCTAATATCAATAGAGACATTTTTACAAAATTAAAAATGTATAAAAATAAATTAAATAAAGAAGATTCTATCTTGTATATAACAGGGACTAATGTAGACGCAAAATTTATAACATCTATGAATCAGTATGAGATTATGCCAATTAAAATATCAAACTCAAAAACGGGAGTATTTTCATCAGAAGAAGATTTTATAAATATGATAACAGATGGAGGATATACGCATCTATTTATTTATAGAATGCAAGATACAGTAAAAGAAAAATTGAAAAATTTATTTGAAGATAATTATGTAGGAGATGACATATTATATAAAATAAGCAAAGAAAATGGAAAAATATTTTTAGAAAGAGTAAGATAACAACAAGTTCTTTTTATTAAAGTGGTGAAAAAGTTGAAAGAAGAGATTATTATATTAATACCAGCATATAATCCAGATAAAGAATTAATAAAATTAGTAAAAGAATTAACTGAAAATTATAAGATAATAGTAATAAATGATGGTTCAGATAGTAAAAAGTATTTTAATGCAATAAAAAAAGATTGTAAAATACTAGAACATAGTGTAAACAAAGGGAAAGGTAGAGCACTAAAAACTGGATTTAGATATATCATAGAAAACTATCATAATGCCATAGGAGTAGTGACAATTGATGCCGATGGACAACATGATATTCAAGATATTTATAAAATATGCGAAGTATTCAAACAACAAAGTGATATATTAATATTTGGAAAAAGAAATTTTGATTCAAAAGAAATACCATTTAGAAGTAGAATTGGAAATAAAATGATAAGTAGACTTATTGAAAAAAAGACAAGAAAGAATATAGGAGACACACAAACAGGGTTAAGAGCTATACCAATAAAATATTTAAAAGATTTTGAGAGAATATATGGAGAAAGGTTTGAATACGAGACAAATGTTTTATTATATTGTATTAAACAAAAAATTAATATACATGAGATTGCTATAAAAAGCATCTATAAAAATAAAAACAAGATGAGTCATTTTAGAATGTTAAGAGACTCGATGATAATATATAACCAACTAAGGAAGAAACTCAGGGGGAAGTAGATATTCATTCTGATAAACATATATTGAATTTGACAAAAATATCACTATATAATAGTGGTATTTTTTGTGCTTAAAAATAAAAAGTAATGAACATATTAATTCATTAATGAATATACTTTAAGAGGAGTGGTTATTATGGCATATTCAAATAGAGAACTTTTAGCAAGAATAATACAATGTGAAGCAGGAGGAGAAGGAGATAATCGGAATGAAAGCAGTTGCAACAGTTACAATAAATAGAGTAAATGCAACAGAAGGTGAATATGCAAGAGTTTCACAAGGTGGAAATATTAGAAACATTATATTTCAACAAGGGCAATATGATTGTGCGAGAGAAACAATAAATTATGCATATAATCCACAAAACATATATAATATGAATCCAACAGAAGAACACTATTATATTGCAGATTGGGCTTTATCAGGAAACAAACTAAATGAAATAGGAGAATGTCTTTGGTATTTAAATCCATTTAGACCTAGTTGTGATTCAGAGTTTCCAAAAAACGGTTCAGGTGTTTTCCATACTAGATTTGGAAATCATTGCTTTTATCGTCCGACAAGTAAATATAAAGATACATAAGAATATAATTTTTAAATTTATTATAAGGAGGAAAGGTTTATGGCAAATGGAGAACCAGAAAGAAAAGAAAATAGAAATGTTACTATTAATCAAAACTCACCAGAAATTTTAACAAATTCAATTTACACACCAGCTTTTTTAAGAGAACAAATAGGAAAACTAATGAGAGTAGAATTTTTAATAGGAACAAATAATTTGACAGATAGAATTGGAATTTTGGAGGATGTTGGAGCAAGCTATATATTATTAAGGTCAATAGAGAGCGATAATATAGTATATTGTGATATTTATTCAATAAAATTTATCACAATATCTCAAAATGGATTTTATGGAGGAATGAATAATAGGTATCACTATTATTAAACAAAAGATAATCTTTATTCTAAAATAATTTTCAGAAATAATTGATAAAAAAAATTGTATATGTTATTATAGAAATGTAAATAGAAAAATAGAATAGGGGAGCTATAATGACATTATTTATAATCATAGGATTACTAGTAGTAATATTAATATATGTATTGATAACATATAATGGATTAATAAAATCTAACAATTTAGTAAAAGAAGCATTTTCAACAATGGATGTATATTTGAAAAAAAGATGGGATTTAATTCCTAATCTAGTTGAAGTTGTAAAAGCGTACGCAAAACATGAAAAGGAAACAATTGAAAAAATTACAACTTTAAGAAAAAATACTTATGAAAGTATGTCAATAGACAAGAAAATTAATGTAAATGAAGAGTTAACTCAAGATTTATCAAAAATTATGATTATTTCTGAAAATTATCCAGACTTAAAATCAAGTCAAAATTTTATCGAATTAAGTCATGAACTAACTGAAATCGAAGATGAAATAGCAAATAGTAGAAAATATTATAATGGAACTGTGAGGATTTTTAATAATAAAGTCCAAATGTTTCCTAGTAATTTAGTAGCTAGGATATTTGGATTTCATTGTGCTAATATGTTTGAAGCAAACACAGATGAAAAAAATAATGTAAAGGTGGATGTATAATATGAAACAAAAAATTTTTAGTACAATATTTATTATTATTATGTCTTTTATGGTTCTATTTATAATGCCTAATCCATCATTAGCAGTAACATCCAATAGAGAATATACCATACAATCATATGACATAAATATGACTGTTAATGAAGATAACACCTTTTATATAACAGAAAATATTACTGCATATTTTAATGTATCAAAGCACGGAATTTATAGAAAAATTCCTCTAAGAAATTCAATTGTTAGAACTGATGGAACAACATCAAGTAATAGAGCCAAAATAACAGATATTGAAGTAAGTGAAAAATATACGACTTATAATCAAAACGGATATAAAGTAATACAGATTGGAGATGCCAATCAAACATTTACAGGCGAACATAGTTATACAATTACATATAAATATGATATAGGAAAAGACCCTTTGAAAAATGCAGATGAATTGTATTTTAATTTAATTGGTGAAGAATGGGATACAAGTATAAGTAACGTATCTTTTAGAATAACTATGCCTAAATCTTTTGACGACTCACTTTTAGGCTTTTCAAGTGGAAATATAGGTTCTACTGATAGTTCTAATGTAACATATAGTATAGATGGAAATACGATTATAGGAAATACTATAAATACATTAGATGCAGGGCAAGCATTGACGGTTAGACTTACCCTACCAGAAGGATATTTTATTGGGACAAGCAGTAACATAGATGTATTTTCTATATTTGTTATCGTTTTATGTATTATATCAGTTATAGCTGGATATGTATTATGGAGAAAATATGGAAAAGATGAACCAGTTGTTGAAACAGTCGAATTTTATCCACCAAAGGGATATAATTCAGCAGAAGTTGGATTTTTATATAATGGTTCAGCAGATACAAAAGGAATTATATCATTACTTATTTATCTTGCAAATAAAGGTTACTTAAAAATTGAAGAAATAGAAGAAGAAGGGATTTTTTCAAAATCCAAAAGCTTTAGAATAACCAAAATAAAAGACTATAAAGGAAATAATGAATATGAAAGAATATTCTTAGAAGGTCTTTTTAAAAATTCGAGAGCTGGGTCAGTAAATATGACTAAAGCTAAAGAAATCATGAAAGAAGCAAAACGTCAGGGAGAAAAGATAGACCTTAGAGATGCACTTGAAATGTCAATAGATAATGTAGAAAACAAAGATTCTGTTACAGAAACAGACTTATATGACAGTTTCTATGTAACATTAGATAGAATAAAATCGAAAATGAATACTAAGAGAAATAAAAACAAAATATTTGAATCATCTGCAAAAGGTAAAGGAAAATATGTAATATATATGATTATTGCCATAATTATTTTAATAACAGCAAAACCTGTTTTAGAATATGGAGGTATTGAAACATTGATACTTGCATTATTATTCCCACGGAATAGGTTTTACTGTGTTGATAGGAAGTATTATAGATGCAATAAAAATACCTAAAATATTTGCTATAATATGGGGAGTAATGTTTGGATTAGGTGCTTCAGGTGCTTTGGTATTTCCAGCATTGGACCAAAGTGAGATTTATTTGATAACTTATGTTATTGGTATTATTAGTATTGCATTATTGACATTATTTGCTAAGATAATGACTAAAAGGACATCTTTTGGAAACGAGATGTTAGGAAAAATAGGAGGATTTAAAAGGTTCTTAGAAACAGCAGAAAAACCTCAACTAGAGGCATTAGTAAATGAAAACCCAGAGTATTTTTATAATATTCTTCCATATACTTATGCATTAGGAGTATCAGAGGTTTGGATGAATCAATTCGAAACAATGGCAATGCAAGCCCCAGATTGGTATGATGGTCATAGTACATTTAGTATGCATGAATTTAATCATTTTATGAGTGATACGATGAAATCAGCACAAAGTGCTATGTCCTCTAGTCCATCAAGTAGTAGTGGTGGTAGTTCAGGTGGTGGCTCATCTGGAGGAGGCTCCGGAGGAGGTGGAGGAGGTTCTTGGTAATCTCCTGCCAAACAAGAAAATATGCATTTATATGGAGTAAAAATATATAGAAAGACAAAAGAAGGGGAGAAAACAAATGAAAGGAAAGAAGCTAAAGAAAATTTTAAGACAAAAAAATGGTATTACATTAATTGCGTTAGTAATAACAATCATAGTTTTACTAATACTTGCAGGAGTTAGTATAGCAATGCTAACGGGAAATAATGGGATACTAAATCAAGCAAGTAATGCAAAAGAAAATACAGAAATAGCAA
>CAKNKX010000014.1 GCA_930987745.1 uncultured Clostridium sp.
ATTTTGGTGTTCAATTTGTTTCCTGTTTACTTTTATAGTATAACTTGCGGAAAGTAGTTAATTTAGAAAAAGAGATTTTATTAATTCTTGATTATTGATATTATATAATATACCAACGTTAATATTTGGTAATTGGTATTCAATTGGAATTTCGTAAATTGTCTTTTTTAGTAATTCATTTTCTAATAATTCTTTAATGGCAATACCATTAGCATAGTCATTTTTTACTAATGGTAATATGTTATCATAATCATTAACTATTATTAATCCTGAATCTTCATTATTAAATTTTTTCTGAATTGCTTGGATTATTTCTTTATATTTCGGATTTGTATCTAGTAGTATCAAAGGCTTATTAAAAGCGTCAGCAGAGTGGTTGTTAGATATTATACATAAATGAAAGGTATTTAAAGTTTTAAATATAAGATTATTATCAAATTTGTAAGTAGTTGGTTCTAGAATAATTGCAGCATCTAGCAATCCGTTTTTAAGTTGACTATTTAATAAGTCAAAATTTGAAGTATCCATAAAATTGATATTTACATTATTTTTAAATAATTTATCAAATTTTTTAGTATTTATAAAATAATTTAAAATTGTCTTATTTATTGCAATTTTAATTCTATTATTATCTATAATTCTTGAAAATATATTTTCTGCACTTATTATATTATTTATTTCAGTTGATATTAAATTATATAATTCGGTTCCCTCTTTAGTTAAGATAACCCCTTTACTTTCTCTGATGAAAAGTTTTTTGCCAATTTGTTGTTCCATTGTTTTAAGCATTTTGCTGATGGCAGGTTGACTTATATGTAATTCATTAGCTGCTTTAGTAATGTTTTTATTTTTTGCTATTGTAAAAAATACTTTATAATATTCAAAATTAATATTCATGATACACCTCTATAATTATTTTACCATAACTTTTTGTTATGTCAAGGATAAAAAATAAGTATTATACATAATACCAAATATGAATTATAATAAAAATATGGAAAAAGTAGAAATGAATCCTCGTTTTCCATCTAAGGGTGTTTGACATAATTATTTTGGAGGTGAAAAGAATGACATTGATGCTAATTACTGTCTTTGTAGGATTGCTACTTATCTACTGCTTTGAAAGAGCAGCTATGGAAGATACCAAAGGTCTGCGGATAGCATTATTTATTATTGGAGCACTGATAATAGCAAGCTTACTTAACTATATAATTTGGGGAGAGCTGTTCTAACTAAATTATATTCTAACACACAGCCGATAATTTAGCTGTGTGTTATTAAAATCATCCAAACGAAAGAATGGTGTGAAAAATGAAGATAATTAAAAACAAGCAAATTATAACAAAAACAGATGTTATAACTGTATTAAATAGTATATTGAATGAAAAAAATAAAAATATCATTAGTAAATGGATAGAGATAATTTTATCTATGGATGATAAGATTTTCCAGCAGAAATTAGAAAAAAACAATATTGAAACAATAGAACAGATTAAAAGCTTTTTTAAACCAAGAATATCTAAAATAATGTCCACTAGTGATAAAAGTAAACAAGAAGATAGATATTTATCAACAGCCAGTTGGAGAAAATCAAATCCAACGTATGAAACTAAACAATTTTTATTGGCTTTATTAATAAAAGAAAAGATAAATTCCAATAAATTAACTATAATAGATGCTGGAGCAGGATTAGGACGAAATTCTATATATTTAGCTAAAAATGGTTTTAAGGTAGTAGCAGTTGAATATGATGAAGGTGCTATTAATCCTTTAAAAAATAATATAAGGAATAATAATCAATCTGATAATATACAAGTAGTTAATTCTAATATTTTAGATTTTTTAAGACAACAAAAAAATAATAGTATTGATGCTTTATTAGATAGTGGTATGTCACATTATTTAACAATACATGAAAAGCAAGAATATTTTAGTTTATTAAGACAAAAGATGACAAAAGATGGTTTGTTTTCTATTACTCATTTTTCGAAAGAAGATGAGAGTGCAATTGGACTATCAGAATCAGAATTAAGAGCATTGTTAGGAAAAATGCTTGAACTAGACGAAATACATTTTGATACTTGGGTTGATTCTATATCTAGAAATAAACACTTTGCATATAAAGGATTATTAATTATGTCAGAAGGTAAATGTGAAGAAATAAGAGAAAGTTTTCAAAAAATATATGCTTTAATTTTGAAAAAAGAGATAACTAGTATAGAACAAATTTGTAAATATCTAGATGAACAATTTAAAAGCAAAAATGGATTAAAAGATTGTATGCAAGATAGCAATGTAAGAATTTCAACAGAACAAGAAGCTACTAGAATTTTAAAAGAAAATATGTGTGAAAAAGATTTGGATGAAGCACAACAAAAATAGGAGAATAATATGGTAAATGAAAAGTATGCTATAGCAATGGCGGAAACATTGCATTATTTAAAAGGAATAAACCAGAATGATATAGATAAAATTCCGAGTAAATTTATGAAATTTCTTAAAGATAATGCATCACAAGATTATGTATGTGAATTTGATTATACAAAATCTCTAAAAGAACTGAGCTTAAGGAAGGATTAGAAAGAAAAGAAGAAGAATTATCCTCATTAGAGGATGAAAATAGAACAATTTCAGAAGCTTTGAAAGACCAACAAGAAACAGGAAAAGATATAGGAGAAGAATAATATGAAAGATAATACAAACGAAAAATCACTAATGTCTGTAAATGAGAAAAGTTTAGCTTATAAAATTAAAAGCTTTTTCAAAAACTTATTCCATAAAAAAGAGGCTATTAATAATGCCAATAATTTTGACATATCTGAGCATACTACAGAAAAAGTAGAACAAAAAAATGCTTTTATGAAATCTATAAGAAACATAGAAGATGAAGAAACAAAATTATTAAAATTACAAAAGCAATATCGTAGTGGAAAAATCAAGGGAGAAGAATTGACAGAAGAACAAATTAATGCTTTAAGTGAACTTTATGATAAACAAATTGCAAAATTAAAAGAAACAAATTCAATAATGAAACAAAAAATTTTAGAATATAGAAAAAATACAAACATATAATTAAAATATGTGGGAGTGATAGAATAACTATCACTCTTTTAGTATTTTTTTAAATCACATTAGCTTAATTAAATTTTTACAAATTGTCTTTTATTTCAGGAAATAAATCATATAAATTATATCCGAAGTAAATCATCAAAATATTTTTTTAGCTTATATGTCTCTTGAACATGATACCCGAGTATTCTCATGTGCTCCACGTCTTAAAATGATATCAATTAATCTTTTATCAACAGTCATAACAACATTTTTACACATTAAATCACAAAGATTAATTATTTTCTCATAAATTGTATATTCATGTGTTTTAATAAACTCAGTTCTAAAAGGAATATCTCTTGGAATTCCTCCGGCGGTACAATAAACATCATTATTTAAATATGAATGAGTAAGACAAATATTTGCATATTCATCATCATAACCTAAACCTTTTATGTAGTTATATCCATTCATAATATGTTCGCTGTATGGACCAACCATTTTTCCGTATATCATGTATATATCCTAAAGTTTTTGCTTTATCTACATCTAAATCTAAAGCTTTAGCAATTTTGCCGAGCAGTATTTCCGAACACAAATAGAATGGTCAATCCAATTAGCATAATCTGTTTTTTCTCTCGCATTTTCTATCATTTCTAAAGCATCTTTACTTGTAAGTTTCATAATTTTTCCTTCTTTCTATAAATGTTAAAATGATTATACTATAACAATTTCAAAATTGCTATATCAAAGCCACAAAATAACCACATAAATTACTTGTAAAATTTTCAAAATTAGTGTAAAATACGATTGTACTGTAAATAATAATTAGGAGGATGGAACAAAAAAATGAGATTTGTAGATACAGAAGAATCAAAAAGAGAATATAAAGAATTTTTAGAAAGTCATGAAAGATGTAATTTTCAACAATCATTAGAATGGGCAGAAGTAAAAAAACCATATTGGAAACCAGAAGTAATACTTGCAGAAGATGATAATGGGAAAATAATTGGTTCATTATGTGTTTTAATTAGGAAAATGCCTATATTTGGAAATATAATGTATTCATCAAGAGGACCTGTTTGTGATATACATGATATAGAAGTTATGAAACAATTAACAGATGGAGCAAAGGTATTAGCTAAAAAATATAATGCATTTGTATTAAGAATAGAGCCAGATATATTAAGTTCTGATCAAGAATTTAGAGATGTAGTAACTAATTTAGGATATAAAATAAAAGATGATGCAAAAGACTTTAAAGATGAAATTCAACCAAGATATGTATTTAGATTAGATATAAAAGATAAAACTGAAGAAGAAGTAATGGCAGGATTTAAACAAAAATGGAGATATAATATTCGTTTAGCAGGAAGAAAAGGAGTAACTGTAAAAGAAGGAACAAGAGAAGATTTAAAAGATTTTCATAGAATAATGGTTGAAACAGGAAAAAGAGATGGATTTATAATAAGACCATTAGAATATTTTGAAAAAATGTATGATTGTTTAGGTGACCACATGAAAGTTTTAATGGCATATTATGAGGGTGAACCAATTTCAGGAGTAATACCAATTTTTTATGGAAATAAAACATGGTATCTATATGGAGCAAGTAGTAATAAACATAGGAATTTAATGCCAAACTATTTACTTCAATGGGAAATGATTAAAATGGCAATAGCAAGACATGATGATATATATGACTTTAGAGGTGTTTCAGGGGTTGTAGATGAAAATCATCCACAATATGGATTATATAGATTTAAACAAGGATTTGGAGCAACATTTACAGAATTTATTGGAGAAGTATATATGCCATATAAACCACTAACATATAAATTATATAAATTCGCAGAAAAAACATTTAGAACATTAAGACAAATAAAAAGAAAATTAAAATAGTCTAATTGGAGGAAGTAATAGTTTTGAGTACTTTAGTAATAGAAAAAGAAGATTTAAGACATAATATAGAGAAAATAAAAGAATTTGCAGTAAAATCTGGAAAAGATGATAATGGAAACAAAGTAAAAATAATAGCAGTTGTAAAAGCAAATGGTTATGGATTAGGTTTAGTAGAATTTACAAAATTTTTAATAGATAATGGTATAAACTTTTTTGCTGTTTCAACTGTAGAAGAAGCCATTTCTTTAAGAGAAGCTGGGATAAAAGAAGATATTTTAATGTTATCATCAACAGCGGTAAAAGAAGATTTAGAAAAATTAATAGAAAATAAAATTATAATAACAATAGGGTCTAAAGAAGATGTAGAAACTGCGACAAAAATTGCAGAAGAAAAACATATTACAATAAGGGCACATTTAAAAATAGATACAGGATTTGGAAGATATGGTTTTGTATATAATAAAAGAGAAGAAATTATAGAAGCTCTAAGTAATATGAAAAATATAAAAATAGAAGGAACTTTTACACATTTTTCAGTAAGCTTTTTTGATGATAAATATACAAAAGAGCAATTTGATAGATTTATTGATGTAGTTGAAGTTTTAAAAATGAATAAAATAGAAACAGGAATGCTTCATGTGTGTAACTCATCAGCCTTCTTAAAATTTCCTAATATGCACTTAAATGCAGTAAGAGTTGGTTCAGCATTTTTAGGAAGACTAGCTTTTAAAAATACATTAGGTCTTAAAAAAATTGCTTATCTAGAATCAAAAGTAACAGAAATAAAAGAACTTCCAAAAGGATTTAATATAGGCTATTCAAACACATATAAGACAAAGGAGAAAACAAAAGTTGCAATAATACCAGCTGGATATATGGATGGTATAAATATAAAAAATGATAGGGATATGTTTAGAGTAATTGATAAATTAAGATATATTGTAAGAGATGTAAAAGATTTCTTTAAAAATCAAGCAATTTATGTAAAAATTGGGACAAGTACTTGCAAAGTTCTAGGAAGAATAGGAACATATCATATAGTTTGTGATATTAATGGAAAAGATATAAATATAGGAGATAAAGTAACGTTTAACATAAATCCTAAATTTGTCGATTCTAGAGTAAGGAGGGACTACAGATAGTATGGAAAATAATCAAGAAAATGAAGTGATATTAAAAAACGGTTTTTTCAAAAAACTATGGTGGTCAATTGTAAAAATAGAAAAATATCCTAATATGGCAGCAGAAGGCTTTGGAAGAGCTATATCATATTTGGCAAAAATAGTATTAATACTTGCAATAGTACTTTGCCTTGGGATAATATATCAAACTTATGGAGTGGTACAAGAAGGGATAGATTATTTAGAAACGAGTTTTCCTGAATTTTCATATAAAGATGGAATACTAACTGTTGAATCAGATGAAATAATTAGAATTTCAAGTGAAGATTCATTTGTTGGAGAAGTGATAATAGATACAAAAACAGACAATGAAGAAGAAGTAAATAAATATATAGCAGAAGTAGAAAATGTTGGAGAAGGATTAGTTGTTTTAAAAGATAGAGTAATAGTTAAAAATGCTCAGATTGCAGGGGATATAAGGTACAATTATAAAGATATTGCATCTCAATTTAATTTAAATGAATTTAATAAACAAGATGTTATAAATTATGCAAGTAGTAGCCAGATGATTAGTCTATATATTAGCCTATTTTTAACTTTACTTATTTATGCATTTGTTATGTATTTCTTAATAACGCTATCTAATGCAGTATTACTAAGTGCGTTTCGGATATATAACAACATTAATTGCAAGAATAAAAATGAGATATGTAGCAATATTTAATATGTCAATATATGCATTAACATTATCAGTTTTATTAAATGTTATATATATTGCAGTAAATGCATTTATAACATTTAATATGGAATACTTTAGTGTTATGTATTCTGCAGTAGCAGCAATATATTTAGTAGCAGCAATATTAATTCTAAAATCAGAATTTATAAAAAAGCAACAAGAATTAATAAAAATTGCAGAAGCTAAAGAAATTATAAAAAAAGAAGAACAATCAAAACAAGAGGAAGAAAAAGAAGAAGAAAAAAAGGAAAATAAAGAAACTGGAAAAGAAGAAAAGGAAAAAGAGAAAAAAGAAAAGAAAGATGAGCAAAACGGAGAAGAACCAGAAGGCTCAAATGCTTAGATAAACTAAAATAAAATGAAAGCAAGGTGTAAAAATGAAACAAAAAGAAAACGACCAAAAGAAAAATAAAAATATATTACTATGGGTACTTGCCCGGACTATTAATATTAGCATTAATTTGTGGATTGGCATATTATTTAATGCAAAATAGCCAAAAAGAAGATGAAAATACTTTAAGTTATACAGATTTAATAAAAGAAATTTCTTATGGTAATATTGAAAAAATAGAAATGACAGTAGGAAGTACAACTGTAAAAGTAACTAAAAAAGGTGAAAGTGAAGAAGATGCAAAAACAGCAATAGTACCAAATACAGAAAGTTTTATGGAACTTGTGCAACAAAAAGTAGCAGAAGGAAATGAAATAGAGTTAATTCAAAAACCTAGAAGCTTTTTTGCAGAACTTCCATCAGTAATATTTTCAGTTTTACCAACATTAATAATGGTTGCATTATTTATTATGATATTTAAAATGCAAGGATTAGGTGAAAAAGGAAAAGTATATGATGACACAGAAAGAAAAACAAAAGTAAAATTTGATGATGTTGCAGGACTAACAGAGGAAAAAGAAGAATTAATAGAAATCGTAGATTTCTTAAAAAAACCAGAAAAATATGCAAAAATGGGGGCAAGAGTTCCAAGGGGTGTATTATTATATGGAAAACCAGGAACGGGAAAAACTCTAATTGCAAAAGCTATAGCTGGAGAAGCAGATGTTCCATTTATATCAATGAGTGGGTCAGAATTTATAGAAATGTTTGCAGGACTAGGTGCTTCTCGTGTTAGAAAATTATTTGAAAAAGCAAGAAAACTAGCACCATGTATTGTATTTATTGATGAAATAGATGCAATAGGTTCAAGAAGGTCATCAAATAGTGGGGCAGAAACAGAAAATAATCAAACATTAAATCAGTTATTAGTAGAAATGGATGGATTTAGTTCAGAAGAAACAATAATAGTTTTAGCTGCAACAAATAGACCTGAAATGCTTGATAAAGCACTTTTAAGACCTGGAAGATTTGATAGACAAATAACAATTCCAGCACCAGACTTAAAAGGAAGGTTAGATATCTTAAAAATTCATAGTAAAGATAAAAAATTATCTCCTGATGTAAACTTAGAAAGTATTGCAGAAGATACAGCAGGATTTACAGGAGCAGAACTTGCAAATATTTTAAATGAGGCAGCAATAATCGCAACAAAGAGAAAACACGAAGATATAGAAGAAGATGATATAGAAGAAGCAACTAAAAAAGTAACAGTAGGACTAGAAAAAAGACAAAGAGTAATATCTGAGAAAGATAAAAGATTAACAGCATACCATGAAGCAGGTCATGCAGTAGTTAGTAGATATTTGCCAACTCAAACAAATGTAAAAGAAATATCAATAATACCAAGAGGTGTAGCTGGTGGATATACAATGTATAAATCTGATGAAGATAAATACTATATCTCAAAAACAGAAATGCAAGAAAAATTAATAGCGCTTTTAGGTGGACGTGCAGCAGAAAAATTAGTATTAGATGATATTTCTACTGGAGCAAGTAATGACATAGAAGTTGCAACAAAAATCGCAAGAGATATGGTAACAAAATATGGTATGAGTGATTCTCTAGGACCAATAGATTTCCAAGGAAAAGAGCCATATGAAATGCAAATGTTTGGAGAAAACATTGGAGATAAAATTGGTGGAGAAGTAAAAGCATTAATAGACACAGCATATAATGATGCAATAACTCTACTAAAAGAACATAGAGATAAATTAGATATGATTGCAAATACATTGCTAGAAAAAGAAAAAATTAATGAACAAGACTTTAAAAAATTCTTTGAAGAAGGGGATTAGGGGACGTTCCTCTCTTCCCTTTTTTTAGGGATTCGGGGACACTCCTTTTATGTGTAAAGTAAATAATTTAATAAAATAATTATGAAGCCTAAAGTAATAATGGTGATGATGATTTTATAATTTTTGAGATGTGTCCCCAATTGGACATTATGAAAGGCAGGTGTATATTATGCAAATTAAAGAAGTAATAAGAAAAGGAATGATAAAACTAAAAACAAATGGTGTAGATGAACCAAATGTTAAAGCAAGACTTCTTATGCAATATATATTAAAAAAGCCAAGAGAATATATCTTAGTATATGATAAAGAGGAACTAACATTAAGACAAGAAGTAAATTATTTTAAAGGAATAAAAAAATTAATAGAAGGTGTGCCTTTGCAACATATTACAAAATCTCAAGAATTTATGAAATTAAATTTCTATGTAGACCAAGACGTATTAATTCCAAGACCTGATACAGAAATTTTAGTAGAAGAAGTAATAAAAATTGCAAAAAAGGTAGGAGCAAAAAAGATATTAGATTTATGTACAGGAAGTGGAGCAATAGCAGTATCTCTTGCAAAATATATACCAAATTCTAAACTAACAGGAGTAGATATTAGTAGTAAGGCTTTAAGGATAGCGAAATTAAATGCTAGAAATAATAATGTAGAAGGTAGAATCACATTTATAAGCTCTAACCTATTTGATAATGTACCAGAAGAAAAATATGACATAATAGTTTCTAATCCGCCATATATAAAGTCGAAAATTATAAGAACTTTGAATAAAGATGTACAAAATGAACCCAAAATTGCATTAGATGGAGGGTTTGATGGATTAGACTTTTATAGAAAAATCATAAAAAAGGCAGATGAATATTTAAAATTTGGTGGATTTTTATGTTTAGAAATTGGATTTGACCAAAGAGAAGAAGTAATGAAATTAATAGAAGAAGAAGGAAAATTTCAAAACACATATAGTAAAAAAGATTTATGTGATAATGATAGAATAGTAATAACAAAACTATATTAAAGAAAGGATGAAATATATGTCTTTTTCATCAGAGATAAAAAAAGAGTTAAATAAAACAAGTAGTTTATCAAATAAGAATTTAGTAAAATTCGAACTACTTGGATATTTGATTTCAGGAAATATAGATTTAAATAATACTAAAAAAGAAATAAAATTTTCGACAGAAAGTGATTATAATATAAATAGATTTTCTAAACTACTTTCTAATCTAGATATAAATCATGATATAGATGTAGTTGGTAAGAATTTTGTTATAAAATTAAAAGTTAAAAAGGTAGAAAATTTAATAGAAGTAATTAATGATAAAATATATATTAATAAAGAAATTTTAAATGAAAATTTAAAAGAAGAAGAAAGAAAAGCACTGATTAAAGGAAGCTTTATGGGTGGAGGTTCTGTTAATAACCCAGAAAACACTTATCATTTAGAAATAATATTTCAAACAATAGAAAATTTAAAATTAATAGAGGAAATGTTAAATACTTTTGATATAAAAGTAAAAGATATTGAACTTAAAAATAAATATTCTATATACATAAAAGATGGAGAAGAAATATCTAAGTTTCTAGCTTTAATAGGTGCAGGAAAAGCAGTTATGAAATTTGAAGAAATAAGAATAACAAAAGAAATGAGAGGTAAAGTAAATAGATTAGTTAATTGTGAGACAGCTAATTTAAATAAAACAATAAATGCATCAATAGAACAAATATCAGCAATAAAAAAGTTAAAAGAAAGTAAAAAATTTAATAAGTTAAATGATAATTTAAAAGAAATTGCAAACTTAAGATTAGAAAATCCAGACATGTCTTTAGTTGAACTTGGAAAACTTTTAAAAGAACCACTTGGGAAATCTGGAGTAAATTATAGGCTAAAAAAGATAATAGAAATAGCAAATGATATAAAGTAAGCAGATAGAAAGGAATTTTATGAAAAAAGAACTAGGAATATATATACATATACCTTTTTGTAAGAAAAAATGTTATTATTGTGATTTTGTGTCTTATCCTGATAAACTGATATTAGAAGAAAGATATATAGAAGCGGTAATAAGAGAGCTAGAAAGCTATGACTTAAGTAAATATAATATAACAACTTTGTATATAGGAGGAGGAACTCCTTCATATATTTCAAGTAAATTGATTGCAAAACTTTTAAATAACGTAAAAGAAAAATTAGTTTTAAATGAAACAAAATGGGAAGATATTGAGATTACAATAGAAGTAAATCCAGGGACAGTAAATAGTGAGAAATTAGAAGAATATAAAACTTCTGGAGTAAATAGATTAAGCATTGGGCTTCAAACAACAAATGATAAGTTGTTAGAGAAAATAGGAAGAATACATAAATATCAAGACTTTTTAGATACATATAATTTAGCAAGAAAATTAGGTTTTAAAAATATAAACGTGGATTTAATTATAGGACTTCCAGAAGAAGGAATAAGTGATATAAAAGAGGATTTACAAAAAATAATAAATTTAAATCCTGATCATATTAGTGTTTATTCTTTAATTGTAGAAGAAGGAACTAAAATTGAAAAACTACTAAATGAAAAGAAAATAACTTTGCCAGATGATGAAAAAGAAAGGCAAATGTATTGGTATGTAAAAAACACTTTAGAACTAAATCGGATACACACATTATGAAATATCTAATTTTGCAAAAGAAAATATGGAATCTAAACATAATGTGAATTGTTGGGACCAAAAAGAATATATTGGTTTAGGAATAGCTGCATATTCATATTTAGATAATATAAGATATGGAAACACTAGTAATTTAGAAAGATATATAGAAAATAAAGATTTTACGGATGAAAAAGAACTAGAATCAAATAAAATAAGAATAGTAGATGAAGTACAAACTTTAGAAGATAGAAAAAAAGAATATATGATGTTAGGTTTAAGAAAAATTAAAGGTGTTAAAATATCAAAATTTAAAGAAAAGTTTGGAGAAAATCCGATATATATTTTTAGAAACGAATTAGAAAAATTAGTAAAAGAAAATTTGTTAATAGTAGATGGAGATAATATATTTTTAAGTAATAAAGGTTTAGATTTAGCAAATTTAGTTTTTGAAGAATTTATATAAAATAAATAAGGCATTGAGAAATTAAGGCTTAATGTCTTATTTTGTATTATAAAAGCAGAATATAAAGAAAAAAGAATAAAAAAATCGGAGAATGTAAAATATTGCGATGGAAAGTTAAGAAAATTAATAAAAAAATATTGCAATAGAAAAAATATCATGTTAGTATTTAGAAAAGTTAAAAATTTTATTTCAAAAGTAAATTTGAAAGTTTTAAATTGATTCAAAAAAGTTAATTAAGTATTAATTCTAATTAAAAAATCCAAAAAAAGAGAAAAAGAAAGAAAGGAAGTGAAATAAGGAGGAAAGGAAAATAAAAACTAGATTTTACTCAAAACTAAAACTTGACTTTGAAATAAAAACAAAGTACAATAAGGAGGAATAGATGAAGAAATTCACATATCAAGAATATATAGAATATCAAAAAGAAATAAGTAAGAAAGAAGAAAAAGAAAGGAAAGAAAAAGAGGAGTATATAAAAGAAATAACACAGAAAAGAGTAAACAATCCACATGATAAAATATTTAGGATATATTTAGATAATAGAGAAGAAGTAGTAAAAATAATAAATAGAAAACTAGAGTTAAAAAGGAAATTAGAAAAAGAAGAAATAGAAAAATATAATAGTAGTTTCGTAAATAAAAGATATGAAAATAGAGAATCAGATGTAGTGTATAAGAAAAAAGACCAAAAGATATTTTTTTTAATAGAACATCAAACAAGTATAGATTATAGTATGCCAAAGAGAATATTAGAATATGAAATAGAAATAATGGAATCAAATATTGACCATAAAAAGAAAATGAAAAAGGGAGAAAAATTACCAGCAATAATACCAATAGTGATATATACAGGGAGAAAAAAATGGGATGTAGCAAAATATATAGAAGAATGTCAAGAAAAGCTAGAAGGAGGAAAAATACCAGGACTAGGAAGTTATTATATAATAGATATAAATGAATATAGCAAAGAAGAATTAGAAGAAGATGAGTTATTTTTCTCAAAAATATTGTTAATAGAAAAAGCAAGAACAGAAGAAGAATTAATAGAAATATTAACAGATATAGCTAAAAAAATAAAAGATGAAAAAGCAAAAGAGGAATTAAAAAGGATGATATATTATATATATCGAGAAAAAATAGGAGAAGAAAAGACAAAAGAGTTAATAGAAAAATTAAAAGAAGGTGAAAGTATGAAATTAGCAGTAGAAAGAATGTTAGATAAAGAGTATGCCAAAAGAGACAGAAAATCAAGACAAGAGGAAGCATTATCATTAGCCAAAAAAATGCTAAAAGAAAAAATAGATATAAACATAGTAATGAAAATAACGGGATTAAAAAAAGAACAGCTGATGTAAAAATGAAAAAGAAAAAATGTTCGTAAAAAGTATTGACAAAATAAAAAACAAAAGATACAATAAAAGCGAACATTTTTTTAGTGCAAAATTCTTTTAGGAGGTCTATATATGATTGGAACATTACACATTAGAAACATAGGGATAATAGAAGATTTAAGTATTGATTTAAATAAAGGATTAAATGTATTAACAGGAGAAACAGGTGCTGGAAAAACATTAATTATTGATTCTTTACAAATAATTTCAGGTGGAAGATTCTCAAAAGAAATGATAAGAAGAGGAGAGACAAACTCTTTTGTTGAATTATGTATGTATGAACCAGAAAATAGAGAATTTCAAGATGGAACTATTATTGTTTCAAGGGAGATTAATAATAATGGTAAAAATATGTGTAAAATAAACGGAAGAATGGTAACAGTAAATGAATTAAAGTCATTTATGTCAAAATATATAGAAATACATGGACAAAATGATAATCAAAATCTATTAGATAATAAATTACATTTAAATTATTTAGATGGATTTATAGGTAATGATATTAGAAAAACAAAAGAAGAATATTTAAAACTGTATTTAGAATATAACGAAGTAAAAAAAGAATTAAAAGAAAATTTTGGCGATGATAAAGAAAAACAAAGAAAATTAGATTTATTGCAATATCAAGTAAATGAGATAGAAGAAGCTGGCTTAAAAGAAAAAGAGGAAGAAGAATTAGAAGAAAAAAGAAAAATGTTTTTAAATTCTGAAAAGATATCAGAAAACTTAACTAATGCAGATAGTCTTATTGGAGAAAATGCAATAGATAGTATAAGTATGGCAATAAGAGCCCTAGAGAAAATAGAAAATATAGATAAAAAATATGAAGATACAAATAGTAATTTAAAGAGTATATATTATGAATTACAAGAGTTATCAAGAGATATAAATTCATATAAAGAAGATATATATTTTGATGAAGAAGAAAGAAATTTTGTCGAAGAAAGATTGAACTTAATATCATTATTAAAAAGGAAATATGGAAATACAATTAACGAGATTTTAAACTACAAAAATGAAGTGTTAGAAGAAATTGACCGCATTCAAAATTTAGAAGAATACACAAACAAATTAAATATAAGAAAAAAAGAATTAGAAAATAAAATGGACATATTAGCAGATAAGTTACATAGTAAAAGAAAAGAATATGCAACTATTTTAAGCGAAAATATAAATAATGAATTAGTAGAGTTAGAAATGAAAAATGCTAAAATAAATATACATGTAGAAAAACGAGAAGAATATATAAAAACAGGAAAAGATAATGTTTTATTTTACATTAGAACAAATATTGGAGAAGAAGAAAAAGAATTATCAAAAATAGCATCAGGAGGAGAAATGTCAAGAACAATGCTTGCAATAAAGAAAGTTTTAGCAGATTCTGACAAAATGCCAGTTTTAGTATTTGATGAGATAGATACAGGAATAAGTGGAAAAGCCGCAAATTCAGTTGCAGATAAATTAAAATCAATATCTAAAAAACATCAGGTTTTATGTATTTCACACTTACCAAATATTGCAGCATTAGCAGATTATAACTATTTTATAAGTAAAGAAGTAACAGATAAGAGAACAAAAACAAATATAAAACTTTTAGAAGAAAAAGAAGTTATAGAAGAAATTGCAAGAATTTCTTCAGGAGAGATAAATGATATTACCTTAAAATATGCAGAAAGGTTAAGAAATAAAAAAGCATCATAAAAATAATTAATAATTGTATAAAATTGGAAATTATGATATAAAATATATGTGAAATAAAATGATAGTGTAAAGTAATCTATGAAAAAATAGATTATGAAAATATTATCTAGGAAATGTAAAAAAGCACATTGAAAAGTTAAAAATATACGAAAAAATGCATGAGAAATAATACTTCAGGCTAAATAATTTTAACGATATTGATAAATGCTTTGTCAAGTGGTCACTTGCAAAGAAGTAAATGCATTTGACAAAGCATTTACCAATACGTTTTAAGTCAGTTAAGCCGAAGTAAGGTAAAGTATGAAGTTGAAATAAATCAAGTCTTTTGTTGATTTATGATTAATTGTTGAGAAAGTTCAATAAGAATTTGCCACTTGGCAGGCATAAGTTCAGCAGTTTCTAATTCAGAAACTTCATTTAAAGGTTTCCAATAAGTGTAAGGGTGAGGTCTTAAAAAATTGTAATAAGCAACAAATAAAACTAAGTGAGTTGAAGCACCTTCATCAGAGCCATAACCATTAGTAATTTTGTAAGAAAATTTGAAAGTACGATTAAGTCTTTCAATAATTTGCTTAAGCCATCGATATTCAGTAGAAACCTTGTCATCATTAGTTAAGCCAATCACTTGAGTAACGTCAAAATCCTTACCATTAAGAGCAAATTGATGTCTAGCAAGAAGATAAGCAGGAAAACCATCAGCAACAAATTTAAGAGCTTTACCAGGGAAAGTTTTAAACTTATCAAAAGCCATACGCATAGCCAAAATACATGGACCAACATCACGAGAATCAGAGGAACGATATCCTAAAATAGATTTTTTGATGGCATCCATAATAAACCAAACATAGCGTTTAGAGCCTTTGACTTTAGTATAAGTTTCATCAGCAGCCAAATAATTAGTAGGCTTGTAATCAAAAGAATCAACAAAAGGTTTAATACAATAGCTAGCAGTAGTAGCATAACTAGCAATCTGAGTATGAGAAATCTTAATACCATGAACTTCACGCATAACACGAGAGACAGCACGAGTAGACATACCACAATTAACAAGGTAAGTAAGACATAGGCCCATAATATGAGGAGAAAACTTACGAAAAGCTAAACTAGAAGCATTTTTAGGTAAAGAATGTAAATCAACTTTAAAAAAGTCGATTTTAAATTCACGGTAGATATAATGAAGTTTAAATCTTTCTGGATTAGATTTGTATTCTTCTAAATCTTGTTCGGATAAAGAGTTAAGATTATTCAAGTAAAAAGAACATTTAGGATTACGACAACGATGTACAATAAAATGTTTACGCTCCTTTTTAGTAGAAAGAGGTTTACCACAGTAGGGACAAGAGAAATCAAAATGTAAAGAAGCATAGTTATTTTTATTGAAATGAGTATTACAAACTTTACAAAGAAATTGACCACGACCACCAGTATTATCATAAATATAATCAGAAGGAGCATCGCAACAAGGGCAAGAAATGGTAGAAGGAACAATATTTTTACCACGATGATTAACAGGATTAAGAACTTTACGATTAGAAATAAAGTAGTCATTTAAAAGAATTTTAAAATTTTTCTTTTTAACAGGAGTATTTAAAATAGGAAGCTTATCGACCTTCAACTTATTGTATTTAGGGCTATAGCAGTCATAATGAGATTTAGATTTAAGAGGTATATTTTTAACAATAAAATTAAATAAAAATAAAATTTGTTTATTTAGCTCTTGAATATGAGCTAGTAATAGAGGTATAATAGTATACATGATACACCACTCCTTTATGGGATATTTGGTTTTTTGATATACAAATTATACCATAAAAAGAGGGGGGTATCATTTTTTATTACAAAAAAATGATATAAACCTTGAAATAACAAGGTTGTAAGTAATTATAAAATTAATCTAGTGAACACAACCAATAAAATTAAAGGAGGTAAACATGAAAGATTGTCTAAAAATAACAGACGTAAATGCATTAGAAATTCTGGACTCAAGAGGAAACCCTACTGTTCAAGTAGAAGTTAGAACAGAAGGAGGTTTTAGAGGAGTTGCTTCTGTGCCATCAGGAGCATCAACTGGTAGTTTTGAAGCAGTAGAATTAAGAGACGGGGATAAAAATAGATATTTAGGAAAAGGTGTGGAAAAAGCAGTAGAAAATGTAAATAAAAAAATAGCAAAAGAAATAATAGGAATGAATGTTTATGAACAAGAAAAAATAGATACAAAAATGTTAGAAATAGATGATACACCAAATAAATCAAATTTAGGAGCAAATTCAATACTTGGAGTCTCATTAGCAGTGGCAAAAGCTGCAGCAGATTCTTTAGATATAGAACTATATCAATATATTGGTGGAATTAATGGAAATAAATTACCAGTTCCAATGATGAATATATTAAATGGTGGAAAACACTCAGATAATAACATAAGTATACAAGAATTTATGATTATGCCAATTGGAGAAATTACGTTTAAAGAAAGATTAAGAAGAGGAGCAGAAATATATCATACATTAAAGAAAGTATTAAAAGAAAAAGGGTTTAGTGTAGCTGTAGGAGATGAGGGAGGATTTGCACCAAACTTAGAAAATGAAGAGCAAGCATTAGATGTAATAATAGAGGCAATAAAAAAGGCTGGATATGAGCCAGGAAAAGAAATAGTTTTAGCTTTAGATATAGCAAGTACAGAAATGTTTGAAGAAGCTAAAAAAATAGGAAAAGACGGATACTATTTTTGGAAAACAGACATATTCAAAACAAAACAAGAAATGGTAGAATATATTGCTAATCTATGTGAAAAATATCCAATCGTTTCAGTAGAAGATGGATTAGCAGAAGAAGATTGGGAAACATGGAAAGAGTTAACAGAGAAATTAGGAAATAAAGTTCAATTAGTAGGTGATGACCTTTTTGTTACAAATAAACAAAGATTAAGAAGAGGAATAGAAAAGAAAGTTGCAAATGCTATTTTAATTAAACTAAATCAAATAGGAACATTAACAGAAACATTACAAACTATAGAAATTGCAAAAGAAAAAGGATATAATACTATTATTTCTCACAGGTCAGGAGAAACTGAAGATACAACTATTGCAGATATAGCAGTTGCAGTAAACGCTGGCCAAATAAAAACAGGAGCACCATGTAGAACTGATAGAGTAGCAAAATATAATAGATTATTATACATTGAAAATGAACTAAATATGTAATTTATAAAATTTAGTCGATTTTTCTTATACAATAAAAATAGTAGGATTTTAAATTATCCTACTATTTTTTATGGTATAAATACTTTTTGATAAATACTAATATTTCATTTTCTTATTTAATATTGCTAATCTTACAAGTGAATATACTAAAAATCCACCAGCTACAGCAATTAAAGAAATAAATATACCAGTTCCTGCTTTTGGTAAAACTACAGGTGGTTCAGAAAGTCTTAATTTTGGAGTAACATCTGAAGTATCACTAGCAGGATTATTATTTACATCTGTGTATGAAATATCAACTCTTTTGTTTGTATCTAGAATTTTTCCAACAATTGATGAGTCGAAATTTTCTTTTAAACTTAAAGTATATTGAACTGTTGCTGTTTGACCAGGTTGTAATTCTGGAATTGTCCAAGTAATAGAATTATTGGTTTTATCAATTTCTGCTGAAATTTCTCCTATATTTGCATTTGATACATAAGCAAAATCGAAATTGTCAATTATTTCTTGAGGGAAATAATCCACGATTGTTATATTTGTCAAAGCTGTACTAGAAGGTAGTAGAGAATTATATATATCTTCTGTAATTGTTGTTTGAGCTTGATTATCTGTTACATAGTAGAATTGTCCTGCTGTGGGATTTTCAGGTGTTCCAAATATTTCAGAAATTATTTCTGTATAAGATTTATCAGTAGTAATTGGTACATAATCTGGAGAATCGATTCCAGTAAGCATTGTGATTAAATCAATTCCACTGTTTTCTACAAGTTCTAACTTTGTTTTTGTTTTTTCAATAACATCATCAGAATAATATACATTATCATAATCAATAGCAAGATTAGGTACACCATCTGTTAAAACTATCATATATTTATTATTATCTTCTTCTGTAAATTGATTCATTGCAAGAGTTAATCCTGCATCTAAGTCTGTTCTTGGACCATTTTTTTGAATACTAGAAATTGCTGTAGACAAAGCATCAGAATTATTAGTTAAAGGACTAACAACTGAAGCATCTTCTGTAGACCCTTCTAACGAAGCATCTAAATTAGAAGAAAAACTAACTACTCCAATTTGTAAATTATCATTGTTTTCTAATAATTTTGAAACTAAAGTTTTAGCAGATTCATAAACTAAATCACTTCTGATTTCTCCGGTTTCGACTTGTTCGTTCATACTGTCTGAATTATCTATAACAAGCATTAGTTCACCAGTTGGTTTTGTTCCAACTTCTTCATTTGTTACTTGAAGTTGAATAGTAACTTCTTTTTCTGTTAAGTTTTCACTAACCAAACTTTTTTCAAAACTTGAATTTTCTCCAATATCAATAGTACAAACTGGCTTTTCTACAACTTCCATTTGAACTGTACTATATGAAGCAAGAGAAAGACTTGAACTAAAAATTAAAATAAAACTTAAACATACCCCTAAAATAATTTTCTTATTCATAAAAATCCTCTCCTTAAAATTTTTCTTCATAATATATATTTTAACATGATTTTTGAAAAATACAACAATTTGCTTTAAAAATTCACAATTGTAAAAAAATTGTAAAATAATATTGAAAAAACTCGAAAAATAAATACAAAAAATATTGAAAAAATACTTGAAGTGTAAGGGAAAATATGGTAAAATATATGAAGTGTGAGATAAAAACAAAACCTATTAAAAAGCAAAGTATATATATTAAACACATATTACAAGAGAAAAATGGCCTTGGGCTGAAAGCCATTTAATATGAATATATAGAAATTTCACTTTTTAGGTCTTTTTCTGAAAAATAAAGTAGGAAAGAGCGGTTGCACCGTTAAAACTTATAATGAGGTTAGTAAATATAAACTAATAAAATTAGGTGGTACCACGAAAATGCAGTCATTTCGTCCTAAAAAGATAGGATGAGTGACTTTTTTTGACCCCAGGCAATTTAATTACAAATGATTAAATTTTAAGTAAAATTTAAATCTAGGATGTGTATTTTATGAATAAAGAAAAAGTTTTAATAAACTACTTTGATTCAAAACAGTATAATAATCAAGAAATATTAGAAAGTGTAGAACAAACTAAAAAAGAATTTGAAAAAAAGATAATAAATGTAGAAATCAAACTAAATGAATATGGAGTCTATGTTATAACATATTATTTTAGAACTAAAGAGAATTTTTTACAAAAAATAATAATAAAACTAAAAGAAAGAAGAAAAAGCAAAAATAGATTATTATTAAAAGAAGAAAATATCTTAGAGCAAGTTTTGGAATCAGAAAAAAATTCAAACATAAGATTTAAAGAAAAAAAGGAAAAAAATAAATTAGATAATAAAAAAGACAGAAAAGTAAAAAATAAAAAAATAAAAAAGGAAAAGAAAACAAGAAAGCAAAGGCAAGAAGAAAAATTGCAAAAAAGAATAGAAAAATACACAGGTAATCAATATGGAAAATACAAACCAACAAAAACGTATAGACCATATTAATATAAATAAAGCTTAAGATATCGAAAGATAATCTAAAAAATTAATATAGGAGGAAACTATGAAAGAAAAAATTACAAGCTTGAGAGAAACTGCAAGTCAAGAAATCAAAAATTGTAAAACTCGGAAAAGACTTAAATGATTTAAAAGTAAAATACTTAGGTAAAAAAGGAGAACTTACTTTAATCTTAAGAGGAATGGGAAGTTTAAGCCAAGAAGAAAGACCAGTAATTGGAAGTCTAGTAAACGAAGTAAGAGATGAATTAAATAATTTAATTGAGGAGAAAGAAAAAGAATTTAAAAAAGAAGAACTTAAAAGAAAATTAGAAACAGAAAATATAGATGTAACAGAACCAAGTAAAAAAATAGATTTAGGTTCACTTCACCCAATTACACAAATAATTGAGGAAGTAGAAGAAATCTTTTTAGGAATGGGATACCAAATAGCAGATGGACCAGAAGTAGAAAAGGCAATATATAATTTTGATAAATTAAATACACCACCAGACCATCCAGCAAGAGATATACAAGATACATTCTATATCACAGATGATATATTACTTAGAAGTCAAACATCACCAGTGCAAGCAAGAGTGATGGAAAATCAAAAACCACCAATTAAAATAATTTGTCCTGGTGCAGTATATCGTTCAGATAGTGTAGACGCAACACATTCACCAGTATTCCATCAAGTAGAAGGATTAGTTGTTGACAAAAATATTTCAATGGCAGATTTAAAAGGAACATTAGAAATGTTTGCTAAAAAATGTCTAGGAGAAAAAACAAGAATAAGATTTAGACCACATCATTTCCCATTTACAGAACCTTCTGCAGAAGCTGATGTTTCATGCTTTGTATGTGGAGGAAAAGGATGTAGAGTTTGTAAAGGAGAAGGTTGGATAGAACTTTTAGGATGCGGAATGGTACATCCAAATGTTTTGAAAAATTGTGGAATAGACCCAGAAGAATATTCAGGATTTGCTTTTGGATTTGGTGTTGAAAGAATTGCAATGGCAAAATTCGGAATAGATGATATGAGATTATTATTTGAAAATGATGTAAGATTTTTAAAACAATTTTAAAAAACAGATTAATATAGTAAAATTCTAAAAATTAAATAAAAAATATAAAACAAATGTTAGTATATTAATTTAAAATATAAATAAAAATTTAATTATATAAGGAGTGTTAAATAAGTGGGATTTTTTAATAAAAGAGATAAAGTATATTCTTTACAAGAAGCGATGAGATTATTAGGAACAAAAAAATATGAAGGATATACTACAGTACCAGTAGGAGATGGCTTTAAGTTAGTAACTCAAGAAGAAGGAGATAAACATATAGAAAGTTATAGAAAACAAAAAAGAGGTCAGTTTTTGGAAGAAATTTCAGGAAATGGTGCATATAGAACTACAACAAGTAGACAATATAACAATTGGACTTCAGCAAAAAGCTATCAAAAACAACAGGGAATTTATAAATATTAATACAAGGAAAAAGGTAACAAGCCAGGATAAAGCCTTGTGAAAGGAATGGATAATATGAAAGCAAGTAGAGAATGGTTAGAAGAATATAGTGATATTGATGTAGATAGTACATCTTTATGTGATATTTTAACAATGACAGGTTCAAAAGTTGAAACACTTGATGAAACTGGAAAAGATATAAAAAATGTAGTAGTAGGAAAAATACTAGAAATTAAAAAACATCCAGATGCAGATAAATTAGTTGTAACAAAAGTAGATGTGGGTAATGAAAAATTACAAATAGTTACAGGTGCAGATAATATAAAAGAAGGTGATATAGTTCCAATTGCAAAAGACGGAGCTGAACTTCCAGGTGGAATAAAAATTAAAACAGGAAAACTAAGAGGAATAGAATCTTGTGGAATGATGTGTTCTGTAGGAGAATTAAATTTGGAATTAGCAAACTATCCAGGTCAAATAGAACACGGAATTATGATACTTCCAAAAACTTTAGAAAAAGATTTAGGAAAAGATATAGTTGAAGTTTTAAATTTAAGAGAAGATATAATTGACTTTGAAATAACACCAAACCGTCCAGATTGTTTATCAATAGAAGGATTAGGTAGAGAAACAGCTGTATCTCTAGGAAAAGAATTTAAAAATCCAAGAGGAAATTTAGATAAATTAAATATTCCTGATAAAGATGAAATTGAAGGATTAAAAGTTGATATTAAAGCACCAGATTTATGTTACAGATATATAGCGAGAGTTGTAAAAAATGTAAAAATAGGTGAATCTCCAGAATGGATGAAAAGAAGATTAAAAGCATGTGGAGTAAGAAGTATAAATAATATAGTAGATATTACTAATTATGTTATGTTAGAATTAGGTCAACCTATGCATGCATTTGATATTAATTCAATAGAAGGAAAACATATTACTGTAAGAAGAGCAAAAGCAAACGAAAAAATTACTACATTAGACGAACAAGAAAGAATTTTAGATGAAAATGATTTAGTAATAGCAGATGAGAAAAAGCCAGTAGCTATTGCAGGAGTTATGGGAGGACTTAACTCAGAAATAGAAGAAGATACAAAAACAGTAGTATTTGAATCAGCTGTATTTTATGGTGGAAGTGTAAGAAAAACTGCTAAAAAAGTAGGATTAAGAACAGAAAGTTCATCAAGATTTGAAAAAGGTTTATCTTCAGAAAATGCACTACGTGCAATAAATAGAGCAGTAGAATTAGTAGAAAAACTAGGTGCAGGAGAACCAATAAATGCTAAAATTGATGTATATCCTACAAAACAAAAAATAAACAAAATACCAGTTGACAGTAAAAAAATAAATACTCTACTTGGATTAAATTTAACTGAAAAACAAATGATAGACATTTTAGAAAAATTAGATATCAAAGTAGAAAATAATATAGCTACTGCTCCATATTTCAGAATGGATCTAGAGTTCTGGCAAGACTTAGCAGAAGAAGTTTTAAGATTTTATGGATATGATAAATTAGAAACTTCATTAATAAAAGCAGATACAACACTAGGTATGAGAACAAAAGAACAAAATATTGATAAAAAAATAAAAGATATTTTAGTAAATAATGGATTTTCAGAAATATATACTTATGGATTTGTAAGTTTAAATGACTTAGAAAAATCAAAAACAAGTAAAGATTTAATAAAAACAGCAATAACAATACAAAATCCATTAAATGATGATTATAAATTAATGAGACCAACAACTGTGCCAAGTATGATGCAAATGCTTGCAGGAAATGCAAACAAGAAAAATCAAGATGTTAAATTATTTGATATATCAAGAAATTATAAAAATATAAATGGAGAAATAGAAAAAGGAGAAGTTCCAGTACAAGAAAATATATTAACACTTGGTATGTATGGAAAAGATGCAGATTTCTATATATTAAAAGGATATTTGGAAAATATCTTACAATTAATTGGAGTAAATAGATTTGATATAGAAAAAGAAACAAAAAAAGAATCATATCATCCAGGTAGATGTGCTAATATAAAAGTGGGCATTGATGTAATTGCAACATTTGGAGAAGTTCATCCAGAAGTTTTAGATAATTATGATATTGAAAAAAGAGTATATTTAGCAGAACTAAATATAACAAAAGTAGTAAAATATGCAGGAAGTAAGAAGAAATATGTAGAAGTTCCTAAATTCCCAGCAGTGGAAAGAGATATAGCTATAGTAGTAGATGAAAATGTTGAAGTAGGACAAATTGAAAAAGTAATTACTAAAAAAGCTAAAAAATTATTAGAAAGTGCTAAATTATTTGATATTTATAGAGATGAAAAATTAGGAAAAGACAAAAAAAGTGTTGCATATTCTTTAATATTTAGAGATAAAAATAAAAGCTTATCAGATGAAGAAATAAACCCTATAATGGAAGATATAATAAAAGAATTAGAAAAAACTTTGAATGCAGAACTTAGAAGATAAAATGAAAAACAAGTACTTTATTGGTACTTGTTTTTAAAATTGTGATATTTTTAAGGATTTTAAAAAAAAATCAAGTAAAAACACTTGACAAAATCAAAAAAATAGTGTAAAGTATATATGCTTTACAGAAAAAAGAAAAGAGGTAGTTATAATAAATGGATGAAAAAGTTAAAATAAGTATTTTATGTGAAATTTATGGAAAACTTTTAACAAAAAAACAATATGAATTTATTAATGACTACTATAATAATGACTTGTCTTTATCAGAAATAGCAGAAAATCATGGGATTACAAGACAAGCTGTTAATGATTTACTAAAAAAGGGGGCAAAAAAACTTTTCGAATACGAAGAAAAGCTGAAGTTTATGAAAAGGATGTTAAATCAAGAAAAGAAAATTGAAAAAGTTCTTTTGGAGCTAACAAAAATTCAAAAAGAATATTCAGATAAACAAATAGCAAATGTATTAGAAAATATCAAAAAAGAACTAAATTGTTTAGTATAGGAAAAAGAATGGAGTGATAATATGGCATTTGAAGGATTGTCTTCTAGGTTACAAGAAATTACAAGAAAACTAAGAGGAAAAGCAAGAATTACTGAATCTGATTTAAAAGATTGTTTAAGAGAAGTAAAACTAGCTCTCTTAGAAGCAGATGTTAACTATAAGATAGTAAAAGACTTTGTCGCTACCATTCAAGAAAAAGCCTTAGGTCAAGATGTTCTGAAGTCACTAACACCAGGGCAACAAGTTGTAAAAATAGTAAAAGATGAATTAGTAGAATTACTAGGTCGGAACTGAAAGTAAAATCAATTTTACACCAAACCCACCAACAATAATAATGTTAGTTGGGCTTCAAGGTTCTGGTAAAACAACAACAGCAGGAAAACTTGCAAATTTACTAAGAAAACAAGGTAAAAAGCCATTACTTGTTGCGTGTGATGTATATAGACCAGCAGCTATAAAACAATTACAAGTAGTAGGAAAACAATTGAATATACCAGTATTTAGTAATGAAACATCAAAAGATGTTGTTCATATTGCAAAACAAGCAATGTCAACTGCAATATCAAAATTAAATGATGTAATAATACTAGATACAGCAGGTAGACTTCATATAGATGAAGATTTAATGAATGAACTAAAGAGCTTAAAAGCAAATGTAAAGCCACATGAAATATTACTTGTAGTAGATAGTATGACAGGTCAAGATGCAGTAAATGTTGCAGAAAAATTCAATGAAGCTTTAGAAATAGATGGAGTAGTACTTACAAAACTAGATGGTGATACAAGAGGTGGTGCAGCTTTATCTGTAAAAAAAGTAACAGGAAAGCCAATTAAATTTGCAGCAACAGGTGAAAAACTAAGTGATATTGAAGTATTTCATCCAGAAAGAATGGCAAGTAGAATCTTAGGAATGGGTGATATATTATCAATAATAGAAAAAGCTGAAGAAAGTTTTGACTTAGAACAAGCAGAAAAACTAGAAAAACAATTAAAGAAAAAAGAATTAGATTTAGATGATTATTTAGCACAGTTAAGACAAGTAAAAAAGATGGGTTCTTTTTCATCATTATTAAAAATGATTCCAGGTATGAATCAAATAAAAGACTTAAAAGTAGATGATAAAGAATTTGTTAAAATAGAAGCAATTATTTGTTCAATGACAAAAGAAGAAAAGAAAGATACAAGACTTTTAAATGCTAGTCGTAGACAAAGAATTGCAATGGGAAGTGGAACAACAGTGCAAGATATAAATAAATTTATCAAATCTTTTGAGATGACTAAAAAAATGATGAAACAAATGCAAAACAATAAAGGCGGATTAAAGAAATTAATGAAAGGAATTGATGAAAACGCCTTAAAGAACTTTAAATTTTAGTTTTAAAGATTTATTTATAAGAAATAATCAAGATATAATTAGTTATTAAATTTTTAAATTTATATATAAACTATGGATGTAAAGGAGTGTCCCAAAATCCCTAAAAAAAGGGAAAAAAGGAACGTCCCTAAATCCCTGCAGGAGGTGAAAGTAATGGTAAAAATTAGATTACAAAGACAAGGAAAGAAAAAAGCTCCATTCTATCATATAGTTGTTGCAGACTCTAGAAGTCCAAGAGATGGAAAAATCATCGAACAATTAGGAACATATGACCCAATGGCAAAACCAGCTAAAATTGTTTTAGACAACGAAAAAGTTGAAAAATGGATTAAAAATGGTGCAAGACTAACAGACACAGTTAAAGCTTTAATTGAAAAAGCAAATGCTTAATTAACTAACTTATGTGGAGGAAAAGATGAAAGATATTTTAGAAACAATTATATTAAATTTAGTAGACAACAAAGATGCTGTAAAAATTGAAGAAGAAAATACTGAAAAAGAAATAGTATTTAAAGTAACAGTAGAAAATAGTGATATGGGAAAAGTAATTGGAAAACAAGGAAGAATTGCTAAATCTATTAGAACTGTTATGAAATCAGTTTCAGCAAAAGAAGGTAAAAAAGTAGCTGTAGAATTTTTGGATAACTAAATTGATATAAACTTAAAAAGGAAAATAAGATTTTGAGGTAAAAGTTATGACAAAATATCTTGAAATAGGTCAAATTGTAAATACATTTGGAATTAAAGGAATGATAAAAGTTAAATCTTTTTCAGAAAATATTAATAGATTTGACAAGTTAGAAACTGTTATATTAAAAAACAAACAAGTCTTAAAAGAATACAAAATAGAAGAGGTTAAATATCATAAAGGGATGGTACTAATCAAACTAGAAAGTATAGAAACTGTAGAACAAGCAGAACTTTTAAGAGGAAGCTACTTGTTAGTAGATAGAGAAAAAGAAGAACCTTTAGAAGAAGGGACATATTACATAGTAGATTTAATCGGTTTAGATGTATATACAGATGAAGGTGAACATCTTCGGAAAAGTAGATGACATCTATAATACTGGTAGTAATGATATATATGTAGTAAAAAATGATTTAGGAAAACAGATTTTATTGCCAGGAATTCCTGATGTAATAAAAGATGTGGACTTAAGTAATAAGAAAATAACAGTTCATCTAATTCCTGGATTAATATAAAAGTGGAGGCAAAAATGAAGTTTGATATTTTAACACTGTTTCCAGAAATGTTTGAACCATTAAAACAAAGTGTAATTGGAAAAGCTGTTCAAAATGAAAAAATCGAAATAAATCTTATAAATATCAGAGATTTTTCGAATAACAAACATAAAAAAGTTGACGATACTCCATATGGAGGAGGAAGTCGGAATGGTAATTATGCCAGATGTTGTGTTTAGAGCTTACCAATCATTAAAAACAGATGATGCAAAAGTCATATATATGTCACCACAAGGAAATGTATTGAATCAGCAAAAAGTAATAGACCTATCAAAAGAAAAGCACCTGATTATACTTTGTGGACATTATGAAGGAATAGACCAAAGAGTATTAGATGAGATTGTAGAAGAGGAAATATCTATAGGAGATTATGTACTAACAGGAGGAGAAATTCCGGCAATGGTGTTAGTAGATAGTGTAAGTAGATATGTAGATGGAGTAATAAGTAAAGAATCTACAGGAGAAGAAAGTTTTTCAATAGATGGACTTTTGGAATATCCTCAATATACAAGACCAGAAATATTTGAAGGAAAAAAAGTTCCAGAAATATTGTTATCAGGACATCATGAAAATATTAATCAGTGGAGAAGGAAAAAAGCATTAGAAATCACAAAGAAAAAAAGACCAGATTTATATAAAAAATATGAAACGAAGTGCCAAATGGGCACCGCTCGGGAATAAAGAAAAGGAGGAGAATTCTTAACATGGATATTATAAAATCAATTGAACATGAACAATTAAAGAATAAAATACCAGAATTAAAAGTTGGTAATACTGTAAGAGTACACGTAAGAATTAAAGAAGGAAACAAAGAAAGAATCCAAGTATTTGAAGGAATTATTATAAAAGTACAAGGTGGAGGTGTTAATAAAACATTTACAGTAAGAAAAATTTCTTATGGTGTAGGTGTTGAAAAAACATTCTTAGTACATTCACCATTAGTAGAAAAAGTAGAATTAGTAAGAGTAGGTAAAGCAAGAAGAGCAAAATTATTCTACTTAAGAGATAGAGTTGGTAAAGCTGCTAAAACTAGAGAACAAGTAGGTGCTAGAATTGAAGATAAAGAAATAGTACTTAAAGAAGATTTAGTAGATGAACCTGTAGCAGAAGCTACTGAAACACCAGTAGAATCAGCTAAAGAAGAAGCTCCAGCAGTAGAGACAGAAAATCCAGTAGTTCAAGAAACAGTAGATACAGTAAAAGAAGAAGCTGTAGAAACTGTTAAGGAAGAACCAGCTAAAGAAGATAAAAAAGAAGAAAACAAATAATAATTAAATAGTTAATTATAGATACACTTTATATATTAGAATTTATTCTGATATACAAAGTGTATTTTTATATTATGTTACTTTTAAAAATTTTTTTCTTTTTGAAACTTAGAGCAAAAAGGGATAGAAAAAATTACGAACAAAAATTTGAAAAAATTTTGAAAAAACTATTGACAAAATATAAAATAAAATATAAAATAAGTACAACAAAAGCGAACAACAATTTGCAAAACAAACATTTTACAAGGAGTGATATGAAATGAATATAGTAAAAAGAAATGTAAAATTAAAAACAACAGTAAATACAAGTATTGAGAGACATCCAGTACCAGTATTAGGAATAGATTACAAAGTTAAAATTGAATATAAAAACATTAAAATAACAGAACTAGATATTGAAGGTAAAACAATAAAAATATCACTTCCTAATAAATATAAAAATATAGAAAATAACAAAATTTTAGACTTAGCAATTGATAAAATGTACGAACAAATTGCAAAAGTAGAAATAGAAAGAGCTATGGAAGAAATAAGAATACTTGTTGGATTTGCACCAGAAGAATTTGAAATAAAAAATATACCTCAACTTGGAAAATGTGCTAATAAAAAAATAACAATAAATCCACAAGTAGTAGTATATAATAGAAAAGTTATTGATTATATAGTTTTACATCAATATTGTCATTTAAAATATAAATCACATACAAAAGGATTTTATAAATTATTAGAAACATATATGCCAGATTATAAAAAATATGAAGCAATATTGTTAAATATGTAAAAAAATTATATTAATTAATTTAAGTTATTAATCTTATAGTTAGTAAAAACTAATTATAAAAATAAATAAAAAAACACCCTATTACCTCAAAAGATTACCCCTTTTGAGGTTCTTTCCTATAAAATCGTTTTAAAGTAATATAATTTTAAATTTTTATTTAAAACAACTATCGACAAAACTTATTAAAAGTGGTAATATATAAATGTATATTGGGGTATCGCCAAGCGGTAAGGCATCGGACTCTGACTCCGACATTCCTGTGTTCGAATCACAGTACCCCAGCCAAAGTTACTTTATACGAACACAAGGTTCGTTGTTTGGAGGAAAACAAATGAAAAGAAAAGTAAAAAATGAGCAGGGAATAACTTTAATTGCACTAATATTGACTTGTATTATATTAGGAATATTAGCATCAGTAGGTATATATAGCGGTGTAGAAACAGTAAGGTCATCAAGATTTACAGCATTTACAACAGAATTAAAAGTATTGCAAACTAATGTTAATGATTGGTATCAAGAATATAGAGATGGAAATAATAATATTTTAACATCAGGGGATGAAATATCAAGTAATAGCACAGTTCAATCTCAAGCAAACCTAGTATTTACAGCAAGTGAGTCAGGAATAACAGACCAAACAGGATATAGGTATTTTAGTAGTGATACATTAATAAGTTTAGGAATAGAAAATATAGAAGAAGACTATTTTATAAATATAGAAAAAAGAAGTGTAGTAAGCTATGAAGGCTTTGAATATGATGGAGAAACATATTACACAATAGAACAAATACCAGATGGAATGTATAATGTAGAATATGAGATGAATACAGGAGCACCAACATTTGATGTTAGTTACAAAGAAATAAATGATAACCAATGGGAGATAACAATATCAAATATACAATATAGTGGAAATGTACAAAAGTGGGAAGTAAATTATCAATTAAATGGAGAGACAACATGGAATACAAGTGAGAATTTAACATTTACAGTTAATAAAACTGGTACATACAATATAACAATTTCTAATAAAGACATAACATCAGGAGAACCAGTATCTATTCTTGTAGAAAATCTTCCAGAAATACCAAATGGAGCTGTGATTTCTCAAATACCAGGAGAAAATACAGTAAGTGGAGGATTAGTAATATATGTTACAAATGGAGAAGAAATAGAAAATTGGGATAATGTAGAAGAAATTAGAGCAAAATATGACCAATTTGTTTGGATACCTGTTGATAAAGAAACGGCTATTATTGAGGAAGGAAAAGAAATAACAGGAGTTACTGATGAAGAAAAAAATAACAGCTTAAGGGAATATGTAGAAAATGGCGGAACAGGTGAAAAAAGATATCCGATGGCAGTGAAAAAGAGTAATGGAACATATAGTGGAATATTATATGATTTTACAGAAGGAACAAATGGTGTTGAAATCACAGTAAAAGATTATGTAACAGAAAATAGTTATAGAGAGCCAGCATATTTGCCAGACGAACAACATGCTGATGGAGGAAATAATAATGATACAAACCCAAAAGTTTCTGAAGAATTGCTTCAAACAGAATATGCAACTATGATAGAAAAAGTAGCAGAACAAGGTGGATTTTGGGTAGGAAGATATGAAACTAGTAATTTTATAGATGATAATACACAAGATACTACAAACAAAATATCAATAGTTAAATCAGCTACAACAGGAGTAAGCGGAATGCGTTGGTATAGAATGTATGCACAACAAAAAGCATATGTATCAAATGTACAAAAAACAAACTCATCATCATTAAGTGGACTAACAAGTAGTATGATTTGGGGAAGTCAATGGGACCAAATAATGATATGGCTAAAAGAAGAAAAAAATGGAAACAACTACTATATCTTAAATGCATCAGGAGTTGCTAATTATAAATCAAATGATAGTTATACAAGTACAACAGCTCCAGAGCCTACTGGTTGTTTTATAGTAAGAAATATATATGATTTAGCAGGAAATCTGGAAGAGAGAACTTTAGAAGCCAGAGATGTTTACTTTAGAATAGCACGTGGAGGACATTATAATACTGAGATAGGTGGAGTAGGTGGGAATGTAGGTGCAAGTTATCGTGCAAATTATGCATCACCAGACTTTACATATACTTATGACGGTTCTCGACTTACACTGTATTAAAAAAATGAGAGATTAGGGGAACAATCCTCGATTCTCTCATTTTTGTTGTTTTCTGATATATAAAAATAGTTAAATTTATACAAAACTCTTAGTTTTCCTTTACTTTTTAAGCTTTTTGCTATATAATATACAAAGTAAAAATGAAGCGAGAAATAAACATTCTCGAATGAAAAGGAGAGGAAGATATGTCAGAAAATAGCCAAAACAATAATCAAAATAACCAAGTAGAAGAACAAGATGTTAATCATTTAATGCAAATAAGAAGAGATAAATTAAAAGAATTACAGCTAGAGGGAAAAGACCCTTATCAAATAACAAAATTTAATAGAACAAATACAGCAGGAGAAATAAAAGCAAATTACGAAAAATTTGAACAAAAAGATGTAACAGTTGCTGGAAGAATAATTGCCAAAAGAATAATGGGTAAAGCATCATTTTGTACAATCCAAGATTGTGATGAAAAAATACAAAGTTATGTAAGTATAAATGATTTAGGTGAAGAAAGCTATAAATCATTTAAAACATGGGATATAGGTGACATTATTGGAATTACTGGTTTTGTATTTAAAACAAGAACAGAAGAAATTTCAGTTCATGCAAAAGAAGTAACTTTACTTTCAAAATCATTAAGACCACTTCCAGAAAAATTCCATGGATTAAAAGACCCAGATTTAAGATATCGTCAAAGATATACAGATTTAATTGTAAATCCAGAAGTAAAGAAAACTTTCATTTTAAGAAGTAAAATAATCAGCAAAATAAGGGAAATATTGGACGAAAAAGGATATTTAGAGGTTGAAACACCAACATTGAATACAATTTCAGGTGGAGCAACAGCAAAACCATTTATAACACATCATAATGCATTAAATATTGATATGTATTTAAGAATAGCTTTAGAGCTAAATTTAAAAAGATTAATAGTAGGTGGATTTGATAGGGTTTATGAAATGGGAAGAGTATTTAGAAATGAGGGAATGGATATCAGACATAACCCAGAATTTACTGAATTAGAGTTATATGCATCATATCAAGATTATCACGATATGATGGATATAACAGAAGAAATATTCTCAAGGACAGCAAAAGAAGTTCTTGGAACGACAAAAATTAATTATCAAGGACAAGATATAGATTTAGAACCAGGGTGGAAGAGGATTTCTATGATAGATTCAATAAAAGAAGCTTGCGGAGTCGATTTTAATGAAATAAATTCTGATGAAGAAGCTGTGAAATTAGCTAAAGAAAGAAATATAGAAATACCAGATAAAACGAAGGAAACAAGAGGAGATGTAATAAGTTTATTCTTTGATGAATACGTAGAGCATACATTAATACAGCCAACATTTATTTATGATTATCCAATAGAAATTTCACCACTTGCTAAAAAGAAAAAAGAAGATTCAAGGCTAACAGAAAGATTTGAAGTGTTTATTTGTGGAAGAGAATATGGAAATGCATTTTCAGAACTAAATGACCCAATAGACCAATATGAAAGATTTAAAAAACAAGTTGAAGCAAGAGAAGCGGGTGACGAAGAAGCAGGAATGATGGATGAAGATTATATCCAAGCTTTAGAAATTGGACTTCCACCAACAGGAGGATTAGGAATTGGAATAGATAGATTAGTAATGCTTTTAACAGATTGTACTTCAATAAGAGATGTGTTATTATTCCCAACTATGAAACCTTTAAACTAGAAACATATGAAAAATCTTAACACCATGTAATGCTATATAATTAATTTTCATTAAATGAGTGTAAAGTAAAGAGGAAGAATTGCAAAATTATTATATTTTGCAATTCTTTTAATAAAATTACCAATAATGTTATAAGAGTAAAAAAAGAGTAGGAGAATGTATAAAATGAATAAAGAACAAGTAGATTTGTTAGGAGAATACATAAAGGCGGGAAAATCAGTAATTTTAATAGAAGAAATACCAGAAAATGTGATAAAAAAAGGAGCAGTTGTATTAGAGGCTAATTGTTCTAAAACAGAATTATTTGGGGATTATGAAAAGCTAGAGTTCATAGCACCAGAATGGTATAACAAATTAATAGATAGCAGTAAAAAACATACCCCTGTTTTAGTAATAAAAAATATAAATAAAATACCTGAAAAAGAGCAAAGGAAATTTATAGAACTATTTAAATATAGAAAAATATATGTTTATAAGTTGCCTAAAAATTGTATGATTTTTGCAACATATTCAAATCTAGAAAAAGGTCCAATAGACGAGGAATTATATTCATTTATGATCCAGATTTAAGGAGGAAAACTTATGAGCGATTTTACTTTTTTAACTGAAGATCAATGTTATTCAAATCCAATAGATGTAATAAAGAAAAGAAAATCATTTGCAACAGCAACAGACTTGGCTATATTTTTAGGAATATCTCGGTCAAAACGATATGGGGCAACCTTATAAGCCATGCCGTTATTGGGTAAAAAATGATTCGATAATACATGAAGAGGGACAGGAATACACAAATGTAATGCAAGTAGAAGGAATGTGTTCTTTGACTAATACTCTGAGTACTAGAACAGGGGGACGCCCAGTTTTACTGCTTTCATCAAACGCAAGTATCCCTACGAATGGAAATGCCGGAAAAAGAGCGGAGGATGGCATTCTTGAAGTAGAATATGGATATTATCCACAAACAGCCGTAGCAAAAGATGTGCAAGAAATATTAGAAACAAAATACAACGGCAAGTACTTGTATACGACAGGGAATACTTATACAATAAATAAGAAAAGGCGTCCTAAGGGTTGTTTTTTTGAAGAGGAAAGTCTTGAGGAATATGAATATAATGGAAAAAGATATATAAAAGTAAAGCTACCATGGAAAGATCATAATACATGGTTTAAAGTTGAACCTGTAAAATGGTTAGTTGATGATAAGGCAAAACTGATGCTTGCAGAAAAAATTATCTTTACAGATGTACCATATGATATAGCAAAATATACAGATGTAAGAAATTTTGATGAAGCACTTGTAAGAAATTTTGATGAAGTACTTGTAAAAAAATTTATGGATATATATTTGGCAGGAGAGCTAGTACAATCAAAAGGAATACAATCAAAAATAATAATTAGCCAAACAAGGCAGAAGAAAAATTTGTTAGATTCGAAATCAAAAATAGGAACTAGCACGGCAACGCAGAATAAAGACTTATCAGACTCAGAATTAAGTACAGAAGAAACTAGTACGACAACGCAGAATAAAAATTTATCAGATTCAGAATTAATAACAGAAGAAACCGACACGACAACACAAGATATAATTCCATCTGATTTAGAGTTTGATCAAGTAAGTGAAGAAGATATAATAAGAACAGCGATAGAAAGTAATGTAGCTATATTTTTACATGGAGAACCTGGATGTGGAAAAAGTGATAGAGTAAAACAATTGGATCCAGACTTTATAGAATTGAATCTAAGTCATTTGGACCCAGAATTATTAGATGGATTAGCGGGAGAAAAAGAAGGAAAAGAGATACATATAAAACCACCATGGCTAGAAGAGTTAGAAACAAAATGTAAGGAAGAACCAGATAAAATCCATATATTATTCTTAGAAGAAATTACAAATGCATCATATACAATGCAGTCGAAAGCATATGGAATAGCATTAGATAAAAAAGTAGCGGGAAGATGGAAGTTACCAGAAAATGCAAGAGTAGTTGCAGCAGGAAATGAAGAAGAAGACTCATTGTTAGCAAATGAAGTTGCAAGACCGTTATATGATAGATTTGCTCATGTAAATATAAAAACAACAGTAGATGGATGGTTAAAATGGGCATTAACGCCAGAAGAATATTACGAGAGATTAGATTATAAAAAGCCAGAAGCAGGAAGAGAAAAAATACACCCAGCAATATATGCATATATAGACTTCAATGGAGATGGAGTATTAAGAACGCCATATAATACAGAAAAACCAGAACCACATGCAGACCCAAGAAGATGGAAAATGGCATCAGATATGTTATATACTAGTAGAAATCCAAGTACGCTAAGGGCAATAATAGGAGAAGAATTAACAAAAGATTTTATGTCATTTTGTATGAAGATTCCAATGTCAACAATAATGAAAAATAGAAATCCATTGTATTCAAAAATTATACTAGAAGCTAGCAGTCCAACACAAAATACAACTCCACATAATTTAAAGTTTGATCAAGTAAGTGAAGAAGATATAATAAGAGCAGCGATAGAAAGTAATATAGCTATATTTTTACATGGAGAACCTGGATGTGGAAAAAGTGATAGAGTAAAACAATTGGATCCAGACTTTATAGAATTGAATCTAAGTCATTTGGACCCAGAATTATTAGATGGATTAGCGGGAGAAAAAGAAGGAAAAGAGATACATATAAAACCACCATGGCTAGAAGAGTTAGAAACAAAATGTAAGGAAGAACCAGATAAAATCCATATATTATTCTTAGAAGAAATTACAAATGCATCATATACAATGCAGTCGAAAGCATATGGAATAGCATTAGATAAAAAAGTAGCGGGAAGATGGAAGTTACCAGAAAATGCAAGAGTAGTTGCAGCAGGAAATGAAGAAGAAGACTCATTGTTAGCAAATGAAGTTGCAAGACCGTTATATGATAGATTTGCTCATGTAAATATAAAAACAACAGTAGATGGATGGTTAAAATGGGCATTAACGCCAGAAGAATATTACGAGAGATTAGATTATAAAAAGCCAGAAGTAGGAAGAGCAAAAATACACCCACTAATATATGCATATATAGAATCCAAAGGAGATGAAGTATTAAGAACGCCATATGATAAAGAAAAACCAGAACCACATTCAGATCCAAGAAGATGGAAAATGGCATCAGATATGTTATATACTAGTAGAAATCCCAATACACTAAGGGCAATAATAGGAGAAAAATTAACAAGAGACTTCATATCATTTTGTCTGATACAAACAATATCATTACAAGATGTAATAAATGGAAATTATTCCGAAAAAGAATTAAATGAAATGGGATTCGAGAGAAAACTAGCAACAGTATCAGGATTAGTAAAAGTAGATGAAGAGAATATGCCAAAAGTAAGAGCATTTGCAAAGAAATTAGGAGCAGAGATGTGCAGAAAGTTTGAGGTACAATGGGCAGGCGGAAACGAAGAGAGATTAGAAAGAATACAAGAATTACGAATGATTGATAAAGCAATAGAAAGGTATAAATAGTGAGGGGATAGATAATGATAATAGATATAGATTCAATAGTAAGAAAACTCCTTATCAAGTATCCTAGTTTTGGAAGTGTAATAGCAAATCTTAAATTTCAAGCAAGTGAAGATATAATTACAGCAGGAACAGATGGAAAAGTAATATTCTATAATCCAAAATTTGTAAGTGTGTTATCAGATAAAGAAAAAACCTTTTTGTTTGCACATGAAGTGTGTCATATAGTTTTTGAACATATGTATAGAAGAGAGGGAAAAGATAAAATTTGCTGGAGTATTGCGACTGATGCAGTAATAAATGCACTATTAAAACAAGATGGTTTACCGTTAATTAAAGGTGGAGTAGATATTCCAGAAGCAGCAAATTATGATGCGGAAGAAATGTATGATAAACTATTAAAAGAAAAGAAAAAACAACAAGAACAGCAAAGTCAACAGGATAATGCAGGACAACCAAATTCACAAGGTAATGAAGGACAACAAAATCCGCAAAGTAGTGGAGAACAACAAGGGCAACAGAATAGTCAAATGCAACAA
>CAKNKX010000015.1 GCA_930987745.1 uncultured Clostridium sp.
AAAAATTTGACTATACAAAAGGATTTAAATTTAGTACTTATGCAACATGGTGGATTAGACAAGCAATAACAAGAGCAATAGCAGACCAAGCAAGAACAATAAGGATTCCAGTACACATGGTAGAAACAATAAATAAATTAATAAGAACATCAAGACACTTACTTCAACAATTAGGAAGAGAACCAACCCCAGAAGAAATAGCAGAAGAGATGGAAATACCAGTAGAAAAAGTAATGGAAATTCAAAAAATAGCTCAAGACCCAGTATCATTAGAAACTCCAATAGGTGAAGAAGATGATAGCCATTTAGGAGATTTTATACAAGATGAAGATAGTCCAGCACCACATGATTCAGCAGCATATACATTACTTAAAGAACAATTAGAAGAAGTTATGAGCACATTAACTCCAAGAGAAGAAAAAGTATTAAAACTAAGATTTGGATTAGAAGATGGAAAAGCAAGAACACTAGAAGAAGTTGGTAGAGAATTCCAAGTAACACGTGAAAGAATAAGACAAATAGAAGCAAAAGCACTAAGAAAATTAAGACATCCAAGTAGAAGTAAAAAATTAAGAGACTATATGGGATAAAAGATAAATAAAATCTAATACGGAGGAAAAGATGGAGCAGATAACAAATTTTATTGAAAGTATTAAGGCTCTTCAAATTATTGATATTTTAATTGCAGTAGCTATAATATTGGTTTTTAGAATATTAAGTTCAACATTTTCATATATGATTATTAGAATGTTTAAATTTAAATCTAAAAAAGCAAAAGAAATAAAAGAAAGTGCATTCTTTAAGCCTTTAAGATTGTTTTTCATGATTTTAGGTGTGTATTTAGCAGTACTTTTCTTAAGAAAACCATTAAATTTAAGCCAAGAAATAATGAACTTAGCAACTACAATTTTTGAAATAATCAGTGTAATAGCATTTGCAATCGCATTAGCAAAAAGTTTTACATTAAAGTCAACATTAGTTGTTAAGATGAGGAAAAAATCAAAAAGACAATATGATGATGCTAGCATAGAATTTGCTTTAAAAGTTGTAAGAGTTTTAATATATATAGTTGCAGTATTTATAGTATTATCTTTACTAAATGTTGATTTAACAGGATTGATTGCAGGGCTTGGAATAGGTGGTTTAATTGTAACACTTGCTGCTCAAGACACAGCAAAAAATCTATTTGGAGGAGTAGTAATATTTATAGACAAGCCATTTACTGTAGGAGATTGGGTTCAAATGGATTCTTATGAAGGAACAATAGAAGATATAACTTTTAGGACAACAAGAATAAGAACTTTTGAAAACTCTCTATTAAATGTTCCAAACTCTATAATTTCAAATGCATCAGTAATAAACTGGAGTAAAATGGAAAGTAGAAGATATAAAGTAAATATAAAAATAGATTTAGAAACACCAGTAGAAAAATTACAAAAATTAAAAACAAGAGTAGAGGAAATGCTATATAATAGAGAAAATATCTTAGATGATTCAACAATAGTAAGATTTGATGGAATAGATGAAAATGGAATAAATATGCTAGTTTACACTTATACAAATTCAACAGGATATAGTAGTTATTTAGAAGAAGTAGAAGGAATAAATTATAAGATTATAAAAATCTTAGATGAAGAAAATATTAAGGTTGCTCACGATACACATGATGTATATTTACAAAATCAATAAATTATGAGTTTTATTAAAAGGCATTTTTAGAAAAAAGGAAATGTCTTTTACTTTTTCCGTTCACAATATAGACATAATTACTTGTTATAATATATAATATTTAAAGAATCAGGAGTGATTATAATGGAAAACAATTATATTTTAGTAGTAGATGATGAAGCAAGAATGAGAAAATTGATAAAAGACTTTTTAGTAGCTAAAGGATATAGTATATTAGAAGCAGGAGATGGAGAAGAAGCTTTAAAAGTTTTCGAAGAAAATAGCAATAAAATAACATTAATATTATTAGATGTAATGATGCCAAAGTTAGATGGATGGTCAGTTTTAAGACAAATAAGACAAACTTCAAAAGTACCAATTATTATGCTAACAGCTAGAGGAGAAGAACAAGATGAATTGTTTGGATTTGAACTTGGAGTTGATGAATATATATCAAAACCTTTTAGTCCTAAAATTTTAGTTGCAAGAGTTGAGGCTATCTTAAAAAGAACAGCAAAAGATGAAAAACAAGTAAAAGACTATGGAGGAATAGAAATAAACAAAGAGGGAAGAACTGTTAAAGTAGATGGCAAACAAATAGAATTAAGTCTAAGAGAATATGAACTTTTAACATATTTAGTAGATAATGAAAATATTGCATTATCAAGAGATAAAATATTAAATAATGTTTGGAATTATGATTATTACGGAGATTCTAGAACAATAGATAGTCATATAAAAAAGATAAGACATAAATTAGGTAAAAAAGGAAAATATATAAAAACAATGAGAGGCGTAGGATATAAATTTGAGATAAAATAATCTAGAAAAGAGGCTTAAAATGAGCAAAATAAGAAATGCACTAAAATCTGTAAGAGTAAAGCTTTTTATGACTTTATCTTTAGTAATATTATTAATTATTTTATTTTTAATAATAGTTAATAATTTTGTTTTTGGTCAATTTTATATATATAGTAAAACAAAATCATTAATCTCAGTTTATGATTTAGTAAATAGTTATTATAATGGAGAAGTAGAAGGAGATATTACATCACAGCTTGAAAAAATGGCTATACAAAACAATTTTGATATTTTAATAAAAAATGACCAAAATGTTAATGTATATACATCAAATAAAGATTTCTTTTCTACTTTTAGTCAAATGAGTGAAATGACTAATGAGTTTGATTCAAACTTTGGTGAAGTTATAGAAAGAAATGAAGATTTTGTAATAAAAAAGATGAAAGATAGTAAAAATGGAATTACATATATTGTACTTGCTTCAATGCTTGATAATGATTACTTTTTATATGTTAGAATACCAATAACATCAATACAAGAAAGTGTAAAAATATCAAATAATTTTTTGTATTTAATGGCAGGATTTACAATTTTAATTTCAGCAATTATAGTAACATATGTATCTAAAAAGTTTACAGAACCAATTCTAGAATTAAATAAAATTGCAAAGAAAATGGCAAACTTAGATTTTAGTCATAAATATAGAATAACAGGTGCAGATGATGAAATAAATAACTTAGGTAAGAGTATAAATCAAATGTCAGACAAACTAGAAAGCACTATAAAACAATTAAGAAGTACAAATATAGAACTAGAAAAAGACATAGAAGAAAAATCTAAGATAGATGAAATGAGAAAAAGTTTCATTTCAGATGTATCTCATGAATTAAAGACACCTATTGCACTAATTCAAGGATATAGCGAAGGATTAATTGAAAATGTAAATAATGATGAAGAAAGTAGAAAATTCTATGCAGAAGTTATTTTAGATGAAACAAATAAAATGGATAAGCTAGTAAAACAATTACTAGAACTTATGAAACTAGAATATGGAAAACGTGAATTTAATGATAAGAAATTTAATATTGTAGAAGTTGAAAAAGAAATAATTAGAAAATCAAAAGTTATGTTAGAAGAAAAAGAAGCAGAAGTAATTTTAGATACACCTGATGAAATAAATGTATTTGCAGATGACTTCTATATAGAACAAGTAATTGGAAACTATATGACAAATGCAATAAAACATGTAAAAGAAGTAGATGGCAAAAAATATATAAAAATTAAAAACGAAGTAGATATTGAGAAAAATAAAGTAACAGTAAGAGTATTTAATACAGGAGATAATATAGCTGAAGAACATATAAATAGAATATGGAATCGTTTCTATAAAGTAGATGAATCTAGAAATAGGAATGATGGAGGAACAGGAATTGGCTTATCTTTTGTAAAAGCTATAATGAATAATTATAAACAAAATTATGGAGTGATAAACAAAGATAATGGTGTAGAATTTTATATTGAATTAAACTTGAAAATGGATTAGAAATAAAACATCTAGAATGTTAGAGTTATACTAATATTTTAGATGTTTTCTTGTTTTAAAAAACTATGAAAGTCGGATTTTGTCGGATATTGCGATGAAAAGTTCTTTACAAAATCTGGATTTTGTATTATTATATTTCCATAAAAGTTAATTTTTATTTTAATTTTTTAAAATCAAATTTATTTTTTCGAAAAAATTAAATTTCCAAAAAAACAAACTAATAAAAAAGGAGGAATGCAAAAAAACACATGCATAAATTTAGTAGTATTTATATCAATTGTGTTAGCCTTATTTTGTCTGTAATTATATTTGTAACAGGTAATTTTATCTTTGAAAATCACGAACAATTTGGTAAAAATACAACACTAAAAACTGGATTTAGTGTAAATCAAGAAGAAAATGTGGAAAAAAAGGAGGAAAATCAAGAGCAAAACAAAGGACAAAACAATGTAGAAGCTGTAGTTTCAAGTGATGTAGAAATTAAAGATTGGTCTTTAGAAATACCTAAAATAGATTTAAAAGCACCAATTATTGAAGGAACAGCAGAAGAAACCCTAAATAAATATGTAGGGCATTTTGAAGAAACTTCTACTAAAGAAGGAACTATAGGGCTAGCACGGTCATAATAGAGGTTATGAAAAAAATTATTTTGAAAGATTAAAAGAACTAGAAGATGGAGATGTAATAATATACAATTTCCAAGATTTTAAAAAAGAATATATAGTAACAGATAATTTGATAATTGAAGATACAGATTGGACATATTTAGAAAATACTCAAGAAAATAAAATAACATTAATTACATGTGTTGAAAATGAGCCGAATTATAGGAGATGTGTAATAGGAGAAGAAAAGAAATAAATTATAAATAAAGGAGAGATTGTATGAAAAAAATAATAACAAAAATAAGTTTAATAATAATAATATTAATTTTAAATGGACTTGTATTTTTAAATTCTACTTATGCAGAAACAATTAAAAATGCAAAAGTTTTTTGTATAGGAGATTGTGGAAGTTTATTAAAATATAAAGGAAGCATAGTAAAAGTAAGTTATATTGTATATGATAATAATGGAGTGCAATATCCTGCATATTGTCTGGATAAAACTAAACCAGGAGCGGAACAAGGAGAATATACTGTTAATGTAAATAATTTAGTTACAGATGTAGGATTATGGAGAAGAGTAATAAATGGATATCCATATAAAACACTGCAAGAACTAGGAGTTGCAAATAAAGAAGAAGCTTTTACAGCAACAAAGCAAGCAATTTATTGCTATGTTCATGGTAATAATCCAAATGATTACGAAGGAATCGGAGAAGCTGGAAATCGTACTTTAAATGCAATGAAGAAAATAATAGAAAATGCAAATAATTCAAATGCAACTAAAGTTTCAAGTACAATTACAATAAATAGAGTATCAGAACAATGGGAGCAAGATAATATTGATAAAAATTATGTGTCAAAAACATATAATATTACATCAGGAGCTAATATTGAAAACTATAAAATTATATTATCAAGACCTAATGGAAAAGATTTAGGAGGAATAAAACTAACAGATGAAAAAAATAAAGAAAGAACAGAATTTAAACCAAGTGAAAAATTTAAAATATTAATACCAATAAAAAATCTAACAGAAGATGGGAATTTTAATTTAAAAGTAGAAACAAAAATTAATACAAAACCAGTACTATATGGAACAGCACCATCAAGTAATCTACAAGATTATGCACTAACTGCATCTATTTTAGAAGATGGAACAGGTGAAATACAAGATGAATATTTTAAAAATGAAACTAAAATAACTATTGTAAAAAAAGATGCTGAAACTAAAAAAGTTTTAGAAGGTGCAGAGTTTGAATTATTAAATGAGAAAAAAGAAGTTGTTTATACAAGTTTAAAAATAGATAAAAATGGAAAAATTGTAATAAAAAATTTAGTTCCTGGAAAATACTATATAAAAGAAACAAAAGTAAAAGATGGATATGAAATTTATGACGAATTAATAGATGTTGAAGTCGATTTAAATCAAGAATTTACAGTTACAGTTTATAATAATAAAACTAAAAAGCCAGAAATCGAAGTAAAACAACCAAAAGAAAAAGAGGTGTTTAGTAAAGAGGTAAGTAAAAAAGAAGAAAAAAAATTACCAGTTACAGGAATGTAAATAAAAAATAAAAAACATGAGCTAATATGTTGTTTTATAACTATTTTATTGATATAATAGAGAAGAAAAATATCAAAAAGAAAAGAGGAATAAAAAACACATGGCACAATTAGTTGTACTTATAATACTTATTTTTGTAAATGCTTTTTTTGCAGCGGCAGAAATTGCATTTATATCATTAAATGATGCAAAAATTGAAAAACAGGTAAAAGAAGGAAATAAAAAAGCAAAACAAATTGAGAAAATGTTAAAAGCACCAAGCAAATTTTTAGCAACAATACAAATAGGAATCACACTTGCAGGATTTTTATCAAGTGCATTTGCTTCAGATGCTTTTGCAGAAAAACTAGCACCAGTATTATATGACTTAATACCAGCAATAAGTTTAGGTGCATGGGAAAGTATTTCTATTATATTAATAACAATAATTTTATCATTCTTTACTTTAATATTTGGTGAACTAGTTCCAAAAAGACTAGCTATGAAAAATTATGAAAAAATCGCTTTTGGAAGTATTGGAATAATAAGGGGAATTTCAATAGTAACTTCTCCATTTGTTAAACTTTTAACTGCTACAACAAATGCTGTATCAAAATTATTTGGAGTAGGAGAAACAGATGAAGAACTAGTAACAGAAGAAGAAATCAGGATGATGGTTGACCAGGGAGAAGAAAAAGGAACAATTAAAGTAGAAGAAAAAGAATTAATAAATAATGTATTTGAATTAAATGATATTACAGTTTCTGAAATTATGAGACATAGGACAGATATATTTGCAGTAGATATAAATATTAGTAAATCTGAATTATTAGAAGAACTAGAAGAAGTAGAATATAGATATAGTAGAATCCCTGTGTATGATGAAACAATTGACGAAATAAAAGGTGTAATATATGTAAAAGATATATTAAAAAACATAAATAAAAAGACATTCAAAGTAAAAAATATATTAAATGAAATGTTATTTGTTTCTCAAAATAGATTAATAAATGAAGTATTTAAAGAACTACAAAAAAATAAAAAGCAAATTGCAATAGTTGTAGATGAATATGGAGGAACAGCAGGATTAATTACTATGGAAGATATTGTAGAAGAATTAGTAGGAGATATCTATGACGAATATGATGAAGAAGAAAAAGAATTTGAGAAAATAGATGAAAATACCTATATGCTAACAGGTAATATGCCAATACATGAAGTAAATAAACTTTTAAATGCAGAAATTCCAGATGGAGATTATGATACACTTTCTGGATATTTACAAGAAGAATTGGGAAGAATTCCAGATGAGGAAGAAACCCCAGTTATAGAAACTAAGAAGGTAACATATAAAATAGAAGAAACAGAAGATAAAAGGATTCTAAAGGTTAAGGCATGTAAAAACCAAGAAGAAGTTATAGATGGAGAGGAATAAATTATGAAAAAAAGATATATAGTAGGAATTGTAATAGCAGTAATTATTATATTAGTTGTATTGTCATTTGTAGCTTATTATTTTATTCAAAAAAATGCAAGAGAATATGAAATAGCAAAAGTAGAAAATTATCAATATTTTGTTTTAAAAGAAAATAATTTATCAGGTGTAATTGATAGAAGCGGAAATATATTAATAGAGCCAACATATGAAGAAATTAGGATTCCTAACCCTGAAAAAGCAGTATTTGTTTGTTATGTAGAAAATGATAGCAAAGTTTTAAATCAAAATAATGAAGAGATGTTTTCTGAATATGAATTAGTTGAACCTATTAGACTAAAAAACGTTGAAAGCGACCTAATGTATGAAAAAAGTGTTTTAAAATATTACCAAAATGGAAAATATGGGTTAATTGATTTTGAAGGAAAACAAATTACAGAACCAATTTATGATAGTATAGATAGTCTTCCATATAAAGAAGGAGAATTACTAGTTTCTCAAGAAGGAAAAACAGGAGTAATTAATATAAAAGGAAATTTAATGGTAGATATATCTTATGGAAGTATTGAAGTAGATGGATATTATAAAGATGAAAATAAATACAAATATGCAGGATATATTACTTCTATTACAACAAATGAAGGATATAGATATGGATATGTAAATTATAAAGGACAAAAAGTTTTAGAAAATGAATATAATGAAATTTCTAGAATAAATGACATAGATGATGATGAAAATGCATATCTAATTTCTGCAAAAAATGGACAATATGGAGTTATAAAAAACAAAGAGCAAATTTTGAATAATGAGTATCAATCAATTCGTTATGATGGAACAAATAATCTATTTGTAATAGAAAAAAGCAGAAAATTTGGTGTTGCAGATATAAATGGAAATGTGATTATTGAGCCAACATATAACCAAATTGATATAACAGGAGCATATTTATATGCACAAAATGAACAAGGAACAACAATATTTAATAGTAATGGAACAGAAGCAAATATAAATACTAATATATCTATTTTAAATACAGATAGTGATAAATATAAAATTAGAATTAACAATGAAAATGGCAGTAAGTATGGAGTTATAAACGAGAGTGGAGAACAAGTTATAGAAGAAAAATATAATTATATAGAATATCTATATGATAATTATTTTATAGTAAGTAACGAAAACTCTAAATTAGGAGTAATTGACAATAAAGAAAATGAAAAAATAAAAATTGAATATGATTCACTTACAAAACTAGAAGGAACAGATTTAATACAAACAACAATATCTAGTACAAATGTAACAGAATTATATGATAAAAGTTTAAATAATATTTGTCAAATGACAAATGCAACAATAGAAAAAGAAGAGAATTATATAATAATATATAATGATACAGAAACAAGATATTTTGATTATCAGGGAAAAGAATTAACAAATAAAGAAGTATTTCCAAATAATCCATTATATGCAAAACAAGAAAATGGATTATGGGGATTTGAAAAAAGAGATGGAACTTTAGTTGTAGAGTGTAAATATGATAAAGTTACAGAATTTAATGAATATGGTTTTGCATCAGTAGAAAAAGATGGAAAATGGGGTGCAATAAATTCTGAAGGGGAAGAAGTTGTTGCTCCAACATATGAATTAGAAGGCATACCAAGCTTTATAGGAAAATATTATCAAGTTGTATATGGATTTGGAGAAATTTACTATACAACTGGAAATGTTAATTCTTAAATTTAAAAAAGTGGACTTAAAAATAAGTTCACTTTTTTTCGTTTAAATTCATAAAAATAAGTATATACTTTAAATAAGAAAAACTAAGAAGGTGAAATTTTGAAATTAGGGTTAGCTTTATCAGGTGGAGGAATTAGAGGAATTGCACATGCTGGAGTATTAAAGGCATTAGAAGAAAATGGGATAAAACCAAGTGTTATTGGAGGTACAAGTGCAGGAGGGTTAATTGCATCTTTATATGCTTTGGGTTATTCTCCTTATTATATCTACATATTATTTAAGAGATATGCAAAAGATATAGTAGAAATAAATTCTGGGCCTATTGTATCTGGAATAACAGATTTTATGCTAAATAAAAAAATAGTAATATCAGGATTAAAAACAGGAGAAAATATAGAAAGAACTTTTGATGAGTTGGCAATAAGAAAGAGAGTAAGAAAAATAAAAGATATAAAAAGTATGCCATTAGTAATACCAACAGTTGATATTTCAGATGGAAAAGAATATATATTTACAAATAATCCAATAAATAATGAAACTAAATATATATCAGATATATCAGTCGGAAAAGCAGTAAGAGCAAGTAGTAGTTTTCCTGGTGTTTTTAGCCCATGTAATTATAATTCACATTTTTTCTTGGATGGAGGAGTATTAGATAATATCCCTGTTTTAGAAGTAAAAAATCAAGGAGCGGATAAAATAATTGCTGTAAATTTCAAGGCTGATGATGTAGATGAAAATAGTAATATTATGGATATTGCAATGAGAACATTAGATATTATGGGAAATAAAATATCAGAAGAAAGTTTAGAAAAAAGTGATTATATTTTAACAATTAAAACAGATAAAGCAGGCTTGTTGGACACTGAAAAACTAGATAGTTGCTATAAGTTTGGATATAGAGAAACATTAAGAAAGTTAAATGAAATTAAAAAGATTTTTTAGGAGATGAGAATATGAAAATAAGATATTTTGATAATTCTGCAACCACAAGAGTTAAAGAAGAGGTATTGCAGGAGATGTTTCCATATTTTTGTGAAGAATATGGAAATCCGTCATCAATGTATAGTGTTGGAAGAGAAGCAAAAAGAGCTTTAGAAAAAGCAAGAGTAAGAGTTGCTAAATTGATTAATTGTAAACCAAAAGAAATATATTTTACAGGGTGTGGTTCAGAAAGTGATAATACTGCAATTAAAGGAATTGCTTATAGAAATAGGAAAAAAGGCAATCATATAATAACTTCAAAGATAGAACATCCAGCAGTTTTACATACTTGTCAATCTTTAGAAAAACATGGATTTGAAGTAACATATTTAAATGTAGATAAAGATGGATTTATAAATTTATCAGAGCTAGAAAATAGTATAAAACCAAATACAATATTAATTAGTATAATGTTTGCAAATAATGAAATAGGAACAATAGAACCAATAAGAGAAATCTCAAAAATTGCTAAAAAACATAATATAATTTTCCATACAGATGCAGTTCAAGCTTGTGGAAATGTAGATATAGATGTAAGAAAATTAGGAATAGATATGCTTTCTCTTTCTGGACATAAACTTTATGCACCTAAAGGAGTAGGGGCTTTATATGTAAAAGAAGGTATAGAGTTTGAAAAATTTATGGATGGAGGACATCAAGAAAAGGATAAAAGAGGAGGAACAGAAAATGTAGCAGAAATTGTAGGACTTGGAAAAGCAGTAGAACTTGCTAAAAATAATTTAGAAAAACATCAAGAACATTTAAGAACTTTAAGAGATTATTATATAAAAAATATAGAAGAAAAAATTACAGATGCAAAATTAAATGGACCAAGAGAAAATAGACTTCCTGGAAATGCTAATTTTTCTTTTCCAGGAATAAATGGAGAAGAGTTATTAATACACCTTGATGAAAGAGGAATTTGTGCATCTTCTGGCTCTGCTTGTACAACAGGTTCCATGGACCCCTCACATGTTTTAGTTGCAATTGGTTTAGATAAAAATATGAGTAAAGGAACATTAAGAACTTCATTTGGAGAAGAAAATACAATAGAAGATGTGGATTTTTTAGTAGATAGTTTAGTAGAAATTTTAAATAAAATGAGAAATCAAACTTAAATTTATAGAAATAAAAATTAAAATAAGACTACAATATTTAAGATTAAGTGTAGTCTTATTTAAAAATTTTTATATACTTAAATTAAATTGCAAAACAAATTTAGCTTTTAAGTATAGAAATTGCACATTTTATACCATCAACACTAGCAGACATAATTCCGCCAGCATATCCTGCACCTTCTCCACATGGATAAATCCCTTTTATATTAGATACAAAGTTTTCATCTCTTACAATTTTGACAGGAGAAGAACTTCTAGTTTCAACACCTGTTAAAATACTATCAGGGTCTGCAAAACCTTTTAGTTTTTTATCAAACATTAAAATTCCTTCTTTTAAAGTTTCAGATACAAATCCGAGGAAGAATTTCATTTAAGTTTGCAAAAGTAACTCCTGGTTTGTATGAAGGCGTAACTTTTCCAAGTTTAGTAGTTTTCTTGTTTTCTACAAAATCTTGAAACCTTTGTATTGGTGCAAAATAGTTTGAGCCACCAAGAATAAAAGCTTTTTCTTCTAATTCTTTTTGAAAATCAATTCCTGAAAGAGGAGAAGAATCTTTAAAATCAGAAGGAGTAACATTTACTAAAACAGCAGAATTTGCGTTTTTTCCATCTCTTAAAAAATTACTCATTCCATTAGTAACTATTGTATTTTCTTCACTAGATGAACCAATTACTGTTCCACCAGGACACATACAAAAAGTATAACACGAACGACCATTACTTAAATGACAAGCAAGTTTATAGTCTGCTGGTGGTAAATTTAATGTAGTAATTGTTCCATATTGTGCTTTATTTATATCACTTTGAAGGTGTTCAATTCTAACTCCTACAGAAAAATTCTTTTTTTCCATATAAATATTTTTACTAAATAGCTTATAAAAAGTATTTCTTGAACTATGTCCTATGGCTAAGATTACATCAGTTGCAGGAATTTCTCTTTCTTCATTAGTTAAAAGGTCTTTTACTATTATTCCATTTATTTTATTATCTTTTATTAAAAAATCACAAGCTTTAGTATTAAAATAGAATTTTGCTCCTTTTTTTATCATATATTCTCTCATGTTTTTAATAACGCCAATTAATTTATCTGTTCCAATATGAGGTTTAGAAAGATAAAGAATTTCTTCGGGAGCACCAAAGAAAACAAATTTTTCTAATACTTTTTTACAATATGGACTATTTATTCCTGAATTTAATTTACCATCAGAAAAAGTACCAGCTCCTCCTTCACCAAATTGTACATTCGATAAAGTATTTAATTTTCCTGTTTTAAAAAATGTATCAATTGTTTTCTTTCTTTCATCTACATCTTGACCTTGTTCTATAACAATAGGTTTTACTCCATTTTCTATAAATGTAAGTGCTGTAAAAAGTCCACTAGGACCTGCACCAATAATTATAGGTGGATGTGAAAAACTCCTTGTTTTTTCAATAGATGGAAAGTTAAAATCTTTTATTTTATCAAGAAAATGATATTTTTTTTCATCTTTAACCTTAATATCTATAGAATACACATAAAAAATATCATCTTTTTTTCTTGCATCAATTGATTTTTTTGAAATGCTCCATTTTATAATATCTTCTTTTTTTATTTTATTTTTCTTTAATGCAAAATCTAAAACTTCTTCATTTTTTAAGTCTGATCGAATTTTTATATTATTAATTCTAAGCATATAAACCTCCAAATTACATTAATATTATAGCATAATATTAATCTTTATGCTATAATACCAATAAAGTAAAAATCAAGAGGTATAAAATGAGTAGTAAGTGGAGCGATAGAACAGAAATATTAATTGGAAAAGACGGAATAGAAAAATTAGAGAATGCAAAAGTTTTAATTTATGGAATTGGTGGAGTAGGGTCTTTTGCAGTAGAAGGTTTAGCAAGAGCAGGAGTAGGAAACTTAATATTAGTAGATGAAGATGAAATAGATATAACAAATATAAATAGACAAATACATGCTACATCTAAAACAGTTGGAAAGAAAAAAGTAGATGTTATGAAAGAAAGAATTTTAGAAATAAATCCTTGTGCAAAAGTAGAAACATATCTTCCAAGTACATTGGGAAATGAAGAAGATTTGATAGATGAAAATATAACATATGTAATAGATGCAGTAGATACAATTACAACAAAATTAAAAATAATAAAAAAAGCAAAAGAAAAAAACATACCAGTTATTTCTGCAATGGGAGCAGGGAATAAAATGGAACCTAGTAAATTTGAAGTCTCAGATATATATAATACACAAGTGTGTCCACTTGCCAAAATTATGAGAAAAGAATTAAAAAATATGAATATAAAAGATTTAAAGGTTGTTTATTCAAAAGAAAAACCTAAAAAAACAAATGAAAAAACTTTGCGGAAGTATTTCTTTTGTACCATCTGTAGTTGGAATGATAATTGCAGGAGAAGTTGTAAAAGATATAATAAAATAGAGGAGAGGAAATGGAAAGAAAAACTAAGGAAAAAGGTAAGCTAAAATGGATAATTTTAAGTTTTTGTATAATATTATTTATAATAATATATATTTTAATTACAACAAATAATATAGCATGGTTTGATAATGCTATATATAATTACATATCTTCATTTTCAAGTACTACAATGACAATAATTATGATGATAATTACAGAACTTCGGAGGATTGTTTGGAGTACTTGGAATAATGGCGATTGTGCTAGTGTGTTTTTTTATTTATAGAAAAGGTAAATTTGCATTAGGAATGGTACTAAATTTAGGAATAGGTGTAATTCTTTGTTTTATTATTAAAAATATAGTAAGAAGACCAAGACCACCTTTATCAGAAATGATTGTATTAGAAAGGGGATATAGCTTTCCATCAGCACATACTGTAAATAATGTAATACTTTATGGTTTTGCAATTTATTTAATCTATAAAAATATGAAAAATAAAAAACTAAGAAATTTTTTATGTGTTATATTAGCTCTAATACCTGTTTTAATAGGCATTAGTAGGATTTATTTAAGAGTACATTATCCAAGTGATGTGCTTGCAGGGGTTGCAATAGGAATTTCTTTTGTTATAATATTTGTGAATATTATTTATCCAGAGATAATAAAAAATGACAAAATAAATAATAATAAATAAGGCAATAATAAATAAAATATGGAGAAATATATGAAAAAAATAATTGATTTTTTAATTAAAATATTTTGGATATTTGTAATAGGTAGTGTATTTGGTTTTATAATAGAAATGCTATATATATTAGTATATACAAGGACTATTGAGATAAGACAAGGGCTAATATATGGACCATTTATACAAGTATATGGAATAGGAGCAGTTGCATATTATCTTCTTGCTTCTAAAATAAAAGAACCAAAGCAAATATTTTTCTGTGGAATGCTTATGGGTGGTGCAATAGAATATTTATTTTCGTTTTTCCAAGAACTAATATGGGGAACTGTTTCATGGGATTATTCAAAATTTTTCTTTAATTTAAATGGAAGAACTTGTTTACTATATTGTGTATATTGGGGAATAATTGGAGTAATGTTTTTAAAAATTGTATACCCATGTTTCCAGCAATTAGAGCCACTTATATACAAAAAAAGTATAAGGATTATTACAATATTTTTCGCTATATTTATGGCATATGATATTGCAATATCTTCTATGGCAGTAACAAGACAACAAGAAAGAATTAAAGATATACCACCTAAAAATAGTATTGATGTATTTTTAGATAAAGCATATCCAGATGAATATTTAGATAAAATATATCATAATGCAAGACAAGCATCAGAGTTGAAATAAGAAGAAACACAATTAATTAAAGAAATTTAATTAGTTGTGTTTTTTGAATGTAACAAACTTAGAAAAGTAGAGCAATATAATGAATTTATTTAAAAAGTTCTAATGAAACCTCTATAAGAATACAATTAAACAAAAGCACTTGCAATAAGGAGGTTTTTCTTTATGAAGCAAAAATATTCACACAACACGTCAAATACCAAAATTGCTCTAGGAAGTAGAAATTTCATAGAAAACCGTGCAATTACATTGGCACATTATATTATAGATTCAAAAGATACTGTAAGAGGAGCAGCAAAAAAATTTGGAATTTCAAAATCTACAGTACATAAAGATGTGTCAGAAAGACTAATGAAAATTAACCCAAGTTTAGCAAAAGAAGTAAGAGTCGTATTAGAAGAAAACAAAGCAGAAAGACACATAAGAGGAGGAATGGCAACAAAATTAAAATATAGTCATTTAAAAAAGTGAGAAGTTGAAAAGACTTCTCACTTTTCACATTTATACAAAATTCGACATAGAATATAATAGCCCGAAATTTTATATAAGAGCTGAGGTGGTAAAATGAACGAAATAAAAAAAGGAGATGTCGTAGGGAGAAAGTCTTATGGGAAAGATATATTTTTTATTGTAAAAAATATATTAGTTTTACCAACAAAGAAAATTGCAATATTAGTTGGTCTTACAGAGAGAATAGAAGCAGATAGTGAAATAGAAGATTTAGAAAAAATACCAAAAGAAGAGGTAAAAAAATATATTATAAATTTTGAAAATAAGATAAAAAATGAAGATGTAAAAAATAAGGCAAGAACAAAAGTAAGGACTGGTAGGATACTTCATTTAGATGGAGATAAAAAATATAGTGAAAAATCTTATCAGTATTATAGAAGGTTAAAATTAGATGCAATAGTAAAAAATATACCTGAATATAAACAACCTAAAGTAGTATATGGGTTACTTAAAATATATAATCCAGATATCTTAGTTATAACAGGGCATGATGGAATGATAAAAAGAGGAAGAGACTATTATGATATATATAATTACAGAAATTCAAAATATTTTGTCGAAACTGTAAGAGAGGCAAGAAGATATGATGAAAAATATAATAAAAATTTAGTAATAATTGCAGGTGCATGTCAAAGCTATTTTGAAGCAATCATTTCAGCTGGTGCAAATTTTGCATCATCACCTGCAAGGATTTTAATAGATTTTTTAGACCCATTAGTTGTTGCAAAGAAAATTGCTTTAACAGATAAATATCAATATATTACAATAAATGATATAGAACAAGAGCTAAGGGACGGAAAAAACGGAATAAGTGGAATAGGTGCAAAAGGAAAAATGACAAACATGTAACACGACTGTAATATAAATGTAATACAACTGTAAAACTACGAAAATAAAACGATAAAACTGTTGATATAAGCGAGATACATCGATTTGACACGCTTCTACATTTTTTGACAAATTACCCCTAAAATGCTATAATCAAGCCAGCTTAAGGGAAGGTGATAGAATGATTTGTAAATCAGATATAGCAAATCTAAAAACTGACATCTTAGAGAAAGTAGGACAAAAGATTATTGTCAAAGGTTCTTTAGGTAGAAGTAAATCCTTTGAAAAAGAAGCCACAATAGAAAAAGCATATCCAAATATTTTCGTAGTAAAATATGAAGAGAATAATAGAAATGTAACATACAGTTACACAGATGTTTTAACAAGAACTGTTGAGGTGGAAGTCTTTGATGGAGACTCATATAGTCCACTTATTCCACCACCAGTTGAGACAAAGAAAAGAAAGACTAATCATATTAATAGTGATGAACTTTCAGTAGAAATGTTATAAGAAACCAAAAAATGGTTTCTTTTTTTGTAATAAAAAAGAAGAATGGACATATATATGTATAAATAAAAGATTAAAGGAGGTAGGACATGGGTTTAGATATAGTGAAAGAAAATTTATGTGTCCATAAACAAGTAGGAGTAAAAAAAGAAATCATATTTGTAGAAGGGGATATGATTGTACCTGATGCAAAACCAGATATTTTAAATATGATTTGTACAAGTGGGGTAGCATGTATATATAAAAAAGAAGTAGCAGATGAAAAAGTAAAAATAGAAGGAAATGTAAATACATATATAATGTATTTAGCAGATGATGAAAAAGATAAAGTAAGAGGATTAAATACTTCTTTAGATTTTTCTGAAATCATTCAGATGCCAAATGCACAAGAAGGAATGAGCTCAGAGATAAATTCTTTAGTAAAATCAATAGAATGTAGAGTAATTAACGGAAGAAAAATTGGGATAAAAGTAGCATTAGAATTAGAAATTAAAGTCTTTTCAAATGAAGAAGTAGAAATAATAAATGACATACAAGAGCAAAACGAAATTCAAATATTAAAAGAAAGTTTAACTGTAAATTCATTAGTAGGAACAGGTGAAACAAAAATATATGCAAAAGATACATTATCAATAGATAACATAGATAATTTGGCAGAGATTTTAAAAGTAAATGTGACTTTAACTAATAGAGATGTAAAAGTAAGTTATAATAAAATTTTAACTAAAGCAGAAGCTGAAATTAGGATAATGTATTTAACAGAAGATAATAGAATAAATACTGTAACAGGTAAAATACCAATTGTAGGTTTTATAGATATTCCAGGGGTAACAGAAAATAATTTATCAAACACTAATTATGAAATTAGAAATCTAGTTATAAAGCCTAATTCTCAAGAAGAACATTCAATATATGTAGAACTAGAAGTAGGAGTTACAGCCACAGTATTTGAAGAAAAACAAATAAATATAATACAAGATTTATATAGCCCTTCTTATGTATTAGAATTTAACAAAAAAAATATAACTGTTATGACAAAAAGAAATCAAAGGACAGAAATGAAACAAATAAGGGAAAAAGTTCATTTAGATGGATTGGAAAACAGAACAATTATTGATGTAGATGTTAATCCTTTTATTGAAAAAGAAAATAAATTAAATGATAAAATAATATATGAAGGAGAGTTACAATTACAATTTATTTTATCAAACCAAGATTTGCAAGTTGATACAAGAATTGCAAAAATTCCATTTGAATTTGTAATGGAAAATCTTGAAGATGCAGAAAATTTAAATAGTAATATGAATATAGAAATATTAAATAAAGATTTTGTTATTAGTGAAGGTGGAGAAGTTTTAGCAAATATAGATATGAATATGAACTTAGATACTTCTAAAACAGCAAATTTAAATTTAATAGATGAAATCGAAACAAATGGTGAAAGAGAGGAAGAAGATTATAGTATCATAATGTATGTAGTAAAAAAGGGAGATACGTTGTGGAAAATAGCAAAAAAGTATGGTAGCACAATAGATGATATTGTAAGAACAAATGGAATAGAAAATCCAGATAAAATATATCCTGGTGAAAAATTATATATTCCTAAATATAAAAGAAAAGTAGAAATGGCAAATTATGCTTCATAAAATATATTCAAGACCAAGAATAAAAATTCCCAAGGTTGTAATAGGGAGAAAAAGAGGAGATGATAAAAAAAGAAAAAAGATTGTAAAAATTACTATAATATTTCTAATTGCCTTTTTAACTGTAAAAACTATACTAGATGCAACGCTTCCAATATTTGATACATTATGTGAAAATAGGGCAGAATCAATAGCAACTCTAGTGTCTAATGAACAAGCAACAAATGTAATGAAAAGATATAATTATGATGAACTCTTTACAATTGAAAAAGATGAACAGGGAAATATAAAAATGATAAGAGCAAATGTTATTGTAATAAATGAAATTATTTCAGATGTTGCAAATAAGATTCAAGAAGAATTAAACAATAAAGGAAGAGAAGATGTAGAAATTGCACTTCGGAAGTTTTACTGGTTTAAAAATATTATCTGGAAGAGGTCCTGGAATAAAAATAAGAATTTCATCAGTAGGAGTTGTTGCAACTGATTTAAGAAGTGAATTTGTATCACAAGGAATTAACCAAACACTTCATAGAGTGTATTTACAAGTAGATACAAGTGTAAATATTTTAACACCATTTGATAATATAGAAAAAGAAATATCAAACCAAGTTCTTTTAATGGAAAATGTAATATTAGGCGAAATTCCAAGTACTTACTATAATCTAGAAGGATTAAATAATGGAGATGAATTAGAAGTAATAGAATAAAAGAAGAGTGTAAAGAAAAATCTTTGCACTTTTTTGTTTGTCAATATATCTAATATATAGTATAATAACAAGTGTAGGATTTCTAAGGAGGATTAGATGTTTAATATAGAAGAAGAACTAAAAAAATTGCCTGGTAAACCTGGGGTATATGTTATGAGAGATAAAGATGATAATATCATATATGTAGGTAAAGCAGTTTCTCTAAAAAACAGGGTTAGGCAATATTTTAGAAAAACTAATAAGACAGAAAGAATAAAAAAGATGGTAAGTTTGATTGACCATTTTGAATATATTGTGGTTGATAATGAAGCAGAAGCATTAATTTTGGAATGTAATTTAATAAAAAAGAACAGACCTAAATTTAATGTTTTATTAAAAGATGACAAAACTTATCCATATATAAAAATAGACTTGAAAAATGATTTTCCAGGAGTTTTTATAACAAGAAGGGTAGTAAATGATGGCTCAAAATATTTTGGACCATATGCTAATCCAGGGAGCGCTAAAGAGATGGTAGACTTTATAAAATCTAAATATAAAATACGTCAATGTAAGAATTTAAAAGAAAGAACTAGACCATGTTTAAACTATCATATTGGAAGATGTATGGCTCCTTGTATGGGATATGTTTCAAAAGAAGAATATAGAAAACAAATAGATGAAATAATAGACCTTCTAGAAGGTAAGACAGATAAAATAATTAAAGAATTAAAACAAGAAATGAATAAGGCTTCAGAAAAACAAGATTACGAAAAAGCAGCAGATTTAAGAGATAGAATTAACGCAATAGAAAGAGTATCTGAAAAGCAGAAAGTATCTAATATATCTGAAAATAGTATTGATGTAATAGGAATTGCAAAATCAGAACTTCAGGTATGTGTAGAAATCTTTTTTGTAAGAGGAAGTAAAATGATAGGTAGAGAGCATTATTTCTATCAAGATTTAAAAGATATGGAAGATAAGGAAATTTTATCAGGATTTATAAAACAATACTATTTAGATAATCCAAATATTCCAAGTAAGATAATGATAAGAGAAGAAATAGAAGATAAAGAAGCGGTAGAAAATTGGTTGTCCACAACTTTAGGAAAAAAAGTGGAAATAAAGACACCAAAAAAAGGTGAAAAGCTTAGATTTGTGGAAATGGCAGAAAATAATGCAAAAGTCACACTAGAGAATAAAGAAAAAGATAAAAGTGAAATTTTATTAGAACTAAAAGAAGTTTTAGGAATGGATAAATTACCTAGAAAAATAGAAACATATGATATTTCAAATATATCAGGAACAAATATGGTAGCTCGGAATGTGTGTTATGCAAGACGGAGTTATAAAGAAAAACTTATCTAGAAGATTTAAAATAAAAACTGTATTTTCTCAAGATGATCCAAGATGTATGGAAGAAGTAATAACTAGAAGGCTAAAACATTCGTTAGACAATCCGAATGGGGGATTTGGAAAACTTCCAGATGTTATTTTTGCAGATGGCGGAATAACACAAATAAGAGCAACAAAAAAAGCAATTGAAAAATATAATTTAGATATTCCTGTATTTGGAATGGTAAAAAATGATAAACACCAAACAAGAGCTTTAATGGATGAAAACCGACAGGAACTTGAAATTTCACAAAATCTAATGAATTTAATCACTAAATTTCAAGATACAGTTCATGATACAGCAATTACATATCATAGAAAATTAAGAGATAAAGAACTTACAAAATCTGAATTAGATGAAGTAGAAGGAATTGGGGAAGTTAAGAAAAAAGCACTACTTAAAAAGTTTGGAAGTGTTAAGAAAATAAAAGAAGCAAGTATTGAAGAATTAACAAAAGTTAAAGGAATAACTGAAGAATTAGCAAAAAGAATAAAAGAAATTGATTAAAAAGAAAAACCCTGGAATAAATCCAGGGTTTTTATACCATAAAACACGAAAAAAATCAAATTATGTAAATAAACGAGAAAAAATATTTTGAAATAGCGAAAAAAGCATAAAAATGCGATGAAAAAATTGACAAATAAGGCATAAAATGAAAACTCTTGAATATACATAGTTTTGAGGGGTGATTTTTATGGAATTAACAAAAGAAAAAGATGTAAGTGTTATATTAAAAATAAAACAAGAGACTAAAAAGGAGATAAGTAAAATATTAGAGAAAATGAAAAGACATAAATTATTTAGTTTAGCACTTCTTAGTTTTTTAATATTTTCAACAATCAATTTTATGATGATTTATCAATTTATGAAAATTTTGCAAAATCTTTAAAAATATGGTAAAATAATGCTATTCAAAAAAAGGAGGAATAGCTTTTTTGCTATAAAAATAAATATGAAACTTGCAAACAATTGGAAAGAATATAAAATAATTGATATGGCAGATGGAAAAAAATTAGAACAGTGGGGAAATATTGTACTTTCAAGACCAGACCCACAAATAATATGGAAAGATAAGAGTTTTCCAAATAAGTGGGATAAAGTAAATGCTACATATAACAGAAGTAAAACAGGTGGGGGCTCTTGGAAATATAATAAAAAGACTCCTGATAAATGGCAAATCCATTATAAAAATCTAACATTTAATATAAAAACAATGGGATTTAAACATACAGGACTATTTCCAGAACAAGCTGTTAACTGGGACTGGATGATAGAAAAAATAAAAAATGAAAAGGCTAAAAATAAAAAAGAAGTAAAAGTACTTAATCTATTTGCATATACTGGTGGTGCAACAGTAGCTTGTTTATCAGCAGGAGCATCAGTGTGTCATGTAGACAGTTCAAAAGGAATGACAACATGGGCAAAAGAAAATGTAGTATCATCAGGTCTAGAAGATAAGCCAGTTAGATTTATTGTAGATGATGTAGTAAAATTCGTAAATAGAGAAATAAGACGTGGAAATAAATATGATGCAATAATTATGGATCCACCATCATATGGAAGAGGAGCAAAAGGAGAAGTTTGGCAATTTGAAAATAGCATTTATGATTTAGTAGAGTTATGTACAAAAGTATTATCAGATAAGCCTATATTTTTCTTAATAAATTCATATACAACAGGGATATCTAGTATGGTATTAAAAGACATATTAGAACTAACTATTTCAAAGAAATATAAAGGAAAAATCGAAGCAGGAGAAATCGGACTTCCAATGGAAAACTCAAAATTAGTATTGCCATGTGGAATCTATGGAAGATGGGAAAATTGAGAAAAAAGGGGACGGGGCATTTTTGTCTCATTTTTACAATAATTTACAATTTGATACAAATAGGGTCCGTCCCCAAATTTCTCAATTTTTATCAAAAGGAGAGACATATGCAGGATTTAAAAGTAATATATGAAGATAATCACATAATAGTAGTTGAAAAAAAGCCAAATATTCCATCACAAGCTGATAAAACAGAAGATATAGATATGCTGTCTATAGTAAAAAATTATATAAAAGAAAAATATCAAAAACCTGGGAATGTGTATTTGGGACTGGTTCATAGGCTAGATAGACCAGTAGGTGGAATAATGATATTTGCAAAGACTTCTAAAGCAGCTTCAAGACTTAGTAATGCAGTAAGAGAAAAAGTTTTTAAAAAGAAATATTTGGCTGTTGTAGATGGAAAGTTAGATAAAAAAGAAGGGGTTTTAGAAGATTATCTATATAAAGATGAAAGAAACAATATTAGTAAAGTTGTAAAAAAAGAAAAGAAAAATGCAAAATATGCAAAACTTGAATACAAGGTATTAAAATATAATAAAATAAAAGATTTAAGCCTGTTAGAAATTAATTTACATACTGGAAGGCATCATCAAATAAGAGTGCAACTTTCAAATATGGGACATAGTATATTTGGAGACCAAAAATATGGAACAAGAGGTAGAGGAAAACAAATAGCTCTTTGGGCATATGAACTAGCAATTATTCATCCTACAACAAAAGAAAAAATGACTTTTACTGATATGCCAGAAGCAGTAGGAACTTGGTCAATACTAAAATATGAGGAAAACTCTTAAAAACATTTGCTTTTTTTATAAATATATGGTACAATACACAGGTAAAAAAACAAGGAAACCGCAAGGAGGAATATATAAATGGAAATCGTAAAAGGAATAGTAATTGTAATATACTTTATTGTAGCAATAGCTTTAATTATTCTAGCATTAATACAATCAAAAGAAGATGCTGGATTATCATCAACAATTACAGGTTCATCAACAAACAACTTTTTTGAAAAAAACAAAGCTAGAACAAAAGAAGGAAAACAAAAAAGATGGACTATAATTTTAGCAATTGTATTTGTTATATTAACAATAGTTCTAGGAATATTATATATGATGTAAATAAATATAAGAAAAGGGCGGTTTAGAAAATATAACTGCCTCTTTTTGCGTTATAAGAACTTAATTTTTTTGTAATGTAAATTTTATAATTAATAATTAAAGGAAAATTTGGAGGAGTGTCCCCTGAATCCCTAAAAAAAGGGAAAAGAGGAACGTCCCTAAATCCCTGAAAGGAAGAGAAAATGGAAGGAAAACAGCAAAAGATTTTAGATTTAATGAATGATGATGATTATGTGCCGATGAAGGCAAAAGAGATTGCAATGATTATGAGAGTACCTAAAAATGAATATAATGAGTTTTTAGAGGTACTTCGGAGAACTTGAGCTAGAAATGAAAATTGTAAAAAATAGAAAAAATAGATATAGACTACCTGAGAAAACATATTATGACGGAATATATCGTAAAAATCAAAAAGGCTTTGGTTTTGTAAGAATAGATGGAGAAGATGATGAAATATATATTTCTAAAGACAATTCACTAAATGCATTAAATGGAGATAGAGTTTTAATAGAAATTACAGAAGAAAAAAATAAAGTGAAAAAAGCAGAAGGAAAAGTTGTAAGAATTTTAAAACATGAAAAAGATACAGTAGTTGGTATTTTTCAAAATAATAAAAACTTTGGTTTTGTTGTTCCTGATGATAAAAATTTTGGTACAGATATATTTATCTCTAAAAAAGATTTTGGAAAAGCAAGAAATAACCATAAAGTATTAGTAAAAATAACAAAATATCCTGAAAAAGGTAAAAATGCAGAAGGTAAAATTATAGAAGTTCTTGGAAATGTAAATGAAGCAGGAGTTGATATGTTATCTATCATAAAAGAACATAATTTACCATATAAATTTCCAGAACCAGTAGTAGAAGAAGCAAAAAAATTTGGAACTGAGATAAATCCAGAAGAAGTAAAAAGAAGAGTAGATAAAAGAAATGAAAATATTTTTACAATAGATGGAGAAGATGCAAAAGATTTAGATGATGCAGTAAGAGTAGCTAAATTAAGTAATGGAAATTATTTATTAGAAGTTCATATTGCAGATGTAAGCCATTATGTTTTAGAAAATAGTTTGTTAGATAGAGAAGCATTACTTCGAGGCACTAGTATATATATGTTAGGAAGAGTAATACCAATGCTTCCAAGAGAGCTTTCAAATGGACTTTGCAGTCTAAATGAGGGCGAAGATAGATTAACTTTATCTTGTGAAATGGAAATAGATTCTAAAGGAAATGTGGTATCATCTAATGTATATAAAGGTGTAATAAATGTAAAAAGAAGAATGAGTTATACAAATGTACAAAAAATATTAGATGGTAGTGATAAAAATGTTTTAGTACAGTATAAAGATTACATAGAAGATTTCAAACTAATGGAAGAGCTTGCAAAGATTTTAAAACAAAGAAGGATGAAGGAAGGATATCTTGATTTAAATATTCCAGAAAGTAAAATAGAATTAGATATTGATGGAAAAGTTACAAATGTTTCTAAATATGAAACAACATTTGCAAATGAGATAATAGAACAATTTATGCTAACTGCAAATGAAACTATTGCTGAGAAATTTTATTGGCTTGATACTCCTTTTATATACAGAGTACATGAAGAGCCTGATATTGATAAAGTAAAAGAATTAAATAAATTTCTATTTAATTTAGGACTAAAAATAAAAACTAAAGATGATCATGTTTATTCTAAAGAGTTTGCAAAAATCTTAGAAGAAATAAAAGGAACTAATGAAGAAAAAGTAATTTCTACTTTATTACTAAGAACTTTAAAAGTTGCAAGATATGAAGCAGAAAATAGAGGACATTTTGGAATAGCAAGTAAATACTATTGTCACTTTACATCTCCAATTAGAAGATATCCAGATTTATTTATCCATAGAGTAATATCAAAATATCTAGAAGATAATTATAATGTGAAAAACGAAGTTGTAGAAAACTTTGAAGCTCAAGCAGAAAAATGTGCAAAAATATCATCAGAAAGAGAAAAAATTGCAACAAATGTTGAAAGGGAAGCGGAAGACTTGAAAAAGGCAGAATATATGGAATCACGAATAGGAGAAGAATATCAAGGAATAGTTTCTTCAATAACTTCGTTTGGAATGTATGTTGAACTAGAAAATACAATAGAAGGTTTAGTAAGATTTGAAGATTTAGGAGATGAATATTTTATATATAACGAGGAAAGAAAAATATTAATTGGAGAAAAAACAAATAAAACATATAAAATAGGTGACAAAGTAAAAATAAGAGTAAAAAAAGCAAGTAAAGCTTTAAGAGAAATTGATTTTGAAATAGCATAAAAATAAAAATCCTAAAAGAAGTTAAAGATAATAAAAGTAGAATCTTTAACTTCTTTTATATCTGTTTTTTTATTACGTAAATGGACATTTACGCCAGAAAGACGGAAAATACACCTAAGCAAACAGATATAATTGTAAAAGTTATAACACTTATTCCTCCAAATTTATTATTTTTTTCTTTTATTTCATATATTGCATAATAAATGCTTGAAATTAGAATATATATAAGAAATAAAATATATGCAATAAATTCTAAGTTATTAACCATTTTATCCTCCAGATTTAGATTGTTTTATAAATATTTTTAGATAATAGTTTAAGTATCTGTAAGTAGCAAGCTTGATTTTACGGAAGTATCTACATTGATATCGAAAAATGAATCTCTATATTTTTCTTCCCAGTTATAATCTTCAAAGTCATTAAGAGTTAAAAAATTTCTTTTGGCTTCTTGACCAAATCCATTAATATCAGATTTAAATGTTTTTGCTGTTTTATATAAATAATCTGAAAAAATAGATTCTAAATAATTATTACATGCAGATGATACTTCATTTAGAAAATTGTTATCTGAATAGTTTATATTTTCGCTGGCAGATTCAATTTTGCCTGAAAATCTATAATTTAATTTTATATAAGGAGAGCCATTTACTATTTTTACATCTACTGTGGTGTTAGAAATAGGAGTAAGATATATATCAAGTATGCCACCTTCTTTATTAGGGTCAGGAACTGATATTAAGAATCCGTCTACATTATTTCTAGTAGCTAAAAAACACATTGTTTCAATTGAATTTAATTCACCAATTATTTGGTCATGTTTGAAAACTGCAACTCCTATATTTTCAGTACCTAGTTCTCCTTGGATATTTGATTCATTAGATTTCCCTGACACGTCTTTTTCAGAATTTATACTACTTGAATCACTTGAATTTTCACTATTTAAACCACCTAAGATTGCATAAGGTTCACATGATTTACATACTAAAGAATTAAAAAAGTCTCCTATTGTCGCATTAACAGTAAAACCAGTATATTTGCTCGAGTTTGAAAAAACTTCATAATATTTTGTAAGCAAATTTTCAAATAATGGTTTAGAATTTTCTATATAAACTTTTGCGGTACATTTTGTAATTACAATATTTGTTGTAGGTCTTATTTGAATATCATTTGTTAATGTATATATCTCATCTGAAATACCTTGATTTGCAAGTTCTTCTGAGATTGCTATTAATTTGCAGTGTGAAAAATTTAGTTCTTTTCCTACATATGCATTCATTTGATTAATAGCGCTACTAATAGATGATGCATCAATACTATAAACCATAGAAGGTGATTGTTCAGAAGTTCCTGTTTCTGAAACAGACGAAGAATTGGTAAACTGAAAACTTACTCTTAAATTATTGTTTTCTGATGTATCAATTCCAATTGCTACTACTGTTTCGATGTTATCTATACTAAGTGCTGTATATGAACTATTAAATGCTAGAAAGAGTATAATTATTAATATAAATATAAAAATTCGTTTTAATATTTTATTCATCGTAAGTTACCTTTCTTTTTTTATTTTTCTTTAAAAATCCTAATAATAATATGAGAAAGCTTAAGACAAAGGCTATTCCAATTACTAAATAAGGATATACTTTTGTTTCTAGAAAGCTTGATATTGCATAATTATTTGGTAAAAGAGCTAATGAAAATAAAAATATTGAATAAGGTAAAATTATTTTTTTACCATCTTCTATTTTTGTTATTTTTTTAAATATATAAATGCAAAATGCGAAATTAATACTTAAATAACACGCAATTTGTATTATCCATACAAGTAAAAATATTGATTCTAGTCTTTGAAAAAAGCTTCCAAATTCAATATTTCTTGCTGCTGAATAAAGTGGCATAATTTTATCTACTTCGATTAAAGATGAAAACATAAATAAAATTATTGCAATTGATAATATTAAATAAACAATAGCAATTATTATACTTACCATAGATACCTTTTTTAAATCTTCTGGTTTTTTTAGAAGATTTGGCAAAAAGTAAATTATCGAAATACCACCAAAAGCACCAAGATTTCCAAGCCCTAATATAAATGTATCAAAAAGACCTTCACCAAATATAGGATACATATTTTCTAAAGTGAAGTTTTTGAGATTGCTGAAAAATATAAATAGTACACTAATAAGTGTAAGTGGAATTATTATTAAATTAACTTTTGCGGTTGATTTAAAATTAAAGTGCCCAACTATTGAAACAGCAATTATAAATGTAACTAATAAAAATAATATACTAGTCATTGGATAATATACTATTTTTAAACATTCACAAAAGTTTCTAAGAAGTATACTAGAGCTAAAAGAAAAATAACAAATAAAAATTATTCCAACTATTTTTTGAAATACTTTTCCTCCTAAGTAATCTGAAATATCTATAATATCAAGCCCAGGAAAAGCTTTTAGGAGTTTCAAAACTAGGAATATAAATAAAATAACAATTATTCCAACCATTAATAAATTTAAAATAGTTGCCGATTTTGTTACATCTATTAATGCTTTTGGAAGTGAAACTAAAGTATGTGCTGCAAAAACACTTAAAATAATACAGATTGCTTCAATACTTGTAAGTTTAGTGTCTGCCATAAAAATTCTCCTTTCTATTTATATTTCCAAGTCATTGAAATATTTTCTTGTTTTTTCTCTTTTTTGCTATTTAAGAAATCTGCTCTAAATTCTCTTTTCCAAATAGGTGGAAGAAAATAGTTATTTCCTTTTACATGGTCTATAGGACTTACACCGGTTAAATAAGATACACCAAATGATTTTGTTTCTGAAAGCATTGCAATATATACAAATAACCCCAGAGCTATTCCTAAAAATCCACATAAAAATCCTAATGCTAAAAATAAGAATCTGTAAATTCTTAAATGAAAACCAAATGAATAATCAGGTATTGTAAAAGAAGCAATTCCAGTGATTGCAACAACTATAATTAGAATAGGGCTCACAATCCCTGCACTTACTGCTGCTTGTCCTAAAACTATTGCTCCTACAATTCCAATTGTTGGACCAATAGGGGAAGGTACTCTAAGACCAGCTTCACGAATTAATTCAAAAGAAATCTCTAGTAGTAAAATTTCTACAATAACAGGAAAAGGTACATTATCTCTAGAAGCTAAAATAGAAAAGAGGAGTTCAGTAGGAAGTATTTCTTGGTGAAAGCTTGTCATTGCAATATAAAGTCCTGGTAAAAGCAGAGTAATAAAAAGTGCCAAAACTCTAATAATTTTAACAAAATTTGCAAAGATAGGTCTTAGGTTCTTATCATCTGGGGAAGATAAAAAGTCTGTAAAAACTACAGGCATTATAATTGCATAAGGTGAACCATTTACGATTACAATTACTCTTCCATTTAGTAAATAGCTAATTGCTTTATCAGGTCTTTCGGTTGAAAGTACTTCAGGCACATTTAGTTTATTTGTTTCTGAAATGAGTTGTTCTAATTGTCCGAGCAGAAAGAAGAGAATCAATTTTTAAATTATTTAATCTATATTTGACTTCTGCTATTAAATCAGGATTAGTTATATCTTCTAAATAACATAAAGCACATTTAGTTCTAGTTATTTTTCCAACATCTATATTTTCAATAACAAGGTCTTCGTTATTTACTATTCTTCTAAGCATTGAAGTATTAATTCTTATGTTTTCAACAAAAGATTCATGAGGTCCTTTAATTACAATCTCATTTGATGGTTTATCAATTCCTCTTTGGCTAAAACCTTTTAATTCAATATCAAAAGCAAAAGGGATAGTGTCAATAAAAAGTGCACAATTTCCGAGAGTTAATGCCTGAAAAAACTTTAGAAAATTCAGATACTTTTTTCACACTATTTTGTGGCATAAGTGAGTTCATAATATATGTTGCTAAATCAAATTTTTTTACTTTTCTTACTGTAATATTATTTGTAACAGCTTCTGAAATAACTTTGTTTTGATGACCATCATATAAATTGTTTTTATTTCTTAACATAAGTGGTTCTATAACAAAATCATCCATAATTTGTGAATTAACCATTCCATCTATATAAAATATAAATGCTCCATATTGTTTACCTCTAGCATTAATAGTAAACTCTCTTAAAACAATGTCACTATTTATTAAAGTATTATATTTAGTTTTCATATATTCTAAATTAACACTAAGACTTGGAAAAACAGTTTTTACTTTGTCAACTTCTTCTTTATTAATATAATTATCAGATTTCGTATTTTCTTCAGGATACATACTTAAATCAAAATCATATTCTTTATTTGGTTTATAAGAAAATAAAGAATGAAAAAAGTTCTTTAAACTCATAATAAACTCCATTTCTATAATTTTATACTTTTAGTTATTATTTCTAAAAATGTATAAAAATATACTAGCTTTTTAATGTTAAAATTGATATAATAAAATTATACGATTCAAAGGAGAAAAAATATGAAAAGTAGATTTGCAACATTTATAATTTCTGTAATTATTATTTTAATAATTTTAATACTTGGAATATTTGGGATTGCAATATGGCAAGAAGTAACAGGAGAAGAAGTTTCTCCACAAAATATAATTACACAAATTTCAAGTGAAGATACAAGTGAAAATCAAGTAGTAACACCAAATGTGGTTGAAAATACATTAGACAATATTATGGCAGAGAACAGAACAGATACAAATGTAGATACAACAACAATTCAAATAGATAAATATTTATATAATCAATTAGATAATGAATCAAAAATAATATATCAAGCATTTGAAAAAAATAAAGAAAATATGAAATCTGGAACATATCAAGTAGAATTTGGAAATCAATTTTCAAGTGTTTTGAGCCAAACAAATGGGCAAGATAAACTAGCTGATTATTATCAATCAGCAATAGAAGCATATACATATGATAATCCAGATGTGTTTTACTTAAGTCCAAATAAGATGTATTTAAATATTGAATCAACAACAAGAGGGAATAATGTAACATACAATGTATTTATGAATCAAGGAAGTAGTAATTCAAATTATTTAATTGATGAATTTTCAAGTAAGGCAGAAGTAGATAGAGCTTTAAATGAAATAGAAAACATAAAAAATAACATACTTGCAAATAGGACAGGAAATACTTATCAAGATATAAGAATGGTACATGATTATTTAGTAGATAATATTGAATATGATAGTTCAATATCACTTCCAAACATATATAACATTTATGGTGCATTAGTAAATGGCAAAGCAGTTTGTGAAGGATATGCAAGAAGTTTTAAATATTTGATGGATGAACTTGGGATTCCATGTGTGTTAGTAATTGGAACAGGAACAAATTCTGAAGGACAAACTGAAGACCACGCATGGAATTATGTAGAAGTAAATGGCAGTTGGTATGCAATAGATACGACTTGGGATGACCCAATACTTCGTGGAGGAGGGACATTGCCAAGTAGTGCAAAATATAGATACTTTTTAAAAGGTTCAACAGAATTTTATCAAGACCATACTCCAAGAGGTAATTTTACAGAAGGTGGAAAAATATTTAATTATCCAACATTAAGTACATCAGGAATTTAAGAGAAAAAGGGATCTGTTTCCAGATTCCCTTTTTATTACTTATAATATTATACAAATTAATCCTCCGACTTCCTTCATTAACAATTCTTTCTAGAGTTTCTTGAAGTTTAATTTGAGCATCTTCAGGCATTTTAGAAAGTTTTGTTTGTAAGCCTTCATTAACAAGTTCATGTAAGCTTTTTCCAAATATATTTGAATTCCAAATTTCTTTTGGATTACTTTCAAATTCTGAAAGTAAATAATTTACAAGTTCTTCAGATTGTTTTTCAGAACCTACTATTGGAGAAACTTCAGTTTCCACATTTGTTTTAATTAAGTGGATAGAAGGTGCTGTTGCTTTTAATTTTACACCAAATCTAGAACCTTGTTTTATCATTTCTGGTTCAGCTAAAACCAAATCATCAATAGAAGGAGTAACAATTCCATAACCTTTTCTTTCTACTTCATCTAAAGCATAAGATATTTTGTCATATTTTTTCTTAGTTACTGCAAGTTCAGAAATGATACTAAATAAATCACCTTCATTATTAATTGTAACACCAGTAATTTCTGTTAATATGTTATAGAATAATTCTTCTTTTAATGTTATTTCAACATTTGCATTTCCAGAATCTAATCTAATGTCTAATACTGAAGTTTTAGAGATGATTTCTGTTTTCTCAATTTTCTTTATACAAATAGGTATATCTCTTAAAACTTTTACATCAGAAAATGCATCTTTTATTTCTTTTAAAAGTTCTGTTTTTAAAGGATGAGATAAATTCAAACCATCAACCCAACGAGGGAATTTTATTTTTATTTCATTACAAGGAAATTCATATAGCACTTTAGAGAAAATGTTATTAATATCATCAAGGTTTAAGTTTTCACAATTGATTGGTATAACTGCCACATCATATTTTTCACTTAAATGACTGGCAAGTTCAGTTGTATAACTAGATGTTGGTTCTTGAGAATTAAGTAAAATAATAAAAGGTTTATTTAAAGCTTTTAATTCACTTACAACTCTTTCTTCAGCTTGTATATAATCATCTCTTGGAATATCAGTAATAGAACCATCTGTAGTAACTAAAATACCTATTGTCGAATGTTCTTCGATTACTTTTTTAGTTCCAATTTCTGCTGCTGTTTCAAAAGGAATTTCTTCTTCAGACCAAGGTGTTTTTACCATTCTTGGCATGTCATCTTCTAAATATCCTATTGCATTATCAACTAGGTAACCTACACAATCTACAAGTCTTGTTTTAAATGTTAAGTTATTGTCTAAAGTTATTTCAACTGCTTCGTTTGGAACAAATTTTGGCTCTGTTGTCATTATAGTTCTTCCGCCAGCACTTTGAGGTAGTTCATCTTTTGCCCTTTCTTTTTTAAATTCATTATCAATGTTTGGAATTACTAATAAATCCATAAATCTCTTAATAAAAGTAGATTTCCCAGTCCTTACAGGTCCAACAACTCCTACATAAATATCCCCATCAGTCCTTTTTGCAATATCTTGATATAATTTTGTATTTTCCATTATATACCTCCTTAAAATTCGAAACATAATGTTTGTACTAAATACTTTAGTTAATATATATTGAGGAAAAATCTGGAATATGACAAGTTTTCCAAAAAACTTGATTATAAAAAGTGATTGTGTTAAAATAACAACATGAAATAATAAGACATATAATATAAGTAAAGATATAAATTTTAAGCTTAAAGAAGGGATGAGGCAAAATGGATAAAGCAAAAGACGCAATTGAAATACTTAAAACCTATAACCAAGACCACATAATAAAATTATTAAATAAATTAGAAGGAAAAAAGAAACAAGAATTAATAGAACAAATAATGAAAATTGATTTTCAGCAAATCCACGAATTATATGAAAATACCAAAAAAGAAATTGAAATAAAAGAAAATAAAATTGAATCAATAGATTATTTAGATAAAAGCAAGCTTTCAAAGGACGAAAAAGAAAAATTAGATAACTTGGGAGCAGAAATAATAAAAAATGGTAAATATGCAGTAGTTACTATGGCAGGAGGGCAAGGAACAAGACTTGGTCATAATGGACCTAAGGGTACATTTAAATTAGATGTATATGGAAAAGGAAAATATTTATTTGAAATATTAGCAGAAAACTTAAAAGAAGCAAATAAAAAATATAATATACAAATACCTTGGTATATAATGACAAGTAAAGAAAATAATAAAGATACTGTGGAATTCTTAAAAAAACATAATTATTTTGGATATCCAAAAGATAAAGTAAGAATATTTATGCAAAGTGAATTACCACTAGTAGATATAAATGGAAAACTATTAATAGACAAAAATTATAAAATAAAAGAAGCATCAGATGGAAATGGTGGTACATATTCATCTTTAAGAGCAAGTGGATGTTTAGCTGAAATGAAAGAAAATGGTATTAAATGGGTATTTATTGGTGGAGTGGATAATGCATTATTAAAAATGGTAGATGAAACATTATTAGGATTAGCTATCGATAAAAATGTGCAAATTGCTTCAAAATCAGTTGTAAAGGCAAACCCTCATGAAAAAGTAGGGGTATTTTGCAAAATGAATGGTCATCCAAAGATTATAGAATATGCAGAATTACCTGAAAAGATGGCAGAAGAAGTAGATAAAAATGGAGAATTAAAATTTGGTGAATCTAATATATTATGCCATTTGTTTACAATTGATGCAATAGAAAAAGCAAGTAAAGAAACACTAATGTATCATAGTGCATTTAAGAAGAACTCATACATAGATGAAAATGGAAAAGAAGCAATACCAGATGAGCCAAACTCATATAAATTTGAATCATTTATATTTGATGCATTTGAATTTTTTGACGATATGGCATTACTTAGAGTAAAAAGAGAAGAAGAATTTGCACCAGTAAAAAACAAAGAAGGTGTAGATAGCCCAAAAACTGCAAAAGAATTATACGAAAAATTTTGGAATTAGTGAATCTTGAGAAAAAAGGGTTCGTCCCCAAAATTCTCAAATTAGAAAGAAGTTGAGTTTATGGAAGAATATAAAATTAAAAATTTATATAATTTAGATGAAACAATTGCCAAAGATTTATTAGAGAATCTTACATATCCATGGGAAGCTTTACCTAAAATTGCAGATTATATAATAGAATTGGGAAATAAATTAGACCCTGAGAAATATGAGAAAAAAGGTGAAAATATTTGGATTGCAAAAACTGCAAAAGTATATCCATCAGCATATATTACAGGACCTGCAATTATTGGAGAAGATGCAGAAATAAGACACTGTGCCTTTATTAGAGGAAAAGTTATTGTGGGAAATGGTGCAGTTGTGGGGAATTCTACAGAGTTAAAAAATGTAATCTTATTTAATAAAGTTCAAGTTCCTCACTATAACTATGTAGGTGACTCAATTTTAGGATATAAGTCACATTTAGGAGCAGGAGCAATAACTTCAAATGTTAAATCAGATAAGAAATTAGTTGTAGTTAAAGGAAAAGAAGAACAAATAGAAACTGGAATTAAAAAATTTGGAGCAATGGTAGGAGATAATGTTGAAGTAGGTTGTGGTTCAGTCTTAAATCCTGGAACTGTAGTTGGAAAAAATACTAATATATATCCATTATCATCTGTAAGAGGAGTTGTTCCAGAAAATAGTATTTATAAAAATAAAAATGAAATAGTTGATAAAAAGTAAAGGTTAAAAATAATAAGTGAATAAATAAAAAGCGATATAATCTTAAAATTTTGATTATATCGCTTTTTACTACATTTGTTGATTTCCAGGTATAAAATAATCAACTACACCATAAATTAAAGCACCTATAATTGCAGCAATCCAAGAAATTGAATATCCTGCAACAAAGAATTGAGTTACATATAGAGTAATTGCTGCTAGTGCAAATCCAACAAAACCTTTTCCAAAAGGACTTGCATGTAAGCCTGTAAATTTTACAATTAAATAATCAATAGCAGTTAAAACGATAGCAGCGATGGCTAAAGTCCAAATACTATTAATAGTAAAACCAGGTGTAAAAAATGCAGTAATAGCTAGTACAACCGCAGCAGCAACAAATCTACCAATTATTTGCCAAACTGTAGAAGTGCTTTTTTGTGCTCCTGATTCATTAGAGTGTGACATAAGTCTTGACCTCCTTAGTTTTTAAATTCATATTGTAAAAAATAAAAGGTTGTAATAATATTATTTGCAAAAAAATATTATTTATTCAAAAATTAGAGTATAAAAAAGTTAAAATTTGTAAAAAATAATTAAAAAAAGAAAGGTGAAACAGATGTTAATAACTTTTTTTCGTTCAATTATTTTATATATGATTGTATTAATAGTTATGAGATTTATGGGGAAAAGGGAAATAGGGCAACTTCAACCTTTTGAACTAGCAATTTCGATAATGATTGCAGATTTAGCTACAATTCCAATGTCTGAAATTGGAATTCCTATATTTAATGGAATAATACCAATCTTAGGTTTGCTTCTTATGCATATAACAATATCTTTAATAAACTTAAAAAGTATAAAAGCAAGAGAAATAATATGTGGAAAACCAAGAATACTAATATATAGAGGAAAAATAGATGAAAAAGCACTAAAAAAAGAAAGATTTACAATAAATGAATTGCAAGAAAGATTAAGAGGAAATAATGTATTTAATCTAGCAGATGTAGAATATGCAATATTAGAAACAAGTGGAGAAGTAACTATAATACAAAAACCGGGAAAGAGAAATGTAATACCAGAAGATTTGAATATAGAGCCTGAATATGAAGGAATTCCATATGATTTGGTAATAGATGGAAAAATAATGGAAAAGAATCTAAAAGCAATTGGAAAAGATGAAAAATGGCTAGAAAAACAAGTAGAAAAATTTCATATGAGAACTAAAGATGCATTAGTTGTGACTATAGATGGAAAAAACCAAATTTTTTGCCAGAGAAAGGAAAATAAATGATTAGAGAAGTTTTTGTATGTTTAGCTATTATAATATTAATTTTGGTAGGAAACTTTTTTTCACAAAACTACACAAGTAAATCTGTTGCAGAGCTAACAGAAAAAATAGATGAATTAAAACAAGAAGTAAGTAAAAATGAGCAAGATGAAACTGTAATTAAAAATAAAACAGAAGAATTATATAATACTTGGAGAGATAGATTTAATATTTTAGCATATTATATAGAACATACTGAGCTAGAAAAGGTAGAAGCAGAGCTTGTTGTCTTAAGAGGAAAAGTAGCTAATTTAAACTATAATGAAACAAGTGAAAACTTAGAAAAGAGTGCATTTTTACTAAAACACATAGAAGATAAATATGCATTTAATCTTCAAAACATATTTTGAGAGATTATGGGACAGTTCTCTAATCTCTCATTTTATTGTCTAAAAATGTCTAGTTTATAATATTAATTTGTACTTTTCGACAAGATATTATTTTTAGTGTCGAAAAATGCGATGAAAAGTGCTTGAAATC
>CAKNKX010000016.1 GCA_930987745.1 uncultured Clostridium sp.
ATAAAACCAACAACTTTAAATGTATGTATTAATGCATTAAAAGAAAAGAATATTACTATAGAAACAACTGGATATAGTAGAAATCAAGTATTTGCTTTTCAAAAATATATTGATTTGTTTTTAAAATAAGAACCTGACCCGACGTAGCAATCAAAGATTGCAATCGGGTTACCCAGAACCTTGTTATCTTCAATAATAAAAATTATAAAACGGAAAATATTAAAAAATCGTTTTACAAAAATTTATAGCACGGAAAATTGAAAAAATCCGTGCTATAAATTTTAATAGAACGAAAAAATGGAAAAATCCGTGCTATAAAAATCCATAGGACGAAAAAACAAAGAAAAGCAAGTTTACATTATGTTCCTAAATAGCAAGTGAATATATAAAAATAAAACTTAAGAGTTAAAGAGAATCCTAAGTAAAGTGTCTTTAAAGGTGCTTTATTTTTTGCCCAAAAATTCAAAATATTTAGTGTGAATTTTACCGAATTTGTTGAGGAAAATGTGAATTTGTGATATAGTGTAGATATTATTAAAAGAGAAATATAGCTGTTATTGAAAAAAGAAGAATCCAGCAAATGCAAGAAACAGAGATAGAAGTAAATTCTTTTGAAGAAACAAATGAATTACTTGAAAAGCTTGGATTTTCATATCGAAGCTATCAAGAAAAAAGACGAGAAAAATATATTTTAAATGAACATGAGATAGATATTGATACATGGCCTAGGTTATTACCATTTATTGAAATTGAAGGAAAAGATAAAAATGATATAGAAAAAATATTAAGTATTTTAGGATATTCTTTCAAGGATACTGTTTCATGTACTGTTGATGAGATTTATAAAAATATTGGTTTAGATATAAATAATATGAAGTAACTTAAATTCTAATTGCAAATTAAGGGGAAGAATATGAAAGTTATAACTATTAAACAACCTTGGGCAACATTGATTGCAAAAAGGTATAAGGAATATGAATTTAGAACTTGGAAAACAAAATATAGAGGAGAAATTCTAATTCATGCAGGTAAAGGAACAGACAAAGAAGCAATGACTAGATTCGAAGATTTGAAATTAGAGTATCCTGAAGGTTGTATAATAGCAAAAGCTAAAATAACAGATTGCATTTATGTTGATGACAATTTTAGAAAAAGAGTTATTCCTAAAAATCCTAATGTTTATAAAAGTTTAAACAGAACAGAATGGGAAGGCTATGGATTTAAAATTGAAGAAGTAGAAGAAATTAGACCAATAAAGATAAACGGAAAACTAAGTTTATGGGAATATGATTATAATGTTAATGGAGAGTGAAAGGTGTGGCAGTTAAAATAATTTATTTTGTGCATGGAACAACCACTGATAATATAGAGCATAAATCTACAGGATGGTTGCGTGGAAATTTGAGTGAAAAAGGAATAGAGCAAAGTATTAAATTGAGAGAGCAAATAAACTTAAATGAAATAGATTTAGTAATTAGTTCGGATTTGAAAAGAGCAATGGATTCGGCTAAATATACATTCAAAGATTCAAAAGTGATATTACACGATAAAAGGCTAAGAGAATGCAATTATGGAGATTTAAATGGAGCAGATACATCTTTGGTAAAATATGAAGAACATATAGATAGTAAATTTCCTAATGGAGAATCTTTAAAAGAAGTTGAAAAAAGACTAAGAAATTTTTGTGAATATCTATTAGAAAGTTATAATGGAAAAACTATTGCTTTAGTCTCACATAAAGCACCACAATTAGCTTTAGAAGTCATAACAAAAAATATTAGTTGGAAAGATGCAATAGATAACGACTGGAGAAAAACAAAGAATTGGCAACCTGGATGGAGATATGAAATAAGACGAATAGAGAAAGAAACGAAATAAGAAAAATTGTAAGGAGAATTAAATTGAATAGTCAATTAGATTTATGGAATAAGTTAAATGAAAATAACACATTGCAAGAAGTACAGAAATATATAAAAGACGTGATAGAAATAAGAGGTTTTTCGAATCAAGAAATAGAGAAAACAATGTTACTACTTTTAGAAGAAGTTGGAGAACTTGCAAAATCAATAAGAAAAAATGCTACCAATATGGGGATAGATAAAAATAAAATTAACCATTATGATACAATAGAAAGTGAAGTGGCAGACGTTTTTATTGTATTATGTAGTGTATGTAATAAACTAGATATTGATTTATATAAGGCTTTAAAAGATAAAGAGAAAGAAAATATAAATAGAATTTGGAACAAGGAGTAAAAATGTCAAAAAATTATATAGAACAAATAAACCAAAATACGAAAGGATATTATTCGATACTTTCAAAGGACTTTCCACAGTTTTTAAATGATTATATTTATACTCCAGAAATGCAAAAACTAGATGGCATTAATCAAATATGTGGTGCTTACTGGAGAAAAGAAAACATATATGAAGATATGTATTCAGTTTTAAAACATAGTGTAGGTGTGGCTCTTATTATATGGAATTTTACACATGATAAGAAACAAACAATAGCAGGTTTACTTCATGATATATCAAGTCCAGCATTTAAACATTGTATAGATTTTTTAAATGGTGATGCAGAAAAACAAGAATCAACAGAAGAACAGACATTAGAAGTAATTAAGAATTCAAAAGAAATAATGAGTTTATTAAAAAGAGATAAAATAGAAATAGAAGAAGTAAGCGATTATAAAATTTATCCGGTAGCAGATAATGAAACACCAAAATTATCAGCAGATAGATTAGAATATACATTTATGAATGGAACTTACTATAAAAAAGTTTGGGATTTATCAGAGATAAAAGATATATATGAAGATATCCAAATTATAAAAAATGAAGATAATATTTCTGAATTAGGATTTAGAACGGTAGAAAAGGCAGAGAAATTTATAAATGGAGCAAGTGAGTTATGGCCTTTATGGATTAGCTCTAAAGATACAATAACTATGTATTTTTTTGCGGACATTATAGAAAAAATGTATAAAGAAAAGTATATAACCAAAAAAGATTTATATGAATTGTCTGAACAAGAAATAATCAATATGATAAGAAACTGCCCAGATAAGAAAATTTCAAATATATTTAACAGATTCATGAACTGCAATAATTTTGTGGATTGTGAGGAATATAAAGATGATAAGTTTTGTGTAAGCAGAAAAGTAAAAAGAAGATATATAAATCCGATTACAGCCAATGGAAGCAGAATATATGATGTTTCAAATAAATCGAAAGAAAAGATTGATAGTTATATAAATATGAAAGTAAGTAAATATGCTTATGTAGATATGTAAAAATATTAGTTGGGAGAAAAGAATGGATAAACCAATAAGAAAAGCAGTTAGATGCTTTTTAATAAAAGATAATAAAGTAGTAGTAACAAAATATAAAGAAGGAAATAAAAAAGCAGGATATTATGAAATACCAGGTGGGAAAATTGAAGAAGGAGAAATTCCAGAACAGACAGTTATAAGAGAAATGCGCGAGGAAACAGGACTAAAAATTAGAAACTTAAAATATAAGGGAAATATGATTATTGAATATCCAAATAGAATATTTGATTTTGATATATTTATATGTAATGAATGTGAAGGAAAACCACAAGACTTTGAAGAAAATACATCAGAGTGGATAGAAATTAATGAATTATTAAAGAAAGAAAAAATATTGTCTAATATAATGATTTTAGATAGATTTTTTATTAAAGGTCTAACTGATGAAAAATGCGAATTTAAAATGAAGATACAAGTAGATGAGAAAGAAAATATTTTAGGTGTAAATTATAAATTGGAGGAAAAGTAAATGGGAAATTATTTTATAATCCTATTTCCGAAGAATTAGAGATAAAAAGAAAACTAATGGAGGTAGGAAACTTAAGAGTATATTCTAGAAGTTCAGAAGTAATGCAATATTATAAAGAGAAATTTAAAGATATAGAAAGAGAATAATTTATGTTGATAAATAAATTTAAGTATTGGAGAAAATCATGAAAATAGGAATAGATTTAGATGGAGTAGTAATAGATAGTGAAACAACATTTAGAACTTATGAGGAGATATTTGATATAGATTGATGATGATTGGAGAATAATAAAAAGATTAGCAGATAATCAAGTAAAGACACTATATTTTAGAGATACAAATCTGATGAAACTAGAAGAAAATGAGTATATAAAAGAAGTGAACAACTGGGGAGAAATATATAGAGTTATAAAGGAAAATTCATAAAGTGGTATAAATAATAAGGATTAAAAAATATAATAAATTTACTTTAAGTGGAGGAATAAAAATGTTTGGAATTATAGAAATAGGAAGTAACAATACTAAAACGCACATATATGAAGATGAAAAATTAGTATATGAAAATACGACTACAATTGAATTTAAGAAGAATTATAAAATAGAAAATAAAATAAATGATAATGATGTAAATCTATTGTACAATGTGATAAATAATGCTTTAAACTATACTAAAAATATAAATATTTATGGATGTAGTATATTCAGAAATATATCTAAAGAAGAATTAAAAGAAATAAATAATCAATTAAACTATAAATATGGTTTAAAAATAGAAGTTGTATCTCAAGAAGATGAAGCAAATTATACTGCATTAGGTTGTTATAATGATATAGACTACAAAGGAAATATTTGTGTTTTTATAGGCGGAGGAGGTTCGACAGAACTTATATTTGTAAATAATAAAAAAATTATAGATAAAAAATATTATAATTTTGGAGTAGTAGATATTACGAATAAATTTGATACTTTAAAAAATGATATTCCAGATTGTTCTTTTAATGATGTATATAATTATGTTAGTGAATTAATTAATGATATAAATATTAAGGCAGATGTTTTAATATTAGCAGGTGGTGACCATTTATACTGGTATAATAATGCAGAATATAAATTGTTAGATAATACTTTATATAAAAATGATAAACAAAAATATATGATAACAGCTAATATGAGTGATAATTATGACAGAAATGCTTTAGAAACTTCTTTGGACAGAATTAGAGAAAATAGTGATAATCCTAAATGGTTTGATGGCTCAAGAGCAATGAAAGTAATTAACAATATGATTTTACACAAAATTGATGCAAAATATATAATTCCAACAAAAATAAATATGGAAGATGGATTAATAATGAAAAATAAATATTAAAAAACAAAGTGAATAATTATTAAGAAGGAGAAAATTAAAGTTATGTTAAATAAGATAATTGAAAGTTGTAAATATGTTTCTAAAAATTCAAAATCAGTTAAAATAAATAAAACAAAAATAGATGAATTTGTAAAAACAATCAATAAAGTAAAACAGAAACATTGGTTAAGCTTTTCTCCATATGATTTATTGGATTTGCCAGTAGAGACAATAATTAATTTCTTATTAGTATATGAATCAATAGACTTTTCATTTTGGGGAAGTCCTAAATGGACAATAGACACAAATGAAGGAAAAGAAGATGGGAGTATTGCATTATTATATGCAATCTTAAAATATGTAAAAGATAAAAATACTACTGATTTTTCTAATATAACAAAAGAAGAATTTAGAGAGATATTAAAAGGAAATATAGAAATTCCATTATTTGAAGAAAGATATAATATTATAAAAAATGTTAGTAAAATAGTAGATGAAAAAATGAACGGAAATTTTTATTTATTCATAAAAGATATTACCAGTGATGTAGAATTATTTGAAATCATAACAAAGTATTTTGAGAATTTTAAAGACGAAAGAACTTACAACAACAAGAAAATTTATTTTTATAAACTAGCGCAATTACTGACATCAGATATATTACATATAAGAAAATTAAAAGAAAATGTAAAAGTTGACTATTCCCATTTAGTAGGATGTAGTGATTACAAAATACCACAAGTAATGAGAGGATTAGGAATTTTAGAATATAGTGAAAATTTAGCAAATATTATAGACAATAAAAAAGAAATAGAAGTAAATTCAGAATATGAAGTAGAAATAAGAGCTAATATGATTGTGGTAATAGATTTAATAAAGGAAAAATTAGAAAATAAGGCGTGTGCAATTGATATTAATGATTATATTTGGAGTCAAGGAAAAAATAAAAGTTTGGAATTAAAGCCATATCATTTAACTAGAAATACTAATTATTAAAAAAATGTAGATAAAATAAATTGTTAGGAGTGTTTTATATGTTAAAAGGAATTGAAGTTTTATGTCATAGTAGTATTAGAATAGAAAAAGGAAATGTAATATACTTTGACCCATTTGAAATAAAAAGAAAATATAATGATGCAGACTTAATATTTATAACACATGACCATTATGACCATTATTCAGAGGAAGATATTGATAAAGTAATAAAAGAAGATACAACAATAATTATACCAGAAGACCTTTGGTCAAAACTATTAGATAAAGGTATCAAAAAAGAAAACATTATTACTGTAAAACCAGGAGAGAAAAAAGAAATAAAAGGTATTAAATTTGAAACAATACCAGCATATAACATAAATAAAGCATTTCACCCAAAAGAAAATGGTTGGGTAGGGTATATAATTGAAATTGAAGGAATTTCATATTATATCGCAGGAGATACAGATATCACTAAAGAAAATAAGAAAGTAAAATGTGATGTTGCATTTGTTCCAGTTGGAGGAACATATACAATGGATTTTAAAGAAGCGGGAGAATTAATAAATGAAATAAAACCTAAAATAGCTATACCTATTCATTATGGAAGTATAGTGGGAACAAAAGAAGATGCTATTAATTTTTCAAAATTGATAAATCATGAAATAAAAACCGAAATATTAATGAAATAGAGGTTAAATGATGGTAATATGCAGTGTATAGATATGTATTATTATTCAAAAAAATTGTAATAAAGAGGTGTAAAAATGAAAAAATTAAATGTAATAATTGTATATAACAAAAAAGAAGAAAAAATACTTATGTGTAAAAGGGAAAAAGAACCATATAAAGGAATGTTTAACTTAGTAGGAGGAAAAGTAGAAAAAGATGAAGAAGAACTTCATGCAGCATATCGTGAATTAGAGGAAGAAACAGGAATAACTAAGAGTGATATTAAATTAACAAATATTATGAATCTTAATTATAAGCTAAAAGATATGGAATTAGAAGTTTATGCAGGAAAGTTAAATAAAGATGTAGAATTAGTAGAAGAAGTAAATAAGCTATATTGGATAGATAAAGATGAGAACTTTTTTGATATGGACAAATTTGCAGGAGAAGGAAATATAGGACATATGGTAAAACAAGTAGAAATGAACAAAGAAAATATATTCTAGAACGAAAATGAATTAAGCAAATCTCAAGGTGGAATTGGAATATTAACCAAAGGAGAAGTAACAAGAATAGATTTAACAAGAAATGCATTTATTATGGCTTTAACAAAATATATTAATGGAGAAACATGGGTATAAAGGAAAAAAATATAAATTCTATTCTGTATATTATCCTATAGGAAATGGTAGATTTAACATTGATAAATCTATAGAAGATATAAAGTGGATTATAGAACATGACATAAGAAGGGAAAAGTAAATGGAAGAAATAGTATTTGTAACACATAATAAAGGTAAAATTGCATCAGCTAAAAAAGCACTTAAAGAAGTGAATTTCAAGATTTTTGAATATGATTTAGAAGAGCCAAGAAGTGATGATATAAAATACATATCTAAAGTAAAAGTAGAAGAAGCATATAAATTGGTAAATAAGCCATGTATATCAATGGATAGTGGATTTTTTATTGAAGAATTAAATGGCTTTCCAAGAGCATTTGTAAATTATGCTTTAGATACAATAGGAATAAATGGAATACTAAAACTAATGGAAAATAAGGAAAATAGAAAATGCTATTTTGGAGAATGTTTATCATATTATGATGGAAAAGAATTACATCAATTTATGGGAAAACATGAAGGTGTGTTAACAAAAGAAATATTAGGTAATGACACAGATGAAAAATGGTCAGATTTATGGTATATATATAAACCATATGGATATGATAAAACATTAGCACAAATGACAAAAGAAGAAAGAGATGGAAGAAAAAGAGAAAAATCAACAGATTCATTTAGCGAATTTGCAAAATGGTATCTAGAAAATAATAAAAAGTAGAGGAAGATAAATGTTATCAATATTAGATGTAAAAAAGAAATTACCAAAAGACTTTATAGAAGATATATATAATAACTATACTCCACTTACAGTAGATAAAATCTTATCAGGAATGTTAGGTGATAGAAAAACAACAGTAAGAGTAAATACTTTAAAAAGTAATGTTCAAGATGTGATTAGAGAATTTAAAGAAAATAATATAAAATTTGATAGAATAGAATGGTACAAAGATGCATTAGTTATTAAAAATGTAAAAGAAAAAGAATTGCAAAATTTAGAAATATATCAAAAAGGAGGTATATATCTTCAAAGTTTATCAAGTATGATACCACCACTTGTTTTAAATCCTAAACCAAATGAAAAAGTTTTAGACCTAACAGCAGCACCTGGAAGTAAAACAACTGAAATTTCAGCTTTAATGGAGAATAAAGGATATATTTTAGCAAATGAATTAGATAGTATTAGATGTGAAAGACTAAGATATAATATAAAAATGCAAGGTGCAAATATAGTAGAAGTTATAAATAAAAGAGGAGAAAAAGTAGGAGAAGAACATAAAGAAGAATTTGACAAAGTCTTATTAGATGCACCTTGTAGTGGAGAAGGAAGATTTTTAGGAAATAGCCCAAAAACATACAGAACATGGTCTAAAAAAACGGTAAATGAACTTGCAAAACTTCAAAAGAAACTATTAAAAAGTGCATATGAAGCATTAAAACCAGGAGGAGTCTTAGTATATTCAACATGTACTTTAAACAAAAAAGAAAATGAAGAAGTATTAGAATGGGCATTAGAAAATTTAGAATTAAAATTATTAGATATTAATTTAGATTTAAGAGAAAAACTTCAAGGATTTAATAAAGGGTTAAATAAGGAAATAAGTAAAGCAATTAGAATATTACCATCAAAAAATATGGAAGGATTTTTTATAGCTAAATTTAAAAAGATATAAAGCAAAATACACTTAATATGTAAGTGTGTTTTTTTATATAATTAATTGTGAAATAATTGTGAAAATTATACTAAAAATAAAATAAATGTGGTATAAATATAAAAGGCAAAAAGGAGGCTAGGAATATATGCTAAAATTGAAAAATATAACTAAAGAATATATATCAGGAGATAGTAAAGTAGAAGCCTTAAAAGGTATAAGCATAGAATTTAGAAAAAGTGAATTTGTATCAATTCTAGGACAAAGTGGTTGTGGGAAAACAACACTTTTAAATATTATAGGAGGATTAGATAGATATACAAGTGGTGATTTAGTAATTAATCGGAAAATCAACAAAAGATTTTAAAGATAAAGATTGGGATGCTTATAGGAATTATTCAGTAGGTTTTGTATTTCAAAGCTATAACCTAATACCACATCAAACCATTTTATCAAATGTTGAACTTGCTTTAACTTTATCAGGAGTGCAAAAAAAAGAAAGACAAAAAAGAGCAATTGAGGCATTAAAAAAAGTAGGGCTTGAAAAACAAATACACAAAAAGCCAAATCAGTTATCAGGTGGACAAATGCAAAGAGTAGCTATTGCAAGAGCAATAGTGAATAATCCAGATATAATTTTGGCGGATGAACCAACAGGTGCATTAGATTCTAAAACTAGTAAACAGGTAATGGATATTCTAAAAGAAATAGCAAAAGATAAGTTAGTAATAATGGTAACACATAACAAAGAATTAGCAGAAGAATATTCTACAAGAATAATAAAAATATTAGATGGTGTAATTACAGATGATAGCAATCAATATGATAATAAATCTGAAGAGAAAAATATAGAAAAAGAAAAAAGAAGAACATCAATAAAATTTTTTACTGCATTAAATTTAAGTTTAAATAATTTAATGACTAAAAAAGGAAGAACAATTCTTACGTCATTTGCAGGAAGTATAGGAATTATAGGGATAGCCTTAATACTTGCAATATCAACAGGGATACAAAACTATATAGATAGAGTAGAAGAAGATACTTTGTCATCATACCCTATAACCATTGAAGAAGCAACAATAGACACATCAAGTATGTTAGAAACTATGATGCAAGAAAATAGCGATGAAGATGAAAATTTAGCTGATGGCAAAATTCATTCACAAAATATAATGACAGAAATGTTATCAACTATATCAAATAAGGTACAAAGTAATAATTTAACAGAATTTAAAAAATATTTAGAAGAAGATAATAATGAAATAGTAAATAATTCAAACTCAATACAATATGGATATGGTTTAAATTTAAATCTATATAAAGAAAATACAGAGGATGGAATAGTAAAAGTAAACCCTAGTACTGTTATGGAAAAATTAGGTATGGGAGGAATGACAGAGACACGGAAGTAATGGCATTAGTTTTATGAATACAGATGTGTGGACAGAAATGTTAGATAATGAAGAACTATTGCATTCACAATATGACTTAGTAGCAGGAGCATGGCCTGAAAATTATAATGAAGTAGTTTTAATAGTAGATGAACAAAATAGAATAAATGATTATGTACTTTATTCATTAGGATTAAAAAATCAAGATGAATTAGAAGAAACAATGGATAAATTAACAAAAGGAGAAGAGGTCGAAGAACCAGAAAACACAACTTATACTTATGATGAATTATTAAATTTATCATTTAAATTATTATTAAATAGTGACTATTATCAAAAAGAAAATAGATTATGGGTAAATAAAGAAAATGATGAAAATTATATGAAGCAAAAAATATCAGATGCAGAAAGTATAAAAGTTGTAGGAATTATAAAACAAAATGAAAATAGTACAGCAACAGCTATGGCAGGAGGAATTGGATACTTAAAAGATTTAAAAGAATATGTAATAAATAAAACAAATGAAGCAGAAATCGTAAAAGAACAAAAAGAAAATCCCGAGGTAAATGTGTTTACAGGATTAGAATTTCCAAAAGAAGGGGAAAGTCAAACATTTAATATAGAAAATCTAAGTACCGAACAACAAATGGCACTATCTCAGATGTCTCCAGAACAAATTGCAGATATGATGGAAACATATAGAGAAAATCAAGAAGCAACATATGAAGATAATTTAGCAACTTTAGGTTCTGTCGATTTAGATAAACCATCTTCAATATCAATATATCCAAAATCATTTGATGATAAAGAAAAAATTGCAAGTGCAATAGAGGAGTATAATCAAAAACAAAGAGACGAAGGAAAAGAAGAAAATGTAATAACATATACAGATATAGTAGGAACTATGATGAAATCTGTTACCAATATAATAGATGCAGTAAGTTATGCTTTAATTGGATTTGTAAGTATTTCACTTATTGTTTCATCAATAATGATAGGAATAATAACATATATATCAGTATTAGAAAGAACAAAAGAAATAGGAATCTTAAGAGCAATAGGAGCATCTAAAAAAGATATTTCAAAAGTATTTAATGCAGAAACTTTTATAGTTGGATTAATTGCAGGACTTCTAGGTATAGGAATTACAGTTCTTTTAACAATACCAATAAATAGTTTAATATATAATTTATCAGGAGTCGCAATTAAAGCAACATTAAGTCCTGTAGCTGGTCTAATACTTGTATTAATTAGTATGTTCTTAACAATAATTGCAGGTCTAATTCCAGCCAGAATGGCAAGTAAGAAAGACCCAGTAGAAGCATTAAGAACTGAATAAATTATATCTTTTATAAATGATTAATAAAATAAAAGCCTTGTAATGTAGATGTTATAAGGCTTTTAAAAGTATATAAATTTAGTTCTAAAATTTCTAAACTTTTTTTGAAATTTCTATTGACAAAAAAGAAAAAAACATTTATAATTTATAACTGTCAGGAGGAAATATGCAGGTGTAGTTCAATGGTAGAACCTCAGCCTTCCAAGCTGATGACGTGGGTTCGATTCCCACTACCTGCTCCAAATTATAACAACCTACGAACTAAAAAGTTTGTAGGTTATTTTTTGTATTATATAATAAGTTAATTATAAAATACAAAGAGAAGAAATATTGAGAATAAAGTGTTGTAAAACTTGAAATAATATGTTACACTATGAGAAAATAAAATCTATTATAAAGATTTTAAGAGAAAAGAAGTGAAGAAAGATGAAATTAAAAGGTTTTGCAAGACCAAATATTATTGCTTTTTTTGACAAAGATGGAACTACAGATTGGAAAGATTCAGAATTTAGAACTACATTGCAACTGTTTAATAAAATGGGAGGACTTGCTATTCCAACGACAGGTAGAACAGGTGGAGATGTAGAACAAGATGCTAAAAAGTATAAAGTACCAATTAGAGTAGTAATTGCTGATAATGGTGCAATAATTATAGATGAACAAAGCAATGAAACAATAGATAAAATAAAACTAGAAGAATCTAAGATTGCTCAAATTTTAGATAAGTTTGAAGAAGTAGGTGGAAATAAAGACTTAATAAGAGTAACAGATGGAAAAAATATTTATGCTACAACAGATAGAGAAGTAAGAAGATATTATAAAAACAATAAAGTAGCAAGATTTAGTCACGATTTAAGAAAAGATATTAAAAGTGGAAATATTGAAAGCTTAACCAAAATTACATTAGCAGGGTCTAAAGACCAAATGCAGGAAATGGCGGATTTTGCCGAAGAAATAGGTTTCTGGACAGATATGGATAAAACCAAATTCCCAGCAAAAAGACAACAAAATATACGTTTAGATATTGCTGAAAAAGGAATAAATAAAGGAAGGGCTGTAAAAAGAACAAATGAAATATTTAATCCAATAGATGGCTATATATGTATAGGAAATGGTTGGAATGACTTATCCATGTTTAAGCAGGCAATTGATGATGGAATGGTTGCTGCTATCATGGGAGACTCAAGTAGAGAACTGATTGAAGAAGTGAAAAAATATCAGAGAGATATTGGAAAAGGAAGAGTAATAATAATTCCACCAGAAAAAGAAAGAGCAAATAATTTTTTTAGGAGTTTTATAAAATTATATCAACAGCGAAGAGAAGAAGAACAAAAAAAATCAAGAAGAAAAAGATTACCAAATGTTGAACGTATAGATGTACCTAGGACATTAGGAGAAAAAAGTCAAACTATGGATAGGAGACCTAATTCTCCAAGAAGGAATATAACAGAAGAAAGGTAAAAATATAATTTGATACAGATGAGGGGGAATTGCTCCCTCATCTAAAAAAATTTAAAAAATGTATTGACAAAAGCAATAAAAACATTTATAATTTATAACTGTCAGGGGAAAAATGCAGGTGTAGTTCAATGGTAGAACCTCAGCCTTCCAAGCTGATGACGTGGGTTCGATTCCCACTACCTGCTCCAAATTATAACAACTTACGAACTATAAAGTTTGTAGGTTGTTTTTTATTAATTCAAAATGAAATATCTAGCATTTGACTTTATGTGAATTTTATGGTAAGATTTTTAATGATATAGGAAAAGTCCTGTGTCATCCAATTTTTTTCACTAACTAGTGAAGAGAATTCTTCTACTGTTAGTTTTAAATACAATGCAACTACATTTAGGAGGTAAACATTATGGAACAAATTATTTTTCAGGTTGCGACTTTTTTTATGTTACTCGTATTGACAGTAGTATTAATTGTAGAATTAAAGAAGAAAATACGGCTGAGAGCCACAGGGATTGTGGTAACAGTAATGCTTCTTATTCTTCAAATTCCAAGAATAATCATAGAGGGAACAGTAAAGCCTATTATTTGCATATGCTTATTTGTTGCGCTTCTTGGAATTGAACTTTGGATAATCCGAAGTGAAAAATTACAAAATCGACTGTAATAGGTCGATTTTTTTATTACGTAGGAAAAATCGCCAGATTTTTCTGGAGTAACAAGGTTAAGTTACATATGTCTGTGTGATTGCGAAGCAATCTGCACATGTGGCGAACCCACTTTCCTTATACCTAAATCTAATAATAAAATTATTAAGAAATAATACACTAAAAATTAAGAAAATCTAAAAACTTTTTTTCAGAATATAGTATATAATTTAAATAGAAGATAAAAAGTAGAGGGGAAACTATATGGAAAAAAGAGATGTAGTAAAAGAATTAGTAAAAATATTTTGGATTTTCTTAATTGGAAGTTTTATAGGATATATTGTAGAAATGATAGTAGGACTTGTTCAAAACGGTCATTTTGTCACAAGACAAGGAATGGTGTATGGACCATTTATTCAAGTATATGGAATAGGATTAATAGTATATTACTTAATAATACCTAAAACAGAAAATAAGTTACAAGTATTTCTAACAAGTATGTTATTAGGTGGGATAGTAGAATATTTATTCTCATTTTTACAAGAAACTATATTTGGAACAGTATCTTGGGATTATTCCGATTTATTCTTAAATATAAATGGAAGAACTAGTGTACTTCATTGTATATATTGGGGAATAGGAGGAATCTTATTCATTAAATATGTATATCCATTAATAAATAAAATAGATGAATTATATAATAAAAAGTACTTTAGAATAGCGACATCGTGTTTAGTGATTTTTATTGTATTTGATATAACAATATCTAGTGTTGCTTGTCAAAGAAAAATAGAAAGAAAAGAAGCTATACCTGCACAAGGACTAATAGATGTATTTTTAGATGAAAACTTTCCTGATGAAAGACTAGAAGAAATTTATTCAAATGCAAGAGAAGTATAAAAAATAAGAACCTGACCAGACATAGCAATCAAAGATTACAGCCATAGTACCCAGAAACCTTGTTGTCTAAAACAATAAAAAGATATAATGGAGGGAATTTAACTCCTCCACAATATCTTTTATTTTTTGTCTTTATTAGGTTTCATATTGTCTCCATAACGTTTTACTTTTTGAGTTGTAGTTTTTTCAAACTCTTTATCTCTTATAATAAAACTCTTAATATGTTTGTAGTTAGGAAGACTTTTATTTACACTTGCAACAGCATCTGAAATCATTTTCCAAATTTCTTCTTTTGTTGGAACACTGCCCTTTAATTTTTCTGTAATTGCTTCAATGTTTGGATAAATTTGAGCATTAATATATGTTTCATCATCATTTCCTTTTTGTATTCCAGAAACTAAAGATTCTGAAATTAATGGATTCTCATTTAAATGTGCTTCAACTTCTTCTGGATAAATATTTTTACCATTTTTTGTTACAATTACACTTTTACATCTACCAGTGATGTATAAATATCCATTTTTATCAATTCTACCTAAATCTCCTGTATGGAACCAACCATCAATAATTGTTTGTTTTGTTCTTTCTTCATCTTCGTAATATCCGAAGCATAACATTTGGACCTTTTACAATAATTTCTCCAACACCTTCATCATTCGGATTTTCAATTTTATATTCTACATTAGGAATAGGAAGCCCTGCAGCATCATCTCTTTGAAAAAAGTCTGTATTTCCCGCAACTAATGGGCTACATTCTGTTAAACCATATCCTTGAAGAGTATTTAATTTTAAACTTCTAAAATCTGCAGCAATATTTGGATTAACGCTAGCAGCACCTACTATAAATACTCTTAATCTTCCACCCAATGTGTTTTTTACTTTTGTTCTTACAATTTTCTTTAAAACAAATGGTAAATCATGATAAGGATTTCCTTCTGATTTTACATATTTTGAAGGTAATGATTTATTCATATTTTTTATTAATGTTCTATGCATTTTTTCAAGAAGTAATGGAACACAAAGTATAACAGAAGGGTGAAATTCTTGCATGTTTGATACAATATATCTTAAACCTTCACAATGAGCTATACTTGCACCACTATAAATAGGTAGTAAAAATCCTAAAGTACATTCATAAGTATGGTGAAGTGGTAAAACAGAAAAGAACAAGTCATTTCTTTTTACTTTTACAATACCATATGTTGATAAAATGTTTGAACATATATTTCTTTGTGATAAACAAACACCTTTAGCATTTCCTGTTGTTCCAGAAGTAAATAATAAAATTCTTAATTCATCTGGGTCAACTTTTATATCATCAAAATCAGTAAATCCAGCATTATATAGATTTTTACCTTCTTCTAATAGTTTTGTAAAACAAAAATTAGCATCTTTTTTATCAAAAGAAATAAATAAAGTATCTGGATTTTCTACTTTAGATATATTTTCTAAAACATCATTTAAATTTTTATCATCACCTAAAATTGCAACACATTGAGATACATTCATAAAATTAATAATGTCATCTGTATGAAGTGCCTTATCTATTGGAACTACAATACCAACTATTGTTGCAGCTAAATATGAAACACACCATTTATATGAGTTTTTTCCGATAACTGCAATTCTTTTTCCTAAAAAGCCTTTTTTAATTAAACTTGTCCCTAAATGAACAACATCATTTTTAAATTCTTCATAAGTAAGTCCATAAATTTTTCCATTTTCATCCTTCAATTTAAAAGCAAATCTAGAACGATATATATCTGCTGAACGGTATAACATATCTTTAAAATTTGTTACTTCTTCTGTTTTGTGATATTTCTTTTTTAATAATTCTGATACAGGAATTTCTTCTTTCATTTTGTATCCTCCTTAAAATTTTATTTATATCTATAAAAAGTAAAATTGCAATCTTCGGTAAAACTAATATTTCCATCATTATCTAAAGTTTTTCCTTCATTTTCTAAAGGAATGTCAAAAGAGACGGTAGATTTAAATTCTTGGTCTAATTGGTTTGTAATATTTACATCAAATGATATTCTTGCTTTTATATCATCTAAAGAAACATTACATTTTTTTAAAAGTGAACCATCATAAGTGATAGGTGTAGAAGTATCAGTAATTGTATAATCTGTTTTTATATTTTGGTTAACATAGCTAATAGTAATTGGATTTGCTAAGTTATTATATAAAACAGAAGTATTTAAATCTGCTTCATCACTTGATGTTACATCAAACTCTAAAGTATCACCAATTAAATTTTCATCTGAAAAATCAGATTTGGCAAAATTGTTTATACTTTTAAAATATAGACCGAGGTGTACCTAAAGTTGGGCTTTTAGTAAACTCTATATTTGAAATAGAAACTTTTTTTAATGCATTTTCTAAAGTTATATCTTCTCCATTACTACTAGTTAAAAATAAAGCAATATCTGTATATTGATATAAATTCTCTATTGTAAAATTACTTACTGCCACATTTTTATTTTTAGCATCACAACCACTAAAAAAAGTAATCTTATTTATTTTATAAACTTCTTCTTGGTTCTTATCTGCAAAAGGCAAGACAGAGTTTTCAAAGTTAATCTTTAGTACATACTTTTGAAAAAGTAAATAAGCAAGAAAGAAGACTACTATTAATAATATAACTGTTATTACAGTTAAAACAATCTTTTTCTTATCCATAAATTCCTCCTTAAAAGATAGATATATAATATTACAAAAGAAAAATAAAATCAAGATGTATCAAGCGATATTTACTTCTTTTATTACTATAAAAATTTCCAAAATTTAAAATTGACAAAAAAGGTCGAAAAAGGTAAAATTGTTGTAGGTGATAAAATGAAATCAAAAGATAAACAAAAAAGAAACAAAAGGCTAAAAGTAACAGTTAAAAATTTAATCGGACTAGTAGCTTTTATTATTAGTATATTATACATAATAATATTTTATAACTTTTACTTTGTAAATAATGATGTATATGCTAAAGAAACAGATGCAGAAGTTACAAATGTTACTATTAGTAATGCTAAAGAAGTCAATTTAGACGAAATAATAGAAACTAATTCAAACCAAGGGAAAAAAGAAGAATTTTATACAGAAGAAGCAGAATTAGAATATTTAACAACATATAGAAATAATAGCTCACTACCTAAAGGAACAATTCAAGTTGTTCAAGAAGGAAGAGAAGGAAAACAGGAAGTAACTAAAAAAAGAACATATGAGAATGATGAAATTGTATCTGAAGAAATAGTAAATACAAAAATAACTAAAGGTGCAATTAATAAGATTGTAGAAGTAGGTACAGGAAGTTATAGAGCAAATTATGAAGTAAAAGTGGGAGACAAGGTATTTGTTACATCTGATAGATTATCAGTAATGTTAGAACCAGATGAAAATTCGCAAAAAATGTATACATTAGCACAAAATGATGAATTAAAAGTGTTAGAGATTGTAGGAGAATGGTATTATGTATCATTTGGAACAAAAAAAGGATATGTAAAAAAAGAAGCAACAACATATATAGATGTAAATGCAAAACAAGAAGAAAATAGCGGTAGTTCTAGTAGTACAGGTGGAAATGAAAAGTCAAAATCTGAACTTATATCTACTTTGAGCTTTAATATGGCTTTAAATAAACCAAGTGGATTATCATTAGAACAATTTAAGAAGATTTTAACAGATGATAAAGATACAAACAATGTATTTTCAGATAATGCAGAATATTTTTATTACATAGAAAAACAATATAATATAAATGGGGTTTTTGTTGCAGCAGTAGGTATACACGAAAGTGGATGGGGAACATCAAAAATCTCTTTAGAAAAATATAATTTATTTGGTTATGGTGCATATGACAGTAGTCCATATAACAGTGCTTATGATTTTTCAGACTATTCAGAAAGTATAGATTTAATTGCAAGGGTATTTGTAAAATATTATATAAATCCAGCAGGAACAAGCATTTATGGAGGAGAAGTAGCATCTGGTAAATATTATAATGGTTCTACCTTAAGTGGAGTTAACACTAGGTATGCAACAGATAAAAACTGGGCAAATGCTGTATATAAACATATGGAATATTTATACAATAAATTATAAAAAAATCTTGCTATTTTTCTTAATTTATTGTATGATATAAAAGTATAGAAATTAAAAGGAAAAAATAGCCATAGGAAGGATTTTTAGAAAGGGGCAAATAAATGAAAAAAGCAATAGCGGTAGTTATGATATTAATACTGATTGTAGGAATGCTTTCTATTTTTAATAATGTATATGCAACAGAAGAAACATCAGTAATAGATGAAACAACAGAAAGTAAACTGGTTGAACTAAAATCAAATATGGCAAACTCGTTAGAAGATTACCAAGAAAAATATGGTTCAGATGCTTACCGGACTAGTAGCATACATTTTAAATATAGTTAGAATATATAGTATTCCACTATGTTTTTTAGGAATTGCAATTGGTGCAATTCATCAATACATAATTGGTATTAGAAAATTAGATACCTTAGAAAAGGGTATGGGATTAATTGTAACTTTTGTTACAATATTAATTATATGCCAAGTTTTACCACTAGCATTTGCAGTGTTTGTAAAATTTGGAAGGGGGTAACAAATGAAAGTCTTATTTGCTGTAAGTAATGAAGAAATATCAGAATCTATTGTAAAAAAATATCAAAAAGAATATAAACAGATTATTTCATATAAAAATGTTTATTACTTTAATGCAATAATAAAAGAATTACAAAAAGATAAAACATATGATAGAGTTGTTATAAGTGAAGACCTTGAAGCCTTTACACACACTCAATATGACCAAATTGATAAATTTATATTTGAAAAATTAGATAATATTAGTGATGAAGCTTCTAACTCAAAAGGAGCTGATATTCCAATTATCCTAATTTGTTCAGATAGAAGAACAAAATCAGAAGAAATATTAGTAAAACTATTTGGAATAGGTGTATATAACGCAATAATTGGAAATGACAGAAGTGTTGACGAAGTTTGTAGATTAATAAATAGACCACGTTCTAAAAAAGAAGCAAAACTATATTATAAAATAGAATCAGAAGAAGTAAACTATCAGGCTGAAAACGAAAATGATGTTAGTGAAGTTGAAATTCAAAATATTTTAGCACATTATAAAAGATTAGGAAAAAATGAGGATAGATATGTAGATAGTTTTAACAATATTGCTGCACAATATAATGATACACAATTAAGAGTTATATCAAAATTTTTACCTTTAAATGTAAGAGCAGTTTTAGAAGAAAGATCACCAAAATACCAACAAATAATGTCTTTTAATAATAGTGTTTCAAACAATTTAAGATATAGAAATAGTAAAGAGAAAAAAGAGGCAGAACAAGGCACAAGTGAAAAATTATTAACTCCAAAAACGAAAGAACAAATTTTGACAAAGCCAGTAGTTATACCTTCAGCAGTAAATATGCAAGGTGCTAAAAAATTATCTAAAAAAGTAAGTAGACCAGAAGAAAAACAAGTAGAACATAATGAGATAATGCCAGAAGTTGATAATACACCTAAAGAGGTAAAACAAGTAGAAAAGGTAGAAAAACCACAACAAGAAGTAGCACAAGTAACACCAGAGCCAGTAAAAAGAGGAAGAGGAAGACCACGTAAAAATGCTGTACCAGTTCAAGAAAGTGTGGAAAATCCACCAGTAAAAAGAAAAAGAGGAAGACCACGTAAAAATCCTATTCCAGAAGAGGTAGAAGAAATAGAAGAAGTAGCGCAACTTCCGCTAGAAGAACCAGAAGAAGAACCAAAAGTAGAACAAGTTTTAGAACCAGTTATAGAACCGGTGGAAGATTTAAATGTATTACCAGGATTTGGTGATGGACTTGAAGATGAAGAAGATGAAGAAGAAACTACAGGAAATCATTTAGAAAATATATTTGAAACAGTTCCTAATAATACTGAAAGCAATAATGAACCTGAAGAATTAGGTGCATTACCAGGATTTGACGATTATGATGAAGAAGAGGAAGAAAGTTCTAAAAACGAGACAGAATATGAACCAATAAATACTAATTTTAATGTAAGTCCAATTACAAATAATATACCAAATAGAATAAATCAAAATTATGAACCAACAATAGATTTATCTAGATTACTTACACCTGATAAAAAAATTGTAAGTTTTGTTGGAACAAGTAAAAATGGAACTTCATTTATAGTAAATAATGTTGCAGAATATTTATCATCACAAGGAGTAAACACAGCAATATTAGATACAACAAGAAATAGAAATTCATATTATATCTATACCAAAAATGAAGAAGGGTTAAGAAGTATTGCAACAAAATCTATAGAGAACTTAGCAAATGGAGTGCCTTCAGGAATAAGTGTTAATAAAAATCTAACAGTATATACTTCACTTCCTGATGAAGAAGATACAATTACTAATGTGGATAGAATTTTAGAAACATTACTTCAAAAACATTCTTTAATATTAATAGATACAGATTTTGAAACACCAATTGGATATTTTAAAGAATCAATGGAAACTTATTTGGTTCAATCTTTAGATATATTAACAATACAACCACTAACAGCTTTTTTAAGAGAGTTAAAAGCTAAAAATGTATTAGATGAGAAAAAATTAAGAATAATATTAAATAAAGTTGTAAGAATAAGAGGAATCTCTGAAAAAACAATAATTGGTGGTATGGCATATTATAATGACCCAGCAATGTCATTTATGACAGAATTGTTTGATAGAAATCTTATAAAATATATTTCAATTCCTTTTGAAGAAGAAATATATGCAAAATACTTAGAGGGAATAATAGAATGTGAAGTAACTCTAAAAGGATATTCAAAAACCTTTATGCAAATTCTAAAAGAACTTGCAAGTATGGTATATCAAGGAGGAGGACAAGGGGCTGGTTCATATAAGCCACCATCAATACAAAATAATGGTTTTTCACAAAGTATGAATGACACATTAGACCAAATGAAAAGAAGTTTTTAAGTCACAAATATAGATAAGGAGGAAAGTAGAATTGATAATAGCAGTAGTTGTCATTTTAGTTTTAATTGTACTAGGTTTAATAGTATATAATGTAACAATTCATAAAAAGATTCAAAAATTTAAAAACATGAATCAAAAAATCACAAATCTATATGTTGTGCAAGATTTTATGAATGCAATAGGAGAAGCATCTTCAGTTGAGGATAAAATAAAGAAAATTAACGATATTTTAATAGAAAGATATGAAATTAAATATTCTACAATAGTAGTATTTGATGGTGCAGAATATCAAGTAAAAGCTTCTAACGTAGATGAAAAACACTGGGAAGCATTAAAAAGTTTGCATGAAGTGGACATGTTTAAAGATAGTATAGAAACAGCAACACCTAAATATGTAACAGTAAATAATGATAATGAAAGATTGCCTTATCAAAAAATGGAATTTGGAAGAGCAAAATCTGCTATTTTCTTTCCATTGTATATAGATAATGTATATATTGGATATTGGATTATAGAAAGTGGAACTCCACATGATTTTGATAATGTTGATACAACTGTTTTGGAGGTTATAAAAGAAAATATAGTATCTGTATTAAAAACAGTTGTACATCAAAAAACATTAGAGACAATAGTAAGAAAAGACTTGTTCTCTGGACTATATTCAGAAGAATATTTATATGGAGAAGGAAAAAGAATAATAGACCAATATACAATTTCAACTATTTGTATGTTTAAAATTATTAACTTACCTGAAATAAATAAAAAATATAGTAGAGAATTAGGAAATAAAGTAATAACAACAGTAAGTAATATAATAAAGGAAAATATATCAGAAGAATATGTTTTTGTAAGATATATGGGACCAAAATTTGTTATAGCCTTTTCTGGAGTAGAGGCAGAAGGAGTTGCAGACTTTTTAAATGATATAAAAGCAAAACTAGAGCAAACTAAAATTTATTTAACTGATGATGAAATAGAAGAAGCAAATTTGGAAGTAAAAACCAAATCAGTAAAAGCACAAGAAGAAGTAGAAAGAGAAATAGCAATTCCAAGATTAAACTTTGTTATTTCTTCTTATTACAAAGGAACTGGTTTAGAAGAAGTTCTAAAAAAAGAAGAAGAATATTTAGATACAGCAAATCCAAATGAAAGTGACATAACAAATATATAAAAGGAGGTAACAATATGGAATTTGACAAAACAATGAGCTTTCAAGTAGAAAGAGAAGAAAATGCAAAATGTAAAGAGGTTTTAAAAGAAGTATATGAAGCCTTACAAGAAAAAGGATATAATCCAATAAATCAAATAGTTGGATATATCTTATCAGGAGACCCAACATATATTACAAGTCATAAAGATGCAAGAAATAAAATAAGAACAATCGAAAGAGACGAATTATTAGAAAAAATGGTAAAAAATTATATAGGATTAGATGAAGAATAATATGAGAATTTTAGGTATAGATTATGGAGAAGCAAGAGTAGGAGTTGCAATAACAGATGCTCTTAATATTACAGCACAAGGGCTAGAAACAATTGAAAGAAAAAATTCAGATAAAATTGTTTTAAGAAGGCTGGATGAAATTTTAGCAAACTACAATGATGTAGATACAATTGTAGTTGGAATGCCTTTGTATTTAGATGGTAATATGTCGCCAAGAGCAAAAGTGACTTCAGAATTTGTTCATAAACTAAAATGTAAATATAACAAAATGAAAATTGAAACAATAGATGAGAGACTAACAACAGTAGAAGCTCATAAAACAATGAATTTTTTAAATGTAGATAAGACTAAAAAGAAAAATATTGTAGATACTATTTCTGCGGTGTATATTTTAGAAACTTATTTAAATAAATTAAAAAATGCATTGCAAAAAAAATAAAAATAGGTTATCATAATGGTGATAATAAAAATTGAAAGGAGAAAAAATATGGACGAAAATTTTGAAGGAGAAGAATTAGATAACATTGTAATTTTAAATGATGAAGATGGAAACGAAGTAAAATTTGAATTTTTAGATTTAGTTGAATTAGATAATGAGGAATATGTAGTATTACTACCAGTTACAGAAGATGGAGAAGAAGAAGAAGGTGAAGTAGTAATATTAAAAATTGAAGATTCAGATGATGAAGATTCAGATGAAGAATCATATGTAAGTATTGATGATGAAGAAGTATTAAATAAAGTATTTGAAATATTCAAAGAAAAATTCAAAGATGATTTTGATTTTGTTGACTAATTTAAAATAAGATATTGTAAAAATTATAAAAAATTGATATACTTAAAAAGGATAAAAATTTTAAGTATATCTTTTTTTAAAATTAACAATAGGAGGGGTACAAATGAAAAATTTTTCAACATGGATGTTAGTATTATTTATGATTATGTTCTGGGTATTTAGAGTAATAGTTGTTCTAATGGATGAATTAAACTTAGACTTTGGAGGGATAGAGCCTTTAAATGCCAGTTTAGAAATAATCTTATGCTTTGTAGTATTTGTTTGTATAATATTAGTAGTAAAAAGAAAAATGATTGGTGGACTATTATATTTACTTTCTTATGGTATGTATTTTGGTGTGAATGTATATGACAGTATAAACGGAATAATTAATGTAACAACAGAATCAGCATCAAACTTAATTAATTACACAAATATATTTATATCAATAGTTGCAATGATTTTAGCTGTTGCAGTAGTTTTGGACTTATTAGCAGATAAGAGTAGAAAATTAAATCCAAAAGACAAAAAAACTGATTGGTTTTATAAAAACAAAGACTTTGACAGAAAACTAGATGATAGAGCAGATAAAAACAATTATAGAACATTATAATAGATGATGTAGATAGAAAAAAGGATGAATTATAAATAAATAGTTCATTCTTTTTTAAAAATACACGAACATTTTTCTTATTTATGATGAAATTTTAGGAAAAAAATGGTATAATAACATAGTATGGAGGAAGATAAGATGAAAAAAATATTATTTGCAACAGGAAATAGAAGTAAGAAAAAAAGATTTGAAAAAGGATTAATGGAAAATGGAATAGAAGTGATTTCTCTAAAAGATATAGATTTGAAACTAGAATCCAAAGAAAAGGGAAAAACTGCAATAGAAAATGCATTAATAAAAGCAAGAGAGGGATTTAAAAAGTCACATATCCCAACCATTGGTATGGATGACACATTATACTTAGAAAATGTTCCAGAAGAAGAACAACCAGGATTGTTCGTAAGAAGAGTAAATGGTAAAACTTTAAATGATGATGAAATGTTAGAACATTATACTAATCTAGTAAAAAAATATGGAGTAAATGGGAAAATAAATTGTAAATGGGTTTATGGTTTAGCTGTCATAAATGAAAAAGGAGAAGAAAATACATACACATGGGATAAAGCAGGATTTTATATAGTAGATAAATTATCAGATAAAAGAGATCCTGATTATCCATTAAATTCTATTTCAAAATATGAAAAAATAGATAAATATTTTACAGATGTAACAGAAGAAGAAAAAGAAAAATTGAAAGTAACAGAAGATGATGTAGTAGATTTTATTGTAGGGCATGTTTAGAAGAAATAAAAAGAAAGCGGATGAAAGTAATGAATAATGAAGAAAACAAAATGAATATAAATTGGTATCCAGGTCATATGGCAAAAACAAGAAAGCAAATTTCAGAAGATGTAAGATTTGTAGATATTGTAATAGAACTATTAGATGCAAGAATACCTTTATCTAGTCAAAATCCAGATATTGCAAATATAACAAAAGGTAAGAAAAAACTAGTAGTACTAAATAAATGTGACTTGTCAGATGAAAAAGAAAACAATAGATGGATAAGCTATTTTGAAAAAAAAGGAATACCAGCAGTATTAGTTGACTCTAATTCAGGAAAAGGAATAGACAACTGTATAAAGAAAATAGAAAACATAATGGAAGAAGATTTGAAAAAACAAACTGATAAAGGAAGAATTGGAAGAAAAATAAGAGCCATGGTACTTCGGAATCCCAAATGTAGGAAAATCATCTTTTATAAATAGAATTTCTAGAAAAAATTCAGCAGGTGTAGAAAATAGACCAGGATTTACTAAACAAAAACAATGGATAAGAGTAAATGAAAAAGTAGAACTGTTGGATACACCAGGTGTTTTATGGCCAAAATTTGAAACAGAAGAAATAGCTCTTCACTTAGCATTTACAGGAACAATAAAAGAAGATGTATTGCAAAAAACAGAAATAGCATATCATCTAGTAAAATTTTTACTTGAAAATTATAAAGCAAATTTATGTGAGAGATATAAATTAGATAAAGAATATGTAGAAAATATTTTAAAAAGAGAAGATAGGATGGAAAATGAAAATATTTATGAAATAATGCTAGAAATAGGAAGAAAAAGAGGTTGCATGGTTTCTCGGAGGAAATATAGATGATGAGAAAACTTCTAAAATAATATTAGATGAATTTAAATCAGGAAAATTAGGAAAAATTACAATAGAAAGGGTAGAAGAATAAAATATATGGAAGAAATATTTAAAATAGATAGACCAGAAGAAGAAGTAAACTTACTATCACCACTTACCTGGGCATATGTGGGTGATTCAGTCTTTGAGCTATATATTAGAACACATCTTGTAAATAAAACAAATTTAAAACCTCATAAATTACATATAGAAGCAATAAATTATGTAAAAGCAAAAGCTCAGGCAGAGTTTTTGAAAAAAATAGAAGAAATATTAACAGATGAAGAAAAAGAAATAGTAAGAAGAGGAAGAAATGCACAAAATCATCACTTGCCTAAAAATTCAAATGTTCAAGAATATATGCATGCAACTGCTTTTGAAGCTCTAATTGGTTTTCTATATTTAACTAAAAAATATAAAAGACTAGAAGAAATATTAAAATTAGTTATAAATTAAATAAAAGCAGGAAAATTGCTTGACTAACTTTCAAAAAAATGGTATAACTAGAAAGTGTTAAAAAGGCCCGTTGGTCAAGCGGTTAAGACGCCACCCTCTCAAGGTGGAATCATGGGTTCGATTCCCGTACGGGTCACCAATAAATTAAAAGGGAGTAGCTTTAAAATTACTAATCAACAGTCGCGATAAAAGTTATCTGGTTAGTAAGCTATATACTAATAGTAAGCAAGACTTTTAAGAAGGAAAGGAGGTCCTTTTTAAAAGTTTTTTTGTTTTTTTATATTAAATTTCAAAAAGAATGGTAAAACTATTCTTAAAAGTAAAACAAAGGAGGATTAAAATTGGAAACTAAAAAATGGTTTAACAAAGAAGTAGCAGATGTTGAAAAAACTTTAGAAACTGACTTAGAAAAAGGTTTAAGTAAGGAAGAAGTAGAAAAAAGAAAAAAGCAATATGGCCTAAATGAATTAGAACAAAAAAAGAAAAAATCACTATTTCAAAAATTTTTAGAACAGTTTAAGGATTTCATGATAATAGTTTTAATTATTGCAGCTATTGTATCAGGTGTTGTAGGAGTCGCAGAAGGAGAAGGAATAACAGATACAATAATTATTTTAATAGTTGTAGTATTAAATGCAATAATTGGTGTAGTACAAGAAAACAAAGCAGAAAAGTCTTTGGAAGCTTTGCAGAAATTAAGTGCACATGCATCTAAAGTAATTCGTGATGGAAAAATAGATGTAGTGCAATCAAGAGAGTTAGTTCCAGGTGATGTTGTAGTATTAGACACAGGAGACTACATTCCAGCAGACTTAAGAATAATAGAAGCTGTAAACTTAAAATCACAAGAATCATCACTAACTGGTGAATCAGTTCCGGTAGAAAAAAATGCAGAAGTAATAAAAGATGAAAAAGTTGGAATTGGTGATAGAACAAATATGCTATTTTCATCTTCTTTAATAACATATGGAAGAGGAAAAGGTATTGTTGTAGAAACAGGAATGAACACAGAAGTTGGAAAAATTGCAAAAATAATAAATGATACAGAAGCAAATGTAACACCACTTCAAGCAAAATTGAATAAACTTGGAAAAACACTTGGAATTGCAGCACTTGCGATTTGTATAGTAATATTTGTAATAGGAATTGCATATGGAAAAGATATAATAGATATGTTTATGACAGCAGTATCTTTAGCTGTTGCAGCAATACCAGAAGGACTAGCAGCAGTGTCTACTATAGTTCTTGCAATTGGTGTCCAAAGAATGGTTAAGAAAAATGCAATTATTAAAAAACTTCCAGCAGTTGAAACTTTAGGTAGTAGCACAGTAATTTGTTCAGATAAAACAGGAACACTTACTCAAAACAAAATGACAGTACAAAAAGTATTTACTAATAATAACTTAATAAATGTAGAAGATATAAAAGAGTTAAGTAATGAAGGTAAAAAATTAATGCAAACAGCAACTCTTTGTAATGATACGAAAATAGGAGAAAATAACACTTTAACAGGAGACCCAACAGAAACAGCATTAATTGATTTAGGATTAAAAATTAATTTTGAATTAGATGACGTATTAAAACTTCCAAGAGTAAAAGAATATCCATTTGATTCAGATAGAAAATTAATGACAACAGTAAATAAAGTAGGAGATAAATTTATTGCATATACAAAAGGTGGAATAGATGAATTACTTGCAAGATGTAGTTCATATGAAATAAACGGAGAAATAAAGAAAGATTTAGAAAACTATAAACCTGAAATAGAAAAAAATAATATAGAAATGGCAAAAAGTGCTTTAAGAGTCTTAGCTTTTGCATATAAAGAATTAGACCATGAGCCAACAGATGAAGAAATGAAAAACATTGAAGAAAATTTAACATTTGTTGGAATGGTAGGAATGATAGACCCACCAAGAGAAGAAGTAAAACAAGCAGTAGAAAAATGTAAAACAGCAGGAATAAAAACTGTAATGATTACAGGAGACCATAAAATTACAGCAGTAGCAATTGCAAAATCACTTGGAATATTAGAAAATGAAGATGAAGCAATAACTGGTCAAGAACTTGAAGAAATGTCTGACGAAGATTTAACAAAAAATATTAGAAAATATTCAGTTTATGCAAGAGTATCACCAGAACATAAAGTAAGAATAGTAAAAGCATGGCAAAAAAATGGAGAAATTGTTGCTATGACAGGTGATGGAGTAAATGATGCACCAGCTTTAAAAACAGCAGATATTGGTTGTGCAATGGGCATAGTTGGAACAGATGTATCAAAAGAAGCAGCAGATGTAATTTTAACAGATGATAACTTTGCAACAATAGTATCTTCAGTAGAAGAAGGAAGAAGAATTTATGATAATATTTTAAAAGCAATTCAATTCCTACTTTCAAGTAATGTTGGTGAAATTATAGCATTATTTATAGCAATATTAATTACACCATGGATTAGTAGTAAGTTTGGAATAGATATTGGTTTAATAGAAGTATTACTTCCAATCCATATATTATGGGTAAACTTAGTAACAGACTCACTTCCAGCTTTAGCATTGGCAGTAGACCCAGCAGAAGATGATGTTATGAAAAGAAAACCTAAAAAGCATAAAGGAATATTTACAAAAGGAATGACATGGAGAGTTGTATATCAAGGTGTAATGATAGGACTTCTTACACTTGCAGCATTTATAATAGGTATTGCAACACCAGAAGAAAACTTACCAGAAATGGTTAGAATGGATGGAAAAATATATCAAGCAGAAGAAATAGAAAATTTAGATTATGCACTTCAAAATGGGGCAGAATATGTTGAAACTCAAGAAGTAAGAGTAGAAATAGGTCAAGCCATGGCATTTATAGTACTAGCATTTTCTGAACTTGTACATGTATTCAATATTAGAAACAACAAAAAATCTATATTTAGAACACATCCATTTAACAATAAAATGTTGCTTTTAGCAATTGGAGCATCAGCTGCATTAATGCTTATAATTCTATTAATACCAGGATTAAGACACCTATTTAGTATTCCAATACTTCCAGTAGGAAACTTAATAGAAGCAATACTTTTAGTAATAGCACCAATAGTAATAGTAGAACTATTTAAACTATTTAGAATAAATACCTCAAAAGACGAAGCATAATGAATGAATTAGGTTAGATATTAAAATAATAATGATGTAATAGCAAGGTTTACCTTGCTATTTTTACCTAAAAGTGGTAATATATAGAAGTATTAAATCAAATAATGTTTAAAATTTAGAGAAAAGCAAAAAATAAAAATAGAAAATATTTAAATAGAGAGGATGAAAAATATATGAGTAGAGATGTAGTAATAGGTGGAGCATGGCCTTATGCGAATAGTTCATTACATTTAGGACATTTAGTAGCCTTACTTCCAGGAGACTTTTTAGCAAGATATCATAGAAAATTAGGAGATAATGTTATATATGTATCAGGTTCAGACTGTCATGGAACTCCAATTACAATAAGAGCAAAAAAAGAAAAAAAATCACCAAAAGAAATATGTGAAGAATATCATAAAGAATTTGAAAAAGCTTTTAATAAAATGAACTTTTCATATAGTTTATATACAAAAACAGAAGATGAATATCACAAAGAAAAAGCAAAAGAGATATTTAAAAAGATTTATGATAATGGATATATTGTAGAAAAAGAAGATATGCAACCATATTGTCCACATTGTAATAAATTTTTAGCAGATAGAGAATTAATACTTACATGCCCAAATTGTGGAAATGAAACAAAAGGAGAAGAATGTGATTGTGGATATAATCCAACTGCAGAAGATTTAAAAAAAGCTAGATGTCAAGAATGTGGAACAAATGTAATAGAAAAACCAAATAATAATCTATATCTTATATTAACAAAATTGCAAGAAGAGATAGAAAACTACTATAACCAAAACAAAGATAATTGGAGAAAAAATTCACAAAATGAAACTTTAAAATATCTAAAACAAGGTTTAATAGATAGAGCTGTTACAAGAGACCTAGAATGGGGAGTAGATGTACCAGTAGAAGGTTATGAAAATAAGAAGATGTATGTATGGATTGAAGCGGTTTTAGGATATATAACAGCATCTATGAAATATTGTGAAGAAAATAATTTGAATTGGGAAGATTACTGGAAAAATGATAACACAATTATGTATATGGTACATGGAAAAGATAATATCATTTTCCATAGCATAATATTACCAGCTTTATTAATTGCAATGAAAGACAATATGAAATTACCAGATAAAATAGTATCTTGTGAATATTTAAATATAAATGACGAGAAAATTTCAAAAAGTAAAGGAAATGGAATTACAATATTAGATTTAGTAAAAGAATATAATATTGATTCAATAAGATATTTCTTCTTAAGTAATGGACCTGAGAAAAAAGATAGTAACTTCTCATTAGATGAATTTAAACAAGTTCATAATTCTGATTTAGTTAATAAATTTGGAAATTTTGTAAATAGAACTTTAAAATTTAAAGGATTAGAAAAAGTAGAAGTTAATAAATTAGATGAAGAAATAAGAAAAATAGTTTTAGAAACTTATGAAAATGTATCTAAAAGTATAGAAAAATTAGAATTTAGAAATGCAATCGAAGAAATTATGAAATTAGTTGAATTTGGAAATAAATATTATGATGAAACAAAGCCATGGGTACTATATAAAGAAAATATGGATGAATTTAAGAAAGTTATATATAATTGCACATATATAATTGCAAACTTAGCAAATCTATTTGAACCAGTAATGCCAGAAACTTCAAAGAAAATACAAAAATATTTAGATATAGATACTAGCAAGTGGGGAGAAATAGAAGTTAAAGAAGAAATTAAATTAGACAATTTAGAACCTTTATTTGAAAGAATAAAATAACTAGTAAAAATTACCTAAGGGAAAAACTTTAGGTGATTTTTTCTCGTTTTTTGTAAAATACCCTATCAAAATATATAAAAATAGTATATAATATTTACGAAATAAATTGAATTTCAAATAAGAGGATGTAAAATGAAAAGAAAAAATGAACCAATAGATATATATAGGCAAGAAATAAGTTTAGCGGTAAAGAAGAGGCCAAATAAAAATAAAATAATGTTAATTTTAATAATAATTTTTTCACTTATTTTAATAAGCTTAATTACAGTACAAGTAACTAAAATTTTAAAAGAAGCTAAAATTGTTACAGAATATCAAAATCAACTTATTTCATTAAAAGAACAGGAAGAACAAAAGGCTCAAAAAATTGAGGAGGAAAAAGAAGCAAAAAGAGTTAAATATACAGATAAATGGAAGCAAAGTGTAGAACATATATATAGTTCTGACAAAAAAAGAGCTTTTTTAACATTTGACGATGGACCTTCAGATGTGACTCCAATTATATTAGATACATTAAAACAAGAAAATATCAAAGCAACATTTTTTGTTTTAGGACAAAGAGTTGAACAAAAGCCAGATATGGTAAAAAGAATGTATGATGAAGGCCATTTTATTGCAAACCATGGATATAGTCATGTTTATGACTCAATATATTCATCAAAAGAAGCGGTTTTAGATGAATTTAATAAATGTAATACTGCTGTACAAAATGCAATTGGAGATAATGAATACAATTCACATTTATTCAGATTTCCAGGAGGCTCAATTGGAGGAAAATATTCAGAATTGAAACTACAAGCAAAAGATTTATTAAAACAAAATGGAATAGAAAGTGTAGATTGGAATGCATTAAATGGAGATGCTGAAACTAATGATTTAACACCAGAATTTGAGTTAGAAAGATTACAATGTACAGTTCAGGGAAAAAATAGTGTAGTAATTTTAATGCATGATTCTCCTCTAAAAAAAGTAACAGCAGAATCTTTATCACAGCTAATAGGATACTTAAGAAATGAAGGATATGAATTTAATAATTTTTATGATTTGGAAACATAGTTACAATTTTAACAAGCTATTAGGAAGGAGAGAGTAACTTGGCAAAAAGCACAATAGATAAAAAAGAGAATATAGAAGAAAAATTAGAATATTTAGGATTAGATTTAGAAAATATACCAAAACAGTTAAAAGATTTTGAACCATTAAAGTTCAGAATACCAAAAACATATGAAGAAAAACAGTATAAACAATATAGATATGTACCAGTAAAAGAAATTGAAATTTTATTATCACCAACAACAAGATTAGATGATTTAGAAGAAAAATATAAAAAGGCAAGTCCTTTATCAGAATATTTAGATAATACAAGTGAAGATAATATTTTGAAATATACTACATTTTTAAATATGTTAAAACAATTCAAAATAGAGGATGTAGAAAAAGTAAAAGAAGAACAAGAAAAATTAAATAAAAAATTACCATTTAAAATAAAATATGAAGGAAACTATTTATGGCAAATATATTATTCAGAAAATACAGATAAATACTTTATGCTTGTTCCAACACAAGACTCAGATTATTCGACATTTTTCTATTTATTAAAAAAGCAAATAGAAAATAAAAGAGAAGGAAAAATATTTGTACCAATAAGAAATTTAGAATATAGTCATAAATATTTAAGTAAAACAGAATTTGAGGACATAGAAAACTATATGTGGCTATTTACAAAAGATTGGCCACTTGTGTATGAAGTATATAATAAGAAAAATGAATTAAGTATTTGTATAATTGGAGAGACTGAGGTTTATCAAAAAGTAAAAAGTAATTATAAAATAGAATTAAAAAACAAAGAAGAAGCACAAGAATTTTATAAACTACTAAAAGCAATGTTCATACTTCAAACTGAACTTCCACATTATTTTACATTTAAAACAAATATAAGTAAAAATGGAGGAATTGAGTTCTATAGAGATGAGTATGAGATGGAATATGAAGATATTGCAAAATGGTTGGTAGAAGAATACGAAATAGGAGAAAATAAACTAAAAGATACAGAAGTAAAAATAGAAGAAGGAACAGAAAAATTAAATAATTTAAAATCAGAAGTAGCTATTCAAGAAATAGAATATTTAGCAAAAGAAAAACAAATTTCTACATTTTTAGAGTGTAAAAAAAGTTTTTTTGGAAAATTTAAGTACTATTTCAAATATAGTAAAAAAAGTAATAAAAATAAAATGAAACCTAAAAAAGTAGAAGAGCTTAAAGAAGAAAAGGAAGAAAAAGAAACAAAAAAAGTTTTGAAAATTAAAAATTCTAAAAATAAGAAAGCTAATTATACAATTGAAGATATTTTGGAACTGTATAAAGAATTACAAGAAAAAGAAACAGAATTAAAAAACATAGTTTTAGATATAAATGCTTTAAAATTAAAGAAAAAGAACATGGCTAAAAAAATAGAAAATGCAACAGCATATATTGAAGAAATAGACAGTCATAAAAAAAGTATTTTTGAATTTTGGAGATATAGTAATAAAGATGAAGTGGCTAGCTTAGCAGAAGGCGAAGCAGAAGAAGTGAATGTCATAAAGAAAATAGAAAAAGTTTTTGACTATAACCAAGATTTAGAAAAATTTGGAATTAAAATGGATAAAATGCAAAGAAAAATACTTTCTAAAGATGAATTAGATAGTGTATATCTAACTAGTACTAACCTTTTAGAAATTTTAAATAAGGTAAAATTAAATGAAGTTTTACCTAAAGAAATAGGAGCAAGTTTAAAAGAACTAAAAAAAGAAGAGGCAGAGGATAAAACATTTACAAAATCTGAAGAATTTAATATTTTTGGAGGGATAGCTCAAGATACAACAAAAGTGTCAAAAATAAATAATAAAGAACATCGAGAACTTCCAAAAGACAAATTTAATATTTTAGACTTAACTAAAAATACAAAACAAATAGGGTATAAATTGTCATTAGAAACAGCAATAGAAAATATTAAAAAAGCATTAGATAAAGTGATAATTCCAGAAGAACTTCCAGTATATATGGCAACAGAAGAAACTTCCTTAGAGCCAAAGAAAATAAATGTATTTAATATAAATCCAGAAAAAGAAATAGAAGAAGCTGTGCTTAATAAAGAAACGAAAATAAATCTTTTTAAACTTAATTTAAAAGAAAATAGTAATGCTATAAGCTTTACAAACTCAGTATTTTATGATAATCAAAATAAGACTTTGCCAATAGGACAAGATTTATCTACAAAAATATTAGTTGATGTAAATAAATTAAAATTAAAAGTAAAAAACAAAAGTAAATTTAAAATAATTGAGTTTGAAAATAGTCAAGATGATTTTTCAAAAGTAGCCATAAAAACAGTTCAAGTTACTGAGTATGATACAGACATAGAAGATAAGAAATAACAAAAAAGGCCTTTATTTCATACAATATAATATATATTATTGTAGAAATGGAGGTTTTTTTGTTGAAAAAGAAAATACTAATATTATCGATGTTAGTTGTTTTCATATTTCTATTTAATCTATCTTATGCAATAACACCAGTTTCACGGAACTTCGTATCAAGGAATAGATGTTAGTAATTGGCAAGGATATATAGATTATGCAAGAGTAAAACAAAGTGGAATAGATATTGTGTATATAAAAGCAAGTCAAGGAACTACTAGAAAAGACCCATATTTCGAAACCAATTATCAAAATGCAAAGGCAAATGGCCTAAAAGTTGGCTTTTATCACTACGTGACTGCTACAACTGTAGAAGGGGCAAGAGCTGAAGCTAGATTTTTTGCTTCAGTAATTTCACGGAAAAAGTCCGGATTGCAAATTGGTTATGGATTATGAAGTCTTTGGAGGAGTGGGAAGAGAAACAATAAATCAAATAGCAGAAGCTTTTTTAGAAACATTGGAAAGTATAACAAATAAAGAAGCAATTGTATATAGTAATCTATCTACTGCAAGAGATATTTTTGATAGAGAATTAGCAAGTAAATACGAGCTATGGCTTGCATACTATGGAGATTATACAAGACTATATAATACAGAAACTAGCTGGAATAATTGGATAGGAGTTCAATATTCTGATAGAGGAACAGTTCCAGGAATTAATGGATATGTTGATATGGATATATATAAGGAACAAATATTTTTAAGTAATACAGAAGAAATACCAGAAGTAGATAATCCTACACCAGATATTCCTGAAGGAGGAACTGTTAGTTATACAGTTCAAAGAGGAGATACCTTATCAGAAATAGCAAGTAGATATAATACAACTTATCAAGAAATTGCAAGATTAAATAATATTTCTAATCCGAATCTAATTTATCCAGGACAAATTTTGACGATTCCAAGTAATTATGCAGTTCCAGGGGATGAAGAAGGCTGTACAGGAAGTATCTATTATACAGTAAAACAAGGTGATACTTTATCTGAAATTGCTGTAAAATATGGAGTAACAGTGAGCCATATTGTAGAACAAAATAATATTAGAAATCCCAACCTAATTTATCCAGGAGAAAGATTGAGAATTAAAAGAAATTGCGGTTCAGATAGTGTAACTCAAACTGGAACAACTTATATAATAAGAAGTGGAGATACTTTATGGAATATTGCAAGAAGATATGGAACAACAGTAAATAACATTGTTAGAAAAAATAATATTCAAAATCCTGATTTAATTTACCCAGGAGAAGTTATAAACTTATAGAAGCATATATGATATAACATGATTTTGTTATATCTTTTATATTTTTACTAGACTTTTTTGAAAATATGTGGTAATATATCAAAGTAACATGCCGATGTGGCGGAATTGGTAGACGCACCAGACTCAAAATCTGGCGGGAAACCATGTGGGTTCGAGTCCCACCAT
>CAKNKX010000017.1 GCA_930987745.1 uncultured Clostridium sp.
ATCCACCATGTTGCATAAGTACTAAATTTAAATCCTTTTGTATAGTCAAATTTTTCAACAGCTTTAATTAATCCCATATTTCCTTCTTGAATTAAATCTAGAAATAACATTCCTCTTCCTACATATTTTTTAGCTATACTTACTACTAATCTTAAGTTTGATTCTGCTAATTTCTTTTTAGCTTCTTCATCACCTTTTAAAATTCTTTTTGCTAAGTCAAGCTCTTCATCAAATGTTAAAAGTGGAACTCTACCTATTTCTCTTAAATACATTCTAACTGGGTCATCTACATTTATTCCTTCATAAGTTGTATCTGTAATTTCATCTAATTTTAAGTTTTCTACTTCTTTTAAGTCCTCTATATCTGGCTCTTCACCTAAATCATCATTTAACAAATCTACACCTAATTCTTCAAATGCATCAAATACTTTGTCTATTTGGTCTGGATTTACATCATCTAATTCTGATGCTAAATCTCCATATGTTATTTGACCTTTTTCTTTTGCTTTTTTAAGGATTTTATTTACTTTTTCTTGTTTTAATTTTTCGCCCTCATCATCTTTTTCTTTTATTTCTTTTTCGCCATTTTCCTTTTTTAATTCTTCTTTTTCTTTTTCAATCTTGCTTACTGCTTTTTTCTTTGTTACTTTTCTTGCTTCTTCCATTTTTTCTAGTTTTTTATTTTCTTTACTTTTTTCTTCTTTTTTCTCTTTTTCTGCTTTATCTGTTTTAACTGTTTTTTCAGGTTTTTTAGCCTTTTCTATTTTTTCTTTCTTTTCTTCTTTTTTTACTACTTTTTTAGTTTCCTTTTCTTCTAATAATTCCTCTTTCTTCTTTGCCATTAATTTTTCACCCCTATTTCATTTTTGCTAAGCTTATTATTATATTACTTAGCTCACTTTCCATTTCTTTTTTTTCAATTTCATCTAACTGCTCATTTTCTAGCTTTTCTAGAATTTCAAATTTTCTGTCATTTAATTTTTCTTTTTGATAAGTTTTCATAATATCATCTATTGCTTTTTCTAAGTCTGTTATTTCATAATCTTCTGCCATAATCTTTGTAATATGACTTTGTTCTTCTTCTGACATTTGGTCTAAAATTGCATTTACATTATTATTTTCGTTTTCAAATTCGTGATAAATCTTTTTAGCAATTTCTTTGTTTAATTCATCTTTAAAGTCCTCTATCTTTATATTTTGCTTTATAATCTGAAAAATATTCAAATCACCACTAAGAAGAATTGATAAAATTGTATTTTCTCTTCTTTTTACTGATTCTGATACAGAAGTTTCATGGATTTTTCTGTGATTTACAACCGGTCTTGCCTTTTCTAGAGTTTTATCAGATGTAGTTTCTCTATAGTTTATTTTATTTACTTCTGCATAAATTGCTTCTTTTGAAATATCATAATCTTTTGCAATTTTTTCTATGTATACTTCTCTTTCCATTGTGTTATCAACTTTTGCAATTATTTTTGCTATTTCATTTAAGAATTTTATTTTATCACTTGTGTTTTCCAAATTAAGATTTTTCTTTAAAACTTTGACTTTAAATTCAACTACTGAAAGTGCTTTATCAATTAGAGCTTGAAATCTAGCATTTCCATATTTTATAACAAACTCATCTGGGTCTTTTGCGCCTTCCATTTGAAGTATCCTAATATCACATCCCATATTTTGCAATATGTCTAATGCCCTTAATTTTGCTGTTAAACCTGCTTCATCAGAATCGTAACTTAAAATTATTTGGTTTGTATTTTTTCGAAGTAAATATCCTTGTTGCTGAGTCATTGCAGTTCCTAGTGCTGCAACTACATTGTGTATTCCTCTTTGATGAAGTGAAATAACATCCATATAACCTTCTACTATTAAAAGCTTGTCTCTTATGTTATATTTTTTTGCAACATTTAAACCATATAGGTGTCTACCTTTACTATACACAATATTTTCTGGTGAGTTAATATATTTTGGTTTTGAATCATCTAAAACTCTACCACCAAATGCTATTACTCTTCCTCTTGCATCACATATTGGAAACATCAGCCTATTTCTATATCTGTCTATATATGTTCCATTGTCATTTTTGTTTACTAATCCTGATTCTAGAATTTCTCTATCTTGAAATCCTTCTTTTTTTAATGCTCTATACAATTCGTCAAACTTTCCTGAATATCCTATTTGAAATGATTTTAATGTTTCGTTATTTAGTTTTCTTTTTTTTACATATTCTTGTGCTGGCTTTGCTTCAGGCTTGTACAAATTTTCATGATAAAATTTTGCAGTAAATTCATTTACCTTATACACTTTAGCTTTTAATTCTTCTCTTACAGAATCTCCTTTGTTTTCTAATGTTGGTAATTGAATATTTGACCTTTCTGCTAACATTTGTACTGCTTCTACAAAATTTATTCCTTCAATTTTAGTTAAAAATGTAAATACATTTCCTCCTACTCCACAACCAAAGCAATGAAAAATTTGTTTATCTGGTGAAACAGAAAATGATGGTGATTTTTCATTATGAAACGGACATAATCCAAAGTAATTTCTGCCACTTCTTTTTAGTCTTACATATTGTGAAACAATGTCTACAATATCGTTTGTTTGTCTTACTTCTTCTATTATCTCATCACTATACCTTGGCATTTTCTCCTCACTTTCCTTCATTCTTCATTTTTTTCTACACTATTATATTATTCGACGCATTTTACATAAATCCTTCCCAATATTACAAAAAAATTATCAAAGGTTTTCTTTGATAATCTTTTCTTTATTTTTATCTTAATTTTCAACAAATGTTGGATAACCATTTTCTCCTAAGGTCCATGTTTTCCACTCTGTCGGGTAACTTCCTGATTCATCTTTGTAATTATTTAATAAGTTTACGACCTCTTGCATTTCCATATCTTTTACATCTGTTATTCCTGTTAAATCTTGTGTTACTCCTGATAGTTCTGAATTATAATAACAACTTGTCATACTGCTAGTACTTTCCCCTATTACACTTGGTTTAGTTTGTCCTGAAATTACTTTTCCAAAGTTATAGCAATTTGTTATTGTTTTACCTCCTATTCCTTTTGCTGTTGCATAGCTTATTCCTGAATGACCAATCTGACTAATTTCTCCTAAGTTATAACAATTTTCACAAATGATTGAAGGAGCATATTCATCAGATACTATTCCTGCAGCTTTCCATACATTTGCATTCACATTTCCAATATTATACGAATTTTTTATATTAATATTTCCGATCTGCTTGCCCTATAAGTCCTCCTGCATAGCCACCTGTACTTTTTATACTTCCCAAATTATAACATCCATTTACTTTTCCAGAAGCTCTACCTGCAATTCCTCCCGTATTGTTATTTCCTGTAACATTCCCTAGATTATAGCAATTATTTAATTCTCTTGCTTGCTGACCACCATCTCCAAAAATTCCTCCTGCATATGATTTTTTTGATGTAATTATAGCTTTATTATAGCAGTTATTATAATAACTCTGTTCAGATACTCCGGCAATTCCTCCTGCTATATTATTTGTACTTGTTATACTTCCTGTTACTCCTAAATTATTAATTTTTGTCTGCCATGTTCTTCCAAATACTCCTGCATACCCTTCTGTATTAATATATAAATTCCTAATCTCCTTGTTATTTCCTTCAAATGTTCCTCTAAATCTTCCAGTTGAAGTAGAAATACCTATTGGTATAAATCCTTCTCCTGTTGTCAAATTATTTTTCAATTCTTCTACAGAATTACAACTACTTATCAATCCTTCAGTAGATATTTTACCATTTACATATGACCTATTAGAGTTAAAATCTAATGTTTGCATTAAAATCACATATGAAACTGTTTTATTATTATTTATTCTATTTGAGAAATCACATAAGTCCTCTATACACCATATTTCATATGGTTCATCTACTGTTCCTGCAAGTTCTTTGCCATTTTCGTCTTTTGTTATATCTCCTGGTGATTTATCTGTTACTATATTATCATAACTCAAAATGTTCCCATCTTTATCTACAATATAGTATCTATTACTCTCTTCAAATAATACTTCAAATTCTTCTCCTATATCTGTTACATCTGCTTTTTCATTTGTATGTTTATCTATAGCACTTTGAAATTCTTCTTCTTCTAAATTTCCTCTATTTTTTTTTCCCATTGCTTCTACTGTTGATATATCTATTATTTCTTTTTCTTGTGATATTTCTGTTTCTTCTTTTGCACTTTGTGCCCCGCCTATTATTCCATTACTTCCTGTTATTGCTCCTATTGTTATTCCTGCTAAAATTAATAAAACTATTATTGTTGTTATTAATGCTATTAAGGTTATTCCTCTTTCTTGTTTTCTTTTTTCTTTTTCTAAAAATCTTAACATTCTTTTTCCTCCTTAGAATTTTTATTTTAAAACGCAAAAAAACAGGAAGAAAAACCTATCTTTTTTAATAGGTTTCTTTCCTGTTTATATATCTTTATTTTATTTAATTTTTCTTGTTTTCCTGCTTTTCTTACAAGCCTTTTGTCATTTAGTAAACATAAAGTGTGTGTGTGTGTGTGTGTGTACTCCTGCAAGGCTTACGGCCACTTTGTTTTTCATTGCTTTTCTCCTTATTCTTTCTTTTTTCTTTTGATTTCTTATGTTTTAGTTATATCATTTATTCTTTTATCTTGTCAAGATTTTTAACTTAAGAATTTAATAACATCATTTTAGTATCTAACTTATTTATAGTTTTTGCACAATTTATCCACTCTTTTGCTTGTTTTTTTGTTGGTTCTTCTTTAGGCTTATACATCATTTTATGTTCTAGACTAGACCAAAAGTCCATTGCCATAGTTCTTATTTGAACTTCTACTTTAACATAGATTAACTCTTGTGATAACATAACAGGAACTCTAACAATTAAATGATATGCAGTATATCCGCTTTCCTTTGGATTTACTATATAATCTTTTTCTTTTACTGTTTCTATTCCAGGTATATTTTGAATTAAATTTTTTATAGTATATATATCACTTTGTAATGGACATATTACTCTTATACCTGCTATGTCATTAATATTATTTATCATCTCTTTATAATCTAATTCTAAGTTTTTCTTTTTCATTTTTTTGATTATACTATCTGGTTCTTTTATTCTTGTATTTACATGGTCTATTAAATCATAATCATAGAAAAGTTTTGATTCTTCTTTAAATATTTCTATTTTTGTATTTAATTCTTTAATTGCCATTTTATAAACAAACATTAATTTCTGAAAAGTATCATCATCTTCTGTCACAATTTCACTATAATCTAAGAAATTTTTCAGGTCAACTAAATCTGTTTTTTCCTTCATTTTTATTTTCATACACATTCAACTCCTTAATTTTGTTTTTATATGTATTTCCTTCTTAGTATATGCTATATATTATCCATATATTGTTATCAAAATACATTACTTATGTGTTTCTTTTGTGAAAGTTTTCTTAAATAAAAATTAAAATTAGCAATATGAGCTTTATTTCACATTGCTAATTTTCTATTATTTTAATTTTTCTATTAATTCATCTATTGTTACTTCTTCTTTTTTACCTGTTTTTATTTCTTCTAATTCTACTTTTTCTCCTTCTTGTCTATCTCCAATAACTACTAAATATGGTGTTCCTAAAACTTTACAATCTTTCATTTTAGCTCCTATTGTAACTTTTTCTCTATCATCTAAGATTGCTTTTATTCCATTTTTATTTAGAGTTTCATAAAGATTATTTGCAAATTCTACTTTTTCTTCATTCTCCATCTTTGGAACTATTTGAACTTTAAATGGTGCAACTGTTTCTGGTATAGAAAAACCACATGGTCCCCATTTTTCATCATTTATTAAACATTTTTCATATAAAGCTGCTAATGTTCTACTTACACCAATTCCATAACATCCCATATAGTATAAAGATTCTTTTCCTTCTTGATTTGTAAATTTTCCATTCATTATTTCAGAATATCTTGTTCCTAATTGGAAGATATGTCCTAATTCCATTGTTCTTATTTCTTTAAAGTTTGAAATATCTTCTATTCCATATTCTTCTTTTAAATATTCTTTATAATCTTCTCTTTCTAAAATTTCAGTATTTAAACCTATTTTTGTTTTTTCATCATATAGGATTTTATCTTCACCTTGGTCTGAAATTAGCATAAATTCTTCTGATTTTTTTCCTCCCATTGCTCCGTTGTCTGCGACAATTGGAATTACATCTAAACCTATTTTTTGGAAGATTTCTAAAAATGCTTTTCTTACATTTTCATAAGATTTTGCCATTCCTTCCTCATTTTCATCAAAGCTATATGCATCAAGCATTGGAAAAGCTTTTCCACGAAGTAAATATCCTCTTGTTCTTATTTCATTTCTGAATTTTTCTCCAATTTGATAGTATGTAACAGGTAAGTTTTTATATGATTTTAGTTTTTCTCTTGCAAATTCTAACATTGCTTCTTCACCTGTTGGTGCTAAGCAAAATGTTCCTTTGTTTGACTCAGTAATTAGCATTGTTCCATCATTTACATAGTGGTCATATCTTCCAGAGTTTTTCCATATTGTATCTGGTTGAAGTGTTGGAAGTAAAACTTCTATACAACCATATTTATTTAAAGTATCTACTACTATTTTTTCTATATTTCTTCTTACTAAAAGTGGTATTGTACCATATCCAAAAAGTCCTGCTCCATATTGAACTAATTGCCCAGTTTGAAGTAATATACTTTGTCCTGGATACATTTCGTCTATATTATTTAATTTTGTTGTTCCCATTCCTGTTAATGATAATTTCATATTAATCCTTCTTTCTAATTATTATTTTCTTCATTTTCGTTTTTATCTATTTTTTCCTCTTCCCTTTCGGGATTTGCTCCCTCTAATTCATCTATTACAATTTGTTTGTTTTCATCTAATTTATATCTTGGAAGTTCTGGTAAATCATCTAAAGAACTATATCCAAACATTTTTAGAAATTCATTTGTTGTTTTATATGACATAGGTTTTCCTGGCAAGTCTAATTTTCCTGCTTCTTCTATTAAACCATATTCCAAAAGTTTATATACGCAAGCATCTGCTGAAACTCCTCTTATATCTTCTATCTCCGCTCTTGTTATTCTAGGGTTATATGCAATAATTGCAAGAGTTTCTAATGCTGCTCCAGACAAATTTGGTTTACTTCTTTTATCTAGAACAGGATATATATATTGGTATAAGTCTTTTTTTGTACATAATTGATATGAATCATTAAGTTTTATTATTTCTATTCCTCTATTTTCAGTTTTATATTCTTCTTGCATACTAGAAATTATCTTTTCTAAATCATCTTCTGAAATCTCTAATGCTAAAACTAATTCATTTTTAGTTACTTCTCTTCCAGCTGCAAAAAGTATTGCTTCAATTACTCCTTTTATTTTATCTATATCCATTATTTTTTACCTTTCTTATTTTTATTTAACGGTTATATTATCCCACGAAATACTAGATATGTCAATATTCTTAAGGAATCTTAATTATATCTTTTTGTGTAAAAAAAGTGTAAAAAAAGTCGAATATTGTCAAAACTTTATTATTTACAAATTATGTATTTTATGTTATATTTATTTTGCTTTCGAATAGAAAGCACTCATTTTTTACTCTATATTTTTTAAATACTATATCATTTTTTAATCAAAGGAGGTGTTAAGTGCAAATAATACTATTTTACTAAAGCCAAAATATGATGTCGTTTTTCAAAGTCTTTTTTCTGATAAAAATAAAATTAAATTGGTAGGCTTGACCTTTTAGCCGAATCTTCTGATAAAAGTTTAATTCATATTGAACTTCAACTAGTTGATTATTTCAATACTATCCCTAGATTACTTTATTCTTCTTGTCAATTAATTTCTAAACAACTTTCCCGTGGTGATGATTATTCTAATCTTAAAAAAACTATCACAATTGGTCTTTTAAATTATGAGTTAGAAGAATTAAAAGATTTAAATAAAATGCATACTATTTGGCATTTTTATGAAGATAATCACAAAGAAAAACAATTGACAAATTTACAGGAATTACATATAATAGATATGACTAAGGCAAATTTTACTTATAACAAAAATCATAATGATATATTGGCCCAATGGATTTTATTTATCTTAGATCCAAATCAAAGGGAGGTTAAATCTATTATGGGAGAAAATAAAGAATTAAAACAAACTAACAAAAAGTTAGAAAATATTAGTAATGATGAAGATATCAAAAAGCAAGCTGAAATTCTTGAAAGATGGGAACGAGAAGAAAAATGGAATAAAAATTCTGTTTATGAGAAAGCAAAATCTGATGGAATACTTGAAGGAGAAAAATCAGAAAAAGAAAAAATTATTAAATCTATGCTAAAAGAAAATTTGCCTATAAATATGATTTCTAGAATAACCGGATTATCAGAAAAAGAGATTAAAAAATTTATTGTTTAACTTCTTTAATTATATCTAAACCACCCTTAACTATTATTTGAAAAATAGTTATAGGTGGTTTTTATATATCTTTTTATTTTCTTGCACATTTAATTTTTATGTGTTAATATTTAGTTAGATTAAAGATTTCGGAGGTATATTATGGAGGAAAAGAAAAAATTAGAAATTGTAAATGGAGATGGTTCAAATCTAGATATTTCTCCTGCTTATGACCATTTAAATGCAGGAACACCTAAATCTTCTGATGAAAAACCTGAACATATTGTTGTTCCAAAAGAACATAAAAAGAAAAAAGATAAAAAAGATGATGAAGAAGATAAGAAATAGGACTGCTAATTTTTAGATGCAGTCCTATTTTAATATATTGGATATTATTCTTCTACTTTTTCAAACATTTCTTTTCCAACTCCACATAATGGGCATGTCCAATCTTCTGGTAAGTCAGCAAATTTTGTTCCTTCTTTTTCTTCATCATAAATATATCCACATACTGTACATCTATATTTCATACCTTTCACCCCCTATTTTAAAATCTCTTTTGCTAAAATCTTAAATTCTTGTTCATTTTTATCTGTCATTCTTGATTTTATTGTAATAGTATCTCCTATTATATCAATATCTTTCATTTCTTGCAATATATTTTTCATACATTTTCCAGCACTTGGAGCCCAAGAACCATTTTCTATTATTCCTACTTTTCTATTTTGATAGTTTCTATCTTTTAAGTGGTGTAAGAAATGTTCCATTGGTGGAAATACTCCTAAGTTATAGCTAGATGACATTACAATTAATTTATCATATCTAAATGCATCTTCTACTGCTTCTGCCCAATCTTCTCTTGCTAAATCTGTTAATACTACTTTTTTTGCGTTGTTCTCTTTTAAGATTTCTTCTAATCTTCTTGCAGCATTCATTGTGTTTCCATGAATTGAAGCACAAGCAATCATTACTCCATCATCTTCTGGTTTGTAACTACTCCAAATTTCATATTTTTCTATATAATGACTTAAATTTTCAGTTAATACAGGGCCATGTAATGGGCAAATAGTTTTTATATCTAAAGTACTTGCCTTTTTTAATACATTTTGAACTTGAGCTCCATATTTTCCAACTATTCCAAAGTAATATCTTCTTGCTTCACAATCCCAATCTTCATCAGCATCTGTTGTACCAAATTTTCCAAATGCATCTGCTGAGAATAATATTTTTTCTGTTTGTTCATATTCCATCATAACTTCTGGCCAATGTACCATAGGTGCCATTATAAATTGTAGTTTATGTTTTCCTAAATCTAATACATCTCCCTCCATTACAACAACTTTTCTTTCTGATAAATTATCTATTTTAAAAAAGTTTGGAAGCATATTAAATGTAATTTGGTTTGCTACAATTTTCATATTTGGATATTTGTTTGCAAGTATTCCAATATTATATGCATGGTCTGGTTCTAAATGGGAAATAACTAAGTAATCTACTTCTTCTCCATCTAAAGCTTTTTCTAAGTTTTCAAGCCATATTCCTGTTACTCTTTCATCAATTGTATCTAATACTGCATTTTTTTCGTCTTTTATTAGATATGAATTATATGACATTCCTTTTTCTAATACATATTGACTTTCAAATAGTTTTAGTTCTTTATCATTTGCTCCAATATTTGTTATATCTTTTGAAATTTGCATTATTTTTCCTTCCTTTCTCTTTTTTACTTTTCTTCATGTATTATACCCTTTTTTAGTATTTTTAGCAATATATTTTATTAATGTGAATTCTTTGTGAATTTTAGCGTTCTCGTATTGACTTTGCTAAAAGCAGGTGTATAATATACTTGTCAGAAGGAAAAATCCCTTTGATATGTGCTAACAAATTCTAGTCAACACATAAAATATATTTTTAAAGGAGTTGATTATTATGATGATGTTACCAAGAAGGAGAAATGATTTTGATTTATTTGACAGAATGTTTTTAGATGACCCATTCTTTTCAGGAGAAAGAGAAAGCAAACTTATGAAAACTGACATAAAGGAGAAAAAAGATAAATACATTATAGAAATGGATTTACCTGGATATGAAAAAGAAAATATATCTCTTGAAATTAATGATGGTTATTTAATGATTTCAGCAAAAACAAGTCAAAACAAAGATGAAAAAGAAGAAGGAAAATATGTAAGAAAAGAAAGATTTATTGGAGAATGTTCAAGAAGCTTCTATGTTGGAGACAACATCAAAGAAGAAGATATAAAAGCATCTTTCAAAAACGGTACTTTAAAAATTGAAGTTCCTAAAAAAGAAGAAAGAAAAGAACTTCCAGAAAAGAAACAAATTCCAATTGAATAAAATGAAAATGAGTAAGCTTTTAAACTTACCCATTTTTTTGTTTCTAATATCTTAATCTTAAACTGTTTAATACAACAGTTAAACTACTAAGTGTCATTGCTAAACTTGCAATCATCGGGTTTAAAGAGATTTTAAATATTCCCATTGCAAGTGGTATCATTAAGATATTATAGAACAATGCCCAAAATAGATTTTCTTTTATTATTTTTATTGTTTTCCTTCCTATATGAATTAGCTCTACTATTATATTTATATCATCTTTTAATAATATTATATCTGCTGAGTCTTGACTTATATCAGTTCCATTTTGAACACTAACACCAATTGTTGCACTTTTTAGAGCTGGACTATCATTTACTCCATCTCCTACCATTAAACATGAATTGTTTTTATTTAATTTTTCTATTTCTTCTTTCTTTTGTTTTGGTGTTACATTACTAATTACTTCTTCTATTCCAAGTTCTTTTGCAATTGCATTTGCTGTTACTTTATTATCTCCTGTTAGCATTATTACTCTTTTATTTTCTTCTTTTAATTTTCTAACTAACACTTTTGACTCTTCTTTTATTTCATCTGCTAAGCCAAAAATTGCAAGAACTTCATTTTCTGTAAATAAATATACTATACTTTCACCTTTTTTAGAATATTCTTCCTCAAAAGATTTAAATTTGTTTTCTACATTCATTTCTTCTACAAACTTACTATTTCCTGCATAATATGTCTTATTTTCAATCTCACCTTTTATTCCTTTTCCTGCTACATCTTCAAAGTTACTAACATCATATTTTTCATTTGCTAAAGCTACTATACTTTTAGCTATAGGATGGTTTGAATTTGCTTCTAAACTTTGCAATATTTTTAAAGTTTCATCATCATATTTTCCATCTACTATTGTCATTTTTCCTTTTGTTAATGTTCCTGTTTTATCAAAAACTATTGTATCTATTTTATTTACCGCTTCTAAACTTTCACTAGATTTTACTAAAATTCCAAGTTTACTTGCTCTTCCTATTGATACTACCATTGCAAGTGGTGTTGCTAAGCCTAGTGCACAAGGACATGCAACAACTAGGACAGATACTAATGCTATCATTGCTTTTTCTAAACTTCCTGTAACTATCAAGTTTATTATTAAAGCAATTATTGAGATAGCAAAAATTGTTGGAACAAACTTCCCACTTATCTTATCTGCAAGTCTTGCAATTGGAGCTTTAGTATTTGTTGCTTCTACAACTAATTTTACTATATTTGATATACTAGAATCTCTTCCTATTTTTTCCGCTTCATATTCTATATATCCATCATAATTAATACTTCCAGCAAGAACCTTGCTTCCTGTTTCTTTACTTACTGGCTTACTTTCTCCTGTTAAAAATGATTCATCAGTATGAGTTTTTCCTTTTATAACTTTACCATCAACAGCTATTTTTTCTCCAGGTTTACAAATAACTGTATCCCCTACTTTTATTTCATTTATTGTTACTTGTTTTTCTTCTCCATTTTTTAATATTGTTCCAGATTTAGGCGTAATTGTTACTAAATTTTTAATTGTATCTACTGCTTTTACTTTATTTTTCTTATCAATATACCTTCCTAATTTTACAAATAAAATGATAATTGCAGATGATTCAAAATATAGATGATGAATCATTTCGCTATTTCCCATAAATACTAAAATAGCATTATATAAGCTATATAGGAAATTTACAATTACACCAATACCTACTAATGAATCCATATTAGGCATTTTGTGAATTATATTTTTTATTCCATTTTTAATAATATCAAATCCATAAATAAAAAATGAAAATGAAATAATAATTTGAATTACTATATATACTATTGGATTTTTTTCCATATTTAATATATCTGGAACAGGAAGCCCTATCATATGCCCCATTGAAACATACATAAGAATAATTCCAAGTATTGCAAATATTATTAGCATTTTTAAATCATTATTCTTTTTTTCCTCTTGTTTTTCTCCTAAGCTTTTGAAACCTGCTTCTTTTACAAATCTTTCTAAATCTTCCACTGTTAAAAATTCTTCATATTCAATCATGGCTGTTGCCATAACTAAATTAACTGATGCATCTATTACTCCATCTTGCTTTTTTAAATATTTTTCTAATCCATTTGAACATGCACTACATGTCATTCCTTCAATATTTAAAACAATTTTTTTCATTTTTAAAATTCTCCTTTTATTCTTTTACAGAAAAACCAATATCTTCTATTTTTTCTTTTACCATACTTTCTGTTACATTTTCTCTTACGATTACTTTTACTATTCCAGTTTTGTGGTTTGGTGCGATATCAACCACTCCATCTATTGAACCTACTGCATTTTTTATTCTGTTTTCACAACCTTCACACATCATTCCTTCTACATTTAAAATTAATTCTTTCATAATTAATCATCCTTTCTTATATAAATTATATTTTAAGATTTATTAAATCTTTTAAACAAACTTACAAGTTCATCTACAACTTCTATATTGCCTTTTTCTATATCTTCTGAAATACAAGTATATAGATGTGTTTCTAATATATTATTTGATAAACTTTTAATAGATGCTTCTACTGCTGATAGCTGAATTAAAACATCATTACAGTATCTATCTTCATCTATCATTTTCTTTATTCCTCTAATTTGGCCTTCTATTCTGTTTAGCCTATTTGTCAATTGCTTTTTTGTTTCATCACTTCTTTTAGTTACTTTTTTTCCATTTTCTTTTTTACAACACTTTTCTTTCATCTCTTTCATATTCACCACCGTTTAAATTTTATACCCTTATGGGGTATTTGTCAATATAGGGGTATATATGAAAATTATGCAAAAAATCAGTAGTTTTAGCTACTGATTTTCTTTTTTAAAAAATATTTATTGTTCTAAATATTCATATTCTGACACATCTGGCTTTTCGACATCACTATCAAATACTGAACCTATTTCATATTCTACAACTCTTACTGGCATATTATCTTCAAAAGTTGCTAAAAGTAACCCTGTTTGTTTGTCTATATACTCCCTATGTCCGCCAATTTCTATTATATAACTATCTATTCCATTGTAATTTGCTGTTCCTATCCATAATGCTGGAGTTGCAGCCATTAGGACTCTTGTTTTTTCTTCTTGTGTATATATTCCTGAACTAGGCAAATCTATTACCATTCCGCCTTTATCTTCTGTATATTTTTTTATTGGGTCTTCATAAAAAATATATGCCTCACCTGTACTTATATCTTTCCAAAATGTTAAATTTCCATCTCCATTTTTTTGCCTAGTATTCATTTTCCAAATATTACCTTTTCTATATACTTTCATTATTGTTGAATCTGTTTCTGAATAATAATACCAATTATCTAATAAAGTAGTTTTATTATAATTTTCTTGAATATTAGATAATATTTTCCATCTAAATGCTATTATTAATCCTAATATTAAAATGACCAAAAGTACAATTAATATAAATCTTTTAATAGTAATTCCTGTTTTATGTTTTTTATTTTCTACTTTTCTATATCTTGAACCTGGATTTGTTTTTACTTCTTCTTTATTTTCTTCGTTTTTCATTTGTATCTATCCCCTTTAATACTTTTCTTTTTTCTACTTTTTCATATATATTTTTTATATATCATATATAAACTTTTTTTACAATATAAAAACTTAAATTTTTTGACTTATCTGTATAACAAATTCTCTTGACAATAAGGTAAAATAGGCATATACTGTGACTGTAAAATGAAATATCAAAATTCATTTTAAAATTAATTTAAAGGAGGCAAAATACATGGATGGCATGATAGAAATTAGATGGCATGGTAGAGGTGGACAAGGTGCAAAAACAGCATCACTACTTTTAGCAGATGCCGCATTTAACACAGGTAAATATATTCAAGGTTTCCCTGAATATGGTCCTGAAAGAATGGGAGCTCCTCTAACTGCATATAACAGAATAAGTGATACACCAATTAGAATTCATAGCAATATATATTATCCTGATTATGTTGTAGTTGTTGATGATACTCTTTTAGAATCAGTAGATGTAACAGCTGGTCTTAAAGAAACAGGAGCAATTGTTATTAATACTACGAAATCAGAAGATTATTTAAGAAAAGTTTTAAAAGGCTATAAAGGAGATATCTATACTATAGATGCAAGAAAAATATCTGAAGAAGCTTTAGGAAAATATTTTCCTAATACTCCTATGCTTGCAGCTATTATAAAAGTAGCAAAAATTATGACAGATGAAGAATTAATAAAAGATATGAAAGGTTCTTTTAAACATAAATTTGCTAAAAAACCAGAAGTTATAGATGGTAATATGAAAGCCTTAGAAATGGCATTAAAGGAGGTAAAAAAGATATGACAGATATAAATCCAAATACTCCTATGGAGAAAATGGCACCTGGTGGAACAATATATGAAGCAGGAAATGCAAGAGAATTTAAAACAGGTGACTGGAGAAGTGTAAAACCAGTATTTTTAAGTGACAAATGTAAACAATGTGGTCTATGTTTCCCAGTTTGTCCAGATGATGCTATTCCAGTAGATAAAGAAACACTTCAAAGAAAAGATTTTAATTATGACTATTGTAAAGGATGTGGCATTTGTGCTAAAGTATGCCCATTTGGAGCAATTGAAATGAGAAAGGAGGATGACTAATTATGGGAATTAGAGAAAGATTAAGTGGTAATGAAGCAGCAGCAACAGCTATGAGACAAATAAATCCAGATGTTGTAGCAGCATACCCAATTACTCCATCAACAGAAATTCCTCAATATTTCTCAGCATTTGTTGCAAATGGTTCAGTTGATTCAGATTTCGTTGCAGTTGAAAGTGAACATAGTGCAATGTCAGCTTGTATTGGAGCTGAAGCTGCAGGAGCAAGAGCAATGACAGCAACATCTGCAAATGGTTTATCACTAATGTGGGAAATGATATATATTGCATCTAGCTTAAGACTTCCAATAGTTTTATCTTTAGTAAACAGAGCTGTATCTGGACCATTAAATATTCATAATGACCATTCAGATGCAATGGGAGTACGTGATAGCGGATGGATTATGCTATTTTCAGAAAACAACCAAGAAGCATATGACAATACTTTAATGGCACATAGAATTGCAGAACATAAAGATGTAATGCTTCCACTTATGGTTTGTCAAGATGGATTTATTACTTCACATTCAATTGAAAACATTGAACTTGTTGAAGATGATAAGGTAAAAGAATTCGTTGGAGAATATCATCCAGAACATTATTTATTAAATAAAGAAGAACCAATAGCAGTTGGTCCATTAGATGTTCAAAGTTACTTATTCGAACATAAAGCAGCTCAAGCAGAAGCTATGAGAAATGCAAAACAAGTTATTTTAGATGTAGCAAAAGATTTTGAAAAAATGACAGGTAGAAAATATGGACTATTTGAAGAATATAAATTAGATGACGCAGAAGTTGCAATTGTTTGTATGAACTCAACTGCAGGAACAACAAAATTCGTTGTAGATAATTTAAGAGAAAAAGGAATTAAAGCAGGTCTTTTAAAACTTCGTGTATTTAGACCATTCCCTGTAGAAGAAATAGCAAAAGCTTTATCACATCTAAAAGCTGTAGCAATATTAGATAAAGCAGATTCTTTAAATGCTGCAGGTGGTGCTTTGTTCCAAGATGTAACTTCAGCAATGTATGTAGAAAACTGCCATGTGCCTGCTGTAAACTATGTTTATGGTATCGGTGGTAGAGATACAAAAGCAGATGAAATTGAAGAAGTATATAATGATTTATTAGAAATCGCAAAAACAGGAAAAGTAGATAATCCTTATCGTTACTTTGGATTAAGAAAGGAGGCAAAATAATATGGCATATAATTTAAAAGAAGTAGTGGCAAACAAGCCTTCAAGATTTACATCAGGACATAGAATGTGTGCTGGTTGTGGAGCTCCACCAGCTGCAAGAATGATAATGAGAGCTTTAAAACCAGAAGACCATGCAGTAGTAGCTGGTGCAACTGGATGTATGGAAGTTTCAACATTTATCTATCCATATACTGCTTGGACTGATTCATTTATTCATACAGCATTTGAATGTGCTGGTGCAACAATATCAGGTGTAGAAGCAGCTTATCATTCAATGAAAAAACAAGGAAAATTACCACAAGACAGTGAAACAAAATTCATCGCATTTGGTGGAGATGGTGGAACTTATGATATAGGACTTCAAAGTTTATCAGGTGCAATGGAACGTGGACATGATATTACTTATGTATGCTATGATAATGGTGCATATATGAATACAGGTATACAACGTTCATCTGCAACACCAAAATTTGCAGATACAACAACATCACCTGCAGGATCTGTAATTCCTGGAAAAGCACAACCTAGAAAAGATTTATCAAAAATCATGGTTGGACATCATATTCCATATGTTGCTCAAACAATTGGATATATGAATTTTAAAGATTTATATGAAAAAGCTGAAAAAGCAATATATACAGAAGGTCCAGCATTCTTAAATGTTTTAGCACCATGTCCTAGAGGTTGGGGATATCCAACAGATATGTTAATGCAAATAAATAAATTAGCAGTTGAAACATGTTATTGGCCATTATATGAAGTAGTAAATGGAAAATATAAAATAAACTATAAACCAGCTAAAAAATTACCAGTAGAAGAATTCTTAAGACCACAAAAAAGATTTAAACACATGTTTAAACCTGGAAATGAATGGATGATAGAAGAATTCCAAAAACTAGTAGATGAAAGATGGCAAGAATTATTAGACTTAGAAGAAATCACAAATAAAGAATAATATTATTTTTATTCATTAAAGAACTAAGAATATAAACTTAGTTCTTTTTATATTATTTAATATAAATTTACTTATTTACATAATTTGATATTTTTAGTGTTTTATGGTATAATAATAGATAGAGATGTTTTAGGCTTGAGATAGGTCTTTTTCTATTTCAAGACATGATAAGGAGGAATACTAAATGGCAACAATCTCTAAAACTTTTTACTTGGATGGTCATACTTTAGTTTTTAGACGAGAATCTACTTCTAATGTTGTTGAGTTGAAATTTCCTTTACGGGAAGTTACAAAAGAAGAACTCTCTAAACTTCGCTTAGAAGATAAATGTGGGTTTGTCTTAAAAGAAAATGGAACCACATTTTACACCAAGTTACCTGAACGTTTTCCACAGATTTCATCACTTGAAGGGATAGCTGACAAACACTTATGCGGTGAGTGTCCATGTACAGTTACCGCCACTTGTAACAAATTCTTACAGGGGTGCAAAAGCATTGAAAGTCATGATTTCATCCTTTGGGGATTTGAAACTTTCTCTGCTTGTCTCACTTTCAAAGAATCTTTTGTCGTCTTTACTTGCAAAAGGTTCCCCAGTGGCGAACACACAGCAAGAAGAACAGACACCAAGAGGTTTCATGAAGCCAGACTACTTCTGGCTCAAATGTATAATCATGAAGACTAAGTAAAAAGTTAAAAGCTAATTATTGTAATTCAATAATTAGCTTTTGATTTTTACATTATTTATTCTTCTTCTGGAGCTCCAACTGGACAAACACCTCCACATGTACCACATGATATGCAAGCTGAACTATCTATTACAAATTTGTCATCACCTTGTGATATGCATCCAACTGGGCATTCTGATGCACATGCTCCACATGATATACATTTATCAGTAATTTTATATGCCATTTAAATTCACCTCCTTAAATATATTCTTCTTCGTTTTTGGCTTCTTCTTTGTCTATTTTTTCTAATTTTTCTAATTCTTCTAATTCTTTTTTATGTTCTATTTCTTCTTCATTTACTTTTTCTTGTGTATTATCTTTTATTATTTCTATATCATTTACAGCATATTTTTTATATGTATAACTTTCTCCGTCTTTAATTCTTACTCTTACTTGTTCTTTTAAAATTTCTACATTATCTACTTCGCCTTCCCCATCTGCCGTTTTTACTATTGCTCCAACATTTGGAAGTCTTTTTAGTTTTTCTTCATAAACTTCGCTTTCATATTTTAGACAACACATTAACCTTCCACAGTTTCCTGATATTTTGGCTGGATTTAGCGAAATATTTTGTTCTTTTGCCATTTTTATTGATACTGTTTCAAAATTATTTAGGAAAGAGCAACAGCATAATTCTCTACCACATACTCCATTTCCTCCAATTTTTCTTACTTGGTCTCTTACTCCTATTTGCCTTAATTCTATTCTGGTTTTATATATTGCTGCTAAATCTTTTACTAATTCTCTAAAGTCTATTCTTCCATCTGCTGTAAAATAAAATAAAACTTTGCTGTTATCAAATTTAAATTCTACGTCTGTTAAAGTCATATCAAGTTTATGCTCTTTAATCTTTTTTTCACATACCTTGAAAGCTTCTTTTTCTTTTCTTCTACATTCTTCAAATTGTTTATGGTCTTTATAATTTGCAATTCTTATTACCTTTTTTAGTGGTTGTAAGATTTTATCATCTTCTACATGGCGGTTTGGTATCATAACTTCACCATATTCTTCGCCTTGTGCTGTTTCTACAATTACTTTATCTCCTTTTCTTACTTTTAAATTTTTAGGATTAAAGAAATATATTTTTCCTAATTTTTTAAATCTAACTCCTATTATATTTTTCAATTCATTTCCTCCCACATGTTAAATAACATATTATCTATACACATATCATAATTTGAATTTTGTTTCAACCTTTTTTTAGTGTTTTCCACAATATTTATACAACTTGTGTATAAATAATTCAATTTTGCTTTTTTTAGTAATAAAACATTTATATATTCTAAAATCTCATATATTTCTTCTTTTGCTTTATACAACGGTTCTGCCAAATTTAAAAGTTCTATTATATCTATTTTATCTAAGTTTTGTATCATCTTATTATATGATTGATATTCTTCACCTCTATCTTTTAATTTAATTGCTTTTCCTATACTTCCTTGAAAAATATCTAACATATCATCTTGAATATTAATACTATCTGTTCCAAATTCAGTTTGTAAATATTTTTTTATTTCTGCATTTTTTAGTGGTTCAAAATGTATTATCATACATCTTGATTTTATTGTTGGTAAAAATGAACTTTCATTATTTCCAATTAGTATTATACTAATATATTCTGGTGGCTCTTCTAATGTCTTTAACAAGCAGTTTTGAGCTTCTTTTGTCATTTTGTCTGCATCATTTATTATATATATTTTTCTTTTTGATATTATTGGCTTTTCTTGTATCTTCTTTTGCATATTTCTTATTTGCTCTATTTTTATCAAATTACCATCTGGCTCTATTATTAAAAAGTCAGGATGATTTTTACTATCAAATTCTATACAAGATTTACAACTATTACAATCTATTTTTTCATTATTACATAATAATCTTTTTGAAAATTCTGTAGCAATTAATTTTTTCCCAATTCCTTCTACACCTATAAACATATAACTATGTGATGCATTTTTATTTATAATAATATTTTTTAAAGCTTCTTTTATTTTGTCATTTCCTAAAATATTTTCAAACATTATTTTACTTCTCCCCATTTACTTAATGGCCATATTCTTATTGCTACTGTACTTTCTATTTTTTCTAATGGAATACATCCAAAACTTCTACAATCTGTACTGTGATTTCTGTTATCTCCCATTGCAAAAACACAGTTTTCTGGTACTGTAAAATCTGAGAATCCCACTCCTGTTACATCTGTAACAATTCCATCTTGTAAGTAATCTTCTTGTAATTTTTCTCCATTAATATATACTCCGCCATCTTTAATTTCTACATGTTCTCCTGGAAGAGCAATTACTCTTTTTATATAGCTTCTTTTCCCTATTTCTAAGAAATTGTGAACAAACCAACTAAAGCCTGTTCTTTCCTCATACTCAGCAACTGGATTGCTTTGATCTATTTCTAATTCTGTATAAGTTATTTTTGCAGGTTCTTCAAAAGTAATTATTTCTCCCCTTTCAGGCAATGTTTTTGTTGTTCTCCCCCATCTATTAAGCCATAATCTTTCATCTTGTACTAAAGTAGGATACATAGATACTTGTTTTACTATTGTTGGTGTTCCTATAAAATATCTAAATAGCATTGCTAATACTAATGCAATGATTATACAATATACCCATTCTAAAGCTTCTTTTAATTTTGGATTCAAATTTATCTCTCCTTTGTATTTAGTATTTAAACAATATAATTATACTAAAAATCATATTTAATATCAAGATTTATTTATTCTTTGTTGGTATTCTAATAACAACTTCTGTACCTTGTCCAACTACACTTTTTATATCTATACTTCCACCATTTTTATCTAAGATTTCTTTTGCAATTGAAAGTCCAAGTCCTGTTCCTCCCATTTCTCTTGTACGAGCCTTGTCCACACGATAAAATCTTTCAAATATTCTACTTAAATCTTCTTCTGGAATTCCAATTCCATTGTCAAATATTTTTATATATGCATCATTATATACAAACCCTACATATATTTTAATTTCTCCTCCATCTGGAGTATATTTTATACTATTTGTTAAGATATTTAATACCACTCTTTCAATATCATATTTATCAGCATATACTGGTGGCACATCTGCCGTTACAAAACAATTCACTTTATGATTTTTCTTTTTGATTTCAATTGCCAGCTTGTCCTGACATTTTTTAACTAAATCACCTAAATCAAATGATTCTTTTTGTACATTTTTTTTGTTATTATCATATCTAGATAATGTTAATAAATCTGTAACTAATTTTGCCATTCTTCTTGCTTCTGTTGCTATTACATTTAAAAACTTCTTTTCAGTTTCTTTATCATATTCTCCCTCTAACAATGTATCTGCATATCCCATAATAGAAGTAATTGGAGTTTTTAACTCATGTGATACATCTGCAACTAATTCTTTTTGCATATTATCTAATTTTACATGTTCTGTTATATCTTGAATTACTGCAATAACACCATTTGGTCTTTCTGCTTCATCTTTAAATGGTGCAAAAAATACATTCATAAATTTATCTTCTACTTGGATTCTTTGTTCTGTTGATGTCCAACTCTCTAAATAAATTATTTTTTCCATATTTATATCTAATTTAAATTTATCAAATATATCTTCAAAAGTATTATCTTCAGGTCCTATACTTAAAAACTTTTTTGCTGCAGGATTTATTAAAATAATTTCACCTTGCCTATTGAATGCAATAATTCCATCTGTCATATGTAGCAAAATTGTTTCTATTTGATTTTTTTGAGTTGATACTTCACTTAGTTTTTCTTTTAACTCAGTTGTCATCATCCCAAATACACTTTCTAAATCATATGTATTATTTTTTGCTTTTCTATTTTTCTTTTTTGAATTATCTTCATCTGTTATTTCTTCCGCACTTTTTATTAATTTATTTATAGGATAAATAACAAATCTTGATAAAAATATTGAAACTAAAACTCCTACTATTGTAAATGCCACTCCACAAATTGCAAGAGTAATTTTAGTATTTGTTCTTAATTCTTCCATTATTGAAGTAAAGTGTTCTATATTTGTAACATCTCCTAAAGCAATTTTGGCTTCAATCATATTTATTGAATTTAAGAAAAATATTCCAAGTCCTGCTATTATTACTATCCCTATTAGGAAAAATAACAAAATAATCTTGTATTGAACATTTTTAAACATTTCTCTCTTCCTTTATTTTACTAATTTTTGAACTTCTTTATAGATTTCTTCGACAGCATCTACCTTTGAAACAGTTAATGCATTTTCTCCCATTTTTTTCATCTTTTCTTCATTTAAGACAATATCATCTAATTCTTTATTCAATTTTTCTCCTGTTAATTCATCATTTAAAATAATTTTGGCCGCATCAATCTTTTCTAATACTTTTGCATTATATAATTGATGGTCATGACTAACATTTGGAAGTGGTACAAGTATAGCAGGTTTCCCTAAGTTTGATATTTCAGTAATTGTCATTGCTCCACTTCTTGATACTATAATATCTACAACATTCATAATTTCTTCCATATTATATATGTATGGAATTATTTTCATATTTTCTATATAATTTATATTAAATCCAGAATTTTCTAATTCTTCTTTTATTATATCATATTGTTTAGGTCCAGTTGCCCAAACCATTTGATAATTTCTTTCTTTCTTGTTTTTTATTATTTCTACTATTGAATCATTAATTTTTTTAGCCCCTTGACTTCCACCAAAAACTAATACTATTGGTTTAGTTCCTTTTAAGCCTAACTCATTTAATATTCTTGTTTTTTCTTCTTTTGTGTATTCTTTTTTTCTTATCTTTACAGGTGTTCCTGTATATACTATATTTTTTGCATTTTTTATTCTTGGTATTGCATCTTTAAAAGAAACTAAAATTGTATCAGTTTTTTTGGCAAGCATCTTTACAGCTTTACCTGGAAAAGCATTACTTTCATGTAATAGAGTTGGAATTTTCAAACTATGTGCAGCTGTTATTGTTGCTCCACAAATATATCCTCCTGTTCCTATTACAATATCTGGTTTAAATTCTTTTATTATCTTTTTAGCTTCTCCTAAACCTTTGAATGTTTTATACATCTTTTTTATATTTTCAATAGACAATTTAGCACTTAATCCATAGGCATCTATTGTCTTTAGCTTATATCCTGCCCTTTGTACTAAGTCATTTTCTAATCCTCTAGTTGTACCAATAAAAATTATTTCTGAATCTTTTTCCTCTTCTTTTATTTTATTTGCTATTGCAATTCCTGGATTGATATGTCCTGCTGTCCCTGCTGCTGCAATAATTACTCTCATTTAATCACCTCATTTTTATCATGCAAGGACGGAAGAATATTTCTATTTCTTTTATCTTCCGTCCTAATTCTATTTTTAATTTTTCGCACTTGCTCTTGAAATGTTTAAAAGAATTCCCATCGCACAGAGCAAGATAAAGAGCGCTGTTCCTCCATAACTAAAGAATGGTAGTGGCATTCCTGTTGCTGGCATTGATGATGTTACAACTGCTACATTTATAATTACTTGTATTCCTACTAATGCTGTAATTCCTATTGCTAGTAAGCTTCCAAACATATCTGGTGCTTTCATAGCAATAAGTACACCTCTCCATATAAATATAGCAAATAAGATTAGCACTACTGCACAACCAATAAATCCTAGTTCTTCTCCTAAAATAGAGAAAATGAAATCATTATGTGGTTCTGGTATGTATAAATATTTTTGTTTACTTTCTCCGAAGTCCTGCTCCAAATAGTCCACCAGAACCAATTGCATATAAACTCTGAATAACTTGCCATCCATCTCCTGTTGCGTCTTGCCAAGGATTTAAAAAAGTTATTACTCTTTGTAATCTATATGGCTCTTTTATTATAAGTAAAATCATTGCTGGAATTCCGAACAACTCCACCTGTTACTAAAAAGTGCCAAAATCTACATCCAGCCATTATCATCATAATTGAACAAATTCCAATTATAACTACTGATGCACTAAAGTGTGGTTCTAAAAGTAATAACACTATTATTGGTGCAAGTAATAATATATGTTTTATAAATCCTTTTCCATAATTTTTTAAATAATCTCTATTTTTAGTTAAAATTCCTGCATAAAATATAATCATTAATATTTTTACTAATTCTGATGGCTGAATAGATAATGTTTCTGTTACATATATCCATCTTTTTGCACCATTTACTGTCCTTCCTGCAACTAAAACTAATGCTAATAAAATAAGTGCAATCCACCAAGCATGCTTATAAAACTTTTGATAAAACCTATAATCTATTTTAGAAATAAAAAGCATTGCTATAATTCCAAGTACTGCAAATATAAGCTGTCTTGAAAAATAAGAATAGCTGTTTCCACTTTCTGCTAAGGCTGAAGGCGAGCTTGCAGATAACACCATAACTAATCCAATTGATAATAATAACAATATTGTTATTACTAAAGTAAAATCAATTGGGTTATTTACGAAACTTGAAAAACTTTTTTCTTTTCTCTTTTTCGCCATTTTTTACTTCCTTCCTTGATTTATATTATCTTTAGTCCAATTACACATAAAATTAAAGTTACTAAGCTAAATACAATAACAACTTTATTTTCTTTCCATCCAGATAATTCAAAATGGTGATGTAAAGGTGCCATTTTGAATATTCTTTTACCTGTCTTTTTATAATATGCAACTTGAATAATTACAGATAAAGTTTCTAATACTGGTACAAGAGCTATTACTAGTAATAATATTGGCATTTTTAAATATAAAGCCATTGCTGAAATAACTCCGTCCTAATAGTAATGAACCAGTATCTCCCATAAATACTTTTGCTGGATGTAAATTAAACATTAAAAATCCAAGTACTGCTCCTATTACTGAACTTCCAAATACAGATATTTCTGGAACATTTAATTTTATTCCAACAATACTTAAAGCTGTAATTATTATTGCACTAACACTTGATGCCAATCCATCTATTCCATCTGTTAAGTTTACAGCATTTGTTGTTCCAAGTATTACTATTATTGCAAATGGAATATATAAATATATTGGTAATTCTATATAATTATTCCAAATTGGTATATAAGTTTTAGTTCCTAAATGTAACCCATATACTAAATAAAGTACATAAGCTACAGATATTATTAAAAGTCCTAACATTTTATACATAGGTTTTAAGCCATCTGTATTTTTTAAAACTAATTTTTTAAAATCATCTATAAATCCAATAAGTCCAAATCCTAATGTTAATAATAATATTGGTAAAATCTTATTTGCTACTTCATTTTGCCCATTTACACTTAAGAAAATATATAGTCCAGTCACTATAAGAATCATAGTAATAATCATTATAATTCCACCCATAGTTGGCGTACCTTGTTTTTTTAGATGGGATTTTGGACCGTCATCTCTTTCTATTTGACCTACTTTTAGTCTTTTTAATATTGGTATTATAATAATTCCTAAAATTACTGCTATTGCAAATGATATTAACAAAGCCCATGTTTCTAGTCTCACGATTTATCAACCTTTCCTATTTTTTATTCTTTTTTTCTTTTTCTATTTCTTCAATTAATTCTTTAACTATAATTCTTTCATCATAAGGATGTTTTATTCCATTTATTTCTTGATATGGTTCATGTCCTTTTCCTGCTAAGACTATGATATCTCTTTTTGTTGCCATTTTAATCGCTTCTTTTATGGCTTCTGTTCTATCTACTATTACTTTATATTTTCCTTTTGTCTTTTTTATTCCTTCTTCAATTTGTTCTACTATTTTTTCTGGTTCTTCTGTTCTTGGATTATCTGAAGTTATAAATGTAAAGTCTGCTATTCTTCCAGAAATTTCACCCATAATAGGTCTTTTGCCAGAATCTCTATCTCCTCCACATCCAAACACAGAAATTACTTTTCCTCTTGTATAACTTTTTACTGCTTGTAAGATATTTTCTAAACTTTCTGGTGAATGTGCATAATCTATCATTATTGGAATTTCTAATTTATTGTTTACAAGTTCAGACCTTCCTGGAACTCTAACTTCCAATAAAGCTTCTTTTATCACTTCTGGTTCAATTCCAAATTTTTGTGCAACACAAATAGCAGCAAGTGAGTTATAAACACTAAATCTTCCTGGAATACATGTTTTTACTCTCTCATTTCTATCTGTTAGTTTAACTTTAAAATCTACATATGAATTTGTTATTGTAATATCTTTTGCTAAAACATTTGCAAAATTATCTATTCCATATGTTGTAATTTGACTATCTGGAAACATTCTAGGAATTTTAGCACCATGAAGGTCATCTGTATTTACAATTCCTACTTTACACATTTCAAATAATTTTAGTTTAGAATTAAAATAATCTTGCATATCTGGGTGTTCTGTTGGACTTATATGGTCTTCTGATAAATTTGTAAATAAAACTATATCAAAATGACATCCATCTACTCTATGTAATTTTAAGCTTTGTGATGACACTTCCATAACTACTACTTCTACTTTTTCTTCTACCATTTTACTAAATAACTTTTGAAGTTCTAAGCTTTCAGGAGTTGTTCTATCACTATCGCCTAATTTTTTACCATTAATATATGTTGCAATAGTTCCTATTAATCCGACTTTTTTCCCTGCTTTTTCCAAAATTTCTTTAATCATAAATGTTGTTGTAGTTTTTCCTTTAGTTCCTGTTACACCTATTAATTTAAATTTTCTAGATGGATTACCATAGAAGTTACTAGACACAATTGCTAAAGCTTCTCTTGTATCTTTTGCCATCACAACAACAATATTATCTAAATTTTTTATTTGTTTTAAATCACAACCTTCTTCAATAATAATTGCTGTTGCACCATTTTCAATTGCTGAATCTATAAATTTATGACCATCTACTTTGAATCCTTTTATTGCAACAAATAAAAAGCCTTCTTCTACATTTTTAGAATTACTTTCTACTCCTTTTATATCTCTATCTAAATCTCCTTTAACTTTTAGCCCTTCTAGCCCTATTAACATTTCTTTTAATTTCATTTTTTCCAAATCCTTTCATTTTCTAGAAAAATATTATTTTGTAATTTACAATTGTAATATTTACAATCGTTTACATTATATAACTAATTTGGCAATTTGTATAGGGTTTTAAGCTAATATTTTAGATAAATTTTACTTGTGTTACTAACTACAATACCTGGTTTTGGAGTCTGTTCTGTAACATATGTATTTCCCTTATCTAATTCTTCTGTTTCATTTTCTATTACAACCTCAAAACCTATTTCTTTTAAGATATTTTCCGCTTCTTTTATACTCTTTTTAGTCACATCTGGAACCTCTACTTGTTCTATTTTTTCTATTTCTTCTTCATTTCCTTGACTTACTTCTAAATATGGCAATATCTCACTAAATATCTGCCCTCCTACTGGTGCTGCAACTCCTCCTCCTTGATGTCCTCCTTCTCCTGTTGGATTATATAAAGTAACTAGAACTACAACTTGTGGATTATCTATTGGTGCAACACCTAAAAATGATGTTACATATTTGTTTGTATTTACTCCATCTTCAGATGTTCCTGTTTTCCCCCCTATCCTATAACCTGCAACTTTTGCATTTTTTCCGAGTTCCCTCTGATACAACAGATTCCATCATGCTAAGTACTTTTTCTGAAGTTTCTTTTGAAATAACTGTTCCATTTGTTTTTACAGGAATATCTGTTACTTCTTTAGTTTCACTATTAATTATTTGTTTTACTACTCTTGGTGTAACACTTGTTCCACCATTTGCTATTGAAGATACTGCAGTTACTAATTGCAAAGGAGTTATTTCAAATCTTTGACCAAAGCTAATTGTTGCAAGTTCAACAGGACCAGCTTTTTCTTTTGCTAAAAATATACTTGTTGCTTCCCCTGGTAAGTCTACTCCTGTAGGTTTTAATAAGCCAAATTTTTCTAAATATTCATAGTATTTTGTAACCCCTATTTTTTGTCCTAACCCAATAAAAACCGGATTACATGAATTCATAAGTCCTTGTCTTAAACTTTCTGACCCATGTGGTCTATAATATCTCCAACACTTAATTCTAACTCCTGCAATTTCTATTCCTCCATTACAGTTAAATTCTCCTTCATTATCTGTATCTGTTATTCCTTCTTCAAGTGCAGCTGATGCTGTTATTAATTTAAATACAGAACCAGGTTCATATGTATCTTGTATAGCTCTATTTCTCCAAACTGCTTGTAAATTTTTTGTTTTTTCACTTTGGTCTATTTCTTCCCATATTCCTTTTAATTCATCTGTATATGCTTCATATGGTTCATTTAAGTTATAGCTTGGGTATGTTGCCATTGCTAATATGTCTCCGGTATTTGGATACATGACGACAATATTTCCTCCATCTGTGCATTTATTGTCTATACAAGCTTCTTCTAAGTATTTTTCTACTATTGATTGAATCGTTAAATCTATTGTTAAAACCAAATCATTACCATCTATTGCTGAAACGTAATTTTCTCCTTCTGTTCCTATTTCTCCTCCTTTTGCATCTGTATGTCTTTGTATTGAACCTTTTGTTCCTTTTAATTCATTTTCATATTTTGCCTCTATTCCATCTAACCCTTGATTATCACTTCCGCAAAACCCTATTACTTGTGACGCTAAGTTATTATATGGATAATATCTTTTTGTATCTTCATCTATATTTATTCCAGATGTAATATTGTTTTCTTCCATCCATAACCTTAATTCATCAGTTTTATCCTTATCTACTTTTTTTGCTATTGTTTCTATCGAACTTCTTTTAGTTACTTTTTTATATACAGTATCATAATCTAGTTCAAATATTTCTGATAATTTCTTAGCTACTTTTTCTTTATTTTCTTTTGCAATATTTCCTGGATTTACTGTTACTGTTTCTACAGTACTACTTATTGCTAATGCATTTTTTCCTGTTCTATCATATATTGTTCCTCTTTTTGGATTTATAGTTCTATCTAAAGTCTGTTGTTCATATGCCAAAGTAGATAGTTCTTCACCTTTTACAAATTGTATGTAACCTATCCTTGCTATTAAACAGATAATTAGGAAAAATGCAATAAACATAGTATTTCTCATTTTTTTCTTGCTAGAAAGCTGTGCCAAAACCATAAAAAAATCCTCCTAACTAATTTTATTAAGAAGATTTTTATTTATGCCAATTGAGAAAAATAGGGACGGAGCTTTTTTGTCTCAAGTCTGTCCCTATTTTTTCTATTTTAATTTTTAAATTTATCTAATAATTTTTGAAACCAATTTTCATTTTCGTCATCTTCTATTGTTATTTCTTCTTTTGATGGTTCAACATAATCTTTCTTTGGTAGAATTACATTTACTGTTTGTTTGTTTGTTAATTTTTGCATACCTAATTGTTCTTTTGCTAACTTTTCAATATTATTTGCATTTAAACTATTTTCTATGCTTACTTCTAATTGCTCGTTTTCTTTTTCTAGTGAAGCTAATTGTTGTTTTAAGTCTTGAACTTCATTAAATTTCTCATTTATTTGGGAATTTCGGTAACTTATAGTTACTAATAGCAAGAATATCCCTGCTACAACTAAAGTAAGTTGTCTTTGTCTTACTTTTTGTGCTTTTGAAACTTTTACTTCTTGTCTTGGTAAGTCTTCCACAACTCTTAATCTAGTTTTTTTTCTCTTTTGTTTTCTTTGATAGTCAGGTTCTAGTTTTCTTGGACTAGTACCAGTTTCATATCTTGCTCTAGCCATAAGTTACCCTCCTTTCCTTTATCTTTCTTGTATTTTTTCAAAAATCCTTAGTTTTGCACTTTTACTTCTAGAATTTTCTTCTTGTTCTTCTTTGCTTGCAATTATTGGTTTTCTAGTAATTATTTTTCCTTCTGATTTAGCCCCACATACACAATATGGTAAATCAGGTGGACATGTACATTTTCCTTTTGCTTCTATAAAAGCATTTTTTACTGCTCTATCTTCTAGAGAATGAAATGTAATAACACATAGTCTTCCTGCTGGTTTTAGACATTCAATTGAATCTTTCATTGTTTGATATAATGGATGAATTTCATTATTTACTTCTATTCTTATCGCTTGAAAAGTTCTTTTTGCTGGATGCCCATCATTTTGTTTTGACTTTGGAATTGATTTTTCTATTATTTCTACTAACTCTTTTGTAGTTTCTATCTGTTTTTGTTTTCTTGCTTCACAAATATTTTTTGCAATTTTTCTTGAAAATCTTTCTTCTCCATATTCATAAATTAGATTTGCTAAATCTTCTTCTTTATATGTATTTACAACATCTTTTGCTGTGAGTGTTTGGGTTCTATCCATTCTCATATCTAATTCATTTTCACCTAAGTAGCTAAACCCTCTTTTTCTTTCATCTAATTGATATGAAGAAACTCCTAAGTCTAACAAAATTCCATCTACTTTATCTATGTTTAATTTTCCTAGTATTTCTTTTATATTATCATGGTTATCATGTACATATGTAACATTTGAAAAATCTTTTAATTTTTCTTTTGCGGCTTTTAGTGCTTCTTCATCTCTGTCTATTCCAATTAGTCTACCATTTTCATTTAGTCTTTTCACTATTTCAAAACTATGTCCTGCACCGCCAATTGTTCCATCTACATATATTCCATCTGGTTTTATTTTTAACCCTTCTATACATTCTTGTAATAAGACTGGTTTATGTTTAAATTCCAATTTGTCACCTCGAAACAAGTTTAAATTATGATTACAGCTGGTAATTTAAAACTTACCAGCTGCTATTCCTTCTTATGTGCTTTACTTGTTTTAACTTTTCTTAAGTGTTGTTTAAAAATCTCTTGTATTTTTAAACAATTTTTCTTTTGTAATTTCATCTTTTGTACTTTTTTCTTTTGTAACTTTATCTTTTGTACTCTGAAATTTTTTCTTTTGTAAATTTGTCTTAAGTAAGATTTATATAAACTTTTGCAAGTTATATACCAAGCATTGTCATATTTTCTGCAATTTCGTCAGCTGAAATATTTTCATCACATTTTTCCCATGTTTCTTTATTCCAAATTTCAAGTCTTGTTCCAACACCAATTATTACTGCTTCTTTTTCCAATCCTGCTGCTATTCTTAAATTATTTGGTATTAGGAATCTTCCTTGTTTGTCTATTTCACATTCTGTTGCTCCTGATAAGAAAAATCTTACAAAGTTTCTGGCATTTTTATCTGATAGTGGTAATGCTTTTAATTTTGTTTCGAAATTTAACCACTCACTTTGTGAAAACGCAAATAAACATCCATCTAATCCTTTTGTTACGATGAATTTTTCTCCCATATCTTGTCTTAGTTTTGCAGGCATTATAAGTCTTCCTTTTGCATCTAGAGAATGCGCGTATTCACCTATTAGCAATTAAATTTCACCTCTTTCCACTTTTCTACCACTTTGTACCACTTTTCTCCACTTCAAGTAAATTTTAATATAACTTTTTATATTTTGCAATAGTTTTTTGAATTTTTTTTATTTTTTTCTAAATTTTTCTTTTTAAGTATCTTATTTTTTTATTTTATATATGAATAAATCATATTACTAGTTCCGTATTTTCCTATTAATAGTTCGTTTTATTTTTATTTTCTAATTGCTATACTTTTTTTAAATAAGTTTTACGGAGGAGTTATATGAAAGAGCGTGAAAAAATTTTAAGAAAAAATATTGGTAAAAGGATTAAAATTGCTAGAGCCCAATCAGATTTTACACAAGAACAACTTGCTGAAAAAGCTTCTCTTTCTACTAGATATATCAGTCAACTAGAAAGAGGAATAGCTTTTGGTAGTGCTTCAACTATAACAAGTTTATGTAATGCTTTAGGAATAAATCCAGATTTCCTTTTTGATGACATTATCCAAAACGACTCACCTTCTATTACAGAAATTGTTGATAATACATTTTTAGAAAATTATTTAAAATTAGATAAACATCATAGAAAGATTGTAAATACACTAACTTCAGATTTAGTAAAGTTACAGTCAGAGAAACCAAAAAAAGCATAGATATGCTTTTTTTATTTTACTCTTATTTAATTTATAGTTGTAGCAGTTGGTCCGCTACCAACAACTTCTTCTTGAAGTGACCTCCATGTATTACATCCAACAATTCCATCTACAGCTAACCCTCTTGTTCTTTGATATTCTCTTACTGCATTTTGTGTTCCACTTCCAAATATTCCATCTAATCCATTTGTTCTAAAGCCTAATGTATTTAAATCATCTTGTGCAATTAATACATAATTACTTAAACTTCCTCTTCTTAAAGTTGGAAATCCTCCTGTTGAACAAGCAGGCTTACCGAAATCTTTTATCAAAATGTACCCATGTTGGAGTAAGACTAATTGGTTCTACATAATACCAAATTCCAGAGTTGTTAGCAGAATTCCAAAGCCTTGTTCTCTCTGAAGCAGATAATCTTTGACCCACATCAAAAGCTGTTCCTGCATAGTGTTGTGATTATGCTCACACAGTTGAACCACTTTTGATTATCGTGCAAAAAATAATTGATTTTGCCTAGCCAAAATGCAATTCTTTTTTGCACTTGTACTTTTTATTTTATTATATTATATCAATCTACTTATATCTATTTTTAATTCAAATTTTACAGATTTATCATGATAAATGTAAATTTTATCAATTAGCATGTTTAGTACCGCTTTATCTGGTACTTCCGCTTCTATAATTTGATTAAAATAATCTATTGTTTGTTTCAATTTTTCTTGCTTTATTTCTAAATCTTCATTTTGCAACTCTTGTAATTTCTTTTTTGTCTTTTCTATTTCTTTATACTTTTCTTCTTCTAAAC
>CAKNKX010000018.1 GCA_930987745.1 uncultured Clostridium sp.
TTAATAGATAAAAAAATAAATCTCCAAACTCAAAAAGTAGAGTTATTAAAAAAATATAAAAAAGCATTATTAGAAAAAATATATAAGGAAAAATTAAAAGCGATAAAGCTAGTGAATTTAAAGGAATTGGCTCATTTACAGGGAGGATTTGCATTTGAAAGTAAATTATTTACTAAAAAAGGAATGCCAATTATAAGGATTTCTAATATTAATGAAAATATAATAGATTTAAAAGATGTAGTATATTATAATGCTGAAATTTTAATAGATTCAAAATTTGAAGTGAACAAAGGAGATATGTTGATAGCTATGTCAGGAGCAACTACTGGTAAATTTGGAATATATAATGATACAAAAAAAGCTTATTTAAACCAACGAGTAGGAAAACTAATTTTACATAAAAAAGATATAATATATTCGTATTTATATTTTCTGTTTGAATTAAATTCGTATAATATTCAGTTAAAGAACAGATTAGTAGCAGGCGCTCAACCTAATATTAGTCCATCAGATATAGAAGCATTAAAATTTAAAATACCATCAATAAATGTTCAAAAAAATATTATTGATATATATAATAGCATTAGTAAAAAAATAAGAGAAAATGAAAATAAATTAAAAAATTTAAAAGATTTGAAAAAAGGATTATTACAAAAAATGTTTATATAGAGTAGCAAAAAGCTGCTCTATATTGCTATATTGACTAAAATACTGTAAAATAAGTTCAAGAGGTAAAAGAAAATGTATAGTGAAGAAGTAAAAAAATATTTTGAAAATCCAATTAATATGGGAATAATTAAAAACGCAGATTCGGTAGGAATTATAGAAAATGAGATTTGCAGTGATATTATAAAAATATATCTAAAAATGAAAGATGACATTATTATAGATGCAAGATTTGAGGCCAAAGGATGCCCACCAGTTATAGCATCATGTTGTATAGTAACTAAAATGATTAAAAATGTAAATATAGAAAGAGCTAAAGAAATAACAGCAAATGAAATAATTGAAAAATTAGAAGGACTTCCAAACGAAAAAATACATTGTGCAGAATTAGTAATAAAGACATTAAGAAAAGCAATAAACAATCTAAAATAATAAGAGGACAAATTATATTAGGAAGGAGTTGCTACTTATTATGATATATCTTACAGGTGATTGTCACAGTGATTTTTCACGATTTGATATTGATAAATTCCCCATACAAAATGAAATGACTAAAAATGATTATATTATTATATGTGGTGACTTTGGAGGAATATGGAATTACTTAGTAGAGAGCACATATGAAAAATATTGGTTAGACTGGTTAAATGAAAGAAATTTTACTACTTTATTTGTAGATGGAAATCATGAAAATTTTACAAGATTATATAAATATCCAGTAGAAGAATGGCATGGTGGAAAAGTACATAAAATAAGAGATTCAGTAATACATTTAATGCGTGGAGAAATATTTGATATAGATAATAAAAAGTTTTTTACATTTGGAGGAGCTAAATCGCATGACATACAAGATGGAATACTAAATTTAGATGAAGAAGAAAAAATATATACATTTAGAAAAAGAGGAGCATTTTTTAGAATAAGAGATTATTCTTGGTGGGATTTAGAACTTCCAATTGAGGAAGAAATGCAAAACGGAATAAGCAATTTAGAAAAAGTAAATTATAAAATAGATTATATTATAACTCATTGTTGTCCTACCAGTGTACAAGCCATACTTAGTGGAGGATTGTATAAAAAAGATCGTTTAACAGATTATTTGCAGAAAATTTCAGAAAAATGTAAATTTAAGAAATGGTATTTTGGTCACTATCATGAGAATAGACAAGTTAATTCACAGTTTGTTTTACTTTATGAAGATATAGTACCATTGAAATATGAGAGTATATTTTAAATAAAAAATGTCGCTTTAGAGAAAAAATGTCGCTTTTAAGCGATATTTTTTATGACTTAAATTAAAATAGTTTTATAAATTGATAATTTTGCAAGAAATAGATACTCAAAAATTCTAACATAAAATAATGATATTTAATATAAAAATGCATAAAAAATGTAAAAACACAAAAAATATTATTAAAATCAGTTTACTTTTTTGCAAAAATAACATATAATATATAAAAGAGGTGAGTGAAATGCTAGTCGAATTTAGTGTAAAAAATTTCATGTCATTTAAAGATAAAGTAACATTTAGTATGGAAGCAGCAACAGGAACAGAAAATGAAGAAAATATAATAAGTATACCAAATATAAATGAAAGAATTTTAAAAAGTACAGCGATATATGGAGCTAATGCATCAGGAAAAACAAATTTAATAAAAGCATTTACAGCTGCGATATTAATGGTAAGAAAATCCAATAATAGACAAGTAGGAGAGAAATTAGTGGAAATGGAACCATTTGCCTTTGATGAAAAAACTAAACTAGAACCATGTGAATTTGAATTTGTTTTTTATGTAAAAGGAATGAAATATATATATGGATTTATAGCAGATAAAGAAAAAGTATATGAAGAATATTTATATCAATATTTTACAGCAAAACCAACAAGAATATTTGAAAGAACTAATGTAAATGAATATAAATTCCTACAGGCAGATGAAGGAAAATTAAATGCTATAAAAACACAAAATATAGATAACAAATTGTTTTTAGCTACAGCAACAACATGGAATTATGATAAAACAAAAGAACCATATTTGTGGTTTGCAAAAAATATAGACACATATTCTGGAGGAATGATATTAAATGATTTTGTAGTAGAGTCATATAGCAAAGATGAAGGAGAAGAATTAAAGAAATTCACATTAAAATTATTAAATGAAGCAGACATTGTAATAAAAGACTTTAGTGTAGAAATCGAAGAACGTGATGTAGATAGTAATATGCTAATGTTATTAAAGAATTTTAATATTCCTTCACCAATGTTACCACAAAAACAAAGGGATGTAAAAATAAGAATGACACATGAAGTTACTAATAATGAGGGAAATATGAAAAACTATGAATTAAATTTAAACAATGAATCTTCAGGAACACAAATTCTATTTTCATTTGCTCCAATACTAAAAGATGTTTTTGAAAACGGAAAAATATTAGTAATAGATGAAATAGAAAGAAGTTTGCATCCTAGTTTAGTAGAAATGATTATTAAATTTTTCCATAATCCAAAGATAAATAAAGGTAATGCACAGCTAATATTTAATACTCATGATACAAACTTATTATCTTTAGATATATTTAGAAGAGACCAGATATGGTTTGCAGAAAAAGATCCAAAGAAAGGGGCTACTGACTTATATCCTCTTGATGACTTTTCAGTTAGAAAAAATGAGAATATCCAAAAGGGGTATTTAAATGGAAGATATGGAGCGATTCCTTTTGTGGCTACAGGTGATAGCTTATGGGAAGATTAGAAAGTTTTAAACAAAGAGGAAGAAATCGACAAAATAGAAAGAGAAGACCTATTATTGTAATAGGTTGTGAAGGAAATAATAAAACAGAAGAAATTTACTTTAAAAACTTTAATAGTAGAAAATGTAATATAAAGTTTTCTACAGGAAATAGTACAGATCCTGTTGGAATTGTTAATGATTTAATAAAATTTACAGATAATGAAATTGGAAGAGAAGATGATGATAAGTATTATGTAGTTTTAGATACGGATGTAAATCAAGATAAACAAAGTCAGATTGATAAAGCTAAGAAGTTAGCTATAGATAATGGAGTTGAATTTATAACTTCAACTCCAACATTTGAATATTGGTATAGATTACATTTTGGATATACAACAAAGACATATCATTCAAGTGAAGAAGTTCAAAATGATATAAAAGATAAAATAAAAGGCTATACAAAAAGTATGAATACATATCCCGTTTTAAGAGATAAAACAGATATTGCTATAAAAAATGCTAAAAAGGTTGAAAAGCATCATTTGGATTTAGGACAAGCTTTAGATAATGAAAAGTGCAATCCTTATACAGCAGCATATAAAGTTGTAGAAGAATTAATAAAAAGAAATAATTGATACAGATGAAAAGCAAAGTATGAAAGTAATTTTTAAAATTACAGGATTATTTTGCTTTTTTATGAGGTGAGAATATTGATGAATGATATAACAGATAAAGATATAAAAGAATTAAATGATGAAGAATTAAGAGAGTTGGTAGGAAAATTGTGTGAAGCAACTCTTAAAAGACATAATATAGATACTATTTGTGTAACATATGGAGGAGATCAAAATGAATCAGACGGAGGAGTGGATGTTAGAGTAAAATCAACATCTAAATTCAATGATGATTGGGCAATTCCAAGAAATAATACAATATTACAAGTCAAGAAACCTAAAATGCCAGAGTCTGAAATTCGAAAAGAAATGTTAAATAAAGAAGGTAAGGTTAAAGAGAGTATAAAAGAACTTGTAAAATTAAATGGTGCATATATAATTGTTAGTAGTGGAGATTCTCTTACTGACAAAGGAATGAAAACAAGAATAAAAGCCATGGAAAATGTACTAAGTTTAATAGATAAGGATCATAATATAAAAGTAGATTTTTATGATAGTAAGAGAATAGCAATATGGGTAAAGCAATTTCCACCATTAGTTATGTGGATTAATGAAAAAGTAAGTAAAAGGACCACTGGTTGGAGAAATTACTGTAATTGGTCAAATTTAGATGAAGATGAAAAAGAATATATTATAGCTGATGGTATGTTTATACATAAAGAAAATTTTCAAAAAGAAAATCAAAGATCAGTAATTGAAGGAATTAATGAAATAAGAAAATTATTATCAAAAGAAAAAAATATTGTAAGATTAGCTGGATTATCAGGAGTGGGAAAAACACGATTTGCTCAAGCTTTATTTGATAGAAGTATAGGAGAAAATGCTTTAGACAAAAACGAAGTAATATATTGTGATGTTAGTGATGAACCAACCCCTGTACCACTAGCTTTTATACAAGAACTTATTTCAATGGGAGAAAGAACAATATTAATCATAGATAATTGTGATAAAGAACTTCATAATAGGTTAGCTAAATTTGTATGTGAAAAGAATAGTAAAATAAGTATGATGACTATAGAATATGATGTAAAAGAAGATATTAATATCGAGTCTTGTAATTATTATTTAGATACCTCATCAGATAATACAATTAGAAAATTATTAAAAAGAGATTTTAATTATATAAAGGATGCTAATATAGAAACTATAGTAAAATGTGCCGATGGGAATTTTAGAATAGCAAGATATCTTGCAAAAACTATTGAGCGAAATACAAGTATTGGTATATTGAAATCAGAAGAGATGTTTAGAAGACTCTTTTTTCAAAACAATAAGGAAAGTGAAGATTTACTTAATACTGGAAAAATATGTTCAATATTTATATCTTTTAATATAACATTAGATATGAACGAACAAGATAATGAAATAAATATAATGAGTAGATTGATAGGCCAAAAACCTACAATATTAATTAGAAATGTTAACGAGATAACTAGAAGACAAATAATACAAAAGCGAGGAAATATGAGAGCTGTGCTACCTCATGCTATTGCGAATAGAATGGCTGATGAATTATTAAGCGAGATGCCACTAGAAATAATAATAGAAGAAATAAAAAAATCTAAAAGATTAGAAATATCTTTTTTTAGAAGATTAAAATTTCTTCATGATAAAGAATATGCAATACAAATAGCAGAATATTATTTAGATAACATAGATTTTATAAATATAGATAAGAACGAAATAGAGATATTACAGTGTATAAAAACAATTGTTCCTGAAAAAATACTATGTAAACTAGAAGAAATAGATGATGGAAAATTTTTTACGAGAGAAAATGAAAATTATTATGATTGGGCAAGAATTTTAGAGTATATAGCTTATGAACCAGTGCTTTTTTATAGATCAACTATGTTATTGGTTGAATTTGCGAAATCAGAAAAAGAAACTGAAAATTATAATTCTATTAGAAATATTTTATATAAATTATTTCATATTGCATTATCTGGGACACATGCTAAAGTCAAAGAACGATTAAAAGTAGTAAATGCGTTGATAAGAAGTTCAGATAATATAGAAAATAATTTAGCCATTAAATTGTTGGATAATCTATTAATTACAGGTGGATTTACAGGGATGATTGTAGAGGAATATACATCAAGAAAAAGAGATTATGGTTATTATCCAGAAACGAGAGAAGAATTTAATAAATGGTATATTACTATTTTTTCATTTTGTGAACAACTTATAAAAGAAAATATATCAAAAGAAGAAATAAAAGAAATATTAGCAAAATATTTTAGAAGTCTATCATCATGTGGACTTTATTATGAATTAGAAAGGATAGTAAAAGAAGTTTTAAAAAAGGAAACTTGGCCACAGATATGGATATCAATAGGTGTAATTAAACATTTTGATATAGATAAAATTCCAAGTGATATGTTGAAAAAAATGAATATATTGCAAAAAAGATGTGAACCTAAAACAATAGAAGACAAAATACAGGCTTTCTTAAATAAAGGAACCAGAATCTTTTGGGATTTAGAAGATACAACAGAGAATGAAGCAAAAGTTCGTCAGGCTATAAAAAAGTTAGGAGAGGATATTGGAAAAAATAAAAAAGAACTAAGAAAAAATATATTAAAAATAGATAATTCTTGTAATTTATATAGAATAAATGATTTGGTGGAAGGGTTATATAAAGAGATAAATGATGATGAGGAATTTATATATTTTATATTAGATAATATTACTAATAAAAATAATAATGCATTTTTACAAATAGTATCTACTTATATAGCATTTATGAATAAAGATAATAAGTCTAATTATATTTTAGATGAAATATTAGAAGACAAAAGATATAAAAAATTTTATCCAGAGATACAATTTGGATATCAATTAGAGCAAATAGATATTACAAGAGTAAAAAAATCTTTATTAATGGGAATTTCGCCAATTGAAAAATATGCAAGAATTGAATTTGTTTTATCTAATGCTAGTATAAAGGATATAATAGAAATTCTTAAATTATTTCCAAAATCAAATAATTCTGACAATATAATTATAAGTGTATTACATAATCTATATTTTAATAAAAGAGAAAATAAAGAATTAGATAAATATTCAAGAGAATTTATTGCTAATTTGGATTTTAGAGATAGAAATAATGTAAATAATCTATTAAATTATGAAACAGGAAAAATAGTAGAAAAGGTTTTTTCATTAAAAAATGGAAAAAAACAAGCCAAGCAGATTTTTAATAAGTTTTATGATATCATTAATGAAAAAGTAATTTCTTATTATGGATACAAATATATATTAATCCCATTGGTGAAATTATATCCAATTGAATTTCTTGATAAAATATTCTATAAAAATGTTATTCCTAAATATAAAATAAGATATTTTGTAGAAGGTTATAGTTATTATGATAATATTTTAGATTTAATAGACGAAGAAATATTAATAAAATGGATAGAAAAAACCAATAAGGCAAAGGAGATAGCTGGTGCTATAAATCCAATTTATAAGCAAGATGATAAATATAAATGGAAGAAGATAAGTAGATATTTATTAGAAAACTACATAGATGATAAAGAAATTGTAGAAAACTTGATTCAAGGAATATATCCTACGTCATGGAGTGAAAAATATTCAACCATATTAGAAAAAAGAATGAATTTAGCTAAAGAATTAAAAGATTTGAAGGATGAAAAAATTAGAAATTTAGGAAAAGGCTTAGAAAAAAGTTTAAGAAAAGAAATTAATCAAGCAAAAATCTCAGAAGAAAAAGAGCAAGAACGATTTAATACATTTGAATAAATATGATAATTAATAGAATAAATAACTGGGCAAAATGAAAAAGTATGAATTTCAAATTGCCCATTTTTTTATATGCTATGAATTTAAACCATTAGTAATAAATTTGATAACATCATTAACTCCAGTCATATAATACTTCTCATTCCAATAAACACAATAGGTTAATAACTCTTCTCTAAAATCATCAAGAATATCAGAAACATAATCAGAATCTTTATCTGGAATAATATCAAGAATCTTTTCACAAAAGGTATCGTAATTAATGGCATGTTTTCTATCTTCTTCAGTTAAATTAGTTTCTAATTTTTCAAATCTAAATTCTATCCAGTCTTTTAATAATTCATCATCATTATTACTTGTATTCATATTATTAAAACAACAAAAACATTTTCTATTCATAATCAAAACCTCCATAAATTTATTAAAATAATTGGGCTCAAAATGGGCACACAACCGACCAAAAATGAACCAAAATCACATAAATTTACAAAGCCAAAAAATTGGGCACACCAAATATACCAACAAATACACCTCAAAGCTAGATTTACCAATACTTTTCGAGCTTTACTCATAACCCGAAGGGCATACTGTACAAAACAAAAAGAATTTAGCAATATTATCTATAAAAGTGATACAAAAGTAATATAAAAATGTAATAGAAACCATAATAAACGATTTACAAAAAGTTAAAAAAACCCAAAAACAAAAATAAAATCGTATAAATTACCGCATTAACCAAAAATATAAAAGATAAAATATTCAAATCACCTGTTTTATATGATTAATTTCATAATCTTTGCCATTGATAAAAACTTCAATAACATCAATACGGACAAAAGAATTTAAAAGATGATTTTTATATAAATAGTATCTGCAAGCACTAAGTAAATGTCTGATTTTGTTATTATCAACACTATCAACGGGACTACCAAACTTAGAGTTACTTCTTGTTTTAACTTCTACAAAAGTAATTTCATTAGCATATAAATCCTTTGCAATAATATCAATTTCACGGTGATGAAAATAAAAATTTCTATCTAAAATTAAATAATTATTATTTTTTAAATATTCACAGGCTAAATTTTCGCCATAATTTCCGATTATTCTTCTGGTACGCATACATAACCACCTTCAATTTTTTTAATAAATCCATTAACTTCAAGCATAAATAAATCACTAGAAATTTTACTAACTGGTTTTAAAGTCTTTTTACAAAGTTCATTAGTTGATATCGGAACATCAGAAATTAAATCATAAATATAACTAAGGTCAGAATCACTTAATACTTTTTTCTTAAATTTTTGAGGAGCTAAACCAATTGGTTCTGATTTCAAATTTGATTCTAAAAAATTATCTTCAACACTGATTTTTTCTAGGTAATTATTAAATAAATCATTACATAAAAATTCATTATAATTAAACCTTTTTAATTTGTTATAGTCTATTTTGGACGAATCAGAGTCAAATTCTTCAAAAATATCTTGGATAGAAGTGACTAGAATTGCCCCATTTTTGATTAATGTATTTGTTCCGAGAACCATGTTTATTCCATATTTCATGAGGTAGAGCAAAGACTTTTCTTCCTTGAGACCTAGCATGTCTTGTGGTAATACTAGTACCACTTCTTTTTGAGGCTTCTATAACAATTACTCCAAAGGATAATCCACTAATAATCCTATTTCTTTCTACAAAATTTTTAGATTGCTTTTTGGTTTGAGGAGGATATTCACTAACAATAAGTCCATCATTTTCCAAAATCGTTTTATATAATTTAATATTTTCTTCTGGAAATATATTATTAAATCCACTTCCTAAAACAGCTATTGTTCTTCCAATCTGACCATAAGAGCCAATGTGAGCAAATGTATCTATACCAATAGCTAAGCCACTTACTATGCATATTCCTAGGCTAGATAATTCATAAGAAAATTTACTTGCAAGAATGGCTCCATTTCTTGAACAATTCCTTGAACCTATAATTGCGATTGTATTTTTGGAAAGTAACTCCAAATTCCCATTTAAATATAGAGTTTTCGGTGGATTTTGTATTGTTCTTAATTTTTGTGGGTATATATCATCATTAATACTAATTATTTTAATTTTACAAACCTCCTTGCAATTTATAATTATCTTTTCCAATATTTTCTATCTAAACTTCTATATTGAATTGCTTCTGCCAAGTGTGAGACTTTAATATCAGAAGAGTCATCTAAATCTGCAATTGTTCTTGCAACTTTTAAGATTCTGCTATAAGCTCTAGCACTTAATCCAAGATGACTAAATGCACTTTCAAGAATTAAATTACATTCTTGAGAGAGTTTGCAATATTTATTGATTAAAGAAGGTGTTAATTCAGAATTTGAAAAAATATGATATTTTTTATATCTATCTAATTGAAGATTACGAGCTATATTTACTCTTTTTCTTATTTCTGCTGAAGTTTCAGAAGGTGTGGGATTACCTAGTTTATCATATTTAATTCCATCAACTTCTATATGTATATCTATCCTATCTAAAAGTGGACCACTGATTTTATTTATATATTTTTTTATCTGTTCTTCTTTACAAGAGCATTTCTTTTCCTTTGAGCCAAAATATCCACAAGGACAAGGATTCATACTTGCAATAAACATGAAATTACATGGATAGGTAATGGATGAATTAACTCTACTTATTGTTACTTTTTTATCTTCTATAGGTCCTCGTAAAACTTCTAAAGTAGATTTGGTAAATTCTGTAAGTTCGTCCAGAAATAAAACACCATAATGTGCTAAGCTTATTTCACCAGGTTTTGGAATTCTACCACCTCCTATTAAGGAAGTCTCTGTAATAGTATGGTGTGGACTTCTAAAAGGTCTTGTTAGAATCAAAGGATTATCTTCATTTAGTAAACCTGAAATGCTATGGATTTTAGTTACTTCTAAAGATTCATCAAAAGTTAAATCAGGAAGAATACTAGGCAAACATTTGGCGAGCATTGTTTTTCCAGAGCCAGGGCTACCAATAAGTAAGCAATTGTGTCCGCCAGCAGCAGCTATTTCTAATGCCCTCTTTACATTTTCTTGACCTTTTACGTCTGAAAAGTCAAAAGGGTATAATAAATCTGGATATGAATGGGATTTCTGATTAATAATATTTTGAATATCAATTTTATTATTTAAAAAATCTTTTACTTCATTTAAATATGATACTGGAATAATTTCTATATTATCAATTATTGATGCTTCTTTTGCATTTCCTTTTGGTAAAATAATTCTTTTTATTCCTAAGTTTTTAGCTTCTATACAAATTGGTAAAACACCTTTTACTTGTTCAATTCTTCCATCTAAGGATAGTTCGCCTATGAAAATAGTATCTTTTAAGATTAGTTCTAAGTTACTGGTACAAATATTGCCGTTAGCAACTAAGATGCCAATTGCTATAGCCAAATCAAAATTAGAGCCTTCTTTTTTTATATTAGCTGGTGAAAGATTTACGATTATTCTTCTACTTAAAAATTCCTCTTCTGAATTTTTGATTGCTGTTTTCACTCTTTCTTTTGCTTCTTTTACACTTGTATCTGGAAGTCCGACTATCTCAAAAGAAGGTAGACCAGGTGATACATCAACTTGAATGGACACCAAATATCCATCAAGCCCGTGTAGAGCAACGCTTTTTATTATAGATAACATATTATATACAACCTTTCTACTTAAACAGGATTGATTAAGAAATAAATTCAAAGAACTGTATAAGATTAAAATAAACTGATAGTAATTCGTAAGAGATAGTATAAAATACTTGGAAATAATTGTCAATATGTTTTTTGAAAAAGTGAGAAAAAGCGAGATAAAGTGAGATAAACAACAAAAAACAATAGCAGTTGAGAATAAAAATAATAAAACTGCTATTGTTTTTTTAGATATAAAATAAGTTAAGAATTAAATGTTAACATAATAATACAACATTTTTCGTGTCGAAATCCATCGAAATTTGTAGAATGACATAAAATTTTTAAAAAAATATATAAAAAAGTGATAAAAAACATATAAAAGAATATATATAAAATATAAATTAAATAAGAAAGGGTGAATTTTGATATATGGAGAAATTAAAAAAGATAATAAATAAAGTGAAAGAAAATAAGTTGTTAAAAACACAAATTATTATAATAGTAATTTGTTTAATATTAGGAACTTTATTACATTTCACATATGATTGGAGTGGAGAGAATAGCTTTGTAGGTACTTTTAGTGCTGTCAATGAAAGTGTATGGGAACATCTAAAATTAGTATTTTATCCAATGCTTATTTTAGGAATAATTGAATATTTCTTTGTAAAAGACATTGCAAATAATTATATAGAAGCAAAAACAATAGGAATATTTGTTGCAATTAGTTTAGTAGTTATTAGTTTTTTTACATATACAGGAATTTTAGGGGTGAATTTCTTTATATTAGATATTCTAATATTTATAGCAAGCATAATTTTAGGAGAATTAGTTGCATATAAACTTATGAAAAGAGAAAATGAATCAAATATAAAAACTAAAATTTTAGCTGGTATTATATTAATCTTTTTATTATTAAGTTTTATAATTTGTACTTTTAATACACCAGAAGTAAATTTATTTAGAGATTCTACTACAGGAACATATGGAATAGAAAAATAATTTTAAACCTGAGTTAAAGCCATGATTTAACTCAGGTTGAAGCATTTTAAAAGAATTAATTTTAAAACATAAAAAATGCTAAAACTCGAATTTTGTCGAATTTTGCGATGGAAAGTTTAAGAAAATTTCAAAAAAAGTATTGACAAAAAATGGAAAAAGTTTTATACTAGAAACTAACAAAAGAAAAATTTTTTCAAAACATTTAATTTAATTTTATAAAATTAAATCTATTTTAAATTTTTATCACGATTATATCTAGATATTTGAGATCATCATAGAATAATCCCCCATATTAAATTATTTATATTTGATAAACCCAAAATTTAGAATAAAAATTTTGAATTAAAATGAATAGACGGGCATAAAAAGAATAGAAATTTCATCTAACATAAAAAATCCTTAAATTTGTGTTAATCCTTAGAACACTTTTCAAGAACCTTTTATATTTAAATTTTATTTCTATGGTGGTCTCAAATATCTAGATATAATTTCTAAATCAAAATCCAAACAAGTTATAAAAGAAGGTGAGACCTATGCAATATGATACACAAAGAGCAAAAAAGATAGGAGAGGATATAGTAAAAAAATATTTACGAAGTATAAATTATATATTAATTAAAAAAAATTATAAATGTAAAGCAGGAAGAATGGATTATATAGCAATAGAAAAGCCAAAAGAAAAAATAATATTTATTAGTGTGATAATTCGTACAGAATTATATGAAAGATATAGAGATGATTTAAGTAAAAGTAGGCAGATAAAGATTGCAAAAAATGTCATAGATACATATATAACAAGAAAAGGAATTAATAAAGAAGATACAAGACTTGATAGAATTGAAGTATTTATTTATAGAGGAAGATATAAATTAAATCATATTAAAAAGATAGAATAATTGATAAAAAACATATACTACTTGATAATCTAAAGGTTTTAATATATAATACCTTTGAAATCCTAAGAATATAATTATATTTTTAGTTACCTTAAAGTTAAGAAAGAGGTAGTATTATGAAAAAATTTTTATCAAATTACAAATCAACAATAATTCTTCTTGTTGCGATTATTGTTGGAGCAATTATTGGGATTATATTCCAAGAAAAAGCAACAGTTTTAAGTCCATTTGGTGACATATTTTTAAATCTATTATTAATAATTGTTGTTCCTTTGATTTTTCTAACAATTACAACTTCTATTGCAAAGATGAAATCCCCAAAAAGATTAGGAAAGATAATAGTAACAATTTTTGTTATATTTATTTTAACATCGATAGTTGCTGTAATTATTGGATTTGTCTCTACAAGTTTTGTTAAATTAGTAGATCCAGAAGATGGAGAAAAAATAAGAGCATCATTAGAAACTAATACAACAAATGAAGAAACAGAAGAATCAGCAGAGGAAGATTTAACAATTGCTGATAGGACAGTTAGTTTATTAACAGTAGATGATTTTTATAAGTTATTATCAAAAGAAAATATTATTGCATTATTGATATTTTCAATAATCTTTGGTATTGCAATTAACATGACAGGAGAAAAAGCAAAACCTTTTGTTGATTTATTAGAATCAGCAAATAAAATTGTTGAAAATGTTGTAAAAATTATAATGTATTATGCACCAATAGGATTAGGATGCTATTTTGCTTCTCTAGTAGGAAGTTTTGGAGCATCAATAGCAGTAGGATATTTAAAAACATTTGTATATTATATAATAGTAGCAGTTTTATTCTATTTTATAATGTACACATTATATAGTTTTATAGCAGGAGGAAAAAAAGGAGTAGTAACATTTTGGAAAAATGCATTACCTCCAACAATAACATCACTTGCTACATGTTCTAGTGCAGCAACAATACCAGTAAATATCGAAAGCAGTAAAAAAATGGGAGTACCAGATGATATTGCTGAAACAACAATCCCATTAGGAACAAGCTTTCATAAAGATGGTTCAATAATAGGGTCTGTATTTAAAATAATGTTCTTAGTTTGTCTATTTGGAACAAGTTTATCAACGTCAGGAGATGTACTAGGAGTAATAGGAATAGCTTTACTTGCAAATCTATTAGTAACAGCAGTTCCAATAGGTGGTGGAACAATTTCAGAAATGTTAATTATAACAATGATGGGTTATCCAGTTGCGGCATTACCAATATTAACAATGATTGCAACAATAATAGACCCACCAGCAACAATGTTAAATGTTGTTGGAGATACAGTTTCATCTATGATGGTAACTAGAGTTGTAGAAGGAAAAGACTGGAACAAAGAAGATAAAAGTGAAAATCAGGAAAATAAAATATAGATAAAAAAACCAACTTTTTTAGTTGGTTTTTTCTTGACAATTATATTTTAGTTTAGTATATTTAGTTAGGAAAGGGAGGAAAAATGTTTAATTTAGTTAAAGATGATTTTGATGAAAACTCAGATGATATTTTAAATACAATAAATAAAATGTTAGAAAAAAAGAAAGAAAAAGAAAATAAAGAAGAGAAAAAAGAAGAGGAATAGGTGAGTAAAATGGGAAAATTATTTGTAATAGATGGAACTGATGGAAGCGGAAAACAAACACAATTTAATAAGTTACAAGAAAGATTAACAAAAGATAATATAGAGTATAAAACAGTGAGTTTCCCAAATTATGATAGTCCAAGTTCATCCCTAGTAAAGATGTATTTATCAGGAGAATTTGGAACAAATGCTCAAGAAATTAGTCCATATATAGCATCTACATTTTATGCAGCAGATAGATATGCAACATTCAAAACTGGATATCAAGAATATTATGATAATGGTGGAATAATATTGGCAGATAGATACACAACTGCAAATATGGTACATCAAGCAGGAAAAATAAAAGATAAAAATGAAAGAGATAAATTTTTAAAATGGTTATGGGATTTTGAGTTCAATCTATATGGATTACCAATACCAACAGAAGTGTTCTTTTTAAATATGCCAGTTGAAAAATCAATAGAATTAATGAAAGATAGAGAAAACAAATTTACACATAATGCAAAAAAAGATATTCATGAAACAAACAAAGAACATTTAATTGATTCATATAATGCAGCATGTTCAGTTGCTAAAGAATATAACTGGTATGAAATAAAATGCGTAAAAGATGATAAAATAAGGACAATTGAAGATATTCATGAAGAAATATATAATGAAATAAAAAAACATATTAAAAATTAAAATGCAATAAAAATAAAACAGTCTTTAATAAACTATTCTTTATCAAAGTGCAGTTTATAAGGACTGATTTATTATATTTAAAGCACATAAGAACATGAGCCTAAAAAACTTTTTAAGCTTCTTTGTCAATATCAATTAATTCATCTAGACTACAATCTAAATATTTGCAAAAATCTTCTAAATACTTAAAAGAAATAGCAGTGGTTTCACCGATTTATTACTCTATTAAGATTTTTAGTAGTAATATTCATATTTTGACAAAGCCAATATTTAGATTTATTTTTCTTTTTTAATAATTTTTCAATATTAAAACTAACCATAATAATACCTCTTGGTTAATATTATAAATTAGTAAAAAAAGTTAGGTAAGATATTTGTAGATACTAGCTTTGATGAGTTAATAACGAATTACGAAGTAAAAGAATAAATTAACAAGATTTTGAAAAAATATATAATAAAGAGGTGAAACATGAAAGTATTAATAACTGGTGCATCTTCAGGAATAGGAAGAGATATAGCAAGGATTTATAGTAAAAAAGGATATAACCTTGTTTTAGTTGCAAGAAGCGAAGAAAATCTAAATAAATTAAAAACCGAGCTAGAAAATAATAAATCAAATATTGAAATTATTTCGATGGATTTATCAGTAAAAGAAAACTGTATAGAACTTAACAAAAAGGTAAAAGATGTGGATATCTTAATTAATAATGCTGGATTTGGAGATTGTGGAAACTTTACCAAAACAGATTTAGAAAAAGAAATAAATATGATAAAAACAAATATTATTGCATATCATATTTTAATGAAGTTATACTTAAAAGATATGAAAGAAAAAAATAGCGGAAAAATATTAAACGTAGCATCTATTGCAGGTTTTATGCCAGGACCATTAATGTCAACATATTATGCGACAAAAGCATATATTGTAAGATTGTCAGAAGGAATAAGAGAAGAGTTAAAGAAAGAAAAGTCAAATGTCAAAATTAGTATATTATGTCCTGGACCAGTTGCGACAAATTTTAATAAGGTAGCAAATGTGAAATTTTATCTAAGAGAAGCAAATAGTATGAATGTTGCAAAATATGCAGTAAAAAAATTAGAAAAAGGAAAATTCTATATAGTACCAGGAATAGATATTAAAATATCAAAATTTGGAGTAAAAATAGTGCCTGCTCCTTTGATTTCCAAAATAGTATATAAAATACAAAAAAGAAAATTAGGCGGAGAGATTTAAGAAAAATTATTAGTATTGACAAAAACAGTGAAATTATGGTAAACTATTAACATATTAAGAGTGTGCCTAAGTTTAAAGAAATGAGCGGTACAGGATAACAAAAGTTATCTACACTTAAAAAGGATTCTAAGCCTTACTTTGAGGAGTCTTAATCGATTTTTCAAAGTAGGGCTTTTTTGAAACTAAAAGGAGGAGTGCTTATGGCAAAAATAGTTTTAATCACAGGACCACAAGCAGTAGGGAAAATGACAGTAGGTCAAGAGCTTAGTAAAATAACAGATTTGAAATTATTTCATAATCATATGACAATTGATTTAGTATCACATTTTTTCAGTTATGGAACAGAGGTGGGGCAAAGGTTAGTTTCTGATATGAGAAAAATGATATTTGAAGAAGTTGCAAAAAGCAATTTAGAAGGTATAATTTTTACATGTGTAGTTGCATATAATTGCAAAGAAGACATAGAGCAGACCAAATATATAAAAGAATTATTTAAGAAAAATAATGGTGAATTTTACTATGTAGAATTACAAGCTCCACTAGAAGTTAGATTAGAAAGAAACAAAACAGAAAACAGATTAAATAATAAACCTTTTAAGAAAGACCTTGATATGAGTGAAAGACTTTTGTTAAACAGTGAAAAAATACACAGAACTAATTCTCTAGAAGGAGAAATAAAAGAAGAAAATTATATAAAAATAGATAATTCAAACATTTCAGCAAAAGAAGTTGCAAAAATCATAAAAGAAAGATTTAAGTTGGAGGAATTAAAATGAAATATTTTAAAAAATTAGTAGGAGAAAAAATATATTTATCACCACCAAATGAAGAAGATATAGAAATATACACAAAATGGTTAAATGATTTTAATACAACAGATTATATAGGAAGAAGTAGTAAAATATGTACAATCGAAGCTGAAAAAGATTGGTATGAGAAAAACAGTAAAAAAGAGGATGGAGCTACTTTTGCAATTATAGAGGCCAAAACAGATAAATTAATAGGAAGTTGTAGCATAGATGGAATAAACAATATAAGTAGGACAGCAACTTTGGGAATATTTATTGGAGATGACGAAGCAAGAAATAAAGGATATGGAACTGAGGTTATTAAATTATTGCTAGATTTTGGATTTAACTATTTAAATCTTCATTCTATTCAGTTACATGTAATGGCCTTTAACAAAAGAGCAATTAGGTGCTACGAAAAAGGTGGATTTAAAGAAGTCGGTAGAAGAAGAGAAGCTTATTATCTGAATGGAAAATATTATGATATTATAACTATGGACATATTAAAAAAAGAGTTTAAAGAAGAAGTAATAAAAAATAAAAATTTATAAAAATTCACTTGACAACAGCGAACATATATTCTATAATAAAAACGGTGATATTATGCAAAAACAAATATTACATGTAGATGTTAATAATGCATTTTTAAGCTGGACTGCAGTAGATATGTTGAAAAACGGAAGTGAAATTGATATAAGACAAATTCCTGCAATAATTGGAGGAGATGAATCAAAAAGATCTGGAATAGTTTTAGCCAAAAGTATGAAAGCAAAAGAATGTCGGAGTAAAAACTGCAGATACGATTTATCAAGCCAAAATTAAATGTCCAGGACTAAAAATATACCCATCAAATTATTCAATGTATAAAAAATATTCAAATCAGCTATATAACTTATTATTAGAATATACAGACAAAATAGAAAGATTTAGTATAGATGAATGTTTTTTAGACATGACAAATTATCTAATGAAAGATAGCTTAATAAATAAAGCAAAAGAAATAAATAGAAGAGTAAAAAAAGAATTAGGTTTTACAGTAAATATAGGAGTGGCACACAACAAACTACTTGCTAAAATGGCCTCAGACTTTACAAAGCCAGATAGAATCCATACATTATATGAAGAAGAAATTCCAAAAAAGATGTGGCCACTTCCAATATCTGAACTATTTATGCTTGGAAGAAAAACTGTTCCAAAGTTATATAATATGCAAATAAAAACAATTGGAGATTTAGCAAAAGCAGATAAAAAAATATTAGCGAAAAAATTTGGAAAACATGGAATCCAAATGTGGGAATATGCAAACGGAATAGATGATTCTGAAGTGAAATATTTACCAGAAAAACCGAAATGTATAGGAAATTCTGTTACACTACCTGAAAACATATCAGAAATAGAAAAGTTAGAAAAGATAGTACTTACAATATCAGAACAAGTCGCATATAGGTTAAGAAAAGAAAAACTACTTGCCAGAACTGTTAGTGTAGAGTTAAGAACGAAAGACTTTGAAGATACATCACATCAAGGAAAATTAAATGATGTAACAGATACAACAAAAGAAATATATGAAAAGGCAAAAGAGTTACTAGATGAAATGTATAAAAAAGGAACTCAAATTAGATTAGTGGGAGTAAGAGTAGATAACTTAGTAGAACAAAAGGAAAGACAAATTTCATTATTTTCAGACAAGGAAAATGAAAAACAAGAAAAACTTGATAAAGTAATAGATGAATTAAAAAACAAATATGGATATAATTCTGTTACACGAGCAGGAAAAATGGATGTACAAAAAATAGTTAAATTAAAAGATGCAAAATAAAAGGAGCAAAATTCAAAATGGAAGAATATCAAGAGTTAGAATATAAAGGAAAGGTAATTCCATATACTCTAGTAAAGTCAAAAATAAAAAACTTATATATCTATATAAAACAAGGAAAAGTTACAGTAAAAGTACCATATTTATTATCTAAAAAAAGACAACAAGAATTTGTAAATCAAAAAGCAGAATGGATAGTAAAAAAACTTGAAGAAGAAAAAAGAAATACCAATAAAAAAGAAGAGAAAGTAGAAGAAAAGGATATAGAAAAACTTAAAAAAGTTGTAGAAAATTCTATTCAAAAATATAGCAAAATTTTAAAAGTATATCCAAATAAAGTAAGAATAAAAGATATAAAATATGCATGGGGCAGTTGTTCTGCTAAAAAGAATATTACAATAAATTTAAAACTTGCTACAAAAGATGAAAGAATCATTGAATATGTAGTTTTGCATGAAATGTGTCATTTAATAGAAATGAATCATTCAGAAAAATTTTGGAAACTGGTAGAAGAAAATATGAAAGATTATAAGATTTTAAGAAAAAAACTTAATAATTAAAAGAAATTTATAAAAAACATATAAATTCTTACTTGCTTATAATGTATATATGATTTATAATAAAATAAATGATATATAGGAGATAGTCATGTGGAATAGAAAAGAATTAAAAGAAAAAGCTAAAAATGTAATAAAAAATAATTATTGGACTGCAGTTATTGTTTGTTTTATTTTAATGATGTTCACAGGGGAATTTGGCTCAGTAACAGTAGTAACAAGAGAAAATGGTGAATCATTAGACCCGAATTATGTGGAAAATAGAATTAGTACATTTTTTAATGAAGAAGAAAGAGAAAATCTAATAAGGCAAAGATATCAATTAAATAATATACCTGAACAAGCCATAAATGCAATAAGAGCAAATTTGAATAATATTATAAAATCTGAAAAATATATATTCAAAATATGGGATGCAATTAAATTATTTTATTTAGAAAAACCACAAATAGGAATAGCACTGTGTGTTGGTGCGATTATAGCTTGTGCATTTATAATATTTATTTCAGAGCCATTAACAGTAGGAGGAAAAAAATATTTTCTGAAAGCCAGAGAGAACAAAGAAACAAGAATTTCTACAATTTTAGATGTATATAAAAATAAAAACTGGTTTCACATTGCTGGAATAATGTTTTTGAAAAATTTATATAATTTATTGTGGTTTTTAACAATAATTGGTGGATTCATAAAAACATATGAATATAGGATGATTCCATATATTTTAGCACAAAATCCTAAAGTTTCAAAAAAAGAGGCATTTGATTTATCAAAACAAATGATGAATGGAAACAAGTGGAAAGCTTTTGTACTTGATATGTCATTCTTTTTATGGAATTTACTATCTGTATTAACATTTGGTTTACTAGGTATTTTATATGTAAATCCATATAGTTTAGCAACAAATACAGAGTTATATATTGTTTTAAAAGAAAAAGCAATTAAAGAAAAATATCAATATTGTGAAATATTAGAAAATAATCAATAAAATAAGTTTGCAATAGCAAGCTTATTTTTTACAACAAAAAAATGTAGAAGAGATAAAAATTAAATAAAAATACTTTTGAAAAAAATAGATATAAATAGGGAATTAGAACAAATAATGTCGTATTTTGTCAGGTAATGTAAAAAAGTGTTGAAAAGTGCAAAATATTGCGATGAAAAGTTCTTGCAAACACTGAAGTTTCATAGTATTATAAAAAAGCGTAAGCGAAAAACAAAGGAAAATAAAACGAAAGAGGAGAATGAAAATGAAAGTGTTTTTTGGGAGTATTTTTATTAAAAAAGAAGAGTTGGAGGAAGCAAGAATTAATTATCCAATAAAATTAGAATATTATAAAATTATAAATGAGGATGAATTTATAAATAAAAACAAAGAAAAATTTGGAATAAAGATTATAAAGACAGAGTACAAAGGTAAAGAGCCAAATATAGAAGAAAAAACAATAAAACATTTGTCAAATGATGAGGAAAAAGTGGACAAAATATTGAAGATTTTAAAAGATAATGAAGTTACACCAGTTTGTGTACAGGAAATTATTTTTGAGTTTTCAAAAAGTTTGCTACATATATAGCAATAGAACAAAAATTTCCTTAAAAAGCTTGCAAAATAGAAAAAAGTAGTCTAGAATACAATAAGTGGAATATACTTCTTATAATTTATAAATTAAAACTTTAAGTAATAATTAAGAAGTATGGAAAGGAAATATTTATGTCAGATAAATTAATAATAGTAGAATCACCCGCAAAAGCAAATACAATTAAAAAATTCTTAGGAGGAAGCACAAAAGTAGTTGCTTCAATGGGGCATATAAGAGATTTACCAAAATCAAAAATGGGAATAGATATAGAACATGATTTTGAACCTGAATATATAAATATAAGGGGAAAAGGAGATTTAATAAAATCACTAAAAAAAGATGCAAAGCAAGCAAAAAAAGTTTATCTTGCAACTGACCCTGACCGTGAAGGAGAAGCAATTGCATGGCATTTAGCGACAATTTTATCAGATGAAAAAGATAAAATAACAAGAGTTACATTTAATGAAATTACAAAAGGGGCAGTACAAAAAGCCATTAAAGAGCCAAGAGATATTGATATAAACTTAGTAGATGCCCAACAAGCAAGAAGAGTCTTAGATAGAATAGTAGGATATAAAATAAGTCCTGTATTATGGAAAAAAGTAAAAAGAGGCTTGTCCGCAGGTCGTGTGCAATCTGTAGCAGTGAAACTAATAGTTGATAGAGAAGAAGAAATAGAAAAATTTATTCCAGAAGAATATTGGAATATATTTGCTAAACTTCAAGAGCCAGAGAGTAAAAAAGAATTTGAAGCAAGGTTTTATGGTAAAGATAATAAAAAACAAGAAATCCATAATAAAGAAGAAGTAGATGAAATCTTAAAAAATATTGAAAAAGCAAAATATATAATAAAAGAAATTAAGAAAGGTGAAAAGAAAAGAACACCAGCACCACCTTTTACAACTAGTACAATGCAACAAGAAGCTTCAAGAAAATTGGGATTTACATTAAAGAAAACAATGTCAATAGCACAAGGACTATATGAAGGTGTGAAAATACCAGAAAGAGGAACAATAGGTTTAATTACATATATGAGAACAGACTCTACAAGAATATCAGAAGAAGCAAGAGCAGCTGCAAAAGAGCAAATAGTAAAAACATATGGAGAAAAATACTATGAAAATAGATATTATAGAACAAAAAAAGACGCTCAAGATGCTCATGAAGGTATAAGACCAACATATGCTGATTTAAGTCCTGATAGCATAAAAGAAGCTTTGACAAATGACCAATATAAATTATATAAATTGATTTATAACAGATTCATGGCAAGTCAAATGGCAACTGCTATATATGATACAATTTCTGCAAATATAGATGCTAATGGATATACATTTAAAGCAAGTGGTCAAACAATTAAGTTTAAAGGATTTATGACTTTATATGTAGAAGGAACAGACTCAAAAGAACAAGAAGAAGAGAATATATTACCTGAGCTAAAAGAAAATGAAGAACTAAATCTTGTAAAAATAAATCCAAAACAAAGCTTCACAGAGCCACCTCCAAGATATACAGAAGCAAGTTTAGTAAAAGCATTAGAAGAAAAGGGAATAGGTAGACCAAGTACATATTCTCCAACAATTACAACAATTTTAGAAAGAAGATATATAGAAAAAGAGCAAAAGCAATTAAAACCAACAGAACTTGGAAAGGTTGTAAATAAGCTACTTACAGAAAACTTCAAAGATGTAATAAATGTTGAATTTACTGCTAAAATTGAAAATGAATTTGACGAAATTGCAGAAGGAAAAGAAGATTGGAAAAAAATGATAAGAAGTTTTTATTCACCATTTGAAAAAGAAGTTGAAAAAGTAGAAAAAGAATTAGAACATGTTGAATTACAAGATGAAGTATCAGATGTAAAATGTGAAAAATGTGGCAGAATGATGGTATATAAATATGGAAGATACGGAAAATTCTTAGCATGTCCAGGATATCCTGAATGCAAAAATACAAAACCTATTATAGAAACAATTGATGTACCATGCCCAGTTTGTTCTGGTACAGTACAAGTAAGAAAAACAAAAAGAGGAAAAAAATATTACATATGTGAAAATAATCCTAAATCTTGTAATTATATTTCATGGAATAAGCCAAAACCTGGTGAAAAATGGGAACCAGAGGCCGAAAACACAGTAAAAAAAGTGGCTAAAAAAAGAAAAACAAAAAAGAAAACTACTAAAAAAGCATCTCAAAAATAAGAGATGCTTTTTTAACTATGTCCTTCTTTAAAACCAAGCCCTACAACTTCTCTAGAATTTGTTATTATTATAAAGGAGTCAGGGTCAACTGATTTTGCTTCTAATTTTAGTTTTTCTAGATTATTTCTAGAAACCGCACACATTAAAATAAGTTTTTCTTCACCTGTGTACATACCCTTTCCATATAAACCAGTAGAGCCTCTTTTTATATTTTTTTCTATTCTTTTTGCAATTTCTTGACTTTTATCAGAAATTATAATTGCAAGCTTTGTAAAATAAATGCCTTCAAATAAAATATCTAACATTTTTCCCATTATAAAAATTGATATTGCGGAATATAAACCAATTTCTATTTCTTTTAAAAATATCATATTAAGAAAAATAATAGTAGCATCTATAATAACAAGAATTTTACTTGTCTGAATTGTAGGATTTTGTTTATTTATTATATAACTAACTAAATCACTACCACCTGTGGAAGAATGAGATTTTAAGATAATTGCAGTACCAATACCTAAAATAATTCCACCATAAATTGAAGCAAGTAAATTGTCATTGGTTAAAGCTTGAAATTTGTCTAAATAATCTATGAAAAAGGAAAGAAAAATTGTTCCAATTACAGATTTTATAAAAAAAGATTTTCCAACTTTAAAAATTGCAAAAACAAATAAAGGAATATTAATTATAATTATAGTAATTCCCATTGGAAGTGAAAATAAATAATATGAGATTGTTGCAATTCCAGAAATGCCACCTGAGGACAATTGATTAGGTAATAAAAACAAAGAAACACCAATTGCCATAAAAAAGCTACCAATTATAGTTCCTAACATTTCGAGGAAGAACTTATTTATTTGTTTATATGAATTTGATTTTTTAAAATTTAGCATTTAATCACCTTAATTATAGTATTAAAAATAATTTGGTAAATTATGCATTTTATATAACAAAAAAGAGAAGAATTAACTTCTCTTTAAAGGTTCTTTTTTATTTGCATTATTTTCTGATTCTTCCAAAAAATCATGATATGTTTTTGTTATCTCGATTTTTGATTTACCTTGTTTCATTTTCTCATCTTGTTTTAAAATCAAATCAACATCGTAAATATCTTTTAATTTAATAGCATTTTCTTTATTGAATCCAATAACATTATTACTATCAATTGGACTTACTGTTACTTCAACTTCTTTTACTTTTACATTTAGTTTTTTTATTTTTCCAACTATTGCATCATACCACATAGAAGATTCTACTAACTGTCTGAAAGCTGGATGATATGGTCCTACAACGATATTATCTGGTTCAAATATGTTTTCAGCTCCAACACTCATTATTTCAATATGTCTATCATAAAACATCCTTACTAATTCCTTGCAAATTTCAATTGCTTGAACTAAAGGTAAAGGTTCATATTTTTCATCATTATAGTCTTTTTCTAATTTTGTATTTTTAATTACTAGAATTGGATAAATTTTTACAATTTTAGGTTTTAGTTTAATCAGAGCTTTAGCAGTATTAATTTCGTCAATTCTAGTACTTTCAGGAAGCCCTACAACCATTTGAAGGCAAAGTTTAAATCCATTCCATTTTATTAATTTACAAGCTTTTTTTACATCATTAAAATTATAATTCATGTTTGATTTTTGTAAAATATAATCATTTGAAGATTGAACAATTAATTCTATTGTTTTTACTTTATATTTTTTTAATCTTTTTAAAGCAGATTTATTTATATCAGTTGGTGTTGTTGAAATTCTGATACTTTCTACTAAACCATTTTTTATATAAGTATAGGCTGTTTCCAGTAATTCGTTTTGAGTGTCTTTATTAATTGAAATAAAATTTCCACCTAAAAAAGCAATTTCTATTTTAGCATTTTCTTTATCTAAATTTTTTAAATGATTATCAATTATTTTTTTAGCTTTATCTCTAGTAATATTATCTTTATAACCAAACATATAAGAATTTTGATTATCTGTATTTGGAATAAAGATTGGTATAATATATTGTTTTTCCATAAAATACCTCTTTCTTATTATTGATTTTCTAAAGCCTTTTTTGCAGCCTGCATCTGTGCTTCTTTTTTACTTTTTCCTTCTCCTGTAGCAAGTATTTTGCCATTACATTTTACTTCGGCAATAAAACTTTTATCATGGTCTGGTCCAAATTCTTTTATTATCTCATATTCTATTTTTACTTCTCCATGTTTTTGAAGCTTTTCTTGCAATACTGTTTTATAATCTTTATCGCCAACGTGTTTTGTAGCAAGCTCAATTTCTTCTGACAAGTTAGAAATTATAAATTTTTCTGCTGGCTCTAAGCCACCATCTAAATAGATTGCAGCAATAATTGCTTCGACACTATCTGCTAAAATTGCAGGTCTATTTTTTCCGCCAGTTACAATTTCTGATTTACCAAGATACAAGAAATCACTAAAATTATGCAATTTGGCAATTTTATATAAACTTTTTTCACAAACTACTGTTGCTCTAACTTTAGTCATTTCTCCTTCTTTTAAATTTGAAAACTTATCAAAAAGATATTTACTTGAGACAAATTCTAAAATGCTATCTCCTAAAAACTCTAGTTTCTCATTACTTTCTAATTTATGTTCATAAGCATATGAAGTATGTGTTAATGCTTTTTTTAATAAATCTTTATTTTTAAAGGTATATCCTATGTTTTCCTCTAATGATTTTAAGTCCATTTTTTCACCTCTTTTCTAGATTAATCATGATAATATTATATACTATTTTACAGATTTTGCAAGCCGTTTTTGGCTATTTTAATATTTATTAGTAATTTTTAGTAACTCGTTATTTTTTTCTAAAATTTGTGGACAATCTATATTAGTTATTGTATAATAAACATGTATTATTACATTCAAAAGAAAGTGAGTAAAAATCTATGTTAAATGATAAAAATTCTTTTAATCATGATAATAGAAATCTGTCAGAAGTTTTTAGAGAATTGCAAGAAATGCAAAAAAATCCTAATTCTCAGGCAAGTAACTATAAGAAGTATGAAAAAGAACAGAAATCAAAAAGAAAGAAAGAACTTTCTTCTATTTCTCATGCTCAAAATATTAGAGATTCATTTAGACAAGAAAGACGAGTTAAAACAAATGATTTAAAACTTTCTCAAATAATAATTGGATGTGGAATATTAATAGTTGGACTTGCAGTATTTTTCCCAAAGAGTGCATCATTCCAAGAAAGTTATGCAAAAGAAGTTGAAGAAACTTCTGAAGTTATACCATATGAATTAAACAGACATCGTTTAAATATGCAAAGTATAATATCTGAAAATGCAGGAATGGACAGGGTAAAAGAGCAAGTAACAGAAGAAAGAGAAGTAGAATTTGAAACAAACTATAATAACAACCCATCACTTCCAAAAGGAGAAGAGGTTGTAACACAAGAAGGAGTCCTAGGTAAGGAAAATGTAACTGTTGTAAAAACATATGAAAATGGAGAATTTGTAGAAGAAGTAATTCTAAGCAAAGAAAAAATTGCAGATGCAACTCCAAAAAACATAGATGTTGGAACTTCAGAATTTTTAGCAAAACATAAAGTACATATTGGAGATACAATGTACTTCGTAGATTCAGCTAATATGAAAAAAGAAGCAAATGACGAAAGTGAAGATGTTGCAGAAGTTAAAGCAAGTATTGATGTAACTTTATTAGAATTACCTACAGAAGAATGGGCAAAAGTATCTTTTGATAATATAGAAGGATATGTTAAAACATCTAATTTAACATCATCATATACTACACCAAATATAGTTGAGAAAAATAGGATTCAAAGAATTTTATTAAAAGTAAATATAGATATGGAATTAAATAGAGTAAGTGGTTTAACTTTAAACGATTATCAAAAAATATTTACAGGTTTATCACAAGACCAAAATAAAATATTCCAAAATAATTATGCTGTATTTTATAACATGGAGAAAAAGTATAATATAAATGGTGTTTTCTTAGCATCAATGGCAATACATGAAAGTGGATGGGGAACATCACAAATTGCTAAAGATAAAAATAATCTATTTGGATATGGCTCATATGATGAAACACCTTATGAATCATCAATGGAATTTGAAAGTTATGAAGAAGGAATTGAAACTGTTGCAAAATCACTTGTTAAATATTACTTAAATCCTGCAGGAACAAAAATATATGATGGAGAAACAGCAGAAGCTTGGTATTATAACGGACCAACATTACAAGGTGTAAACACAAGATATGCAAGTGATAAAGAATGGTATAAAAAAGTTTATTCATATATGGAAATGCTATATAATAGATTGTAACTTAATTTCTAAAAATAGGAGTTGTTATGAAGAATTTTAAATTTAAAATAAAAAATGTAAAATTAGCTTTTGTAATTTTAATTATTGCATTATTTGTTGTATTTTTACTATATTATCATTTTGTATTTGCAGAATCTTTTGCAAGAAATGATTTTGCAAATCAAATGGTAGAGATTTCTGAAGCAAATGAAAAATCAGTTTTTAATGTTCAAAAAGTTTTGCTATATAGTAGTGCTAACGCAATAGATAATTCAGAGAGTCAAGCACTTCAAAATATGAGTATTTGTCAATATACAGATATATCAATATATATAGATAATATGGCAAATGCGTCTGAATTAACAGATGAGAACACAATAAAACAGCTATATATTGATAATATAAATATAACATCAAATTCTGATAAAGGAACAAAACTTTTAAACTATAAAAATCCATTAAACTTTGGAAAATATGAAGAGATAGAATTACCACAAAATAATAGGATAGATTTTAATATTGTAAATACAAATGTAGAAAACGAAAACTATGACTATTCTAAACCAACATTTTATACAGATTGTTCAAATCCAATTTCTTTAGGATATATGAATAAAGATATTTTAACTGATTATTCTGTGTCAGAAGGAACTACAAGTGTTTCATATAATGGAAAAGTATTACAAGAAGCAGGGATTAGTTTAGATGAATTAAAATATACTTTAAGTTTTAAAATTCATATTATTAATAACTTAAATGAAGAATTTGTATATCAAATGTCAATGGATGTTGATTTAAATGATGAAAATAACGGAATGGCAACTAATGGATATGTATATAAAACACAAAATACGCAAGGGACACAATATCAATTTTTTAGAGTAAATTAATAAGAAAACACTAGATAAAAATCTAGTGTTTTTTTTAGAAATATATGTTATGATATAATCAAAGAAAAAAGGAGGATATCATGATTGAAATAGTATTTAAAAATGAAGAAAATAGAGCAGTAGCTTATGATAACGATAAAGAAATAGGAGAATGTACATTTGTAGAAAATGAGAATACTTGGAATATAGTTCATACAGGGGTAGATAATTCATATCAAGGGCAAGGAATTGCAAAAAAACTAGTTAATTGTATTATAGAAAATGCTAAAAAAGAAAATAAAAATCTTGTAGCAGATTGTTCATATGCAAAAATTGTTTTAGAAAGAAACAAAGAAAAATAAAAGAAGCATATTAAATATAGGAAATGAAGAGATTAAATCTATCTTTTTTCATTTCCTATATTTATTTATAAATAACAAATTAAAATTTAAAATAAAACCATTCCATCTCCTAAATTTGCATCATTTCTACTCTTAAAACCAAATTTTTTATAAAAGTTTTCCTTGTTTTTTGATGCACCTAAATATGTTCTAATATTAGGATTAACTTTTTTAAATTCATTAATTCTATCAATTATCATATTCATAATTTTAGTTCCAATTTTTTGTGATTGATACTTAGGTAAAACCATTATATCTTGAATATATAAAAATATAGTTTTATCTCCAATTATTCTACCAAACCCAATAATATTGTTATCATCACATATACAAACACAATATAAACTATTTTTTAAAGCTTCTTCAACTATTTTATTATCTCTTGTACCCCAACCAACAGAATTAGTTAGAAAATTATATTCTTCTGGTGTTGGCATTTTTTCTATAATTTTTAACATATTTAAAATCCTCCTATAGTAATTTATTTGATTTTTATAAAAAATCTGTGTGTATAATAAGTATAGAAAATGAAAAACCACATCTGTTTTTTCGCATTTCCTATATTTACTACTATATAATGTTTTAATATATAAGTCAAGAAAACATTAAAGAGAAAATAAAAAAACTCGCAAACATTCTAATTTGTGAGTTTTTACTTTGGAGCCGACACCCGGAAAATAACCAGCCTCAAAGCCTCTATTTTCGAATAGTTTCAGACTTGTATATTTTGAATTTATTGCAATTTTACTGCAATTACATAATTTATATTTTATTTATACTATAAATTATTTGTAAATTTTTACCATGTTCGCTTGTTTTTTATTGTAAAATATTGTAATATGTTAGCAACCTTTTCATTGACAGAAAGGCAATCCTTACTTAAGGATGGAAAGGGGGTTACATACTATGTCATCATACGACTTAATCTTACGATTAATTGAAATGTTACTTGCTGAAAAAGACAAGAACTACCAATTAAGAGATGAAAAGATGAATGACAAAGACTAGGTTGCATACATAGTCGAAAGTGGGAACAAATTGCAGTTTGTTTCTGCTTTTTTTATATACAACAAAGTCGGATTAGTTTCTTATTTTAGCATAAAAAAAGTATGTGTAATTGCAGTTACACACACCAGTTACATATATGTCTCATACGACCTGTGACACATTTGCTTAAGCTAAATATATAATAACATCTTTTTTGGTATTTGTCAAATATTTTTTCGTAACTAAATCCTATGTTCTACACTATACAACATTTTTAAATAGAAAACAAGCGAACATGTAAAATTTTATTTATAAATATAGTTTAATGGTATTAAAATTGCATTTGCTTATAAAAATAAAAATCTTGTAACCTAATAATTCAAATAGTTACAAGATTTTTTCAGTGGAGGCGACAGCCAGACAATAACCAGCCTCAAAGGCTCTATTTTCGCATAGTTTCAGACTTGTATAGTTTAAATTTATTGCAATTTTACTGCAACGCGATATAAGATGTATAAATTATTATTTTAAAATGAATTTGGAAAAATACCTAAATCTTATTGAAGAATTTAATAAAATATTGTATATTAAAATAGCCTTTCGGCAATAAGCTAGAAAGGAGGTGTTATTTGCACAAATGAAAAAATACATCAAATTGATTGCATTAATCATTATTCTTTTGATTTTAAAAGAATTAGATGATTAGACAGAAAAAGACTAGGATTTGCCCTCCTAGTCTTTTATAATGGAAAAAGACTAACCTTTTTGCCCTGTTAGTCTTTTTCGAGTGTTACATTTTCACAAATGTTATACATCAAATTAACTTGCTTATAAGCTAAATATAGTATACTACATTAATTATTATATGTCAAATATTAAATTTTAATACTATAAAAATGCTGGGGTACCTTTTATATATTATTTTTTATGTCTTCAATAGATCTAAATACATAACTACTAATCCCTTGATTAATTGCTGAAATAACATTTTTTTCTTTATCATCAAAAAATATTGTTTCAGACCTTTTTAAATTATATTTATTAATAAGTAAATTATATACTCTTTTATCTGGCTTAATTATATGCTCTTGATAAGAATATATGCCACCATCAAATATACTATTGATATTTATTAAATCATTAATGTAATTGTAACTATCTTCTGTTATATTAGTTAATAAATATAATTTATAACCTTGTTTTTTCAAAGTCTTTATATATTCAAAATTCGTAATTATTAAAGGATAACTTTTTGATAAATTTTTTTTACTTAGTATAACTTTAAATCTTCAAATTCTTTATAATTAGATAAACTTTCTATATGCTCATTAACTTTTTTATTCCCAAGCAAACATTCTTTAAAACTTTTTCCATATGCAAGTTTATATATAATGTCACAATTTTTTCCCAGTAGTTTTTCGATGTTTTTCTTACTATCGTCAAAGAAAACTCCACCTATATCTAAAACAATATTTTTTATATGTTTCATTTTTAAATTCTCCTATAAAAAATTACTGCAATTTTATTGCAATGCTTATAGTTTTCTATAATAATCTATGATATTCTGTGTTAAATATAAAAATAAAATACTGTTTTCAAAGACAGTATTTTCATTAAATTTGGTTATTTGCGATATCTTATAACACTATATCATAACCGTCTAAACTTATTCAAATTGGAGGCGACACCCGGATTCGAACCGGGGATCAGAGTTTTGCAGACTCGTGCCTTAGCC
>CAKNKX010000019.1 GCA_930987745.1 uncultured Clostridium sp.
TCAAAAATATTATACAAAGTATCTGTTGCATCATATTCACCTATTGCATAACATTCCAAATCATTATGAAATAAGTTTAAAACAATATCACTTTTTAAACTTAATGATTCAAATTCCTTTTGCTTTTCTTCAGGAGTTTGGTTTTTATTTCCATATCCCCAATTATCTTCATTTTTTAAAAAGCAATAATAAGAAATCTTATATTTATCAAACAAATCATATATTTTTAATATATTTTCTGGTAAATTATTAACATCAAACCATTCAAATTTTTTTGACTCAGTGTCATTCACTTTTACATTTCCCATATATTTTGTAACTACAAAAATTGCAGTAATATCATATAATTTATCACCATTAGGATATTCTCTATATGTATCTTCTCCAGATAATATTTTAATCATTTTCATTAAATACAAATAGACCTACTCCTGCAGTTAGAATTGGTTCGTGTCCAACATATTGCCTTAAAAATTTTATATAATTCATTTTTTGTCCTCTTTCATTTTTTATTTATAGTTAATAAATAAATTACTATTTTGTCTTACAATTTATATTTTTACTTATCATAGTATGAAATTTCTATTTTATTTCCATCTAAATCTTCAATTGCAAGACAAGTATAATTATCTAAACTATTAGGTATTTTTTCTGGTTTATATAAAATTTTTGCACCAATTTCTTTACATTTATTAAATGCTTTACTTACATTATCAGTATATAATCCTAACACCCCATTATTGCCTATGACTCTTCTCTCTCCTGTTGCTTCAATGGAAATTATACCAAAATACACCTTGCTATCCTCATTTTCCCAATCTGCCCATCTATCTTCAGTAATATTCGTAGGCTCTTTTTCAAATAATTTTGTATAAAAGTTAATTGATTTATTTATGTCTTCTACAACAAAATAAAAATTATCTATTTTTATCATATTCCACCTCCATTAATTGTAAGTTATCTTTCTTCTTCATCATTCATTTGTTTGTATTTTTCTTCCTGTTCTTTTTCTAATCTTTCATAAACTTTAATCATTTCTGAATCAGCATAATCAAAATTTCCTTCAGGCGAAATCTTAACATACCATGATTTATGAAATGGAATATTAAAATTTTTATGTTCTTTTTTATAAAAAGAAAAAATATTATTAATCTTATCTAATATTTCTTTCTCATAATCATCTAAATTATCAAAATCTGTAAAAGTTTTCATTGAGCATATCATTGCTTTTAGATTAGTTATTGGTTCTAATGATTTCAAATATTCCTCTATTACATCTTCAAAACCTCTTTCTCCAGTATATGGATGATGCATAACTATTCGATGAATTTCGCCGTTTTTATCAGTTGCTACAATTGCTAAACCAATACAAGTTGCTATTCCATAAGTAGCAATTGTTGTTTTTTTGTCTTTTACTGCTGAACATTTCAACATACGAACTCTCGCTAGATTTTCTATATTATTTCCAAAATAACTTTCCTCAATTATTCTAGTTACTTTTTCTTCAGCACTTTCCTTTGTTGTCTCATCTTCCATATTCTAACATTCCTCCCAATTTTGTGTTTAAATATATATTATCATCAATAAATTTTTTATAATAATATAAATTTTTGCTAATGCTAAAAATTTATATATTTCAATTATGACAAATAATATTTATTCATAACTACACTTTTCCTATGTTTTTTTCTAATTTACAATTTTTTCTAATATTTTTACATTACAATTAGTTGCGTCCAATCTGATTTTTCCACCAATTGGAATTACTATATCTTCACAATCATGTCCAAAATCATCACATTTTAAGATTGAAAATTTGTATTCTTTTAAATTGTTCATAACAACATCTTCAAACTTTACCTTTTCAGTGTCTCCATGATAATGTCCTAGCCATAGTCCTTTTATTTTATCAAACACTTTATGATATTTTAAAACTGATACATAACAATCCACCAATTCTAATGGTGTAGAACTAGCATATGCTTCTAAAAATAGAATTTTATCTGTTACATCTGGCATGTATTCTGTATTTAATAGATTGATTAATGATTCTAAATTTCCTCCAACAATGATTCCTTCTGTCATACCATCTCTTAAACATTTCCATTCAGAATTTTTATGTATATTTCCTATTTTTCCATCAATTAATCTTCGCTTAAAATCTTGAAATTCAAAACTATTTTTATCTATAAAAGAAAAACTTTTTACATCTGATTGATGAAATGTAATTAATCCTGTTTTAGCATATATGGCATTTAGATAATTAGTTGCATCACTAATCCCATATACAATTTTAGGATTTTTCTTTATATTTTCATAGTCAATTAATCCTAAACAAGTAAAACTGTTTTCTCCCCCTTTTGAGGAAAACACTCCTTTTATATTTTTATTTGAAAACATATTGTTTATATCTTCTGCTTTTTCCTCTTTTGTCGCAGAATACCCTAATGTATTTTTATTGACATATTTTCCTTTTACACTATTAATTCCTATCTCTTCTAATAATTTTCTTCCTTTATCCAATGCTTGTTCTCTATCTTCCATAATTGGTGTAGAAGGAGATATAATTCCTATGGTATCTCCTATGTTCAATTTATTTGGTATCATATATTCCTCCAATTCTATCTTTCATAATTTTCATAATTTCATTTACTGTAATATGATTTCCTTCATTATTCCTAACTTTGTCCTCTACCTTTTTAATTCATACTATACATCTTTATCATAAATGAGAATAATTATCAATATAACCACTCTCATCAAAATTTATTGCTAAGTTATGAATTAATTTTTCTATAAATATCTCCCCAATTATTTACTTCTCTAATACACTCTGTTTCTTCTAGTTTTTTTAAATTTGTATCTCTAAAGTACAATGTTTTAACACTATTATCTGATAATTTTTTTATTATTTTCCAATCATCATCAATCATAATATCGATATTTTCTTTAAGACAAACTTCTAATTTATCTTTTTGCCCCCAATAATATTTATCAAATAATATACCATTTTCATTTAAAACTCTTTTGGCATCATCTTCCATTTCTTTCATGAAAGTTCCGTCTGGCAGAAGTCCTCTAGCAGTTATAACAACAAATTCATGACCTTGCTTTTTCAACCTATTATAAGTAGCCATAAATCCAGACATAAGATTACTTTCCTTAGATACTTGTAAAAAATATCTTTTACAAAAATCTTTTTGTTGTTCGGCATTCCAATTATATCTTGCTTGAAATTTTGGTTCTGTCCTATCAACTAAATTATTTTGTTTTAAAATATCCATATCATATATTTCTTCATAAGTCCTAAATGTTGTTTCACTATCAATTACTACTCCGTCTAAATCTATTCCTATTTTCATTTTATACATCTCCTCTATAACTTACTAGTTATCTGTAAAGCCTTTTAACTAATATTCTTTTGTAAAACATTAATCAGCGGCATATTTTCTGTTTGTGCTTTTGCAATATCACCATTTTTACTACTTTTACTCATTATATAACTACTTATTTCTGCAATATCCTTTTTTATTTCATCGGCAAAATATTCTCTGTCTTCTACTTTTACATCTGCATTTATTAGCAAGTTTTGATTTTGTTCTGATAAATCTATTTTATAGTTCATTTTTTTGCCCCAATCTTGTTTATTTTCTATAATATACCATAAGAAATAATAATATTCAATTATAAATCCTATAATTTTATATTTCATCTTCCCAATGAAAACTTGATGCATTCGACTTATTTATAGCTTTCTCTTTCTTTGCTTGTTTTGACAATTGTTTCTTATATTTGTTTTCAGATTTCTTCAAATATTCTTTTTCTCCAAAAATACCTCCTTGTTTTGCTCCTTGCTAATCAAAATTGCTTTTAGCAATTTTGCAGGATCAGGGCGACCTCCCCCCGCCTGAAAACTGCCTAGAAGCGTGGCTTTTAGCTGGGTGCTCTTAAAAATCGAGGAGGTCATTTAGACCTCCTCAATTCTACAGCCTTTTTCTTTTAAGTAATGCATCATATCTTTAATAACTAAATCACAGGTAATTGCCAATTTTTATATTTTATTTTTGTCAGTGGAAGTTACAAATGACTACAGGTGTGGACCTAAATTTGCAATTTCCTGCACTCTGGGAAAAAGCCAAAGAAATAAAATACGCACAAGGATTTAATAAACCGGCTCCCCGTGACTTCGTTGGTTTTGGTCCTTTAACAGAACCTGAAAGTTTAGCAATTTATAATTTTACTTTATCTCATAATTTTTCTTTGATTCTTAGCTATCATTCTCAAGGTGAAGTTATTTATTGGCAATTTCAAGATTATAATCCACCTAGGAGCTTAGAAATTGGAGAAAAGTTATCTCAAGCTAGTGGATATTCTTTAGAAGAAACACCATTTAATTCTAGTTTTGCAGGTTACAAAGATTGGTTTATTCAAAATTATAACAAGCCAGGATATACTATCGAAGTAGGTATTGGCGAAAATCCTCTTCCTATTTCACAATTTGATGAAATATATAACGACAATCTTGGAATCCTAGTTTTAAGTGCTGTAAGTTAAAACTAAGCAGATAGACAAGATATCTGCTTAGTGCACTTCTATTTTCCTATTGAACTCTTTTTCATACCATTTGTTTAATTTTCTTCTATTTTTAAATATCAAAATTTTTTTATTTTTATTTCTTTCTAAAATTTCATAAATAGTATTTCCCTTTGTCCTTTTCCAATTAATTGTCATTTTTATAAAGTCAAAATTCATTTGTTCTTTACATCCTGGAATTTCTGGTCTTTCTTTTCCTTTGTCTTTAAAATATCTTCCTAAAATCCCTTTTAATCTGGCAATAGTAGAATAATCAAGAAAAATTATCATATCTGCTTTTTTTACTCTCTCTTCTAAAGTCCCTTTATATGTTCCGTCAATTACCCATTTAGGTTTATTGGCTTTTTCAAGAATCATTCTATCTCTTTCGTCTTTATCTCTTGGTACCCAGTTTTCTAAATGATGCATTGCATCTATATGATAAACTGGCAAATTTAAAATCTTTCCCAGGTTTTTTGCTAAAGTGCTTTTACCTGTTCCTGAGCCTCCTATAACTGCTATCTTACTAATATTTTCAAATAACATTATATTAAACCTCCACATAAAATTTTATATTATTTTATCAAAAACAGAAAAAAAATCAAGGGGTGTCCCTTGATTCCTAAAAGAGGGATTTAAGGACCGTCCCCTAGTCCCTAGTTACCCATTTTATTAAATCTAAGTTTGCTGGTTCTAATATCATCTCATGTTTTGGCATTACTCTAAATGTATATCCATAGTTTCCACCTGTTTTTAATTCTATTTTTGAAGTAAAGTAATATTTTCTTTCTTCTTCACTTGATTCTGTTAATTCCATTGGAACTATATGTACATCTTCTACTATTCCATTTTCTAATATTTTTCCATAATATACTTCAACTGTTACATTGTCTATGCTGATATTTGGAAGTTCTACTTCACATGCTACTTCTATATTGTTTCCAGCATCTATTGTTATATCATCTAAATCATTTACTTGTGTAATTTTAACATCTTTCCAATTTGTATATAAATCATTTTTCCAGTTATTAAATTCTGCTACATTATCTATATTTTGATAATATTTTTTTGTTAAATTACAAAGTGGAAGATAATACTGTTCTGTATAGTCAACAAGCATTCTTGCTGTACTATATTTTCCTCCTGTTGTTACTATTGAATTTTTCATTAGTTGTAACCATTTTTTAGACATTCCATTTTTATCTTTATCATAGTATGTAGGAATTATTTTTTCTTCTAATGTTTTATATATACTTTGACTATCTGCCATGTCTTGTGCTTCATATGAATCATATTCTGCATTTGTTCCTATTGTCCATCCATTAGTTTGGTCATATCCTTCTGCCCACCAACCATCTAAAACACTGAAGTTTATTACTCCATTTACTGATGCTTTTTGTCCTGATGTTCCTGATGCTTCCATTGGTCTTCTTGGGTTATTTAGCCATACATCTACACCACTAACTAGATATCTTGACATTGCTATATTGTAGTTTTCTAGTAAGAATATTTTTCCTTTGAATTGTGGCATCATAGATACTTGATGTATGTATTTTATTAAATCTTGACCTTCTTTATCTGCTGGGTGAGCTTTTCCTGCAAATATTAATTGTACTGGTCTATCTGAGTTATTTATAATTTGTGTTATTCTTTCTAAATCTTTAAATATTAATGTTGCTCTTTTATATGTAGCAAATCTTCTTGCAAATCCGATTGTCAATGCATTTGGATTTAATTTTGATACAATTTCGTTTATATCCTCATAATTATATCCAGACCTTCTTAATCTTTCTGTTACATTGTCTTTTACAAGTTTTAATAATTTTACTTTTCTGTCATTATGTATTTCCCATAATTTTTCGTCAGGAATATTTCTAATTTTTTCCCATACATTATCTTTGTGAATATTATCTTGCCAAAATGGCATCATATATTTATTATATAACTCTTTTAATCTTGGTGCTAACCATGAACAAGTATGTATTCCATTTGTTACATATCCTATTGGAGATTCATTTGCTGCTATTTCTGGCCATACATCTCCAAATAATTCTCTTGATACAGCTCCATGAAGTTTACTTACGCCATTTTTCTTTCCTGCAATTTTAAGCGCTAAAATTCCCATATTAAATCCTGGTTCTAATTCTTTACATGGTTTCATTCCTAATTTTAAGAATTCTTCTCTAGAAAGTCCTAGTCTTGGCCAGAAATCTTTAAAATATTTTTCAACTAAATCTAGTGGGAATATATCATTTCCTGCTGGTACTGGTGTATGTGTTGTAAATACAGTTTTTGAGCTTGCTATATCTTTTGCTACATTAAATGATACTTGTTTTTCTTTTATTATATTTTTAATTATTTCTAATGTTAAAAATGCTGAATGTCCTTCATTCATATGATATACAGTTGGGTCTAATTTTAAATATCTTGTAAGTAATTCAACCCCCGCTTGTCCTAAAACTATTTCTTGACGGATTCTCATTTCTTGGTCTCCACCATATAGTCTTAGTGTTACATTTCTATCTTCAGGATTATTTTTTTCAATATCTGAATCTAATAAATATAGTTTTACTCTTCCTACATTTACTTGCCATACTTTTAAATATAATCTTCTTTTTGGGAATTTAACATACATTATTAAATCTTCACCATTTTCATCTTTTACTGGATGTATTGGTAAATTATATAAATCTATGTCTTTATATTCTGTTTCTTGTCCACCTGCTCCATTTATTTTTTGATTAAAATATCCATTTTTATATAATAGCCCTACTGCAACAAGTGGAATTCCTAAATCACTTGCTGATTTTAAATGGTCTCCTGATAGGATTCCGAAGCCCTCCTGAATATATTGGCATTGTTTGGTCTAGTCCATATTCTGCTGAAAAGTATGCAATTAAGTCATTTTTATTTTCAGGATGCTTATTTGCAAACCATGTATTTTTACTATTCATATATCCTTCAAAGTCAGCTACAACTTTGTCATATTCTTTTAAAAACGAAATATTATCTATTGCTTTTTCTAGACTTTCTTGTGATACATGTTTTAAAAATTTCACAGGATTTTTTTCTGATTGTTCCCATAAATCTCTATCTATTGATTGGAATAGCCTTAAAAACTCTGTGTTCCAAGACCACCATAAATTATTTGCTATTTCTGATAATTTACCAATTCTTTTTGGTAATTGTGGATTTACTGTTATTCTATTAAAAACATACATCTTTCTTGTTCCTCCTTCGTATTTTAATGCCTTTTTTCTTTTGCTATTTTCACATATCTATTATCTATTAAATATATGTTTTTGTCAAACCTTTTTTTAAGTTTTTTTATGATTTTACAATTTTAATTCTACTAAAAAAACAAGCTACAATTTTTAAAATTAATAACTTGTTTTTATTTTTTATATTTCCATTTGACTTCCTAAAAATGTTGCTGCAGATTGAGCCACCTTTTTTTCGACTTCATTCATTTTTCCATTTGGCTCTTTTGAAATTAAAATTACTGTTCCTATTGTATCTCCATTTGAAATTATTGGATAAACTACTTGTGCATTATTTTTTCTTTCTTTATTATCATTTTTTGTTATTGGCATGGCAATATTACTATTTTCTCCACTTGTATATACTTCTCTATCTTCCATTAATTGTTCTAATTCTTGGCTTACGTCTTGTTCTAAAAATTCTTTTTTAGAACCTCCTGATACTGCAATTATTGTATCTTTATCTGTTATACATGCTATATGTCCTGTTGTTTTAGATAGTGTTTCTGCATATCCTGCTGCAAATTCCGAAAGTTCTCCTATTGGTGAATATTTCTTTAAAATTACCTGTCCTTCTCTATCTGTAAATATTTCTAATGGGTCTCCCTCTTTTATTCTTAAAGTCTTTCTAATTTCCTTTGGAATTACAACTCTTCCTAAATCATCTATTCTTCTTACAACACCTGTTGCCTTCATAATTTTCCTCCCTTTTTTCTTCAATTTTTGTTTATACTGTTATTATTTCTTTTTGTTTCTTTTTTATTCATATTTTGTCAAAAAAATAGAAGTAGATTATTCTTCTACTTCTTCTTTTTTATCTTCTTTCTTAAGTATAAAGCTTGGTTTATACTTATCTAAAATATATTGCAAACTATCAGAAAATTCTTTAAGCATAACAATTTTTATTGAAGGGTCTTTTCCTTTTAAATAGTCATCAATAATTTGTTTTAATTGTTTAATATTTTTCATTTCTGGTTCGATTTGTCTCCAATATTTATCTGCTCTATCTATTAATTTTTCTTTTATTAATACTATATCTTCATTACTTGCACAAGAAATTCTTTGGAATAATTGGAATGAATCATAATATTTAAATATTGGAATACCCATACATTCTTTGTCAAATTTTTCATAAAAGTTTTCCATTTTCATTGGAATACATTTCATTACTTCTTCTGCTTTTTCTTTGAACATTTTATCTTTTAATTGCTCATTTAACATATTAAAATGTTTTAATATATCTTCCATATCTTCTGCAACTTCATCTATTGCAATTTTTCCTAATTCCTCTTCTACATTTTCGCAGTATTTTGAATTTAAAGAAGCTATATTCATTCCATTAAAAAATACCGTCTTCAATGTTTTTAAATCATAATTAATTAAACCTTTTCTTGAAAAATAGCTAAAATATGCAAATATTTTTACTGTGTCTATTAAACTTAAAGTTCCTTCTTTTACGTTTTCTAGAATTTCATTTATAACTCCACCAAATTGGTCATCAGAAATTTTCCAATATTCTTCAGTAAGTAGCCTTTTATATGCTGGTAAGCTTTCAGTATCTATTGTATTTCTTATTGTTTCCATATTGTCTTTAAATATTTTCATATCAAATATACGTGTTCTTACATAATATTCGATAAATTTGAAGAAACGATATTCTGATTTAAAGTTATAGTAATAATTATTATCAAATTCTTTTATATAGAATTGTCTATTATCCATTAAGATTCTTGATGATACAAGAATTGATTTATATTCTTCATTATCTTTAATATTTACAAATTTATCTTTTGTTATTTTTCCAGCTTTAATTTCAAAAGAAACTGCAATTGTAAATATTAGCATTGTTTGCATTACTCTGTGATTTGTATTAGGATATGACTTGTTCACCATCTCATATATTTTCTTAAAATCATTTAATGCATGTTTTAAAATTCTTAAATTTCTTGTTCCTGATTTATTAAATGTTGATATTATTAGCCCTGTATTCTCTCTTAAAAAACGAATTAAATCTGGGTCATTTTCATATCTCATCAATATTCCATTTATTATATAATCAAATTTAGGTTTATATTCAAAAGTCTCTCCTATTAACTTTTCTTTTATTCTTTCATAGTCGTTTGCTTTGTCAAATACGTGCTCGATTTTATCTTGTATTTTTTCTACAATCGGTTTATCTGCTTTATTTAATTCATTTTGCTTGTCTAAAAGATAAGTTGCTATAAATGTTTTCATCTCTAAGTTAGAACTTTTTAATTTTGCTGATAATTCCTTTTCATTACATATTATTATTGTTTTAATATGGTCATGCTCAACAAAATTATTAATATATCCTAAGATGTCTATAACATCAACATTCGCTCTTTCTAAGTCGTCAAAACAAAGGACTTTATCATCTGTTGAGAAAAACTCTCCATAATCAACTTTGTCTCCATTTTGTGTAACTCCAAAAAAGTTTGCCATATCTATTCCTGTTTTTGCATATTCCGGAATTGTAGTTTGTCCATTTGCATTCATGTATTTTCTTAAATTTTTATCCATAAGCTGTGTTGTTTCAATAAAAATCTTTTTACTTATATCTTCTAAGTTGGAGATTCCATATAAAGACATATATATAGTTGTATATCTTTTTCCATTTAATTGCATTGACTCTATTTTTTTTCTTATTTTGTTATTCCAAAAATGAGTTTTTCCGAGAACCCCATTCACCATTTATCATAACTGCATAATCTGTATAATCTGAACGAATATAGTCTAATATGCTTTCTATTAAATCTTCCATATATCTTCCTCCAATTTTTGTAACTATTTTTATTTTAGTCACATTTCTTCTGTTTTTTACTTTTTGTTATTAATCTTTTGCGATTGTTAATACATCTATTCTTTTAGGATTTGCCTTTTTTAATACTCTACAACATTCATTAGCAGTACTTCCTGTTGTAAATACATCATCTATTAATATTATTTTTTTATCTTTTAAAACATTTTCATTTTGAATATAATTTTGTTTTTTTAAAATATATGCACCTTTTATATTTTCTACTCTTTCCTCTTTACTTAATTTACTTTGTTCTATAATATCTTTTTGTTTACAAAGACTAGATATATCTAAATCTATTTTTAATTTGTTAGCTAGTTCTTTTGCTATTAATTCACTTTGATTATACCCTCTTTGTTTTTTCCTTTTTTTACTAATCGGAACTGGGATTATTGTATCATAAGATTCTAAAATTTTAAAGAACTTTTCATTTTTTAACAAAAAATTTACAAAAGTTTTATATAAATACGATTTTTCATTAAACTTATATTTTATAATTGTATTTCTTATTATTCCTTCATATTTAAAAATATATAAATGATTTTCAAAATTTTTAGATATAAAATCAGAATTATTTCTAACTATTTTATCACTTTTATCAAACTTATCTATTTTATCTATTTTATCAATTTGAAAAATAGCCTGTGAATCCAATATTTTTTCACATTTCTTACATAAAAAATCTTGGTTTAACTTTCCACAAATCCCGCACTTTGGTGGATAAATCAAATTGAGAATTTTGGGGACGGGCTTTTTTTGTGTCAATTTGTTAATTTTTTCCATTTGTGTTTTTCACCTTCTTTATTTCTCTGTATAATGTTGATTTACTTATATATAGTATTTTAGCTAATTCCCCTTTTGAATAATTATAACCTTTTGAAATTAGATAATATAAAAACTTTGATATTAACTTTTTATCCTTTCTAATTTGCTCTAAATTTATATTTTCCTTTTTTAAGAACCCTTTTAAAATTATCTCAATTTTAATTTTGTCATTATAAATATCTTTGTATGGGATTGATTTGAATTTATCGATATAATTATTTGATTCATATTGCAACAAATTTAAAATATTTTGATTTAAAAATCCTGATTTATTTAAAAAATCATTATATGAAGAATATTTGTAATCTTCTTCTTTTTGTACAATTCCTGCTTTTACTGGATTCATATGAATATATTTTATGCATACATACAATTGTTCTTTTGATAAAATCGGTATTGATTTAAATCTATCTCTAAAAACATATCCTATTCTGTTATTTATTTTATTATAATAAATGGCATATTCAGTGTTGATTTGTCTCATAAAATTACTTATATTTTGAATTTCAGTTGAATATAGTATTAAATGTGTATGATTATCCATAATACAATATGATATAATTTCAACTTTATATTTTTTATAATACTTTTGCAGTAAAGATAAATATTTATCCTTGTACTTATTATTTTTAAAAATCTCTTCTTTATTTATTCCTTGAACCATATGATGACAAATTATTCTATTTAAAATTTCTCTGCTTCTTCTTGACAAAAAATCATCTCCTTGTTTTTTTATAATTATATTATGTTTTTGGATATTGTTTGAATATTATTTACGAATTTATTATTTGGTTATATGTAAAAATAAATATTATGAATTTTATCTCTACTTTTCTCTCTATTTTTCAAAAAAGGAGACTTCATCAAGTGCCCCCTTTTTCGGAAAATGACACAAAATAAGCCCGTCCCCTTTTTTCTCATTCTCTTAAAAAGCTTTCTAGTCCTGTGTTTCTTTTTTTGCTATCTACATTTTTTATCATATAGTCTATTGTTTGTTTTCCTCCTATTACAATAAGTAGTTTTTTTGCTCTTGTTATTCCTGTATATAACAAGTTTCGTGTGAGCAAAATTGGCGATGTTTTTGGTATACACATTATTATTACATCAAATTCGCTTCCGTTGTGCTTTATGTATTGTTATACTATAGCTATGCTCTATTTGGTCTAATTCTTGAAATTCATACCATGCTACTTTTTCATCATCAAATTTAACTTCTACTTGTTTTTCTATTTCATCTACTTTTGTTACTGTTCCTATTTCTCCATTAAATATTCCGCTTCCTATTTCTTTATTATTTATTCCATTTAAATTTCCTGTGCCTTCTTTTTCCCAATAGATATCATAATTATTTTTTATTTGCATAACTCTATCTCCTGCTCTAAAGATAGCTCCCATGCTTGCTCTTTCTGCTCTCCCATCAATATTTGGATTTAGTTTTTCTTGAAGTGATTTATTTAATTCTTTTGTTCCAAGCATTCCTTTTTTTGTTGGAGATAATACTTGTATACTTTGGAAAAAGTCATAATTGCCATAGTTTTTAAGTCGTCCTGAGCAAAGTGATAAAACTTGTCCTAACATTTTTTCCTGATTTGTTTCATTAATCCAGAAAAAATCTTCTTCCATTCCTTCTTCTGTTTCTTCTTTTGAAAGGAAAAATTCTCCTTCGTTCACTCTATGTGCATTTACAATTATCTTACTTTTTGCTGCTTGTCTAAAGATTTTATCTAAATGCATTGTCTTTATTTCTCCTGAGTGTATGAAGTCTTTTAATATACTTCCAGGTCCTACAGATGCTAATTGGTCTTCGTCTCCAACTAAAATTAGTTTTGTTCCTTGATATATGCATTTCAATAAACAGTTCATTAAGAACATGTCTACCATAGACATTTCATCTACTATTATTAAGTCTGCATCTATTGGTGCACCTTCATAATCTGTTATTTTTTTATACATATTATCTTCATCAAGTTTTCCAATTTCTAATAATCTATGTAGTGTAGATGCTTCTTTATTTGTGGTTTCTGTCATTCTTTTTGCTGCTCTTCCTGTTGGTGCAGATAATACTACTTTATATCCTTTATTTTCATATATATCTATTATTGCTTTGATTATTGTTGTTTTACCTGTTCCCGGACCACCTGTAATTATTACTACATTATCATCATTTATAGCTTTTATTGCTTCTTTTTGCTTATCTGACAATGTTATTTCTGAATGTTCTTCTATTCTTTTTAATTCTTTTTCTATTTTAGAAATTTTTTTCATGTTTTTAGCATTTTGCAATCTTTTTATTCTAAATGCTATCTCTAATTCTGTATCGAAAAATGATTCTAAGTATATATATTGTTCTCCATCTATTTCTTTTGTTACTATTTCTCCTTTTGCTTTTAAATTTATTATCCCATCTTCTACATCTTCTGAATTTACATCTAATAATTTTATTACAAATTCTATTAAATCTTCTAATTTTGAACATGAATGTCCATTATATGTGTCTGAAAGCATAGCAAATTTTATTCCGCTTTCTACTCTTTTATTATCATTATATGTAATTCCCAAATCTAATGCCATTTTGTCAATTTGCTTAAAATTTACTCCTCTTGCTATCTCTATCAATATATATGGGTCTTTTTCTATTTCTTCTATAGCATTTATTCCCAGCAAGTCATAGACTTTTTTGGCATATTCTGCACCAATTCCAAATCTATCTAAAAATCCTACGATTTGCCATACTTCCCATTTTTCTATAAAGCTTTCTGATATTTCTTTTGCCCTTGATTCTGATATTCCTCTTATTTCGGCTAATCTCAAAGGTGTATCTCTTAAGACTGATATTGTTTCATCTCCAAATTTGTTTATTATTCTTTTAGCTAATTTTTCTCCGACTCCTTTTATATTTCCATTTGCTAGATATCTTTCTAAAGCTCCCAATGTTTTTGGCATTAGTTTTTCAAATGTATCTATTTTGAATTGTCTTCCATATGATTTATGTTCTACAAATTTTCCTATTATTTTCAATGAATCTCCTATTGATATAAATGGTAAATAACCTACTATTGTTAGCATATCGTCTTCTGTTTCAAATTCCGCTATTGTATAGCTATTTACATCATTTTTATATATTATTGATATAACTTCTCCTTCTAATTCCATAATCTTCTCCTATCTTTACTTTAAAAGTCTATCATAAAAGATAGGCATTTTCAATGTATTTTTCGCGAAATTTAACTTTCATCAACATTATCTATAACATCTTTGCATTCTTTCCAGCTTACAACCTTTAAGCATTCATATTCTTTTGATAGTCTTTTTGCTATTTCTTTTGTATTATCTTTTGATTGTAAATCTGCTACTATTATATTTCTCAAATATTCTTCTTTTCCATATAGTATTTTAAATAATGTTGAACGTAAAAAACCTTCTATTCTTTCTTCTTGATTTTTTACTGCTATTATTATGTATATCCCATCTGACCTCATTTTTGTACATGTTGTAATATATATTATTGTTTTTATAATCTCAAATAAACCGTAGATGGCAAGTGTCCAAAAAATTACATTTAGTATAAATTCCATTTTTTGTTCCTCCTATGGTTTATTATATGTATTTATATATTTTTTTGATACAATCTTATCTCTATAAATTTTGATTAATCTAGTGATATAATATAAACTTTATGAAATCGAAAAAGGGAATTTTGAGTCCATTCCCAAATTCCCTTTTTGATTTATTATATTAATTGTAATATAGCTACTTCTGCTCCGTCTCCTCTTCTTGGACCAGCTTTTACTATTCTTGTATATCCTCCTACATTTTTTCCTGCATATTTAGGAGCTATTTCATTGAATAGTTTTGATGGTAAATCTATATTGTTACCTTCGCTGTCTTTTACTTTGTTTAATTTTCTCATCATTTTTCTTCTTGCATTTAATCTTGTTGGCATATCTTTTTGTCTTTTTTCAGTTGTTGTTTCTTTTACAACTTTTAGATATTCTTTTCCATTTTTACTTTTTACTAATTCAGTTTCTTTATTTCCTTTTGAATCTAATTTAGCTTTTACAACTTTAACATCAACCATTTCAAAGTTGTCTTTTTCTTTGATTGCTAAGGCGATTAGACTATCAGCTATAGCTTTTACTTCTTTTGCTCTTGGAAGTGTTGTTTCTATTTTTCCATTTGCAATTAAGTCTGATGTTAATGTTTTTAGCATTGCCATTCTAATATCTGTTGTTCTTCCTAATTTTCTATTAGTTGCCAATTTTTTCACCTTCCTTTTTTCATATTAGTTGTATAAGTTTTATTCATCTTCTTTAGCAAAATCTAATCCTAATGAATGTAATTTTGCTGTTACTTCATCAAATGATTTTTTTCCTAAATTTCTTACTTTCATCATGTCTGCTTCAGTTTTATTAGTTAAATCTTCTACTGTTGCAATACCTGCTCTTTTTAAACAGTTAAATGACCTAACTGATAATTCTAATTCTTCTATAGACATTTCAAGCACTTTACCTTTTTTAGATTCTTCTTTTTCTATCATTACTTGTGTATTTTTTGTTGCTTCTGATAAGTCTATAAATAGTTCTAAGTGTCCAGTCATAACCTTAGCTGCTAAACTTAATGCTTCATGAGCTTTTAAACTTCCATCTGTCCATACTTCTATTGTTAATTTATCATAATCTACCATTTGTCCAACTCTAGTATTTTCCACTTGGTAGTTTACTTTTTTAACTGGTGTATAAATTGAATCTATTGGAAGTACAGATATATCTTGATTTGGTTTTTTATTTTGTTCTGCTGAATTGTATCCTCTTCCTCTATCTGCTGTAAGTTCCATTTTTAGGATTCCACCTTCTGAAACTGTAGCTATATGTAAATCTGGATTTAAAATTTCAACAGTACCATCTGTCATTATATCTGCTGCTGTAACTTCTCCTTCTCCATTGAAATCTATTCTCAAAGTTTTTTCTTCGTTTTCGTCAAATTTAAGTCTAACATTTTTTAAATTTACAATAATTTCTGGAACATCTTCTACAACATTTGGTATTGTAGAAAATTCATGTAATACTCCATCAATTTTTACACTTGTTATGCTACATCCTGGAAGTGATGAAAGTAAAATTCTTCTAAGAGAATTTCCTATTGTTACTCCATAACCTCTTTCTAATGGTTCACAAACAAATTTTGCATAGTTATTTTCGTCATTTACTTCTAGACATTCAATATTTGGCTTTTCAAATTCTATCATTTTTACCTCCTAATATTTGAGAATATATCTCAAACTATAAAACGCTCTTGGTATTTCAAGTAAAATAAAATTTTTAAGTTTATTAACTTTTTATATCCTATTATTTTGAGTAAAGCTCTACTATTAAATGTTCTTCGATTGGAATATCAATGTCTTCTCTAACCGCTAATCTTACTACTTTACCACTTAATTTTTCACTATCTTTTTCTAGCCAAGCTGGAACTGGTCTTTTTTCTGATTCTTCTACATTTGCTTTTAATGTAGTATTATCTTTTTTGTTTTCTCTTACAGTTATTACATCTCCTGCTTTTACTAAATAAGATGGAATATTTACTTTTTTACCATTTACTTCAAATTGAGCATGTGTTACAAATTGTCTAGCTTGTGCTCTAGATGTTCCAAAGCCTAATCTATATACAACATTGTCTAATCTGCTTTCTAATATTTGTAATAAGTTTTCTCCTGGCACACCTTTTCTTTTTGTTGCCATTTCAAAATATTTTCTAAATTGTTTTTCTCCTACTCCATAATATGCTTTTGTTTTTTGTTTTTCTCTTAATTGAGTTCCGTATTCAGAAAGTTTTGCTCTTTTTTGTCCATGTTGTCCTGGTGCATAATTTCTTCTTGAAATACTACATTTATCAGAATAACATCTTTCACCTTTTAAGAACAATTTTTGTCCTTCTCTACGGCATCTACGACATTGTTCGTCTTTATATCTTGCCATTTTTAAACTCCTTTCTCAACTTTTCTATATCCATTAATTATACTCTTCTTCTTTTTGGTGGTCTACATCCGTTGTGTGGTATTGGTGTTACATCTTTTATAGCACTAATTTCTAAACCTGCTGTTTGAAGTGCTCTAATTGCTGCTTCACGTCCAGCTCCTGGTCCTTTAACAAATACTTCAACAGTTTTTAGACCATGTTCCATTGCAGTTTTTGCTGCTGTTTCTGCAACTTGTCCTGCTGCAAATGGTGTGCTTTTTCTAGAACCTTTAAATCCTAATTCACCAGCACTTCCCCAAGAAATTGTATTTCCTTGAGTATCTGTAATTGTAACTATTGTATTATTGAAACTAGAATGAATATGTGCAGAACCTTTTTCAATGTTCTTTCTATTTCTTCTAGCTACTTTTTTTGTTGTCACATTTTTAGCCATTTTGCTTATTTCCTCCTTATTCAAGATTTTTAATTCTTAAACTCTATATTATTTTTACTTTTTATTTTTTGCTTTTGCTAACTAATTTTCTAGGACCTTTTCTTGTTCTAGCATTAGTTTTTGTTCTTTGACCTCTAACTGGAAGACCTCTTCTATGTCTTAATCCTCTGTAGCAACCAATTTCTGTAAGTCTTTTTATGTTAAGAGCAACTTCTCTTCTTAAATCCCCTTCTACTGTATATGATTCATCTAATATTTTTCTGATGTCATTTACTTGTTCATCTGTTAAATCTTTAACTCTAGTATCTGGGTTTATTCCTGCTTTTTCAAGAATTTTTTGAGAACTTGATAATCCTATTCCATAGATATATGTAAGTCCTACTTCTACTCTTTTTTCTCTAGGTAAATCTACTCCTGCTATACGAGCCATGTTTTTTTGCACCTCCATTAATTTTTAAAAAGAACTATTTATTCTTATTTTATTGTTTGCCTTTCTGCTTTTAAAGGTGAAATGCATTGGTGTTTACCCCAATCTCTTTAAAAACTTTAAAAGACATATATATAAACACAAATTTGATAAAAAACCTTTAAGGTTTACAGCCGCTACCTAATTTGTGTTATAAACTTAATTTAAAGACTATCCTTGTCTTTGTTTGTGTTTAGGGTTTTCGCAAATAACTCTAATTACCCCTTTTCTTTTTATTACTTTGCATTTGTCACACATCTTTTTTACTGATGGTCTTACTTTCATTCTTAGCACCTCCTTGGCTTTATGGGCCATTTATATATATTTTGGGTTAATTTTTTACTTAATTTTCTTTTGATTATTTTGCTCTCCAAGTGATTCTACCCCTTGATAAATCATAAGGTGAAAGTTCAACTTTTACTTTATCACCTGGCAAAATTTTGATATAATTCATTCTTAGCTTTCCTGAGATATGGGCTAATATTTGATGTCCATTTTCAAGCTCTACCTTAAAGTTTGTATTTGGTAGTGCCTCAACCACTGTTCCTTCTACTTCTATAACATCTTCTTTTGCCAATTTTATTCCCTCCTATAAAAGCTTTTTTATTTTTTGAGCGAAATATCGCAATTTTGTATTTTAACTACTATAGTATATATTATTTTTTTAGTATTGTCAATACTTCTGGCTCTTTTTCTGTAATTAAAATTGTATTTTCATAATGTGCTGATAAACTTCCATCTTCTGTTACAATTGTCCAACCATCATCAAGTTCTAAAATATTTGGTTTTCCCGCTATTACCATAGGTTCTATGGCAAGTGTCATACCTGGTTCTAGTCTAATTCCTCTTCCTGCTTTTCCATAGTTTGGTATTCCTGGGTCTTCATGCATTTGCCTTCCTATTCCATGTCCTTGAAATTCTCTTATAACAGAATATCCTTGTGAATGTACATATTCACCAATTGCATGACATACATCACCTATTCTATTTCCTGGCTTTGCATATTTTATTCCTTCAAAAAATGCTTGTTTTGTAACTTCTACTAATCTTTTGGCTTCTTTTGAAACATTTCCAATCATAAATGTCCTTGCAGCATCTCCATTAAATCCATCTTTTAGAGCTACTGTATCTACACTTACAATGTCGCCTTCTTTAATTATTCTATGTTTTGAAGGTATTCCATGTATTACTTCATCATTTATTGAAATACAAATTGATGCAGGAAATGGAGGAACTCCTTTTATTCCTATGTCATATCCTTTTTCAGCTGGAATTGCACCTTCTCTTCTTATTACTTTTTCTGCTATTTGGTCTACTTCCCATGTTGTCATTCCTGGTTTTATTTCTTTTTCTAATTCTTCATATAATATAGCAACAACTTTACAAGCATTTCTCATTAGTTCAATTTCTTTTTTTGATTTAATTGTTACCATTTTTTATCCTTCCATTCTATTTATTTATTCTTCCTAATATATCTTCTGCAACATCTTTAGCTAATCTATTTATTGCTTCACTAACTTCTTCAGTACATAGTGTCCCTTGTTTTTCATAATATTCAACTAAAGGACTTGTTTGTATAAAGTAATTTTTTATTCTAGCTCTTACTGTTTCTTCATTGTCATCTCTTCTTTTGATTAACTTACTTCCACATATATCGCAAATCCCTTCTTGTTTTGGTGGATTTAATTTTAAGTTGTAAGTTGTTTTACATTCTTGATTAGAACATACTATTCTATTTGATACTCTTTCAACTATTTCTTCTTCTGGTGTAACTAAATTTATTGCCATATCAACTTTTTTATTTCTTTCTGCTAATAATTCATCCAAAGCTTCTGCTTGTTTTACTGTTCTTGGGAAACCATCCAATATAATTCCATTTTGTACATCTTTTTCATCTAATCTATTTCTAATTATGTCTACTGTTACATCATCTGGTACTAATTGTCCTTTTGACATATAACTACTAGCTAATTTTCCTAATTCAGTTTCTTCTTTTATATTTTTCCTAAAAATATCTCCTGTTGAAACTGCTGGAATTTTTAAATTTTCTGACAATATTCTTGCTATTGTCCCCTTTCCTGTACCTGGCGCACCTAACATAATTATTACCATATAAACACTTCCTTTACATTTGTTTTAATTAAAGATTACGTAATCAATAATCTTTACCATATTTACATTTTTTAATTATATAAATATGGTAAAAATCATTAAACGCTTATAAGACAGAGAAAAAATTAAGTTTTTTTCTCCGTCCCATTATTTACCTAAACCTTACTCTAAGAATCCTTTATAATGTCTCATTGCTAATTGTGATTCTAGTTGTTGTACAGTTTCTAGTGCAACACCTACAACGATTAATATTGATGTACCACCAAATGCAATATTTAGGTTTGTAAATCTTAAAAGCATTGGAAGTATAGCTATTAATGCCAAGAAGAATCCTCCAAACCATGTTAATTTTGATATTATTGATGATAAATATTCTGTTGTTGGTTTTCCTGCTCTTATACCAGGTATAAATCCACCATTTTTCTTAATATTATTTGATACTTCTGCTGGATTAAATGTAGCATAAGTATAGAAAAATGTAAACCCTAAAATTAATAATAAATATACTATAGCATTTGCTATTGAATATCCAATTGGTACATTTGATGTTGATGTAGCAATTGAGAAATTATATAGTCCTGCTAAAAATCCTGTTTGTGATGCTATATCTGGTACAAATATTTGAATAATCATGGCTGGAAATGTCATAAAGCTACTTGCAAAAATTACTGGCATTACACCTGCCATAGCAAGTTTTAATGGAATATGTGTGCTTTGTGCTCCAACCATTTTTCTTCCTACTACTTTTTTAGAATATTGTACTGGAACTCTTCTTTCTGCTTGTTGTACAAATACAACACCTGCAACTAAAATAATTGCTCCAATTACAATTCCTATAGCTGTTAATAATCCTGTTGTACTAAATCCTGTAGCTGGCATAATCAAGTTCCATAGAGTTGTCACTCCAGATGGTAATCCTGAAATTATACCTATAAAGATTAATAATGAAATACCATTTCCAATTCCTTTTGCTGTGATTTGTTCTCCAAGCCACATTAAAACTGATGTTCCTGTTACTAATCCTGTAACAACTAAAGCTCCTGTTAGGAATGAATCATTTACGAAGATTCCTGCTCCTCTATATGATAAATAAATTCCTATTCCTTCAACTAAAGCAAGTACTATTGTTAACATTTTTGTATATTTGTTTATTTTTTGTCTACCTTGTTCTCCACCTTCTTTTGTTAGTTTCTCAAGAGATGGAATTATCATTGCTAATAATTGAATAACAATTGATGCTGTGATATATGGAGTAATTGACATTGCAAATAGAGAAAATCTTGAGAAAGCTCCACCTGAAATCATATCAATTAATCCTGCTATACCATTTGTATTTCCCATTGCATCATTTAATGCAATACTGTCTACTCCTGGTACAGTTATATAACATCCTAATCTAAATACTACTATTAATAATAGTGTATATAATAGTCTTTTTCTAACATCTGGTGTCTTAATAGCGTTTTTTATAGTTTTAAACAATTAAATCACCTCTGCCTTTCCGCCTAAGGCTTCTATTTGTTCTTTTGCTTTAGCTGTAAATCTTTTTGCTTTTACATTTAATTTTTTCTCTAATTTACCAGTTGCTAAAATAACAATACCATCATTTACTTTTCCGATGATTCCTTCTTCTAATAAAGTTTCAGCTGTAACATCTGATGCTTTTGATTTATTTAACATTGTTAATGTTACTTCTGTGTATGTTTTAGCATGGATATTTGTAAATCCTCTTTTTGGTAATCTTCTATATAAAGGTGTTTGTCCACCTTCGAATCCTCTTCTTACTCCTCCGCCGCTTCTTGCTTTTTGTCCTTTATGACCTCTTCCTGAAGTTTTTCCGTTTCCAGAAGCCATTCCACGACCTACTCTATTTCTTTTAACTTTTTTCACAGCTGGTTTTAATTCGTCTAGTTTCATCTTTGCACCTCCTTAAATATATATGTACATAAGTTTATAATTTAAATTATAATATTTCGTCTACTCTTTTTCCTCTTTTTTTAGCTACTGATTCTACAGTTTGCATAGATCTTAAACCTTCAATTGTAGCATAAACAACGTTTCTTGGATTGTTTGTTCCAATAACTTTTGTTCTTATGTTTTTATATCCTGCAAGTTCTAATACTGGTCTAACACTTCCTCCAGCGATAACTCCAGTACCTAATGCAGCAGGTTTTAACATAACTTTTGCACTTCCGAAAGTTCCTATATATTCATGTGGTACTGTTGTTTCAACAACTGGTACTTCTACTAAGTTCTTTTTAGCTTCTTGAATTGCTTTTCTAATAGCTTCTGGAACTTCAGCTGCTTTACCATTTCCTACACCTACATGACCGTTTTCGTCACCTACTACTACTACAGCACTAAATCTAAAAGTTCTACCACCTTTAACAACTTTAGCAACTCTGTTAATAGCAACAACTTTTTCTTTTAATTCATTGTTCTTTTCTTCCATAGGTTTTTGTTTTCCTCCTTCTTAATTAAAATTTTAATCCGCCTTCTCTTGCAGCTTCTGCTAATTCTTTTACTACACCATGATATATGTATCCACCACGGTCAAATACAACTGTTTCAATTTTTTTATCAAGAGCTCTTTTAGCTATTAATGCTCCTACTTCCTTAGCTGCTTCTTTATTAGAATGTTTTGTTTTTACTTCTTTATCTAATGTTGAAGCTTGAACAAGAGTATTTCCAGCTACGTCATCAATAATTTGAGCATATATGTGTGAATTACTTCTATAAACACATAATCTTGGTCTTTCAGCTGTTCCAGATATTTTTCTTCTTACACGAATATGTCTTCTTGTTCTTTCCATTTTTCTATCTGTCTTTTTAACCATTTTTCTTACTCCTTTCTCTTAACATTTGAGTTTTATTTTCTATTTACCTGTTTTTCCTTCTTTACGTCTAATAACTTCATCAGCATATTTAATACCTTTACCTCTATATACTTCTGGTGGTCTTTTTGTTCTAATTTCTGCTGCTGTTTGACCAACAAGTTCTTTATCAATTCCTTTTACTATAATTGTATTAGGATTTGGAACATCAAATGTAATTCCTTGTGGTGCTTCAAAAATTACAGGATGTGAATAACCTAATGTTAAATTTAAGTTATTTCCTTGTTTTTGAACTCTATAACCAACTCCATTTATTTGAAGTTCTTTAGAGTATTCATGAGTTACACCAATTATCATATTATTAATTAAAGTTCTTGTTAAACCATGTAAACTTCTATTTGCTGGTTCATCATCTTTTCTCATAACTTTAATTTCATTTCCGTTCATTTCTAAAGAGATATTTTTATGAATTTCTCTTTCTAATGTTCCTTTTGGTCCTTTTACAGAAATATGATTTCCATCTATTTTTATTTCAACACCTTCTGGTACTGTAATTGGCTTATTTCCTATTCTTGACATCTTCTTGTTTTCCCTCCTTTTTTATATTCTACCAAACGTAAGCTAATACTTCTCCACCTATTCCTAATTTTCTTGCTTCTTTATCTGTTTTTAATCCTTTAGATGTAGAGATTATAGCTATTCCTAATCCATTTAATACTCTTGGTAATTCATCTTTAGATGCATATACTCTTAATCCAGGTTTGCTTATTCTTTTTAAACCATCAATTACTCTTGTTCCTTTTTCATCATATTTTAGAGTAATTCTTATAATTCCTTGAGTATCATCTTTTATTTCTTCATAAGATTTTATATATCCTTCTTTAAATAATATTTCAGCAATTCCTAATTTCATATTTGATGCTGGAATATCAACTGTTTTATGTTTTGAACTATTTGCATTTCTAATTCTTGTTAACATATCTGCAATTGGATCTGTAATATTCATTAATTACTTACCTCCTTTTCTTTTTTACATTTATTAATTAAAATTAATCAAAATCTGTATATTGTGCATTTTTATGAGTTAATCAGGCTGAAGGCGTACGGGTTTGTACGTCGAAGTTTGATTAATGAAATAAAAATGTGCAAGATGCTGATTTTCATTGATTTTTTCTACCAGCTAGCCTTTTTAACTCCTGGTATTTCTCCTTTATGAGCTAATTCTCTAAAACATACACGGCATATACCATATTTTCTAATATATGCATGTGGTCTACCACATAATTTACATCTGTTATATTCTCTTGTTTTGTATTTTTGTGGTCTTGCTTGTTTTACTTTCATTGATTTTTTAGCCATATTTTTACTCCTTTCTTAGATTACAAGTAAATTAATTTTTGAATGGCATTCCTAATAAAGTTAATAATTCTTTAGCTTCTTCGTCTGTTTTTGCTGTTGTTACAAAAATTATATCCATTCCTCTTAATTTATCTACTTTATCATATTCGATTTCTGGGAATATTAATTGTTCTTTAACACCCATTGAGTAGTTTCCTCTTCCATCAAATGAGTTGTTTGAAACACCTCTGAAATCTCTTACTCTTGGAAGTGCTACATTGAATAATTTGTAAACAAAATCATACATTTTTCCTGCTCTTAATGTTACTTTACATCCAATATTTGCACCTTCTCTTAATTTGAATGCTGCAATTGATTTTTTAGCTTTTGTTATAACTGGTCTTTGACCTGTAATTTGAGCTAAATCATTCATTGCATTTTCTAAAGCTTTTGGATTTTCTTTTAAATCTCCTAATCCAATGTTTATAACAACTTTATCTAATTTTGGAACTTCCATAATTGATTTATATTGAAATTTTTTCATCATTGCTGGGATTACTTCTTTTACATATTGTTCTTTTAATTTTTCCATTATGAATTAATCCTCCTTTCCTATTTTAATTTAGCACCGCATTTTTTACAAACACGAACTTTTTCGTCTTTTTCTATACTATATCCAACTTTTGTTGTTTTTCCACATTTAGGGCATACAACATTTACTTTTGATGCTGGAATACTACATTCTACTGGTATAATTCCACTTTCATCATTTTGGCGTCTTGCTTTAACATGTTTTTTTCTAACATTTACGCCTTTAACAATAATTTTATCAGCTTTTGGTATTACTTCTAAAACTTCTCCAGTTTTACCTTTATCATTTCCTGATAAAACCATTACATTGTCGCCTTTTTTTATTCTCATTAGAGATTACCTCCTTTTCTTATAAAACTTCTGGAGCTAATGAAAGTATTTTCATATAGTCCTTTTCTCTTAATTCTCTTGCAACTGGTCCAAAGATACGTGTTCCTCTTGGAGTTCCGTCCTCTTTAATAATTACAGCCGCATTTTCATCAAATTTTATATATGAACCATCTGATCTTCTTAATCCTTTTTTAGATCTTACAATTACAGCTTTTACAACATCACCTTTTTTAACAACTCCACCTGGTGTTGCTGATTTAACTGAAGCAACTATTACATCACCAATGTTTGATGTTTTTCTATATGAACCACCTAAACATCTAATACACATAAGTTCTTTTGCTCCTGTGTTGTCTGCTACTTTTAATCTTGTTTGTTGTTGTATCATTAATGGTTCCTCCCTTCTTCTAATTATTATTTAATATCTGCTTTTTCTAAGATTTCAACTACTCTCCATCTTTTATCTTTAGAAAGTGGTCTAGTTTCCATTACTTTTACTCTATCACCAATTTGGCAAGCATTTTCTTCATCATGAGCTTTTAATTTATATGTTGTTTTTACAGTTTTTCCATATACTTTGTGTCTAACACTTGTTTCAACAGCTACTACAACTGTTTTATCCATTTTGTTAGATTTAACTGTACCAACCATAACTTTACGAAGATTTCTTTCTTCCATTTAGATTTCTCCTTTCTTAAACTTAATGACAAGTGACCACCTTACCTTTTGGTCATTTCCACTTGGTTTAAGGAATGTCCCTTCCCCTTGTGAAGAATTGATGACCTTTGCTAAAGTTATCTCTTATCTATTATGCTTTCTTTGTGTCTGCAATTTTTCTTTCTGTTAATACTGTATTTATTTTAGCTATATCTTTTTTTACTTCTTTTATTTTCATAGGATTATCTAATCCATTTGTAGCTAAACTAAATTTTAATTTAAATAATTCTGTTTTTAGTTCACCTAATTCTTTCTCTAAATCTGGTGAAGACATTTCTCTTATTTTATTTATCTTCATCATTTTCACCTACCTTTGCAGTTTCTTTTGCTATAATCTTTGTTTTGTTAGGTAGTTTGTTCATAGCAAGTCTTAAAGCTTCCCTAGCTGTTTCTTCTGGTACACCAGCAATTTCAAACATTACTCTTCCTGGTTTTACAACAGCTACCCAGTATTCTGGAGCACCTTTACCTTTACCCATACGAGTACCGATTGGTTTTGAAGTAATTGGTTTATCTGGGAAGATTTTTATCCAAACTTTTCCTCCTCTTTTTATATAACGAGTCATAGCAATTCTGGCAGCTTCTATTTGGTTTCCTGTAACTAAAGCTGCTGTTACAGCTTGAATTCCATATTCTCCATCTGTAACTTTATTTCCTCTTGTTGCTTTTCCTCTCATTCTACCTTTTTGCATTTTTCTAAATTTTGATCTTTTTGGCATTAATGGCATTATTTGTCTCCTCCTTCCACTTGCTTTTCTGGAAGAACTTCTCCTTTATATATCCAAACTTTTACACCTATTTTTCCATATGTTGTATCTGCTTCTGCAAATCCATAATCAATATCAGCTCTTAAAGTTTGTAGTGGTATGTTTCCTTCTTTATAGAATTCTGTTCTAGCCATGTCAGCTCCACCTAATCTACCAGAAACTGAAGTTTTAATTCCTAAAGCTCCTGCTTTCATAGATTTTTGCATACATTGTTTCATAGCTCTTCTAAATGAAATTCTTCTTTCTAGTTGCCCAGCTATATTTTCAGCTACTAATTGGGCATCTAAATCAGCATTTTTTACTTCTACGATGTTTAAATTAACATCTTTTCCTATTAATTTAGAAAGTTCTGCTTTAACACTTTCTATTCCTGCTCCACCTTTTCCGATTACTAAACCTGGTTTTGCAGTATCTAAGTTTACTTTTATAGCTTTTGCTGTTCTTTCAATTTCAATTTTTGAAATTCCAGCTGCATATAGTTTTTTCTTTAAAAATTTACGGATTTTTTGATCTTCAACTAAATAATCTGCAAAATTTCTAGAATCTGCATACCATTTAGAATTCCAATCTTTTATGATTCCAACTCTTACACCTGTTGGATGTACTTTTTGTCCCATGGTTTTTACTAACCTCCTTCTTTAATTTTATACTCTTTCCTTTAATACTATTGTTATATGGCTTGTTCTCTTTCTAATTCTTACTGCTGAACCTTTTGCTGCTGGTCTTATTCTTTTTAGAGTTGGACCTTGGTTAGCATATATTTCAGCTACGTACAAGCTTTCATGTTTCATATTATGATTGTTTTCAGCATTTGCTATTGCTGATTTTAATAATTTTTCTATTATTTCAGATGATGCTTTTGGTGTAAACTTAACTATTGCTAAAGCTTCATCAACATCTTTTTCTCTTATTAAATCTGCTACTATTTTTACTTTTCTACTTGAAATTCTAGCATATTTAAGAGTTGCTCTAGCTTCATTTACTACTGTTGTATTTGTTTCTTGCACTTTGTTTCCCTCCTTACTTAATGTCAGGGGACACACCTTACTTTTATAAACATATCCACTTTAGGGTTTAAGGAATGTTCCCTCCCCTTGTGAATGTGTGTTAACCCTTGTTCATTTTTCTATTTTTAATTATTTAGTTGTTTTGTCTCCAGCATGACCTTTGTATGTTCTTGTAGGAGCAAATTCACCTAATTTATGACCGATCATTTCTTCTGCAATGTAAATTGGAACATGTTTTCTTCCATCATGTACAGCTATTGTATGACCAACCATTTGTGGATATATTGTTGAAGCTCTTGACCATGTTTTTAAAACTTCTTTTTTTCCTGATTCATTCATAGCTTCAATTCTCTTTAATAATTTTTCTTCTACGAATGGTTTCTTTTTGCTTGATCTTGACATTTAAAATTTTCCTCCTTTCAAGAAAATTTTTATTTTCATTTAATTATTTTCTTCTCTTAACTATAAATTTGTTAGATGCTTTCTTTTTATTTCTTGTCTTGTATCCTAATGCTGGTTTACCCCAAGGTGTTAATGGTCCAGCGTGTCCTACTGGTGCTTTACCTTCACCACCACCATGTGGGTGATCTACTGGGTTCATAACAGAACCTCTAACTGTTGGTCTTATTCCCATATGTCTTTTTCTTCCAGCTTTACCTATTTTTACGTTTTCGTGGTCACTGTTTCCTAATTCTCCAATAGTTGCTCTACATTTTGCTAAAATTAATCTCATTTCTCCTGATGGAAGTCTTACGTGTGCATATTTTCCTTCTTTAGCCATTAATTGAGCACTTTGTCCAGCAGCTTTAACTAATTTTCCACCTTGTCCTGGATTTAATTCTATATTGTGAATTAATGTACCAACTGGAATACTGCTTATTGGCATTGCATTTCCTGCTCTTATATCTACATTTTCTCCAGATATAACTTTGTCACCATCTGTTAATCCTTGTGGTGCTAAGATATATGCTTTTTCTCCATCTTTGTATTCTATTAATGCTATGTTAGCACTTCTGTTTGGATCATATTCGATACCAATAACTGTTGCTTCCATATCATCTTTTCTTCTTTTAAAATCTATAATTCTATATTTTTGTCTGTTTCCACCACCTTGGTGTCTTACTGTTATTCTTCCATATGAGTTTCTACCAGCATTTTTCTTTTTCTTAGCTAGTAATGATTTTTCAGGAGTTTTCTTTGTTACTTCTGAGAAATCTGAAACTGTCATGTTTCTTCTTGATGGTGTATATGCTTTAAAATGTTTCATTCCCATGATTTTCTCTTCCTTTCTTTATTTATGCGAATCTTTTCCTGCTTCGCTATGCAGATATTCTTTATTCTCCGGGTCTTTCCCGATAATTTTATTATATAATTTCTAAGCCCCCATAAATTCATCAATTGAATCTTTATATTTTTTGCTTATTTTTGTTTGTTTTCCACCTTTTGCAAGATATGTTACTTCTTCTGGATTTGTATCAATAGTAACTATTGCTTTTTTCCAGTCAGATGTTTTTCCTACATGGTATCCAACTCTTTTTTTCTTTCCATTTACATTCATTGTATTTACTTTTAATACTTTAACTTCAAAAAGTTTTTCAACAGCTTTTGCTATTTCAACTTTTGTTGCTTTTTTGTTTACTTTGAAAGTGTATTTTCCTTCTTGTAATTCGTCATTACTTTTTTCTGTAACAACTGGTGCTATTATTATTTCTTCTGGTAACATTATGCGTACACCTCCTCTAATTTTTTAACAGTATCTACTGATAAAATTAGATTTGTATATTTTAATAAATCAAATACATTAATGTTGTTAGCAACTATTGTTTTAACTCCTTCAATATTTCTTGATGACATTAAAACATTTTTATTGTTTTCTGGAAGAACTATCAATGTTTTTCCTGAAACTTTAAGGTCTGCTAAAGCTTTTACCATTGATTTTGTTTTGATTTCTTTTAATTCTAATTTATCAACAACTGTTAGTTCTTTTTCTAATACTTTAGAACTTAAGATTGATTTTATTGCTAATCTTCTTTCTTTTTTATTTACTGTATATTTATATGAACGAGGTTTTGGTCCTAAAGCAATACCACCTTTAATCCATTGTGGAGCTCTTATTGAACCTTGTCTTGCTCTACCTGTTCCTTTTTGTCTCCATGGTTTTCTACCACCACCTGAAACTTCTGCTCTTGTTTTTGTACTTTGTGTACCTTGTCTTTGATTAGCTAAATAGTTTACAAGTACACTGTGTACTATTGCTTCATTTGGTTCAATTCCAAATACGCTATCTGCTAATTCTATATCACTTACTTTTTTACCTTTTAAATCTAAAACGTCAACTTTTGGCATTGTTTTTCCTCCTTCCTTCTATTTGCTAGCCTTTACAGCTGATTTTACTTTTAGGATAGCTCCTTTTGCTCCTGGAACGCTTCCTTTTACTAATATTACATTTTTATCCATGTCAACTCTTACAACATCTAAGTTTTGTATTGTAACTGTAACTCTTCCCATATGTCCTG
>CAKNKX010000020.1 GCA_930987745.1 uncultured Clostridium sp.
AATACTAATTACAATAGCAGGAGGAATAGTGCTAATTAAGAAATTTGTAATATAATGATATGGTGTAGGAAAATGGCAAAGAAAATTGTCGTTTTTCCTACACGTTTTATAATATCAAAACTAATATTTGAACATGATTTTTTCTGAATTTTAAGTTGATAAATTAGTAAAATTGTTGTAAAATATTAATTGTTAAAAGGAGAAACGAATAATGAATAAAGATTTGGAAAAACTAGCACTAGAAGTAGAAGAAGAATTAGAAGAAAAATTCAAAGAATTAGACAAAATTTGTATGTTAAATAGCAGAAAAGTATTAAATGCTTTTCAAGAATGTGATTTGCAAGAAAACCACTTATCATCATCTACAGGTTATGGAATTGACGAGCCAGGAAGAAATAAAATTGAAGAAATATATGCAAAAATATTTAAGGCTGAAGATGCGCTGGTTAGAACTCAATTAATTTCAGGAACACACGCTTTAGCAGTTACTTTATTTGGATTGCTAAGACCAAAAGATACAATGATTAGTATTTCTGGTGCACCATATGATACACTTCAAACTGTAATAGGTGTAGGAGATGAAGTAAGTGATAGTTCTCTAAAGGCATTTGGAATTAATTATGAACAAATTGAACTTGTAAATAATGATTTTGATATAGATAAAATAAAAGAAAGATTATCTAAAAATGATGTGAAACTTGTTGAAATTCAAAAATCAAGAGGTTATTCGACAAGAAAAACTCTAACAATAGACAAAATAGAAAATGTAATAAAAGCTATAAGAGAAGTTAATAAAAATGTAATTATTATGGTAGATAATTGCTATGGGGAATTTGTCGAAGAAAAAGAGCCAATAGAAGTAGGAGCTGATATAGCAGTTGGTTCTCTAATGAAAAATTTAGGTGCAGGAATTGCAACATCAGGAGCATATATAGTAGGAAGAAAAGATTTAGTAAAACTATGTGCTGAAAGATTAACTTCACCAGGAATAGGAAAAGAAATAGGACCATCACTAAATCAAAATCCATTATTACTAAAAGGTTTATTTTTTGCACCATCAGTTGTAAGAAGTAGTCTAAAAACAGCAATTTTCGCAAGTAGAATATTAGAAAAATTAGGATATAATGTCGAACCAAAATATAACGAGAAAAGAGGAGATATTGTACAAACTTTAATTTTAGGTTCTGAAGATAAACTTATTAAATTTTGTCAAGGAATACAAAAAGGGTCTCCAATTGATTCAAATGTTTTACCATATCCAGGAGATATGGGAGGATACGAAGATAAGGTAATAATGGCAGCAGGAACATTTACACAAGGTTCAACAATTGAGCTTAGTTGTGATGGACCAATAAGACCTCCATATATTGCATATATGCAAGGTGGACTTACATACGAATATGGAAAAATTGGTGTATTAAAAGCAATAGAATTTATGCAAAAATAAAACAAAAGTAAAAATAGAAAGGAAGAAGAAAATGGTGGTTGTTGTAATATTACTAGTTTTAATAGTATTAATAACTTTAATTTTAATCTTATCAGGAAGTAATAGAAGAGCAGAAGAAAGAAGAAATGAAAAAGTAAGAAAAGAAGCAGTAAAATCTGCTAAAAAAGATATGAGAAATAAAAGGGCAGAATCAAAAAAAGCTTATGGAGAATATAGAGATATATTAAAGGAAATAGATGAAGAAGGTCAAGAGCAAACTTCTGATGAAGACTTTGAAGAAGAGTTCGAAGAGCCAACTATAGAAGAATATAATACTTCTGATTCAGAAAATGTTGAAAATAATGAAGAAGCATTTGAATTGCCTTTAGATTCTGATGAAGAAGAGAAAAAGGCAAATGAAGAGGAGGATTTTGATATCACTGAAAAAAGTGGAGATGAGTTACCATATTTAAATGGTGATGAAGATGAAATAGAAGATAGTACAGATGATATAAAAGAAGAGAGTGAATTAAATTTTGAAACTCCATATAAAATAGAGGACGAAGAAGAAAAAAATAAAAATGAAAATCCAATGGATGGAGTAGAATTCTTTTTTGATGATATGTATGAAAATATGAAACCTGAACCAATAAAGGAGAAAAAAGAAAAGCCAAAAAAAGAAATAAAAGAAGAGCAATATATAGATGATGAATTAGATAGATATATAAAAGAGGCAAATGCAAATACAATCGGATATTTAAACGGAGATGAAGAAGAACCAGTAAAAAAAGAAACAAAGAAAACTACAACAAAGAAAACAACAGCAAACAAAAAAGAATCTGGAACAAAAAAAGCAACAAAGAAAGAAACGACATCAAATAAAAAAGAATCAGATAAAAAGACATCAGAAACAAAAAAGACTACAAAAGCAGGAACAGCATCTAAAAAAGCTACTACAACAAAAAAGTCAGGAACAACTAAAGCAAAAACAAGTACAGCAAGTAAAAAAACAACAAGTACTAAAAAGACTACAAAAACACCGGCAAAATCAGAAACAAAGAAATCTACAACTAAAACAACTAAAAAGAAGGTAAAATAATGAAAACAATAATAATAGGTGGCGGACCAGCAGGTATGATGTCTGCAATAACTGCAAGTAAACAAGGTGATGAAGTAATTCTTTTAGAAAAACAAAATTCTCTAGGAAGAAAGCTATTAATCACAGGTAAAGGAAGATGTAATATTACATCTTCTTTAAGTATGGATGAATTTATAAAAAATACACCTACAAATGGCAAATTTTTGTATAGTGCATTTAAGCAATATACAAATTTAGATATAATAAACTTTTTAAAAGAACAAGGATTAGAAGTAAAAGAAGAAAGAGGAAATAGGATTTTTCCTGTAACAGATAAATCTATTGATGTATTAGAATGTTTTAAAAAGAAAATAAAAGAGTTAAATATAAAAGTAAAATATGGAGAAAAAGTCGAAGAGATTTTGACTAAAGAAAATAATGAAAAACTTGAAGTTATTGGCGTCAAAACTAATAATGACAAATTTTTTGCAGATAAAGTAGTTTTAGCAACAGGAGGAAAAAGTTACCCACTTACTGGTTCTACAGGAGATGGATATAACTTAGCAAAAAATTTAGGGCATACAATAACTAAAATAAGACCATCACTAGTACCAATAGAAATATATGATAATGAAATGTGTAAAAAATTACAGGGATTATCATTAAAAAATGTAGAAATTAAAGTAGTAGATGTCGAAAATAATAAGAATATTTACGAAGATTTTGGAGAAATGATATTTACGCATTTTGGAGTATCTGGTCCTATAATCTTGAGTTTATCTGCACATTTATGTAGATATAAAAATGTAGAAGAAAAACTAAAAAATAAAAAAATAGTTCTTAAAATTGATTTTAAAACAGCTTTATCAGAAAAGAAATTAGATGATAGAATATTAAGAGACTTTGGAGAAGAAAAAAATAAGCAGTTTAAAAATAGTTTAGACAAATTATTGCCACAAAAATTAATACCTGTAATAGTTGAAAAAAGTGGAATTAATCCTCTAAAGAAGGTAAATGAAATAACAAAAGAAGAAAGAAGAAAATTGGTAGAATTATTAAAATCTTTTGAAATAGAATTAAAGAAATTTAGACCAATAGAAGAAGCAATCATAACAAATGGAGGAATTAGCATAAAAGAAATAAATCCTAAAACTATGGAATCGAAAATTGTAGATGGCTTATTTTTCGCAGGAGAAATAATAGATGTAGATAGTTATACAGGAGGATTTAATTTACAGATAGCTTATTCTACAGGTTATGTAGCTGGGTTACATCAAAATTAGTATTTAAAGGAGAATTATGAAAGAATTTTATACAATTGAAAAAAATGTAGAAACTGAAATTGTAGTAAAAAAATCAAAATTTATAGCAAATATATTTTATATATCGACAAATAAAGAAGCTGAAGAAAAAATAAAAGAAATAAAGAAAAAATATTTTGATGCAAGACATAATTGTTTTTCATATAGAGTAGTTGAAAATGATAATATTATAGAAAAAGCAAGTGATGATGGTGAACCTTCAGGAACAGCAGGTGGGCCAATGCTTAATATTTTACAAAAAAATAATTTGGCAAATATTTTGATAGTAGTTACCAGATATTTTGGCGGAATATTATTAGGAACAGGAGGACTAGTTAGAGCATATTCAGATGCTTTATTAGAAGCATTGGAAAAGACTTCAAAAGTAAAAATGGTATCTGGTTTAGAATTAGAAGTAACTTTATCATATAATAATTTTGAAAACTTTAAATATTATTGTAAAAATCACGAGATAAATATAATATCAACAAATTATAATGAGAATATTGTTTGTAAAATAGACATGAAACTTGAAAAAAAAGTCGAGTTTGACAGGGATTATGAAAATAAAAGATTAAATTTGATGGAATATAAAGAGTTAAATATAAAATATATAAAGAAAAGTATATAAAAAAAGTGATTTTGTAAAAAGATGGAAGAAATTTCCAGAAAACTATTGCAAAAATATGATCTCCATAATATAATTTCAACTGTAAAAAATTTACAGTTGAAATTAGGAGGTTTGTAATGAAAGATAAAATTAATGTATTGATTGCAGATGATAATCAAGATTTTAGCCATACATTATCTGCATATATTAATTCTCAAGAAGATATGCAAATATCAGGTATGGCAAAGGATGGAAATGAAGCAGTAGATATAATAAATACTACTAATCCAGATGTAGTATTATTAGATGTAATAATGCCACATTTAGATGGATTAGGTGTACTAGAAAGAATAAATGGAATGAATAGAGAAAAAAGACCAATGTGTATAATGTTATCAGCAGTAGGACAAGATAAAATAACACAAAAAGCAATAAGCTTAGGTGCAGAATATTATGTAGTAAAACCATTTGATATAGAATTATTAATAAAAAGAATAAGAGAAATTAAATATTTTAAGCCGACACAAGAAATAAGTTCATTACCAAGTTTTTATGCAAAAGAAACAAAACCACAGTACATAGATATTTCATCATCAAATGTGAGTAAAGAAGATAATTTAGAAGCACTTGTGACAAATGTTATACACGAAGTTGGTGTTCCAGCACATATAAAAGGATATCAATATTTAAGAGAAGCAATTATAATGGTAGTAAATGATATAGATGTAATAAATCAAATAACAAAAAGTCTATATCCTAAAATTGCAAACAAATACAATACAACACCTTCAAGAGTCGAAAGAGCAATACGTCATGCAATAGAAGTAGCATGGGGAAGAGGAGAACAAAAAGCTGTTGAAAGCATCTTTGGATATACAATTTCTGCAAGCAAAGGCAAACCTACAAATAGTGAATTTATAGCAATGATAGCAGACAAATTACGTTTAGAGTTGAAATCAGCATAGGGATTTAGGGACGGGCCTAAAAACCCCTAAAAACAGAGATTAGGGGACGGACCTTGAGAAAATACTTTTGAATTTACAAGGCTATAAACTCTATGAAAATACATATAGAAAAAAGTGGAAAATCAGAAACCAAAGCAATAAATAAAATATTAATAAGACAATATCATAAATTTTGCCTTAGTAATCATCATCTTGTATTTACTACATAGGCAATAAAAAATAACCATTCTACTTTGACGGGTTGAATGGTTATTTTATTCTTCTCGGCAACTACTTTGTGGTTTCTCCATTTCCTATAATTATTATACACAGATTAAACAGATTTGTCAAATAATTTTTGGTGAATATAATTAAGTAGTACTATTGCCTTTTTTCTATTTTTCTGATAATATCTTAGTAGATTTACTATATATGTAAAAAGAGGGGATATTATGAACGAAAGAAAAAAAGGATTAGCAATAATTTCATTGCTTTTAGGAGGAGTTGGATTTATTTTTATAAACAGTGCATCACTCTATCAAGATTCTCAAATGGGGTTTGGAATTTTCTTAACTTTAGTTGCATTAGTTTGTTCGATAATAAGTTTAGTTAGGAAGAATCATCAAAAAGTTTGTGCTGTTATAGGGCTTATTATTTGTATACTTTCAATTATAAACTTTAATAGTATACAAGAGAAAAAACAGGCAATAGAAAAAGAAAAATTAGCAAGAGAGAGTATTACATATAGAATTACATTTGATAGTGATGGAGGAACATATGTAGAACCTATGACTGTTAATATGAATACTTGGTTAACAGAGCCTACTGAACCAACAAAAGAAGGATTTGTCTTTGATGGTTGGAATTATAATGGAAAGAAATTTTTGTTTAATAGATATGTTAATGATTATGTAACAGAAGATGTTACTTTAAAGGCAATATGGATAAGAGAACAAACAAGTAATCTTAGCGATAGTGGTCATGAGTTTATTGATAATAGCAGTAATAATAGCCAAGGTACTGTTACTGCTGGAAACGGAAATGGTAGTAATATTAATGGTAATAATAGTAGCCAAACAAGTACAGTAAGAGGATATCAGCAGATATATGATGAGTATGCTGAAAAATTAAGAAAGGCAGGTCCAACATCATCAATAACAGAAATGGCTGAAATATGTAATGACGGTGTATATGAAATGGCGAGATATATGTACTCAGCAAAAGGAACTGAAGGACAATATGCAACTTATGAAAGCTGGGCTGAAAAATTATTTGATGTTTATATGAATGAAGTAAGATAGGAATTTAGGGACGGTCCTAAAAATCCCTAAAACAGGGAAATATTAATAATAAAATTCCAAGATTTATTGATTAATGTCAATCAGTAGAAATTGGGATTTTTTCTATTAAAAAATTGATTACAAGGCAGATGAATTTATGAATTATTAGATTAGAGATTTTTAAAAAGAATAGTAAAATTTGTTTTGTTCGCTAGACAACAAAGTAAAAATATACTATACTATTTAACATAGGAAATGAGAATATAAAAATATAACGCTTACCTGAATAATACACAAATTGCTTCACAATTTGGTAGCGTTATAAGCAGATATGGGTGCTACCACTTTACATACACAGTTTATACTGTGAGAATGGAGGTGGTGCTATGGAAACAGTATTATTACAAATAATATTTTTACTATTTTGCGGATTAGTAGGAGTTACTATCATAGCAGTTGCCTTAATCATAACTTTGGTTATTATTTTGAGCAAATAAAAAAGCACCACAGCTCTGCCAAGCTATGTGGTGTTTACTATAAATATATGGTAGCACACATTCCTGTGGCTTTCATTTCTTGTAACTATTATACACAGATTAAACAGGATTTGTCAAATGTCTTGAAAGGGAGAATAAAAATGGACAGATATTCAAAAATACTAAAAAAGGATAAAAGAGAAATAGTACTATTAATCGGAAGTGGATGCAAATGGGAAAAATGTAAATTCTGTAATTACTATCTAGATAGAGCCAAAGATGATGAAAAACAATTTGAAATAAATAAAGAAGTTTTATCACATGTGACAGGAGAATTTAAAGTATTAGAAGCGATTAATTCTGGAAGTATATTTGAATTAAATTCAAAAAGTAAAAAAGAATTGTTAGAAACTTGTATAAACAAAGGAATTGAAAGATTAATTATAGAAAGTCACTATATGTATAAAAAACAAATAAAAGAGTTTAAAGAAGAATGTAGAAATTTAAAGATAGATTTAAAAATAAAAGGTGGGGTTGAAACTTTTGACGAAAATTTTAGAGAAAAAGTATTGAATAAAGGATTTGGAACTCCATCTTTAGAAGAGTTAACAGAAGTATTTGATGAAGTGAATTTGTTAGTTGGAGTAAAAGGGCAAACTTTTGAACAGATACAAAAAGATATAGAAATAGCAGTAGAAAATTTCGAAAGAGTATGTATTAATTTGTATAAACAAATGCCAGATATAATGCCAGCTGATGAAGAATTAAAGGCGAGATTTATAAAAGAACTTTATCCAATATATAAAGATAACCAAAAAGTAGATATTTTAATAGAGAATACAGATTTTGGAGTGGGAGATTAATAATTTAAATATATAAATGTATAACCTTGGAAAAATTGGAAAAAATAATAAAAAGAGATTTTCCAAGGAGGTAACAAATGAAAGACACAAATTTAAAGAATATGGTTATATTAAAAAATTTTCCATCAAATATTGTAGAAGAAGCAATTGTCATTTTAAAAGACAATAAAAAGATAAAGAAAACTCAGACAATAGATTATAATAAAGAATTAGGAAATACTACAAAAAGATGTGAAGAAAATGATTATTTAGTAAAAGAAGCGGAAATGTTAATAAATGAATACTCTTTTAAAATTGAAGAGGATAATGCAAAAGAAGAAATAAAAGGAAAGAATAATATTGAAAAAAGATATAAAAAATTAAAGATATATTCATGTATTGCGAGTTTTTTAATATTATTTGAATCAATAATTATATTAATATAAAGAATAAAACACTGATTCCTGACATATAGTTTAGAAAGAAACTAAGGAAGAGGTGCTTTTTTTATGGAAAGAACAATGTCTGTAGAAGAAAAAATAAGACGAGCAGAGGCAATTTACGAAAGAAGAAAAGGAAAAGAGCAAGGACAAATTACAACTATTAATGTAACTAGAGAAAAAAAGGATATCAAATTATTAAAAAAATTAATTATACAGATAATAATTTGCAGTAGCATATATCTTGTAATTTATACTATACAAAATGGAGAATATGTATTTTCAAAAGACTTTATAAATCAAGTAAATAGCATACTTTCATATGATATAAATTTTGGAGAGATATATGGGAATATAAAAAATCAGATAACATCCTGGTTTCCAGCTCAAAATGGTATAGGAGGAGCAGAAGAAGAGACAACAGAAGAAGTGGAAAATCAAACAGAGCAAAACCAGGTACAAACACAAGAAACAGAGCAAGAACAAAACCAAGAGCAAGAAGGGGAAGTGGTATTAACACAAGAAGAGCAAGATATAAAAACAGCAAAAGAAACAACAACATATATAAAACCAGTAGAAGGAGTGATAAGTTCATCATATGGTAGAAGAGATGATGCAACAGGAACAGTGCCTAAAAATCATACAGGAACAGATATAGCAGCAAATTTAGGAACAAAGATATTATCTGCTACAGATGGAGAGGTGGTACTTTCATCAGAAGAAGGAGATTATGGAAAACACCTAAAAATCCAGATAGGAGAAGTAAGCATAATATATGCACATTGTAATAATTTATATGTAAAGCAAGGAGATATCGTAAAACAAGGACAAGAAATTGCAGAAGTTGGTTCAACTGGAAATTCTACAGGTCCACACTTGCATTTTGAAATAAGAGTATCAGAAAGGACAGTGAATCCACAAAACATACTAGAATTGTAAAGGAGAAAAAAGTGAGAATTAGAATAGATTTGAAAATATTTATTTTTTTAATTTTATTTATATTAACAAGACAAATAGAAATATATGCTTTGATGATGGTGTTTGCAATTATACATGAGTTAGGACATATGTTTTCAGGAATCTTACTAGGATTGAAAATTGAGAAAATGGAACTTATGCCATATGGAGTAAGTGTATCATTTAGACTAACTACAAAAGATTATAATAACAAAATAAAAAACGGAAATTTATTAGAGCTTAAAAAAATAATTGTTGCAATAGCAGGACCTTTAACAAATTTATTAATTGCTATTATTACATATTATTTGGATATAGGAGAAGAATTGAAAGCATTAGTTGTATATTCAAATATATTGCTATTACTATTTAATTTGATTCCAGTTTATCCATTGGATGGTGGAAGAATATTAAAAAGCATATTACATATTTTATTTGGAAAGAAAACAGCTGAAAAGTATATAAATAACATATCATTTGTTTTGCTATTATTTTTAACTTTTGTTTCAAGTATAGCAATAATTTATTTAAAAAATATAGCAATATTTCTAATAATAGCTTTTTTATGGTTAATGTATATTAAAGAAGATAAAGTATATAGAAGAAAAGAAAATATTTATAAATTACTGGAAAAAAACTCTTGAAAATAATCATAGAAAATAGTAAACTAATACTAAAGATGATAAAGGAGAATTCTAATGATGAAGAAATTTTTAAAAGAAAGTAAAGGTATAACTTTAATTAGTTTATCAATTGCGGTTATAATTATTTTAATAATAACATCAGCTATTATATATAGTTTAACTGCAAATTTAGGGATTCAAAAATTAAGAAATTTACAAACAGACATAGAAAATTTAAGAGAAAAAGTTTCTGAATATTATGCACAATATGGAGATATACCTGCTAGAAAAGATGTTGAATATACAAATTTAAATAATCTTGAGATAGCAGGGATAATAAGTGATGCGATAGATACAGGTAAGTTCTATGTTATAGAATTATCATCACTTGATAATTTAACATTAAATTATGGACAAGATTATGAACAAATAAAATCAGGAACTGTTACAGATGAGGCAGGAATAAATGATTTGGAAAATCTATATATAATAAATGAAACAAGTCATAATATTTTCTTTGTTGAAGGAATAGAAGTAGATGACGAATGGTTTTATACAGATTATACAAGTGAAGATGTAGATAAGGAAGAAGTACCAAAACATAGTGTAGATGGTGTGGTGATTCCAGAAGGATTTTATTATGTAGGAGGAACAAAAGAAGAAGGAATAGTAATTTCAGATAGTCCAAATGATGCTGGCAAGGGAACTAGCGATGAGGTAGCTGACACTTTAGAAGGAAATCAATTTGTATGGGTACCGGTTGAAAATTATGAGGATTTTAAAAGGCAAGGTGGATATTTGTTTGGAAAAGTACAATCACTAACAAATTATGGAGAAGCAGATAGTAATGGCGAAAACAGTAAATATTCTGAAACAGATACTACTAAAAAAGAAGCTATTAATATGCACAAAAGTGTAAAAAACAACAAAGGTTTTTACATAGGAAGGTATGAAACTGGAAAAGATGATGAAGATGGTGTAGTAATACAAAAGGGAAAGAATGTATATAATAATGTTCCTTGGTCGTCAACAGGAACAATTACCGAAGACGAGAATATAGATGGGACAGAAAATGGTGCAATAGAGCAAGCAAGATATTTTAGTATGGCCAATAATTACACTAGTGTAACAAGTACATTGTGTTATGGAGTACAATGGGATGCTATAATGAATTATATTGATCCAGATTATATAACAAATGCAAGTATAGGAAGTCCTAAATGTATGGATGAATCATTTGTAAAAGATAGTACAAACCAAGGATATTATGTTCCGGGCTCCGGACCAACTAAAACAGGATATTATGCTAAAAATAATATATATGATTTGGCAGGAAATGTAGAAGAATGGACTATGGAAACATCAAGTAATCAAATTAGAATGTATAGAGGGGGAGAATTTACTTTTAAAGGTTCTGAATATCCAGCATCTGTGCGTAATAGCATAATAATACCATCATATAATGGTCAAGAAGTTGGTTTTCGTATAGCTTTATATATAAATAATTAAAAGAACAGTTAGCCAAAAAACTACGGCTACTGTTCTTTTAACAGTTTTGTAAAGATTTTGTAACATTTTGGAAATATTTTTGTTATTTTACCTAAAAATTCATTGACTTTTTGGCGTTTTCGTTATATCATATAGCTATTAAAAATATGTGTTTTTAAAATCCTAAGGAGGAGAATTATGGGAGAAGTAATAGTAATTACATCAGGAAAAGGCGGAGTAGGAAAAACAACAACAACAGCTAATTTAGGTTCGAGTTTAGCATTAGAAGGAAAAAAAGTAGTATTAATAGATACAGATATTGGACTTCGTAACCTAGATGTTGTTATGGGACTAGAAAATAGAATAGTTTATGACATCGTTGATGTTGTTGAAGAAAAATGCAAATTAAGACAAGCATTAATAAAAGATAAAAGATTTAAAGAATTATACCTACTACCAGCAGCCCAAACACGAGATAAAAGCGCAGTAAATGAAGAACAGATGAGAAATTTAGTAGGAAAATTAAAAGAGGACTTTGACTATATTTTAATAGATTGTCCAGCAGGAATAGAACAAGGATTTAAAAATGCTATAGCAGGTGCAGACCGTGCAATAGTTGTAACAACAGCAGAAATATCAGCAATACGTGATGCTGATAGAATTATAGGTTTACTAGAATCATCAGAAATAAAAAATCCAGAATTAGTAATAAATAGAATAAGACCTAATATGGTAAAAAAAGGTGAAATGATGGATGTTGATGATATTGTGGACTTATTATCAATTGATTTAATTGGTGTAGTACCAGATGATGAATACATCATAACTCAAACAAACAAAGGTGAACCAGTTATTCAAAATAAAAGAGCACCATCAGGAAAGGCATATATAGAAATTGCAAAAAGAGTTTTAGGAGAGAAAATAGAAGTAACTATCCCTGGAAGAGAAAAAGGATTTTTTGCAAAGTTAAAGGGGCTATTTAAAAAATAATAAACAATTTGGGGGTCAGTATAAAGTGTTTGAAAACATTATGAATTTTTTTAAGAGAGCAAATAAAAAAGAAGGAAAAGTTGCAAACAACTCAAAAACAGCAGCTAAAGAAAGATTACATTTAGTTTTAATGCAAGATAGAGCAAATGTATCTGCAGACTTCTTAGAATTAATGAAACAAGAAATAATAGAAGTAATAAAAAAATATATAGAAGTAGATGAAAGCGCAATAGATGTCAGATTAACAAATAAAGAAAATGCTGACGGAACAAATGGCGCTCCAGCTTTGTATGCAAATATTCCTATTTTAAACATAAAAAATGAAGCAAGAAAAGTAGACTCTTCTGAAATAAATAAAAAAGAAGAAAAAGAAGAAGATAAAAATCAAAAAGAAGAAAAGTCTAACTCAAGTGACGAAAAAAAAGAGAATAATGAGGAAAACAAAAAAACTTCAGAAGATATAGAAGAAAACAGTCAAGCAAAACAAAGTGAAGAAAAAATAGAGGAAAAATCAGAAACTGATATAAAAGAAAACAAAGAAAATATTGAGAAAACTGAAAATGCAGAAGTAGAATCAAAAGAGAAAATTAAATCAAAAAATAAATAGAAAAAGAGTGGTTTAATGAGAAAAAGAGAATTAAAAAATATAGAATGGAGTTTATTGATAGTTGCAATTATCCTTTCAGTAATAGGGCTAGTTGCACTATTTTCTGCAACGCAGAATACAGATTATGATGAATTTTATAAACAATGTATATGGCTTGGAGTAAGTTTAGTTATAATGATAATAACAATGCTCATTGATTATGAATTATTAGTAAAAGTATCGCCAGTAATATATGGAGTAATTATTCTATTACTAATAGGAGTTTTATTCACGTCACCAGTAAATGGTGCAACAAGCTGGTTTGATATAGGTTCATTTTCACTTCAACCAGGAGAGTTTGCAAAAATTGCAGTAATTTTATTTTTAACATATATAATTGTGAAAATTCAAAGAAGAAACAAAGAAGATATAAACAAGCCAACAAGAATATTAATAATACTTGCATCAGTTGGACTTCCAATATTACTAATTATTATGCAACCAGACTATGGGACAGCAGCAGCATTTATAGTGGCTTTAGCATTAATGATGATTACATCTGGAATAGATAAGAGATATATTATAATAACAGCAATATTAATTGTAATTGCAGTTCCATTATTATATTTATTTATTTTACCAGAACATGCTAAACAAAGGATTGATATATTTTTAAATCCAGAATCAGACCCAAGAGGAGCAGGATATAATATTATACAATCAAAACTAGCGATTGGTGCTGGTGGCCTAACAGGAATGGGGTTGTTAAAAGGAAACCAAACACAACTAGGATTTTTATACCCTAAAACCACAGACTTTATATTTGCTGTAATTGGTGAAGAAATGGGATTTATTGTAGCAGGAGCAGTAATAATACTGTATGTATTATTAATAACCAAAAGCTTGTATGTTGCTAAAACCGCAAAAGATGAAAAAGGAGCACTTATTGCAACAGGAATAACAGGAGTATTTTTATTCCATGTACTTGAAAATATAGGTATGGTTATGGGATTACTTCCAATAACAGGTGTACCTCTTCCGTTTATAAGTTATGGAGGAAGTTCATTGATTACAAACTTTATATTTATAGGAATATTACTAAACATTAGTAGTAAAAGACAAAAAACTATATTTGTAAAATGAGAATTTTAGGGACGGAGCAATTTTGTCTCAAAATGCTTTTCTTGGAAAAGTGAGAAAAAATGCTCCGTCCCTATTTTTCTCAAATGAAAGGAAAAATAGATGTATATTCATAAACTGAAAATAGGAGATGTAGAATTAGAAAATAACTTAATATTAGCTCCAATGGCAGGAGTGACAGATAAACCATTTAGAATTATTTGTAAAAAATTTGGACCAGGTCTTGTTTGTACAGAAATGGGTAGTTCAAGAGCAATGTTTCATAATGACCAAAAAACGAAAAAATTGTTTGACACAGAAGGGGAAAAAAGACCTGTTAGTTTTCAAATTTTTGGTAGTGATGAAGAAACTCTTGCATATGCTACAAAATATGTGAGTGGATTTGCAGACATAATAGATTTTAATATGGGATGTCCTGCACCTAAAGTTGTGAAAAATGGTGATGGGAGTAGACTTTTATTAGATTTACCAAAAGCAAAAAAGATGATAGAAACAGTAGTTAATAATTCGTCAGTTCCAGTAACTTTGAAATTTAGAACAGGCTGGGATAAAGAGCATATTGTTGCAACTGAGGTTGCTAAAATTGCAGAAGAATGTGGAGTATCTGCAATTACTATACATGGAAGAACTAGAAGTGAATATTATTCAGGAAAAGCCAATTTAGAGATAATACGAAAAGTAAAAGAAAGTGTAAATATTCCGGTTATAGGAAATGGCGATGTAGTAGATGAAATATCTGCTAAAGAGATGTTTGAAAAAACAGGTGTAGATGGAATAATGATAGGAAGAGGCTCATTTGGAAATCCATGGATTTTTAGGGAGATAAAATATTATTTAGAAACAGGAGAGTTTTTAGATAAGCCTAAGAATACGGAAAAATTAGAAATTATAAAAGAACATATAAATTTGGCAGTAGAACAAAAAGGAGAAATAGCAATAAAAGAACTTAGAAAACATATTGCATGGTATGTAAAAGGTTTGAAAAATTCTAGTGAATTTAGAAACAACATAAATAAAATAGAGACTAAAGAAGAGCTAGAAAAAGCTTTGGAAGAATATTTTAAAAGTTTATAGAATAAAAATGTAGTAATTATTTACTGCATTTTTTGTTTTGCAAATTTGAAAAAATGGAGGCATATTGTGAAATTTATTAAAGAAAAAAGAAAAGTTTTATTTATTGCATTTATTATAATTATTTTAATTATAATTTTTTTTCTGATTTTTAATTTTAAAATGGCTAAAAATATGAAAAGTGGAAATAATAATATTAGTCAAGAAGAAAGTCTTAAAAAAATTTTAAATATGAGTTCATATACAGCAACAATTGAAGTAGAAGTTAAATCAAATAAAAATACAAATTATTATAAATTAAAACAAGAATATATTAAGGATAATAAAATCAGTCAAGAAGTATTAGAACCAAGTAATATCTCTGGAGTAAAAATAATAAAAGAAGGAGATAATTTAAAACTAGAAAATACAAGATTTAATTTAAGTACATTTTTTGAAAAATATGAAGAAATAACTGTAAATGATTTAGATTTAAATTCATTTATAATACAATTTAACAAAGATGAAGATAGGATAATAAAACAAGAAGATGATGAAATTATATTAGAAACTGAAAATAAAATATTATATATTAGCCAAAAAACAGGGTTACCAACTAAAATGGAAGTAAAAGATGCTAACAAAAATACTAGAGTTTACATATTATATAATGAGGTGAAAATAGATAGCAAATAGGCCTATTTTTACTTTGACTAATATTTAAAATGCTTAAGACATACCTTGACAATTTAAGAATATTAGGAGTGAAGAATATGCAGATTAGAAGAGGGGATATGTTTTATGCAGATTTGAGTCCAGTTGTTGGCTCAGAACAGGGTGGAATAAGACCTGTTTTGATTATACAAAATGACTTAGGAAATAAATATAGTCCAACAGTAATTGCTGCAGCAATTACATCACAAACTGGAAAAACAAAATTACCAACACATATAGAGATAGATTCCTCTTTATGTGGGTTGAAAAACAATTCGGTTGTTTTAACAGAACAGATAAGGACTTTAGATAAAAGCAGGTTAAAAGAGAAGATAGGTCACATAAATGATGAAAAGATAATAGATAAAGTAAATAGTGCTTTAGGTGTTAGCTTTGGTTTAGGAGAATAACTGGACTAAAAACTGTATTAAAAATGTCCAGTTGGAGATGTATTTCCAATTGGACATTTAGAATTATACTTTTAATTTTTTTATAATTTTAATTTCATCAAATAAGTTATCTACAATTTCTTTTCTTTTGTTATATGCATTAATATATTCTTGTTTTGAACGTTCATAGTTTTCAGGAGTTTCATTCCCAATCATAAGTGCTTTCATACCTTCTAAATAGTAATTTTTCTTTTTTTCTGTTTTTGCTTTTTCCATTTGTTCTTTGTATTTATCAATTTGTTTAAATCTCTTAAGCTCATCTTTTAAACTTTTTATATAATCTAACATACAAGATATTTCATATTCTACATCATCAATTACAACTTTAAATAAAGCTCTTACAATAATTGGATTGTCTCTACCTAATTTCGCGTTATTTTCGAGTTCTTCTAATGCAGTTGACCTTTTTACATCTGAATTTGGTTTTGTATTTTCTATTAAAATTTTTAAAGTATCTGAAATACCAACATGTGATTTGTATTGCCTTTTACTAACAATTGCATCATATTCATCAGCAACACGAATGATTTGACCTTCATAAGGTATATCTTTTTTTGTTAATCCTTTTGGATATCCTGAGCCATCTAATGCTTCGTGGTGATAAAGAGGACCTGCAGCATATGGACGAAGTTTTAAATCATCCATACACATTTTATAACCAATTGTTGTATGTGTTTTCATTATCTCAAATTCTTCATCTGTTAATCTTCCTGGTTTTTGTAAAATACTAGCTGGAATAAATTGTTTTCCAATATCATGTAGATATGCACAAATTGTACAATATTCAGTAAAACCTTTATTACAGTGTAAATATTCACATAGTCTACATACTAAGTTTGCAACATTTTCTGAGTGTTTTCTAGTAAAAACATCCAAACTATCTAACATATTTAATTGATATCTCATGCTTTCGTCTAAATTGTATGATTTTAAAACAGTTTTATCATAAAAATCAAAAATTTCTTTATTCATTTGTGTTCTCCTTAAATTTTACTTAAAAACATCATAGCATTAAAAAATGAAAAAAGCAAGTATTAATGGTAGGAAAATCATTGTAATTTAGCAAAAAATGTGCTATTATATAATAGCTAAAAAATATTGAGAAAATAAGAAAAAAGGGAGAATCAGATAAAATGTATAGAACAAAAACATGTGGAGAATTAAATTTAAAAAATGTAAATGAAAATGTAGAATTAGCAGGTTGGGTTGGAAAAATAAGAAACTTAGGTGGAATGGTTTTTATAGACCTAAGAGATGAGTTTGGAACTACTCAAATAGTTATAAATGATGAAAAATTACAAGAAGAGGTAAAAACTCTTACAGAAGAAAGTTGTATCCACATTGAGCGGACAAGTTGTGGAAAGAAGCAACAAAAATCCTAAAATGTCAACAGGTGAAATAGAAGTTGTAGCAAGAAAAATAGAAGTTTTAGGAAAATGTAAAAATGTTTTACCATTTGAAATAAATACAGAGCAAGAGGTAAGAGAAGATTTAAGATTAGAATATAGATTTTTAGATTTAAGAAATGAAAAATTACATAACAATATTTTACTTCGTTCTAAAATCTTAAAAACACTAAGAGATAAAATGGATGAACTTGGATTTACTGAAATTCAAACACCTATCTTAGCTAATTCATCACCAGAAGGTGCAAGAGATTATTTAGTACCAAGTAGATTAAACCCAGGAGAGTTTTATGCACTTCCACAAGCACCACAACAATTTAAACAATTACTTATGGTTTCAGGGTTTAATAAATATTATCAAATAGCACCATGCTTTAGAGATGAGGATCCAAGAGCAGATAGAGCACCAGGAGAATTTTATCAATTAGACTATGAAATGAGTTTTGCAACCCAAGATGATGCTTTAAAAGTAATGGAAGAAGTTGTTCCATATACATTCCAAAAATTTACTGATTGGAAAGTAGATGAAGCACCTTTTGTAAGAATCCCATATAGAGAAGCTATGGAAAAATACGGAATAGATAAACCAGACTTAAGAAACCCTTTAATAATTCAAGATGTAACAAAAGTATTTGAAAAATCTGAATTTAAAGCTTTCCAAGGAAAAACAGTAAAAGCAATAATTGTACCAAATGGAGCAGAGCAAGGAAGAAAATTCTTTGATAAAATGACAGATTTTGCAAAATCAGAAGAAGTTGGAGCAAATGGCTTAGCATGGGCAAAATTAGAAAAAGAAAATGGTTTAACTGGTGGAATTTCTAAATTTATAACAGAAGAAATGAAAGAAATTCTAGTAAAAGAATTTGAGTTAGAAGAAAATGGAGCAATTTTCTTTGTTGCAGATGAACTTTCTAAGGTCCAAAAACAAGCAGGATTAATTAGAATTGAACTAGGAAAAAGACTAGATTTAATTGAGAAAAATGCATATAGATTTTGTTTTATAGTAGACTTCCCTATGTATGAATTATCAGACGAAGGAACAATAGATTTTAGTCATAATCCATTTTCAATGCCACAAGGTGGTTTAGAAGCATTAAACACAAAAGACCCATTAGATATCCTTGCATATCAATATGACTTAGTATGTAATGGATATGAAATGGCATCAGGTGCAGTTAGAAATCATAATCCAGAAATTATGGTAAAAGCATTTGAGATAGCAGGCTATACTGAAGAAGATGTAAAAAATAGATTTGGAGCATTATATAATGCGTTTCAATATGGTACACCACCACATGCAGGTGGAGCACCTGGTGTTGACAGAATGGTAATGCTTATTGCAAATTCTCAAAATATTAGAGAAATTATAGCATTTCCTAAAAACAAAAAAGCTAGAGATGTGTTAATGAAAGCACCATCAAAAGTATCAGACAAACAATTAAAAGATGTACATATAAAGTTAGATATAGAGGACTAATTTAAAATACAAACAAAGGAGAAGAAAATGAAAAAATACAAGATTGAATTAACTGTGTTTTTATGTGGTGCAATAAGTATGATGCTAGAGCTTGTTGCAGCAAGAGTTTTATCACCTTATGTAGGAAGTTCTAATTTGATATGGACAACAATAATTGGAGTTATGCTAATTAGTATGAGTATAGGATATAGCATAGGTGGTAAAATAGCAGACAAAAAAAAGATATGAATATATTATCATTTTTAATATTATTAGGAGCATTTTTTACAAGCTTAATACCAATATTTGAAACAGCATTAGTCAAAACAATGTCACAAGCAAGTGATAATTTAGTGTTTATTGCAATAGTAACATCTGCCTTAATATTTGGAATACCAAGTTTTATAGTTGCTACAGTATCACCTTTTGCAGTAAAACTAAGAGATAGTGAGAAAAATCATGAAAGTGTGGGAAAGACCTCTGGAAGAGTGTCATCATTATCAACAATAGGAAGTATTGTAGGTACATTTTTAGCAGGATTTGTTTTAATACCAAATCTAGGGGTAAGAACAATAATATTAATAACAACTATTATATTATTTTTATTAGCATTTATAATATTTGATAAAAAAGATGTAAAATATGTATGTTCTATGATTGTAATTCTATTGGTATTACTAGGTTTAAATTATTATGGAAAAGTTCTATTTGAAAAAAGTAATCCAGATATTATAGAAGATGTTGATTCAGAATATAGTAGAATTTGGATAAAACAAATAGGAAATAGTGAAGTTTCATATAAGGTTATGCAAGTTGATACTGGAACAGAATCATATATAAATGAAGAAACAAACGAAATGGGAGCAAGATATTTATATTTCTATGATTTATTTGACTATTATAATAAAGATGCTAATAGTACACTTATGATAGGAGGAGCAGCATATACTTATCCAACATATTATTTAAATAAATATCAAAATAAAACAATAGATGTATCAGAAATAGATGATAAAATGACTGAACTTGCAGTAAAAGATTTTGGACTTGATATAAATAATCCAAGACTTACAATTTATCATCAAGATGGAAGAAGCTTTTTAAACTATACAAAAAACAAATATGATACTATTTTAATAGATGCATTTAAAGGTTTAAATGCTCCTTTTGAACTTACTACTTATGAAGCACTTACAAATGCAAAAAATGCTTTAAATGATAATGGAATGGTAATTACAAATATATTATCTTCTTTAGAGGGTGAAGAAGAAGATTTTATAAAATATGAATATGCAACATATAAAGCAGTTTTTGATGATGTAAAATTATTTAAAGTTACAGATGCAAAAGCAAATGAAAGACAGAATTTAATTCTTGTAGGATTTAAAGGCGATAAAAATATTAATAAAGAAAAATATTATGAATATGAAGATTTATTAGCTAGAGAAGTAACTAACTTTTCATCAGATAGAGAAATTGTAACAGATAATTATGCACCAATAGGAAATTAAAAGGAGTAATTATGAAAAAAAGAGTATTACTTGGAATGAGTGGAGGAGTAGATAGCACAGCATCAGCAATTTTACTAAAAAAGCAAGGTTATGAAGTAGTTGGAGCTACAATGATTATGTATTGTAATCAAAAAATCGCAGAAGATGCAAAAAAAATGTGTGAAAAACTTGGAATAGAGCATCATATATTTAATTATGAAAATGAATTTAGATGTCAGGTTATAAACAAATTTATTTCAGAATATGAAAATGCTTCAACACCAAATCCATGTATAGAATGTAATAAATATCTAAAATTTGGAACTTTTTATGAAAAAGCAAAAGAACTTGATTGTAATTATATTGCAACAGGTCATTATGCAAAAATAGAATTTTCTCCAAAATATAAAAGATATGTTTTAAAAAAGTCAGAAGAAGAGAAAAAAGACCAGACATATTTCTTATACTTAATTCCAAAAGAGGAATTAGAACATATAATTTTTCCTTTGCAAGGATATAAAGAAAAAAGTGATACAAGAAAATTAGTAGAAAGTATGGATTTGGAGATTGCTAAGAAAAAAGACAGCCAAGAAATATGTTTTATAGAAAATAATAATTATAAAGAGTTTTTACAAAAAAATATGACTTCAAAACCAAAAAAGGGAAATATAGTTTTAACTTCAGGAGAAGTTTTAGGAAAACACAATGGACTTATAAATTATACAATAGGTCAAAGAAAGGGAATAGGTATATCTTTTAAAGAACCTTTATATGTAGTAAAATTAGATAGTGCTAAAAATGAAGTAATAGTAGGAACAGAAAAAGATTTATATAGTAATATTTTATATGCAAATGAACTAAATTGGCTAACATTTGATAAAACACCTGATAAAATAGAGTGTTTTGCAAAAATTCGTTATAGAGCAAAAGAAGCAAAAGCTAAAGTATATAAAGAGGAAGAAGGCAAAGTAAGAGTCGAATTTTTAGAACCTCAAAGAGCAATTACAAAAGGACAGTCAGTAGTGTTTTATGATGATGATGGAATAGTATTAGGTGGGGGAAAAATTTTATAAAAAGCCCTTGTATATTCAATTTAATTGTGATATAAATATACTATAATAAGCTTGAAACGGAAAGGCGGAGTTTTTTGTGGATGAACAAATAATGGATAAGGATGCAAAAACAATTTTAATTGTTGATGATGAAAAACCAATTGTAGATATATTGGTATATAATTTACAAAAGGAAGGATATAGAACAATAGAAGCAAATGATGGGATTACTGCTGTAGATATGGCTTTAGAACAAAAACCAGATTTAATTTTATTAGATATCATGCTTCCTAGGTTAGATGGATTATCAGTGTGTAAAAGAATAAAAAATTCTTTAAATGTTCCAATATTAATGTTAACTGCAAAAGATGGAGAAATAGATAAAATTCTTGGATTAGAATTAGGAGCAGATGACTATATTACAAAGCCTTTTAGTGTAAGAGAATTAGTTGCAAGGGTAAAAGCTAATTTAAGAAAAGTAGAAGCAGTTTCAGAATCAAGAGAAAATACAGCTGTTGTAGATAATAAAAAGAAAGATAGTAAAATAGTAGTTGGAGACTTAGAACTTGATTTAGATAAATTTGAAGTAAAGGTTAGAGGAGAAATAATAGATTTAACATTAAGAGAATTTGAAGTTTTAAAATTTTTAGCTTCTCAACCAGAGCAAGTTGTAACAAGAGAAACTTTACTTGAAAAAGTATGGGGATATGAATATTTTGGAGATATTAGAACAGTAGATGTTACAGTAAGAAGAATAAGAGAAAAAATAGAAAAAGATACATCAGCTCCAAAAATATTAATTACAAAAAGAGGAGTTGGATATTATATCTCTTCAAGATAATAAAATATGAAATGTATGATTTAATTTAAGTCATACATTTTTATTTTGTCGAATTTTGCGATGAAAAGTTTGGAAAATAATGGTAAAGATATTGACAAAATACTTTTGAACAAACTATACTTAGTATTAAATATAGGGGAAAGGAGTAGTTTAAAACTAAGTAATTTATGAATAGAAAATTTATATCAAACAGCAATTTAGTATTAAGAAAAATTTTAAATTCAAATGATAATATTGATATTTTAAAAGACTTTATAGAAAGCTTTTTAAAAGTAAAAATACAAAAGATAAAAATTAATTATTATCTAAAAAATCAAGAAAGATATTTACCATCAGAAGAAAAATTTGGAATTAGTGATGTAAGAGTTTTATTAGATAATGGAGAAGAACGAAATATTGGAATCCAATTTATAGATGGATATTATATAAAAACAAAGATGTTATTATATTATTATCAAATAAATTCAAATCAAAATTTGTATTCTGATAATAGAAAGAAAGCAAAAACGATTACTTTGAATTTTTTAGACTTTCCATATATGAAAGAAAATACATATCATAAAAAAATACACTTAAAGCCAATTAATGAAAAAAAAGAAATTGAAGATGATATAGAAGTACATTTGATTGAATTACCTAAGTTTAAAATTGAGGATGCAAGTAATTTATCTAAAGAAGAGATGTGGATGATGTATTTAATAGGGGATATAGAGATAAAAAACAAAAAAGGAGCAAGTAAGATAAAAAAACTAGATAACCTATTAGAAGAATATTGGAAAAGTGAAAAAATGGAATAAATAAAAAACAGTATGGAATTTTATCCGTACTGTTTTTTAAAACTAATGTGCATCTGTTAAAGTTTGTTTCATTGTTACTCTAATTGCTGTACCTTCTGGTACTTGTTCATTTTCGGTATAGTCTTGAGTAATAACTATTCCAGAACCTTCGATTACAATATTTAAATTCTTTTCTTTAAGTGTTGCTATTGCTTCAGATGCATTCATATTTTTCAAGTTTGGAACACTAACAGAAGTTGAAACTGAACTTCCTTCGCCATAAAGAACGATAAGAGAATCTTTTCTTAAAGACAAACCTGGTTTTGGAGTTTGGTCACTTACAAGTAAAGTATTTGCATCACCATCTACATAAGTTTTTACTCTAAATCCTGCATCTTTTAATAATTTTTCTGCTTCTGCAACAGTTTTATTTCTAACATCTGGAACAGTAACTAAATTACTAGAATCTGTACTTTCAGTTTCTGTAGTATCAGAAGGAACTCCTAAATATGGTAATATTTCTGATAACATTTGAGAAACAACTGGACCTGCAACTTGTCCACCTTGATGTCCATTTATTTCATTTTCAGGGTCTGGGTCATATAAAGTAAGAAGTAGTACAACTTGAGTATCTTCTATAGGAGAAATTGCAACATATGAAGCAACATAACCTTCATCTTTATTTGCTTCTGTTGGTTCAGAAGTTCCAGTTTTCCCTCCAATAGAATAACCAGTTACAGCTGCATGTTTTCCTGTTCCAACAGTAACTACAGATTCCATCATAGATTTTACTTCTCCAGCAGTTTCTTTTGAGATAACTTGTCTTACTTCTTTAGTAGGAATTTCTGTTACAGCACCTGTATCTGTATTTGTTACTGATTTTACTATTCTAGGTTGCATTAAAACACCATCATTTGCGATAGCAGACACCGCAGTTATCATTTGAAGAGGTGTTACATTTAATCTTTGTCCAAAAGACATAGTAGCAAGTTCAACAGGACCTACATCATCTAAATCATGGAATATACTACTTTGTTCTCCATATAGTCCACTATTTGTAGATTGGAATAGTCCAAATGCTTCATAGTATTTATATAAAGTTGGAGCTCCAATTCTTGCACCTAATTGCATAAATGCAGGGTTACATGAATTACATAGAGCTTGTCTTAAGCTTTGAGTACCATGAGGAGTTGTTCTCCAACAATTAATTGTTATAGTTTTATTATTTACATCTGGGAATTTCTCATATCCCACACAAGTAAAATCTCCTTCGATATCTGTTTCTGTTATACCTTCTTCTAAAGCTACTGCTGAAGTAATAACTTTAAATACAGAACCTGGTTCATAAGTTTCTGAAACAGACTTATTTGCCCACATTGAATATAATGCTTCATTTTTTTCCTCAGAGCTTAGAGAATCGTAAGTTTGTGCTAGAGTCTCATTTGGTGTGTATGGGTCATTTAGGTTATATGTTGGGTAACAGGCCATTCCTAAAATGTCTCCAGTTTTAGGGTCCATTACAATAACATTTCCACCTCTTGTACAATTGTTTTCTTCAACAGCTTGTTTTAAGTATTTTTCGATTATTGTTTGAATATTTAAATCTAGTGTAAGAGTTAAATCACTTCCATTTTCAGCTGATATATATGTTTCTTCAGCATCTGGTATTTCTTGTTGGTCACTACCTTTTGAACTAACGATTTTTCCTGGAGTACCAGTTAAAACAGAATCCCATTTAGATTCAATACCACTTAACCCTTGATTATCACTACCACAAAAGCCGATAACTGCAGAAGCCACAGTATCATATGGATAATATCTTTTTGTATCTTCATCTATATTTATTCCTACTGAAATATCATTATCATCCATCCACGTTTCCAATTCATCTACCTTATATTGTTCAACTTTTCTTGCGATTGTTTCTACTTGAGAATCACTTTGGACTTTTTCTAAAGTTTCGTTGTAGTCAAGCTCAAAAATTTCTGATAATCCTTTTGCAACTTTTTCCTGAAGTGCTGTTGTTTCTTCTTCTGAATCTTCCTCGAATTTTGCAGGATTTATTGTAATTGTATCTACTTGAGCACTAATCGCTAAAGCTTTTCCAGTTGAATCATATATATTTCCTCTTTTGGGACTAATTATTTGATTAATTGTTTGTTGGTTATATGCCATTTCTTTTAAAGAACTTCCTTGAACAAATTGTAAAAACCCAATTCTACAAATAAGGAGTATAAAAATAATTAAAGTTACAATTAAAGTAGTTCTTAATTTTTTTGTGTATATAAAGTTTTTTGATTCGAAATTGCTTTTTATTTTAATTATATTTTTATCATTAGATTTTTCTACTTTTTTTGATATGTTTTTTCCATTTTTCATATAATCGCCTCTTTTGTTTAAAAATTGCAATTATATTTTATATTAAAACTGGTAAAAATGCAATAAAACTTGAAAAAATAAGGAAAATAAAATATAATATTAAAGATAAATAAAAATAAGAAGGAATTAAAAAAATGAGCGATTTGTTAGAAGAAACAAGGTTTTTAATGAAAAAATATCATATAAAAGCTAATAAAAGTTTAGGACAAAATTTTTTAATAAGTAATGAAGTGGTAGAAAAAATAGTAGATTGTAGTAATATTTCTAAAGATGATTTGGTAATAGAAATAGGACCTGGGCTTGGAACTTTAACAAAAGAATTGTTAGAAAAAGCAGGAAAAGTAGTTGCTATTGAACTTGATAAAAAAATGTTATCTATTTTAAAGGATAGATTTTCTTTGTATCATAATTTTTCTTTGATTAATAAAGATGTCCTAAAAGTAGATTTAAATAAATTAATTAAAGAAGAAAAAGAAAAAAATGGATTTAAAAGAGCAAAAATAGTAGCAAATTTGCCATATTATATTACAACTCCAATAATAATGAAACTATTAGAAGAAAAACTAGATTTAGAAAGTATTACAGTTATGATACAAAAAGAAGTTGCAGATAGACTTGTTGCAATTCCTGGAGAAAAAGATACTGGAGCAATAACATATTCAGTATATTATTATTCAGAGGCAGAATCAGTATTAGAAGTCCCAAATAACTCATTTATTCCAGAACCAGAAGTTACTTCAAAAGTAATAAAGTTAAATATAAGAAAAGAAACACCAGTAGAAGTAAAAAGCAGAAAAGTAATGTTTCGAATTATAAAATGTGCATTTATGCAAAGGAGAAAAACATTATTAAATGCGTTAGTAAATGCAAAAGTATTTTTAAATAAAGAAGAAGGTTTGAAAATTTTGAAAGAGCTGAATTTAGACGAAAATATTAGAGCTGAAAAATTAAATCTTCAGAATTTTGCAGATATTACAAATAAAATTTTAAAATAGGTATTCAAAAAAATATATATACATGTTATAATAAAATAGAAAGGAAAAGGAAGAGCATATATGAATCAAATTTTAGTAACAAAGAAATTGTATATTACACCTGAACTAAAAAGAAAAAAGAAAGTATACAAATTTAATTTCTTTTTATCTGTTTTTTTAGTGTGCGTTTTAGTTTCTTTATGTATATATGCTGAATATGATAGAAATAAGAGTGAAGAAGTATCACAAGAATTATTATCAGAATTTAATCAGGATGTAACAGATATTAGTGAAAAAAGTGATATTTTAATAGCTGTTTTAGATGAAACAGAAGATTCTGAAGGAGATGTTGTTTCAGTGGTGGAAGAACCACCAAAAGAAACAACTGTAAATAATAATGTGGCTGTTAAAAAAACAAATGAAGGATTTAATTATATAACAGTTGCATCTATTTCAATTCCTAAGATTTCTGTAAATTATTCAATTATTGCAGGGGAGACAGGCTCACTTGAGGAAACAGAATCATTACTTAAAATTTCACCAACAAAATTCTGGGGGCCAAACCCAAATGAAGTGGGAAATTTTTGTGTAGTTGGTCATAATTATAGAAATTCTAAATTTTTTAGCAAAGTTCCAACATTACAAAATGGAGATATTATAGAAATAACAGATAGTAGCAATAGAACAATTAATTATGAAGTATATAACAAATATGAAGTAGTTCCAGAAGATACAAGTTGCTTAGACCAAGTAACTAATGGTAAGAAAGAAATAACTTTAATTACTTGTACAAATGATAGTAAAATGAGAGTTATTGTAAAAGCAAGAGAGGTATAAATTAAAGTAACAAAAAAATAATTCTTTCATAATATATAGAAAAGATATATTAAGGGAGGATTATTTTTTATGGCAAAAATACTAGTTTTCAATAATGATACAGATAGAATGGAAACATATTATAGAGACGAATCTGACCCTATGCCATATAATACAAATAGTACTTTAAGAGTAAGAGAGTTTAGAGGGTCAAGCAATAGTAATATTTTATGGACAACAAAAAGAACTATGCAAAGTTGGAACAGTCAAAGATATGTATTTGGAGCTCCAATACCAGTAGGATTTGCATTTAAAAGGCCATATGAAGGAGGACATGGAAATCAAAGTCATGACTGAATGCATACAGTTGAACATATAAAAAATTGTAATAGAAGATAGATATAATTTGTGTTTTTAGAGGTGAATTTTAAGTATTAGCGAGTGTAAATGCTAATACTTATTTTTTGAAAAATTTTCTAATAATTAGATGTAAACTGATTGACAAAAGAACAAAAGTTTGATAATATGTAGCAAATAAATAGAGGTGAATTTTAAAATGAGCGATAAAGATTTATATATAAGAAGTAGTTCAGCTGAATTTCTAATATTTGAACAACAGAAAAAAGAACATGGAATTGAAGTTCGTTTTGAAGATGGAGATTTATGGCTAACTCAAAAAGCATTAGGAGAATTATTTAATACTACAAGAAATAATATAACTATGCATCTTCAAGATATATATAGTAGTTATGAACTTGACGAAAATTCAACTAGTAAGGAATTCTTACTAGTTCAAAAAGAGGGAAATAGAGAAGTAAAAAGAAAAGTAAAGTATTACAATTTAGATGCAGTAATCTCTGTTGGATATAGAGTAAATACAGATAGAGCAATTCAATTTAGAAGATGGGCAACAAATGTATTAAAAGAGTTTTCAAAAAAAGGATATATTATAGATAAAAAAAGAATGGAAAATGGAACATTTTTTGATGAAGATTATTTCGAAGCATTACTTGCAGAAATTAGAGAAATAAGATTGTCAGAAAGAAGATTTTACCAAAAAATAACAGATATATATGCAACCTCTATCGATTATGATAGTAAATCTCCTATAACAATCAAATTCTTCAAAAAAGTCCAAAATAAGATGCACTATGCAGTAACTCATCAAACAGCAGCAGAGATAATTTATAATAGAGCAGACCATACAAAAGAACATATGAACTTAACTAATTGGAAAAATTCTCCAAATGGTAAAATATTAGAAACAGATGTAGTTATTGCTAAAAACTACTTAAAGAAAGAAGAACTAGAACAATTAGAACTTATTGTTTCAGCTTTCTTGGATTTAGCAGAGGCAAGAGCAAAAAGAAATATTCCAATGACTATGGAAGATTGGGCAAACAGAATAGATAAATATTTATTATCAGATGATAGAGATGTATTAAAAGATGCCGGTAAGATATCACACGAGATAGCTAAAGAAAAGGCTTTAACAGAATTTGAAAAATACAGAGTTGTGCAAGATAAATTATACAAATCTGATTTTGATAAATTAATAGAAAGTAGTGAAAATTAGCATATCAGAATAGAGAAAAAATTATTAATGACGATTTTGCTGAGGTTAGCAAAATCGTTCAAACAAAATTTAATAGGAAATATTAAGAGAATTATCATTAGAAGCTATAAAGAGAATAAGTGATATTGAAACGGGTAGAGTAAAAGAAGCGGATTTGGAAAGAGTTGAAACAGAAATTACTTTACTATTGGCCTCAATTCAAGATTGTGTTAGAGAAAAAGTAAAGGAAAGAGTCAAAGAAACTGGTGAGGATCTAGAAAGATAATAATAGCATATATAAATACGGAGCTAATAAAATTATATAATATTAAATTTATTAAATATAGAAAACAATAAAGATGTCTAAAAAGTAAGTTAAAAGGCAGGAAAGAGATACAGAGTGTATCTCATAAACACATAGAAAAACAAGTTTTCTAGCCCTCTGTAAAAGTTAAAATAATACAGAGAAAGTACAGAATAACAAAAATATGATAAAACACTTGATATAACTAAACTGAAGTAGAAAACAAACAATAGAATTATAAATTAAATACACATAGTGTATTTTATAAATTATATAAAATTATTATTTATGTTCAAAATATAAATTTCAAAAATGTTTCAAAAAACATTCATTGACGTATAAAAAACAAGATGTTATTATCTTAGTATGAAAAATTGAAAGCAAGAGACTAAGTTAGAGAAATCTAGCTTTTTTTCTTGCTTTTTGTTTTTTAAATGAATTAATAGGAATGTAAAAGAAAAGCTTTTAATATACATTAATAAAAAAGGCAAGTGACGTGTATGAAAATTCAAAAATATAAATTTGAGAAAAATGAAATACTTCAAATATATATTAAGAAATCAGAGCAAGAAGATTTAAAAATTATAAAAGAAATTAATGAGTTAAAAAAACATTATTCAAACATAACAATGTTTATTAGTGGAGAAAATGAAACTATAAAAACGATAAAAGAAATGCTAAATTATGAAAAAAGCAAAGATAAGATATAAAAGGATTGTATTTATATATTAGAAAAGTTATTCTAACTTTCCTAATATATATACACATTGTACACAAATTTATTTCATAAATTTGGCACACGAACAATGACGCAACATATTAGTAATTAAAATGTTAAAGTATAGAAATCATGTTGCTATTGTTCTGAAAAGAAGATAAAATATAGATAATCTAAAAACACAATATATTTATCTTCGGAAAG
>CAKNKX010000021.1 GCA_930987745.1 uncultured Clostridium sp.
CGGATTTGATACTTTTACAACAACTCTTTTAGTAAGTCCTTATCAAAAGCATGAAATAATTGCAGAAACAGCAGAAAAAATTGCTAAGCAATACGGCTTAAAGTTTTTATATAGAGATTTCAGGGTTGGTTTTAGAGAAGGACAAGCAAAGGCAAGGGAGTTAGGGTTATATATGCAAAAATATTGCGGTTGTATTTTCTCAGAGAAAATTAGATATTTAAGCCACAATCAAGAAAACCCAAAGTTACCAGAAGGTTTTGAGTTTTTACCAGTAAAGCGTTCAATTATTATTAAGAAAGAAAGAGATAATAAAGAACAATATTTAGATTTATTACTTGAAGCAGATCCAAGCAAAGAAATGGTTAACAAATATTTATCTAATGGAGAATTATTTGTATTAACATATAGAGAAGAGCCAGTTTGTGTTTCTGTAGTAACAAAGATAGACAATGATACTGTAGAATTAAAAAATATAGCGACAAAAGAAAGTTATAGAAGAAAAGGTTATGCTAAAAAAATGATAAAATATTTGGCAGACAATTACAAACAAAAGTATAAAAAAATGATTGTAGGAACAACAGAAAATAATATTCCATTCTATGTAAAACAAGGATTTGATAAATATGAAAAAACAATAAAAAATTATTTTGTTGATAACTATGATGAAGATATAAAAGATGGAAATCTACATTGCATAGATATGTATTATTACTCAAAAGATTTGAAGAAAAGATGAAAGATAACTAGTAATTTGTCTTGCAGGTTAAAAATATATTTATGAATTTAATGAAAGTTGTAGACAAGATTTAAATAATATTGTAAAATAATAACATAGGAAATGAGAATAAGCAGATGTGGTTTGCCTCCTACATAAGAGGAGGTGAGGCGTATGGTAGAAATAAAAGCATTATTATTAATAATAAAAATACTTTTTACTGGTTTAGTATCAGTAACTATCATTACGTTTGCCTTAATTATTGCATTAGTAGTAATTATTAGCAAACAAAAATAACCAATAAAAAACACATCTGTTACTTGACGGTAAGATGTGTTTTCACAAATTACTGGCAAACCACTTTGTGGTTTCTCCATTTCCTATATTTATTATAATCTATTTATAAGTAAAAAGTCAAGAAATAAGATAAAGTTTTGTGAAATAGTTATAGAAATATTAGTGGTAATCATTTAGACAACTTACAAGTTATGCAGTTAAGTTTAAATAAAAATAAAATAATTAATGGAGAAAGGTAAGTATAATATATTAATTTTTAAACTTTATTATATTATACAAGGTGTAAAAATGTATTTATCAGAAGAAACAATGAAAAATTTATCAAAAATTATTGGAGTGCCATCAGAAGAATTAAGAAAAATGGATGAGGATGAAATAAAAGAATATGTGGAAAGAAAAATTGGAAGAAAACTTAAATGGCCTGAAGGTGCAAAAGTAGAAGGACTTCCAATAAGAACAATGAAAAGTGCAGAAAAAGCAATGGGAGTAGAAAATAGAGATGAAGAAGAGGAAGAAAGATAAAAAGTATTACTTTAATTCAAATATTCATTAATATATGTGATATAAAGCAAGGTTGTAACTGATTAAAAGACTATACCAAAGATAGGAGAGATAATTATGAAAAAACAAAAAGAAAAAACTTCAAATATGATAAAGATAAATGTAGCAAAAAAACATGATAACGGAATAACATTAATTGCACTAGTTATGACAATTATAGTTTTATTAATTCTAGCAGGGATAACTATTTCGGCTCTAACAGGTGGCAATGGAATTTTATTTCAAGCTGGTACTGCAAAGGAAAAACAAGAACTAGCAGAAATAATAGAAAATATAAGAATTGATATAGCAGGAGTACAGACAGAAAATGAAGGTAGTATCTCAGAAAAAGAACTAAATGATATACTATCTAAATATGGTGAGATATCAGAAAGTGGAGAAGAAAAGATATTAACCACTAGCAAAGGTGTTATAAAAGTATCAGATATCTGGAATGGGACAACATTAGACAAAGGTGTAAGTATAAGTGAAATATTTGATAGTACAGGAGAAATAGAAGAAAAGTTACATATAGGAGATTTTATAAATTATACAGCAGGAACATGGACGAAAGAAGAAATAGAGGCAATTGGAGCAAATAATTCTACAAGTTTACCTCAAAATGCGTACCAATTTGGAGGTTTTGTAGAAGGTAGTAGTAGAGATAGTAATGCGACTGCATATAGAGCGACAGATTTTAATTATAACAAAGATGCTATAACAGGAGAAGAAATTGCAGGATGGAGGCTATTTGATGTAATGGATGATGGAACTGTAATATTAATTTCAGCAGGTTGCCCTGAAGATTACTATCAACCAGAAGGAAAAGCAGAATATGGTTATATTACACAATTTATCTTAACAAATACAATAAATAGTTATGCAGATGCAAGTGATATAGGATTAGGAACTACATATAAAGCAAGAGATTGGAGCATGTATGTAAACTCTAAATATAATGCAATATCAGCAACAACATTAACAAAAGAAAGGTTAGACGAGTGGTTTGTAAAATATACAGAACAGCCAAATTCAGTAAGTGGCTATAGCAATTTATCTAATACACAATTTGAATCTCTAATAAATATTAATGTATATTATTGGCTTTGTACAGCTTTTAGAGATACTGGTGGTATTTATTTTGTCGATGCTAATTCGATGGGTGCTCGTAATAATTTTGCAAATGGTTTTAGAGTGCTAGTTTCATTATCACCAGAAGTTAAATTTTCAAGTGAAAGTAGTGGAACAAAAACAGTAATAAGTAAAGAAAAAGAGTATACATACAATGTATGGGATATAGAAATATAGATTAAGTAAATATCAGATTAAATTAGAAAAAATTAAAAATTAAGAAAAAGGTGGAAAAATCTTTCTACCTTTTCTTTAATTTTCTATTAAAATAATAGAAAATTACAATTAAATATGATATAGTATATTAGATAAAAAATAAGAACCTCATTTTAATAGGAGTGTACCCTAATCCCTAAAAAAAGGGAATAAAGGACCGTCCCTTAAATCCCGAAAGGAGATAAAAGTGCAAGATACAGTAAAAAAAGATAAGATAATTGATAATTTTTTGAAAGTTGCAATTGTAATATCAAGCATATTTTTTGTAATGCCTTCTATTAGGTATTATATGGAAACTGAAACAATATTAAATTTTAAAGCATATTTTCAGTTCCTATTAAATACAGAAGATAGATTAGTTCAAACAGCTATATATCTACTTGTGTTTTTATTGCTTACTATTACATATGTTTTTCTTATAAAACGAAGGAAAACAGCATTTAAAAGCATAAAAAGTGTACTTATATTAGTTGCAATTGTGTCAATTGTTTTTATTATGGCTATTCCATTTATGTGTTCAGATGTATTTTATTACTTAGGAGTAGGTAGAATAGACAGCACATATTGGCAGAATCCATATTATACAACTATTCAGGATTTTGTTGAAACAGGAGATAATGTCAGATACTTACAAGAAGATACAGTTCTTGCACAAGGGTATGCAAATGATTGGAAAGATTCAACTGTTGTATATGGACCAGTATGGCAATTAATTTGCAAAGGAGTAGCATTTTTATCATTTGGAAATATTGATATAGGATTATTAGTATTTAAGATAGTAAATGTACTTATTCATTTGATTAATTGTTATTTGATTTGGAAAATAACTAATAAGAAAATATTTTCATTAATATATGGATTAAATCCTTTTATATTAATAGAGGGAATTTCAAGTGTTCATAATGATATGTTTGTTGTAATGTTTATCTTACTTGCGATATATTTCTTAAAAAATAAGAGAAAAATACTTCCAAGTGTTGTGTTTTTAAGTTTAGGTGCAGGAATAAAGTATTTTCCAATAATACTGTTACCATTTATGATTATTTATCATTTTAGAGAAGAAAAACCTTTAAAAAGATTTTTAGAATGTATAAAATATGGAATAATATTTATGTTAGTACTTTTTGTACCATATTTGATATATATTCAAGATTTAAATGTAATGGCTGGAATATTTACTCAGCAAGAAAAATTGGCAAAAAGCATATACATACTTATCTCAGAGTATTTTAATAAACCAGAAAATATAGTGAAAATAACAAAAACAACATTACTTGGAATTTTTGCAATAATATATTTCTTTACATGTGTTGTGATTTTAAATAAAAAAGATATAAAATTCAAAAACATGATGGAAAAGGCAAATTGTTTTTTAGTACCTTTTATCTTTTTATTAATTACAAATTTTCAACCATGGTATATAATGTGGTTATTCCCAATAATAATGTTTCAAAAACCAGATACAATAAAAATGGAGCTTGGAATTTCTTTAATTTCAGAAATTGCAAATAGTGTGTTTTTAGTATATACTGAAGGCTGGAGAAATGGTACACCATTTATATTTATAATGCTTTTAGGTGCGTTTTTAATGCTTATGTATATAAAAAAAGAAAGAGAATTAAGAAGAAAAAAAGCTTTTTTAAAAAGTCCTAATTTTAAGGAGGAATAGATTTGGAAAAATTAGTTTTAATAGATGGAAATAGTATAATGAATAGAGCTTTTTATGGGATAATGGGAAGTAAAATGTTAACAACCAAAGACCGGGAAATATACAAATGCTGTTTATGGCTTTTTAGCAATACTTTTTAAAATATTAGAAGATTTAAATCCTGAATATCTAGTAGTAGCATTTGATTTAAAAGCTCCAACTGCAAGACATAAAATGTATGAAGGGTACAAAGCAAATAGAAAAGGCATGCCAAATGAATTAGCAGAGCAAATGCCAATAATAAAAGAAATTTTAAGAGCCATGAATATTGATATAGTTGAAATGGAAGGTTATGAAGCAGATGATATAATAGGAACATTATCAAAATATGGCGAAAAAAAGGGATTAGAAGTAACTATTCTTTCAGGAGATAGAGATACATTTCAGCTTGCAACAGATAAAGTAACAATTAGAATACCACATACAAAAGCAGGTAAAAGTGAAACTGATGAATATAATAAGGAAAAAATCATAGAAAAATATGGAATAAAACCAAAGCAATTAATAGATGTAAAAGGACTTCAAGGAGATACATCAGATAATATTCCAGGAGTTCCAGGAGTGGGAGAAAAATCAGCTTTATCATTAATACAAAAATATGGTTCTATTGAAAAATTATATGATGCAATAGAAAAAGGAAAAGATGACTTAAAAGGAAAACAAAGAGAAAAAATTATCGAAAATAAAGATTTAGCTTATCTTTCAAAAACTTTGGGAACAATTAATTTAGAAGTGCCAATAAAAGATAGTTTAGAAGATTTTAAAGTAGAAGAATGGGACAAGAAAAAAGTATTGGAATTATTTAAAGAATTAAATTTTAATAGATATATTGAACGTTTTTCATTAAAAGAAGAGGAAGTTCAAGAAAAAGAACAAGCTAAAGAATTATTCAAAATAGGTAATAATACTTTAGAAAAAATGATTGAAAAAATAAAAAAAGAAAAAAAGATGTGTATGTATATTTCATCTGCAAAAGATGAAAAAGAAGAGAAAATAATAAAAGAAAAAATTACAGGAATAAGTATATTTGATGAAAAAGAAAATACCTCTATTTATTATACTTTAGATGAAATAAAAATAGAAATATTAAAAGAAATTTTAGAAGATGAAGAGATAAAAAAGACAAGTGTAAATATGACAAAAGAATATATTTTATTAAAACAAGTGGGAATTACGCTAAAAGGTATTGAATATGATGTATCAATCGCTTCATATATTTTAAATCCGACAGATAACAAACTAGAAATAGAAAATCTAATAAATAAATATCTAGAGTTAGACATTGATAAATATTTAGATATTGAAGAAGAAAGTCAATTAAACTTGTTCGAAGAAAATAAAGAGGATTTAAAAGAACAAGAAAAATATAGGATATATGCTTATTCTATTTCAAAAATAAGAGAAATAACATATAAAAAATTAGAAGAAATTAATGCGGTTGACCTATTTAATAATATAGATATGCCAACAGTAGAAGTTTTATCTAGTATGCAATGGAATGGAATGTATGTAGATAAAGAAGAACTAGAGAATTTTGGAAAAGAGTTAACTGAAAAACTACAAACAATAACAGCAATTATTTATGAGATGGCAGGAGAAGAATTTAATATAAATTCTACAAAACAATTAGGAGAAATCCTATTTGAAAAAATGAAATTACCAGTTATAAAGAAAACAAAAAGTGGTTATTCAACAGATGTAGATGTTTTAGAAAAATTAAAAAAAGAGGACCCAATAATAGAACAAATTTTAGAATATAGACAACTTATGAAACTAAATTCGACATTTGTAGAAGGATTAAAACCATATATAAATCCTAAAACAAAGAGAATACATTCGTTTTTTCATCAAACAATAACAGCAACAGGAAGAATAAGTTCGACAGAACCAAATCTTCAAAATATACCAACAAGATTTGAGCTTGGAAAAAGAGTAAGAAAAGTATTTAAACCTGAGAGTGGAAAAATATATATTGATGCTGACTATTCACAAATTGAACTTAGAGTTTTAGCACACATCTCAGAAGATGAACATATGATAGAAGCTTTTAAAGAAGGGCAAGATATTCATAAACAGGCTGCGTCTAAAGTGTTTAAAACACCTATGGATAAAGTTACAAAAGAGCAAAGAAGTAATGCAAAAGCAGTAAACTTTGGAATTGTTTATGGAATAAGTGATTTTGGCTTGGGAGAACAATTAGGAATAGGAAGAAAACAGGCTAAAAAATATATTGATGAATATTTAAGTGAATATTCTGGAATAAAGAATTTTATGGATAATATAAAAGAAGAAGCAAAAGAAAAAGGATATGTAGAAACTTTATTCCATAGGAGAAGATATATTCCAGAACTAAAATCAAATAATTTCATGGTAAGACAATTTGGCTCAAGAGCAGCAATGAATACACCAATTCAAGGAACAGCAGCAGATATAATGAAAATTGCTATGATTAAAGTAAATAATGAATTAAAGAAAAGAAATCTAAAATCAAAAATTGTACTTCAAGTACATGATGAAATGATGATAGAAGCTTTAGAAGAGGAAAAAGAAGAAGTAAAAGAAATTTTAAAAACTTCTATGGAATCAGCAGCAAATTTAAAAGTACCATTAATTGCAGAAATTTCAGAGGCAAATAATTGGTATGATTGTAAATAAAAATGAAAGGGAGATGTTCTTAAAAGTATAGTAAATATGAAAGGAGAAAGGTTTTGAAGAACAAAAAACTACTTATAGTTATAATAATAATTTTAATAGTATTTGTTTTTCTAGCATGCTTTAAGGACAAAATACTAAAGATAATTTATCCTAAAACTTTTAAAGAATATGTTACGATATATGCTGAAGAATATAATGTAGATGAAAATTTGATTTATGCATTAATGAAAGCAGAAAGTAATTTTAAAAGTGAAGCAGTATCTAATAGAGGTGCAATAGGTGTAATGCAACTTATGGAAGAAACAGCAGTTGATGTTGCAAATAAAGCTGGTATAGAACTTGATGAAAATAATTTGCAAGAAGAATTGCTTAAACCAGAAATTAATATACGTATAGGAACAAGTTATATAAAAACTTTGTTAGATGAATTTGAAAATGAAGAAGTAGCACTTGCAGCATATAATGCGGGAATTGGAACTGTGAATAACTGGATAAAAGAAGGAACAATAAAAGAAGATGGGTCAGATATAGAAAATATCCCATATAAAGAAACAAATCAGTATGTAAGAAAAATATTAAGAGATTATAAAATTTATGAAGAATTATATGGATAATAAAAATACTAGACAAATGTAAAAAAATGAAATAAAATATATAAAAATTAATTAACAAAAAAGGAGAATACACAAAGTGATAGTTGAACAATTGATTTTTACTGTAATATCTTTTGCTATTTTTGTATATATGTTCCTTAAGATGATAAGAAATAATGATACAAGTTATGTAACAATTTTAGTTTTAGAAGCGGTAGGTATTGCACTAAATTTTGTAGAAGTATTATTTGATGTTAAATTAAATATAGTATTTATAATATTAAAATATGTATTTGCAATATTATTACCAATAGCAATAATTATCTTAGAAAAAAGAAATGTTAGACTTTTTGAAGGAATTGGACTCTTAAAAGTAAAATTACTTATTATGTTTGGAAATACAAAAAAAGCAAAACAAATATTATTAGGAATTTTAGAAAAAAATCCAAATAGTTATAAAGCTCATTTATACCTTGCAAAACTATATGAAGAAGAAGGCGGAATGAGAAGAGCAATAGATGAATATGTTCATGCAATAGATTTAAATAAGCAAGACTATGAGTCATATTATAAAGTAGCTGATTTATTAAATCAATTAAATAAAAAAGATGAAGCAGCTCAGATGCTTTCAAATTTACTTAATAAAAAACCAGATAATTTAGAAGCTTCAGAGCTTTTAGGAAAAATTTTAATTGAAAAAGAAATGTATAAAGAAGCTGCAAATGTATATCAAGATGCATTAAAATATAGCCCACTTAGTTATGAGATAAACTATAACTTAGGTATGGTCTATACAATGTTAAATGATTTTCAAAATGCAAAAATCTGTTATGAAAAAGCAGCAAATATTAATAGTTTAGCATATAATTCAAAATATTCTTTAGCAGAAATTGCATTAATCTATAAAGATTTAGAAGAAGCTGAAAAGAAATTCCAAGAAGTATTAGAAGATGAAGAACTTTCAGCAGATGCATATTATGAACTATCTAAAATTTATCTAATGAAAGGTAATAAAGATATTGCAATAAAATATGCAAATACAGCAATAGATGTAGATAGCAAAAAAATAGTAGAAAAAATAAAAAAAGACCCAATATTTATACCAATCTTTGCTAAGTTATCTATACCATTTAATTTGGAAGAAAAAGAAGATGAAACAAAAAATTTATCTGAAATAGAAATAAAATCAAAAGAACATTTAGAAGAAATGGTAGAAATTACAAGAAGTTTAAGTTATCAAGATATAGATTTATTAAAAACAAAGATACATAATAAAGAAAAAATAATAGAGCAAGAAAATGAATATGAAAAAGATGAAAAAGAAAGACAGTAATTAGAATAAAACTCATAAAATCCAGAAAAATAAATATAATAGATATAGGAGGGATTTTATGAGTAAAAAATTTGCAGTAATTGGTGGAGATTTAAGAATAATAAAGCTAGTAAAAATGCTTGCTAGAGATGGAAATGAAGTATATACTTATGGACTAGAAAAAGCAGAAGAAATAAAAAATATTCAAAATGTTTTCTTTTGTGATAAATTAAATAAAGCAATAAAAGAAGATGTAGAAATAGTAATAGGACCAATTCCATTTTCAAGTAATGGAAAAGATATAAATAGTCCATTTAGTGATAAGGAAATATCAATAAGAGAAATGCTTCATTATTTAAATGCAAAAATATTAATTGCTGGAAGTATTTTACCTGATGTTTATACTATGGCAAATGATGAATATATTGAAATAATTGATATTATGAAAAGAGAGGAATTAGCAGTTCTAAATACGATTTCAACTGCAGAAGGAACAATTGAAATTGCAATTTCTAATACAAATAAGATTTTACATGGAAGCAATGTATTAATTTTAGGATTTGGAAGAATTGGTAAAGTACTAGCTAGAAAACTTGCAGGATTAGCTGTAAAAGTTACCTGTGCAGCAAGAAAAGAAGCAGACCTTGCTTGGATAAAAGCTTATGGACATAATTCGACCAATATAAATACTTTAGGAGAAAATTTAAAAGATTTTGATATTATAATAAATACAGTACCACATTTGATTCTTACAAAAGAAAGAATGGAATATGTAAAAGAAGATTGTTTATTAATAGATTTAGCTTCAAATCCAGGTGGAATAGACAAAAAAGCTGCAAAAGACAAGAATTTAAAATTAATATGGGCATTAGCACTACCACGGAAAAGTTGCACCAGTCACAACTGCAGAATTTATAAAAGACACAATATATAATATTTTAAAAGAAATATATAAGAAATAATAAACAAAGGAAGGAAGAAAAAGATGGTATTAGAACTTTTAAAATCAGCTATATTTGGAATAATAGAAGGAATAACAGAATGGCTACCAATTAGTAGTACAGGGCATTTAATATTAGCAGAACAATTTATAAAATTTAAGGAAGTATCACCAGAGTTTTGGGATATGTTCCAAGTAGTTATACAATTTGGTGCCATTCTAGCAGTTGTTGTTTTGTATTTTAAACAAATATGGCCATTTACAAAAAATAAAGAAAAAGCGATAAAAAATAAAGGATTTTTATCAATATTTGATAAAAAAATTATGACTTTATGGGGAAAAATTTTAGTTGCATGTGTTCCAGCAGCAGTAATAGGGTTACTTTTTGATGATGTGTTTGAAGCATTATTTTACAACCCAGTTTGTATAGCAATAGCATTAATTGTATTTGGAATTGCATTTATTGTTATTGAAAATTGGAACAAAAAAAGAAAAGGAAATTTAAAAGAAACAGATTCAGAAATTACATATAAAGATGCTTTAATAATTGGTGTTTTTCAATTATTAGCAGCAATATTTCCAGGGACATCACGTTCAGGAGCAACAATTATAGGAGGACTTTTAATAGGACTTTCTAGACCAAATGCTGCAGAATTTACATTTTACTTAGCAATTCCTACAATGCTTGGAGCAAGCTTATTAAAATTAGTAAAATTCGGATTTGCATTTACAGGGATAGAAATTGCAGTTTTATTAGTTGGTATGTTAGTATCATTCTTAGTATCTATAGCAGTTATTAAATTCTTAATGAGTTATATTAAAAAACATGACTTTAAAGTATTTGGATATTATAGAATTATACTTGGTATAATTGTATTAGCATATTTTCTAATATAATGATGAGAGATTTGGGGACAGTTCCCAAATCTCTCATTTTTGTCTAAAAAGGTCGATACTTTTATTCTACTCTTCTATCTCTTCTTTCATTTGAATTTGCATTAGAGGAATTATTTTTACAAAGGATTTCATATTCTTTACACTTTATTTTGTATTCCATTTGAGAACAAAGATATTTGTAATAAGAATAACTTTGTTCATATTGCATAATAGAATTAGCAATAGGGTCTCTATAAAATTCATTTTGCTCTCCTTGATTATTCATATCCATAAAAGGAGGCATATAGCCGTGTGTTAAAATCTCTTTCCATTTTTTAAATCACATCCTATCTATTTTTATATAATTATAAATCAAAATTAAGGAAAGGAAAAATATTTATAAATATGTAAGTGTAAACTGAGGCAAGTATTCCATGTAAAAGTTTTCCTAAAACATATGGCTTTATAGATAAATCTGTTTTAGAAACAATACTCCAAACTTGTAGAAGAACAGAAATACCACCAAACCCGAAGTAGAAAAGCAGTAAAAATAATATTTACAGAAATTTTTTTAAAAGCGATACTAGATATGGTACTTATTCCACTAGTTATCTCTAAAAACCCAGTCAAAAGAGGGCTGATAAATGATGAACTAATATTTAGTTCATTAAATATAGGTGCAAGTATTGTGGTAAACATATTTAATATTCCACTAGATTTTAAAATTGAAATTATACTTGCAAATATAACAATAAATCCACCAATAAGTAGTATCGTAGAAATACTAGATGTAATACTTTTAGCTAATACTTCACCCAAATTTGAAAAAGAAACATTTTGTTTTGATTTTGTTTTTTCTATAGATGAATTATAGAAATCTTTTGAATGTTTATTTTTCTTCCAAAATCTAAATATAATTCCAACAGTTATTGAAGCCAAAACATGAGTAACAAGTAGTAAAAGACCAATAGTAGTATTTCTATACATTAAAACTCCAACGGTTCCAACAATAAAAAGCGGACCTGAATTGTTTGTGAAACTAAGTAATCTTTCACATTCCTCTTTACTACAAATATTATTTTGTCTAAAATTACAAGCAATTTTTGCACCAACAGGATAACCAGAAATTAAACCCATAATAAAACAGAATGCACCTTCTCCTGAAATATTAAAAATAGGTTTCATAAAGTTATTTAATAAATAACCAAGATGTGTAATTAGATTTGTATTAATTAATAACTCTGTTGCTACAAAAAAAGGAAAAAGTGAAGGAACAACTGACGATGCCCAAAGCTCTAATCCTTGTTTTACAGCAGGTAAATTACTGCTAGAAAAAACAAGCAAGCCTAATGTGAAAAATACAAATACCATTGGTAAAAAATTGCTTTTTAACTTTATTACATATATGTTACATTTAGAAAACATCAATTTCTCCTTTCCATATTTAAATTATATTAATAGATTGTCTTTTTATGACTTGTAAAATATTAAAAAAAATGATATATTAACTTAGAATAATGCATAAAAATAAAAAAACAGAAAAAGGAAGTGTTTTTTTGGAGATAAAGGATTTAATTGAAAAATCTAATTTAAATATAAATAAAGAACAAATAAAATATAACGAACCTATGAAAAATCATACAACATTTAAAATTGGAGGACCTGCAGATTGTTACATAATAGTAAAAACTAAAGAAGAATTAAAAGAAGTTTTAATTTTTGCAAAGGAAAATAATATTCCAGTAACGATTGTCGGAAATGGAAGTAATCTATTAGTTTTAGATGGTGGAATAGAAGGAATAGTAGTAAATATAAGATTAGATAATATAGAAATAAGTAAAGAAAAAGAAAATGTAGAAATTAAGGTAGATGCGGGATATAAATTAACAATTTTAGGACAAAAATGCATGCAAAATGAAATAGAAGGATTTGAAGAACTATCAGGAATACCAGGAACAATTGGTGGAGCAATAATTATGAATGCAGGAGCTCATGGAAGAGAAATGAAAGATGTAGTTAGAAGTATAAAAGCTTTTGATTATGATGGAAATGAGCATGTATTTGCAAATGAAGAAGCAGAATTTGGATATAGAACAAGTATGTTTAAAAATAATAAATATATTGTTACAGAAGTTACATTAGAATTAAAAAAAGGAACAAAAGAAGAAATAAAAGAAAAGATGGATGAATTTGCAAAATATAGAAAAGAAAAACAACCAATAGAAATGCCATCAGCAGGAAGTACATTTAAAAGAGGAGAAGATTTTATAACAGCAAAATTAATTGATGATGCAGGACTTAAAGGTTTTAGTATTGGAGGAGCAGAAGTTTCAACCAAACATAGTGGTTTTGTTGTAAATAAAGGAAATGCAACTGCAAAAGATGTTTTAGATTTAGTAGAATACATTAAAGAAAAAATAGAAGAAAAATTCCATAAGAAGATAGAATTAGAAGTTAAAATAGTAGGTAGATAGGAGTAAGCAAAAAATGAAAGGTTTTTTACAATGGTTTAAATCAAGCAATAAAATGAAAAGATGGATATTCTTAATCTTAGTAGGTATTATTCTTTCTTGCTATGGATTAGCAGAAATTTTAGTTATGAAAGAAATTTCTTTCCAAGAAGTAGGTAAAGTTGTTGCAATATTTGTAGTAGGATTTCTAGCAATTGTAATAGGTTTAATATGCTTGAACAAAAGAACATTAGAAGTTTTAATAGAATCAACTGATGAAAGAATGGAAAACAAGAAAAATGTAAATGTAAAATCTTTAATATTTAATAAAACAGTATATGACCAAGGGCCAAACATTGTTGTAATCGGTGGTGGAACTGGACTAAATACAGTTTTATCAGGTCTTAAAAATTACACAAGTAATTTAACTGCAATAGTTACAATCTCAGATTATGGAGAAGGTGTAACAGAGTCAAGAAGAGAATTAGATGTTTTACCTTTAGGAGATGTAAAAGATAGTATAATTTCCCTTGCAGAAAAAGATGAAGAAGTAAGTAAATTATTTAATTATAACTTTACTTCAGGAAGATTAAAAGGTCTTAGCTTTTCTGATATATATTTCTCAGCTATGAAAAATGTAAATGGAAATTTTGAAGATTCAGTAATTAGAAGTAATGAAGTTATAAACATGATAGGAAAAGTAATACCAGTTACTTTAGATGAAATGAATATTGTTGCTGAACTTGCAAATGGATATATAGTAAAAGAAAAATCAAGAATTCCAGAAGTTGTATCAGATAAAGTAACTAAAATAAATAGAATATATTTAAGTCCATCTAATTGCAGACCAGCTCCAGGAGTTGTTGAAGCAATAAAAAATGCAGATTGTATAATAATAGGGCCAGGAAGTTTATATACAAATGTTATACCAAACTTACTTGTAAATGGAGTTGCAAAAGCGATAAAAGAAAGTACAGCAATTAAAGTATATGTAAGTAATATTATGACAGAGCCAGGTCAAACAGATAATTATACAGTATCTGACCATTTAAATGCAATAATAGAACATTGTGGAAGTGGAATTGTAGATTACTGTATATATGATACAGGAGAAATTATTCCAGAATTTATTAAAAAATATAACTTAGAAGGACAAGATTTAGTAGAGCAAGATATTGAAAAAGTAAAAGGAATAAAATTCTTGCAAAGAAACTTATCAATGATAAAAGATGAACATATTCGTCATGACCCAAGTTTAGTTGCTTCATCTATAATAGAACTAATTTGTGATGATTTAAAATATCAAGATAAGCAAAATGACCCACAATATTTAATGTTAAATACTAAACTAAGAGAAGAAAAAAGAATAAATAAAATAAAGAAAAATATGGAGAAAAAAGCAAAGAAAGAAGCAAAAGGAAAACTTCCAAAAGAACCTAAAAAGAAAAGTAAAAGTAAGTTTAGTAATAAATATAGTGAAAGAATAGCATCAATAAGAGAAGCTGATGAAAAAGCAAGAAGAAGAACTAAAGTAGAAAAAAATAAAAGAACAATAACTAAAAAGAACAATGTAAAACCAAAAAGTAACAGAGGAAGAAAAAGAAATCCTCAAGAAATAAGAGAAGAAATGTTAAAACAATTAGAAAATAGTAAATATAAAAAATAAAATTTCTAATATTTATGGAGGAAAATATGAAGTTTACGAAAGAAAATCTTAATTTGGAAAATGGATTATCAAAAGAATGGTTAATAACAAATGGAATAGGTGGATTTAGTTCATCTACAATAATAGGAGCAAACACAAGAAAATATCATGGTCTTTTAATTGCACCACTTACACCACCTGCAAGAAGATTTTTGATATTATCTAAACTTGATGAAAGTTTAGAGACAAGAGGAAGAAAATATGATTTATATACTAATGTATGTAAAGAATATATTTCTCATGGCTATAATTATCAGGAAAGTTTTGAAAAAGCATATGTTCCAATATTTAAATATAAAGCAGGAGGAGTAGAAATATCTAAAATAATTTGTATGGAATATGGCAAAAATACAGTAGTTGTATATTATAAGATAAAAACTGGAACTGCAAAAGCAAAACTAACTTTAGCACCAGTTGTAAACTTTAGAGATTTTCATACAATGAATACTGACCATGATTTTGATTTAAAACAAGAAATAAAAGATAATAAAGTAAAAATGATAATTGATAATAATGCTCAAACCCCAATATATATGCATCTTTCAGAAGGAAAATATATAGAACATAATAATGATATATTTAAAAATATGTTTTATATCGAGGAAGAAAAAAGAGGATTCTATCCAGAGGAGAATCATAGTGTTCCAGGAGTATATGAGGTAGAGATTCCAGCAAGACAAGAAAAAGAAATATCTTTTATTTGTTCTCTAGAAAATAATATTGAAGAAATAGATAGTAAAAAAGTTATAAGTTCTGAAATAGAAAGACTAGAAACACTATTTAATAATTCATTATTAATAGATATAAGAAATGAAAAGAAAACAAAAGAAGAGCTAGAAAATGAAAAACTAATAAAAACATATTTATTAGCAGGAGATAATTTTATTGTAAATAGACCAAGTTTTAATTTGCATACAATAATTGCAGGATATCCATGGTTCTTAGATTGGGGAAGAGATTCATTAATTGCATTTGAAGGATTGCTTCTAATTCCAAGAAGGTTTGATATAGCAAAAGAAGTATTACTTACTATGGTAAGAGATACAAAATTCGGGTTAGTTCCAAATGGATATTCTGGATATGATAATAGACCATTATATAATAGTTCAGATGCATCTTTATTGTTATTTGAACAAGTACAAAAATATATAGATTATACAGGTGATTATAAATTTGTAAAAGAATATTTATATGATGTATTAGAAAATATAATAGATAGTTATTGTGGGAAAATAGATGTAGATGAAAATAATATTTACTTAGATGGAGATGGATTAATTTCATCTGGTACAGAAAATACACAAAATACATGGATGGATGTAAAATATGATGGAAAAGCAATAACACCAAGAAATGGAAAAACAGTTGAATTAAATGCTATGTGGTATAATGCAAATATGATAATGATGGATTTAACAAGAAAGATGGGGCATTTTATAAAAGCAAATAAATATAAAGAAATTGCCGAAAATTGTAAATTTTCATTTAATCTAAAATTCTATAATGAAGAAACAAATTGTTTATATGATGTGATTCGGAGATGGAAAGATTAGACCAAATCAATTATTTGCATTAAGCTTAACACATCCCGTGTTAAACCCAATATCGCAAGAAGCTAAAAACGTAATAGATGTAGTTGAAAAAACATTACTTAATCCTTATGGACTAAAAACTTTAGCAAAAGGGTATCCAGGGTATGTAGAAGAATATTCGGGAAGTCCAAAGAAAAGAGATAAAAGTTATCATCAAGGAATTACTTGGACCTGGCTTTTAGGACTATATTATGATGCTTTAAAAAATATGGAAAAATATACAAAATCAAGAGAAGAAAAAAACAAGTTAAAAGAAAAAATTTTAAAATTCTGCATAAAAACAAATAATACATTTAAAAAAGAAATATATGAAAGAGGATGTATTGGCGGAATTGCAGAAATATATGATTCTAAAGAGCCATACTTACCAAAAGGTGCAATAAACCAAGCTTGGAGTGTTGCAGAAGTATTTAGAATAATACTAAATAAATAAAAGGAAGAAATACATATGAGAATATTAGGAATAGATCCGGGTTTTGCAATAACCCGGATATAGTGTGATAGACTATATAGGAAATAAATTTAAACTTTTAACATCTGGAGCAATACTAACAGAAGCTCGGACAATCTTTTCCATTAAGATTAGAAAAAATATATCGAGATTTAAATGATATAATAAATAAATATAACCCAGATGCGATGTCAATAGAAGAATTGTTTTTTAACAATAATGCAAAAACAGCAATAAATGTAGCACAAGCAAGAGGTGTAATTCTTATGACAGCTAGAATAAACTCTTTAGACATATTTGAATATACACCACTTCAAGTAAAACAAGCAGTAACAGGTTATGGAAGAGCAGACAAAATTCAAGTGCAAAGAATGGTAAAAATGATATTAAATGAAGAAAAACTTCCAAAACTAGATGATATAACAGATAGTATGGCAATAGCAATTTGTCATGCACATTCAGCAAAATTTGCAGAAAAACTGTAGGGATTTAGGGACGGACCTTAGTGAAATTTTGAAGGAGAAAAAATGATTAGTATAGAGGATTTAGAAAAAGAATTAAAAGCGGGAAATTTGTGTAGCATATATTTATTATATGGAGAAGAATTGTTTCTTTTAGAGACATCATTAAATAAAATAAAAAAAATATTTGGTGAATGTGTAAAAGGTATAAATTATATTCTAATAGATGATACTAATTTAAATCAGTTGGTATCAGAACTTGAAACTCCAGCATTCGGATATGAAAAAAAATTAATAATTGTAAGAAATTCCGGGATTTTAAAAAAAGAGGGAAAGAGAAAAAATCAAGAGCTTGCGAAAATAAAAGAAAGATTAGTAGATTATATAAAAGAAAATATAAAAATAATTAATGAAAGTATTATTTTAGTAATTGTAGAAGAAGAAGTAGATAATAAGCAAGAATTATTTAAAACAATAGAAAAATATGGTACAATCTGTGAATTTAAAGCTCAAAATCCAATGCAATTAGAAAAAAGACTAAAAGCAATTTGTAACCGGATATAAAGTAGAAATAGATAGTAATAGCCTAAGATATTTTATTGAATCTTGTGGAACAAATATGCAAGATTTAATAAATGAAATTAGAAAACTTATTGAATATGCAGGAGAGAATGGAAAGATAAAAAAAGAAGATATAGATAAATTAACAATAAAGAAATTAGAAAGTGTGATTTTCGATTTAACAGATAGTTTGGGCAAAAAAGATACAAAGACAGCATTGACAGTTCTACAAAATTTAATATATGAAAAAGAGCCTTTACAAAAAATACTAATTACATTATATAATCATTTCAAAAAAATCTATTTAACCAAAATTGCAATGAAAGAAAATAAAAATGTAGCTCAAAGTTTAAATTTAAAGCCAAACCAAACTTTTTTAGTAAAAAAATATCAAATGCAAGCAAAATATTTTAAAGAAAATGAATTAAAAATAATTTTGCAAAGTTTAAGAGATTTAGATTATAAATATAAAATAGGAGAAATTGATTTACAAGTAGGACTAGAAAGCATATTATGTACATATTGTTCTTAGAAAATCAGAAAATAAACAAATAAAGAAACATAAAAATTGAATAATAAAAACCTTTCTTGACAAAAATAAGAATAATTAGATTATTTTATCAAGGAAGGTTTTTTATGGTGAAAAACAAGATTTTAAAAAATAATAGTAAAAATGTAAAGAAAAATATAACAGTAAAAAATAGAAAAGGAAGAATTGTTTTAATAATTTTACTTCTTTTAGTTACTATATCAGGAATATTTATATTTTCCTTCGAAAATAGCGAGGTAGAAGCTTTATCAAAATATGGCTCTAGAGGAGAAGAAGTAAGGCAAATACAAACAAAGTTAAAAAGATGGGGCTATTATAACGGAAATGTAGATGGGATTTATGGAAGCGAGACTCAAGAAGCAGTTAGATATTTTCAAAGGAAAAATGGACTTACAGTTGATGGAATTGCAGGACCTAATACATTAAAAGCTATGGGAATATACAGTTCAAATAATTCTAGTTCATCAACAAGTAGTAATTCAAGTGATTTGAATTTGCTAGCAAGAATAATTTATGGAGAAGCAAGAGGTGAGCCATATGCAGGACAAGTAGCAGTACGGTGCTGTTGTGATGAATAGGGTGAAATCAAGTTCGTTTCCAAATACAATATCAGGTGTAATTTATCAATCAGGGGCATTTGATGCAGTAAGAGATGGACAGATAAATTTATCGCCTGATTCAACAGCAAAAAAAGCAGCACAAGATGCTTTAAATGGTTGGGACCCAACTTATGGGGCGATTTACTATTTTAATCCATCAACAGCAACAAATAAATGGATATGGTCAAGACCAATGACAGTAACAATTGGAAGGCATAGATTTTGCAAATGAGATTTTCAAGGACGAGAAATTTTGTCTTAAATGACAAAAAGCGTCCTTTTTTGTTGTTTGTGAATTTGTTCAAATCGGAGAATAATAGAAGAAAAAGGGAAAAAAGCGATATTGACAAAAGATTTAGAAATACATATAATTGAGATACCAAAGATATATAGATTAAGTAAAAAAGAACAAAAAGAAGAGTTAATAAAATGGATATATTTCTTTGAGAATCCTGAGAATAATAAGGTGTGGGGATATATGAAAAAAGAAGAACCAGAAGAGATAAAAGAAGCAAGAGAAAAGTTAAGAGCAATTAGTGAAGATGAGAAAATGCAAAGAATAGTAGAACTTAGGCAAAAAGTCTTATAAATAGCTAGATAACAAAACTAGAGTTGGAAATTATTTGTTTTAATCCAAATTATTTACATAATAATTTATATTTTGAATCTCCGAAAAACTAATCAAAACCTCTTAGTTTTCCTTGACAAAAAAAGTTCTAATTGATAATATATATCTGAAAAATAGACTAAATATTGGAGGAATTAATTTGATTTATCCAAATGCATATTTTAATAAAGTAGAAGAAATAACAATAGAATTTTTAAAGAAAAATAAAATAAAAGCACTAATATTAGATATAGATAATACTTTAATAGATTATAGTCAAAATATGACCAAAAGTGTAGAAAAATGGGCAAAAGATCTAAAAGGACAAGGTGTAAAACTATATATAGTATCAAATAGTAATAAAAAGAAAAAGGTAGAAAAAATAGCTAAAATACTTGACATACCATATATATTTTTTGCCAAAAAGCCATTAAAATCAGGGTTTAAAAAAGCAAAAAATGAATTAAAAGAAAAAGAAGAAAATATAGCTGTAGTAGGAGACCAAATATTTACAGATGTAATTGGTGGAAATAGAGCTAATATGTTTACAATTTTAGTAGAACCAATAAATGAAAAGGATTTTTGGTACACTAAATGGAAAAGACCAATAGAAAACAGAATAAAGAAAAAAATAAGAGGAAAGCAAGGAGAATAATAAAATGTATTTTAATGATGTACATATAGCATATTATGCAATAGCGGCAATTTTAGGACTGATAGTTGGAGAAGTTGTAGCATGGGCAAATAAAAGGCTTCCAGAATATAAAAGTGTAATTTCAAAAGAATTTTTTACAGAACATAAGATGAATTTCAAGCCAAATTATTTACTTATGTTTATAATGGCAATAATATATGTAACACTTCTTTATGTAATAGGAATAAAAGATACATTAATCGCAAATTTAGATTTAATAAAATATATGATTTTAGCACCGATGCTGGTTTCAGCATTTTGTATAGATTATAAACTACAGATAATACCAAATAGGCTTAATCTAACTATTTTCGAAATAGGCTTAATTTTCACATTTATATATGGCTTGTCAGATGTAGCGATAACAATTAATATGTTACTTGGAATGGTAACAGGAGCAGGAATATTCTTACTTATTACATTAGTAGGTGGTTTGTTTTATGGAAAAGAAGCAATGGGATTTGGAGATGTGAAATTAATGGGAGCATTAGGATTGTTCTTTGGATTTTCAAATATCATTGTAATAACCTTAATGTCATTCTTAATAGGAGCAATTTTAAGTATTATTCTATTAATAGCAAAAAGAAAGAAAACTAGCGAATATATACCATTTGGACCATTTATTGTAATTGCAACATATATATGTATGTATATTCCATTTGAACAAATAGTAAGAGTATTAATGACAATATTTACCCTGGGAATGTATCAAGGATAGTAGAATATTTTTTAAGGGGATGAAATAAAATGAATGCAAAAATGCAATGGCTAAGAAACAAGATGCTTAGTTTAGATTTACAAGGTTTAATAATATCTAATCCTATTAATGTTAAGTACTTAACTAATATTGAAGCAGAAGGAGTTTTGCTTTTAACAAGAAAAGAAAATATATATATAACAGATGGAAGATATATTGAGCATGTTCATAGCATTCTAACATTATATGATGAAATTATAGTATATGATATAAATGATGTATCAAAAGATGACTATGAAAATTTCTTTATGTTTTGTGAAAATGTAGGTTTTGAAGAAAACTATGTTACATATGCAGAATACAAAGAATTAATTAGAAAATATAAAGTAAATAATTTAGTTGAAACAGAACATATAATCGAAAAACAAAGAATGATAAAAGACAGAGACGAATTAAAAAATATACAAAAAGCATGTGAAATAACAGATAACTGCTTTTCATATATATTAGAATATATAAAGCCTGGAATGACAGAAAAACAAATAGCAGACGAGATAGAAGAATATTATAAACCTAGAACAGATGGATTATCATTTGAAACTATAGTTGCATCAGGAGAAAATACATCAAAACCACATGCAATACCTACAAATAGAAAAATACAGGAAAAAGATATAATAACAATAGATATGGGATGTAAGGTAAATGGATATTGTTCAGATATGACAAGAACATTTTTTGTAGGAGAAGTTCCAGAAGAAGTAAAACCAGTGTATGATTTAGTTTTAAAAAATGAAAAACAAACATTAGAACAAATGAAAGATGGAGCAAGTACAAGAATGCTAACTAAAATGGTTGAAAATGACTTTAGATTTAGTAACTATGATTTAATACATAGTTTGGGTCATGGAGTAGGTCTTGAAATTCATGAAGCACCATATATAGGGTTAAAATCAGATACACAATTAAAAGAAAATATGGTAGTTACAGATGAACCAGGAATATACTTACCAGGTAAATTTGGTGTAAGAATAGAAGATACAGTTCAAATAACAAAATTTGGTTGTATAAATTTAACAAAATCTGAGAAAAATTATATTGTAATTTAAAATTAGTGCCATACTTGATTTTTCTAAGTTTTTGTAGTAAAATATGTAAAGCTAATTAAAAAAAGAGAAAATAATTAAAAGATTGAAAGGAGAATAATTATGGCATCAGTTTATTCAGCAGGAGATTTTAGAAATGGAACAACATTCGAAATGGAAGGAAATGTTTATAGAGTAGTAGAATTCCAACATGTTAAACCAGGAAAGGGGTCAGCATTTGTTAGAACAAAATTAAAAAATGTAATAACAGGAGCAACACTAGAAAAAACATTTAACCCATCTGATAAATACCCAGCAGCAGAAATAGATAAAAAAGCAATGCAATATTTATATAATGATGGAGGATTATATTATTTCATGGATAATGAAACATATGATCAAATGCCATTAAATGAAGAACAATTAGGAGACTGCTTAAAATACTTAAAAGAAAATATGGAAGTTACAATTCTTTCATATAAAGGAAAAGTGTTTGCAGTAGAACCACCAACATTTGTTGAATTAGAGGTTACATATACAGAACCTGGATTTAGTGGAAATACAACAACAACATCTGGAAAACCAGCAAAACTAGAAACAGGTCTTGAAATCCAAGTTCCATTATTCGTAAACATAGGAGATATCCTAAAAATAGATACAAGAACTTGTGAATATATGGAAAGAATATAGAAAGGTGATAAAATGGGAAACTTAAAAAACGAATACAAAAGTTTTTTAGATGACATTGAAAAAAATATTAAAAACAAAGAAGATTTAGAATATGTGAAAGAAAGATTTGCAGACTTTATGGATATTGTCTTAAATGATATGGAAAATATTTTAGACTATAAAGACGAAGAAATGAAAAAATTAGAAGTAAAACAAAATGAAATAGAGACAGAAATGAATAAATTAAAAACTATTGTGGACCATATTGAAAAAGATATTTATGATGAAGACGGATTTGACTTTGAAATAGTATGTCCATATTGTAATTATGAATTTGTTATTGATGTTGACGATAACAAAACAGAAGTACAATGTCCAGAATGTAAAAATATAATTGAATTAGACTGGAATGGTGGAGAAGATGAAGAAGGTTGTAATGGAAGTTGCCACGGATGTTCCGGTTGTGATGATGTAGAAGACGAAGATGACGATATGTAAAAAATGAGAATTTTGGGGACGGAGCTTTTTTGTATCATTTTTATTCTACTTTGTTGATGAAAAATATAAAATAGCCTATGTTTATATAATAGACAGAGGCTATTTTAATATCTAAAAGAAATCTAATGGATTCTGATATTTCCCATCAATTCTAATACCTAAATGCAGATGACATCCAGTAGTTGCGCCATTTGTGGGGTTGCCATTTTCGTCATGGTATTGATTTCCAGGAACACCATATACATATTTTGGACCAACTTGTCCAATAACTTGTCCTTGTTTTACTTTATCTCCAACTTTAACTATAAAATTAGGGTCACAATGACAATAGCTTACTCTAAAGTTATCAAAAGAAAGAGTAATAGTATATCCACCTGCTCCTAAAAATTGTCTAAAAGTAATTTCACCATCTGCAACAGCAATAAATTTGCTACCTTGTGGAGCAGGAATGTCAATACCAGAATGAGAAGAAGATGCACCAGAAGTGGGAGATTTTCTTTTACCGAAGTATGAGCTAATTCTAGTGTATCCTGGAATTGGCCAGACAAAGCCATCTGGGTTAATTGAAATTATTTCAGAGGGGTCTATATTCGGAAAATCAGAAGAATTAACAGGGATAAAGAAAATTGAAATAAATAAAATAAGTAAGATGATAACTAAAATAAATGATTTTAAGTAATTAAATATATGAATTACCTCCTTTTCTAAAAATATGAATTAAATTTGTCTCCAAATTGGCCTCTTGAAAAAAGCTAGAAATAAAATATTAGAAAAATAAGAACCAGACCCGACATTAGCAATCAAAGATTGCAGCCCTAGTACCCCAGAATCTTGTTGTCTAAGACAATAAAAATACCAAACCTTAAGCACGTTTGGTATCCTACTTGGCAGGGGTAGAAGGACTCGAACCCTCACAGGCGGTTTTGGAGACCGATGTGCTACCATTAACACTATACCCCTATATTTAAAACACAGTTATAATATTAGCATAAAAATAATAAATTATCAAGATTTTTTTAACAAAATATTGACTTTTTTTATATTTGATAATAAAATATATAAAATTAAATAAGTAAAAGTTACTGTGAAAAAGAAAAAATGCTGTAAAATTTATTTTAAGAGAGCAAACAGTTGGTGGAAAGTTTGTAATAAATAAGCATGGGGAGCTTTGGAGTAACAAATGTAATTAAGGTGCTTAAATTAGAAACATCTAATTTAGGAACTAGGGTGGAAACGCGGAAAATATACTTTCGTCCCTAGCTATATGCTAAGGAGGAAAGTATATTTTTTCGTTCTTAAAATTAAAAGAGAAAATAGGCGATTTAAAAATGAGACAAAAAAGCACCGTCCCTATTTGTCTTAAAAAGGAGGAATTTTTATGGTAGAATCAATGGAAAAACTAGTTTCACTTTGCAAAAACAGAGGATTTATTTATCCAGGTTCAGAAATTTATGGAGGTTTGGCTAATACTTGGGATTATGGACCACTTGGAAATGAGTTGAAAAATAATATTAAAAGTGCTTGGAGAAAGAAATTTATTCAAGAACAAAAAAATGTAGTTGGATTAGATGCGGCAATTCTTATGAATCCTGAAACTTGGGTTGCATCAGGTCATGTTGGAGGATTTTCAGACCCATTAATAGATTGTAAAGAATGTAAAACTCGTCATAGGGCAGATAAATTAATTGAAGAATGGGCGCATAATCAAGGAAAAGATATGATAGCAGATGGAATGTCAAATGAAGAATTAATAAATTTCATAAATGAAAATAAAATACCATGCCCAGATTGTGGAAAGACTAATTTTACAGATATAAGAAAATTTAATTTAATGTTTAAAACATCTCAAGGTGTAACAGAAGGTAAAACATCAGAAATATATTTAAGACCAGAAACAGCTCAAGGTATATTTGTTGATTTTAAAAATGTTCTAAGAACATCAAGAAAAAAGATACCTATGGGTATTGCTCAAATTGGAAAAGCTTTTAGAAATGAGATAACACCAGGAAACTTCATTTTTAGAACTCGTGAATTTGAACAAATGGAAATGGAATTTTTCTGTAAACCAGGAACAGACTTAGAATGGTTTAAATACTGGAAAGATTACTCAGAAAACTGGTTATTAAGTCTAGGAATGAAAAAAGAAAATATTAGATTAAGAGACCATAGCAAAGAAGAATTGGTATTTTATAGTAAAGCTACAACCGACATAGAATTTAACTTCCCATTTGGCTGGGGAGAGCTTTTGGGAATAGCTGATAGAACAGATTATGATTTATCAAGACATATGGAACATTCTAAACAAGATTTAAGTTATCAAGACCCAGAAACAGGAGAAAAATATGTACCTTATGTAATTGAACCATCACTTGGAGCAGATAGAGTGCTTTTAGCATTCCTTTGCAACGCATATGAAGAAGAGGAAATTGCTGAAGGAGATGTAAGAACAGTATTACATTTACATCCAGCTTTAGCGCCATATAAAGTGGCTGTACTTCCACTATCTAAAAAGTTATCAGATAAAGCAAATGAAGTATATGATAAATTATCTAAAAAATTCATGTGTGATTATGATGAAGCAGGAAGTATTGGAAAAAGATATAGAAGAGAAGATGAAATTGGTACACCTTACTGTGTTACAATAGATTTTGATACTTTAGAAGATGAATCAGTAACAATTCGTGATAGAGACACTATGGAACAAGTAAGAGTAAAAATAGATGAACTAGAAACATGGATTGAAGAAAAAATTGCGTTTTAGTATGAAATTTTAAATAAAAATAAAAGATTAAATAAATTAATATGACAACTTTATGCTTAAAAAATAGAAAGTAACAGGATAACTTCTGCTACTTTCTATTTTTAAAATCAAAATAAAAATGTAAATAATCTAATCACCTAAATTTCTTTCATATAAATCCTTTATAAAAACATCTTTTTCTTCAAAATTATCAATAAACCCAACTTTTGCAATTTCATCATTTGCACCTTGTATCCAAACAGCTCTATTGTCATAATAAATATCATATTTATCATCATTATTTAAAATATGTTTCATTCTATCTAATTCCATAAAAATTCCTCCTTTTAAAATATATATTAAAAGTATATCCATAAATTTTAGAAATATAACTTTAAATAAATATAATTTGACTTATTTTCCCATTTAAGATAAAATTATATAGCAATCAAAGGAGGAATTTTATGAAAATACAATTTAGAGAAAAAACTTTTGAAGTAAATCAAAAAACAAAAATAAGTGATTTATTAAAAGATGAAATAGAAAATAGCGAACATCCAGTAATTGCTGCAATATTTAATAATGAATATGTAAATTTAGATTATGAAGTAGAAGAAGATGGAACAATAAAATTAGTAGATATTTCAGAAAAACAAGGAATGAAAATATATAGAAGAACATTAATATATATTTTATCGAAAGCAATAAGAAATTTAGATTTAGATTATAATATAATAGTAGACCATCAGCTATATAATGCAACATTTTGTGAAGTTGAAGGAAAAGAAATTTTAGAAGATGACTTAAAGAAAATAAATGAAGAAATGAGAAGAATTATAAAAAAAGATATTCCAATAAAAAAAGTTGTAATGACAAGAGATGAAGCAAAAAAATTCTATGAAGAAACAGGAACATCAAAAGGATTTTTACAATATGCTTTAGAAGAAAACAAAGAAATAAAAATGTATTTTTGCGAAGACTATTTTAATTATTGTTATGGTGAACTTGCAAATAAAACAGGAATTACAAGAATATTTGAAATAATGAAATATAAAGATGGTATTTTAATGAGATATCCAGATTCTAGTAAACCAGAACAAATGTCAAAATTAATTCAGTATAAAAAAATAGAATGGGCCTTAGATGAATATGACGACATTCATAAAATTTTAAATATGAATACAGTATATAAACTGAATAAAGCAGTAGAAGAAGATAGAATAAAAGATGTAATAATGCTAGATGAAGCATTACATGAAAAAAAGATTGCAAATATTGCTGATAAAATAGCAAAAAATAGAAACATAAAAATGGTATTAATTGCAGGACCTTCATCATCCGGAAAAACTACATTTGCAAAAAGATTAGGGATTCAACTAAGAATTAACAGAATAAAACCAGTTACAATATCTGTAGATAACTATTTTGTTGAAAGAAAAGATACTCCAAAAGATGAAAATGGAAATTATGATTTTGAATGTATAGAAGCAATTGATTTAGATTTATTTAATGACCATTTAACAAAACTATTAAATGGTGAAGAAGTAGAAATGCCAGAATTTGATTTTTATGAAGGAACAAAAAAATATAAAGGCAAAAAGCTAAAATTAGAAAAAGATGAAATCTTAGTAATAGAAGGAATACATTGTTTAAATGATAAATTAACAAGTAGAATTCCAAAAGAACAAAAATTTAAAATATATATAAGTGCTTTGACAGTTCTAAATATGGATAGATATACAAGAATATCATCAGGAGATACAAGGATAATTAGAAGAATAGTAAGAGATTATCAATTTAGAGGATATTCTGCAAAACATACAATCGGCAATTGGTGGATGGTAAATAGAGGAGAAGTAAAAAACATATTTCCATTCCAAGAAGAAGCAGATACAATATTTAATACATCATTAATTTACGAATTAGGAGTTTTAAGAGGTCTGGCAATTCCGATGCTAGAAGAGATAACCAAGGAAGATGAAGAATATGCAGAAGCAAGAAGGTTATTAAACTTATTAAAATATATTAGAACAATTCCTAAAGAATATGTACCTTCAAATTCACTATTAAAAGAATTTGTTGGTGGAGGAGATTTTAAATATTAAAGAGGGAAAAGATGGAGAAAAAAATTTTTACAAAAATAGATGAAGAATTTATTTGTGATAATTGTGGAAAAAAAGTTCCAAAACTTGGATACACATCAAGAGACCATTGCCCATATTGTTTACATTCGAAACATGTTGATAAAAATCCAGGAGATAGAGAAGAAACCTGTCATGGAGATTTAGTCCCAATTAAAATGGAACCAAATAGTAAAAAAGGTTATGTTATATTTTATAAATGTAAAAAATGCAACGCAATCAGAAAAAATAAAGCTGCAAAAGATGACAATATGGATTTATTAATAGAGCTTAGTAAAAACGCTGATATTATATAAATTATATAAAATACAAAGGAGAGGAAATTTATGTTTATTGAATTAGTTAAAAAGTACAAAAGAAATAATTAAAAGTGTATTAAGAATGCAAATTGCATTAAATCTAAAAAATGCAAAACAAAAAGATTGGGCATTAATGTTCATATTTTCAATCGTTTTTCTAATATTAGGAGTTTTAATAATATTAGACCCTATAGTAGGATTTTTTGAAATTACACTTCCGGTTATAGGAACATGTATTGCAATATATGAAATTATAAATATAATAGAAACAGCTTATGTATTAAAGAAAATGGGATAAAAAACATAAAGTAAAAAACCTTAAGTTAGCTTAATTAGCCTTTCTTAAGGTTTTTAATTTAAATTATTCTATTTAAATTTCCAGAAGTAAAATCTTTACCTTCAAAAGTTTTTCCTTCTTTTACATTTTTTATAATCT
>CAKNKX010000022.1 GCA_930987745.1 uncultured Clostridium sp.
CACACAATATTGGGTACCCTTCTTTTATTGTGTCCACATTTATGGGTATATTATACTATACTTTTTTCTTTTCTTCCTTCTTTTAGTCCTTCTTTTAGTCCGGATTTCCTTCCTTCTTTTAATCCTTCTTTTTGAGCTATACTTTTTAAATAATTCATTTCACTTACTCTGTCTCTTTCCCATTTATCTTTTAATTCATTTATCCTTTTTACTTCTTCATCTCCTGTTAGATATTCTACTTCATTTTTGGCTTCTTTTATCGTTTTATTTCTTACCACTGCCATTTCTATCAACCTCCTATCCTCTCCATCGATTATCGCTAACCATTGATTTAGCTTATTTTCCATATCTGGTTTCATCTTCCTAAACTTTGGTAATTCTATAAAATACCATTTCATATTTTTTAATATTTCATATTCTCTATGTTCTTTTATTACTATTGCTGTTTCTGTTATATATTCTTTATATTTTAATAATTCATAATCTAATATATTTATCATTATTACTTGTTTTACTTCTTTATAGTCATGTCCGTTTTGCTAATTCCTCTGCAAATGATTTTGCTCCATACCATGTTGTTCTTTCTTCTATATTATATTTATTTTTCACTTGCATTTCTATATTTACTATTATCCCATCATTTAGTGTTGCCCTTATATCTAGCCTTCCTCCTTTTTCCTCTTCAAATAACTTAAGTAAACTCACCTCACTTTTTACTTCTATTTTTTTTATATGTATTTTTAATAATGATTCCAAAAACTCTTTTAAGTATTTTTCATTTCCTTTTTTTGAGAAAAATGCTTTAAATACTACATCGTTTTTTAGATTTAATTTATTATCCATTTATTTACTCCTTCCTATTATATCAACTTACTAGTAAATTTTCAAGTATAATTAATATAATTTAATAAATTTTTGATTTATATTTAAAACTTTTGGTTTGGATGTTTTAGAATTAATTTCTACATGATTAATAAACCTTTTGAAATTAATAATTTTAGAATTATAACTTAAAATCTAAAACGAATAATTAAAAAGACAAAATAAATTTTAAAATATTTTAATTTTTATTTCAATTGGAATTTATTTAGAATTAATATAAATTTATATCTCTAAAATAAAATTTGAACTGCCAAACTTTATTGGCTTTAAATATGAATAAGTTATATCATAATTTCTAATTTTTGTAAATACTTTTTTGCTTGATTTCAAGCACTTTTCATCGCATTTTTCGACACTAAAAATAATATCTTGTCGAATGAATACATAAACCAAAAAAGAGATAAATTTTTATTTACCTCTTTTAATGTATTTCTTTTAATTATTAAGCAAGTCCATATTTTTTCTTGAATTTATCTGCTCTACCACCTACTGTTTCTTGTCTTAAGTTACCTGTCCAGTATGGATGACATTTAGAACAAACATCTACTTTTAGGTCTTTTTTTGTTGAACCTACTTCTAAAACATTACCACAAGCACATGTGATAGTTGTTTGATTATATTCTGGATGTATTCCTTGTTTCATTAATGTTCACCTCTTTCTCGATTTTAAAATAACATGACTGTTTTTTATAATAACATATTTTTTTAAATTTTTCAAGTAATTTTTTTACTTATTTTAATTATTTTCGTTATTTTCAGTATTTTGATTTTCTTGTTGCTCTTGCATATATGTTGCAGAATATATCATTTCTGTATTTAATGATAATTTATTTACTAATTTACTCATTATATTAAATACACATGCTATTATTATAATTATTAAACCAATTTTTTTCCAATATTTTGCAAGCATATTTTTATCTCCTTTTTATTTAATACTATTTAATTATACTTTTATTTTTTTAAAATGTCAAGGAAATTCCTTCCTATAAACGGATTTTGTCATATTTTTTTGTTTTTTAGTTAATAATAATTTTGGTGATTTATATGAAAGACAATTCCAAAAACAAAAAAGGAAAATATATAGTTCTTGCTTTAATACTAATTGCAGTTTTTGCAGGTGGTATCTATATATATTGTTCCAATATTAATAATGATAATTCCAATTATGAAGCAAATAAGGTTTCTTCAAATAATCAAGTAAATGAAAATAGCGAAAATACAACTAGTGAAGAAAATAAGTCTGATGAAAACAATAATACTGCTGAAAATAATGTAAATCAAACAAATATTACATCTAATATTACAAATTATAAAGAAGAGGAACTTTCTAATTTTACAACTACAATTTATTCAAATGATGAAGCTAGACAAAATAATATAAACATTACTTGTAATACTTTAAATGGAACTATTGTAAAAAATGGGGCAACTTTTTCTTTTTGTGATACAGTAGGTCAAGCAACAAGTTCTAAAGGTTATATGGAAGCAGATATTTTTGACCATGATGGCCATAAGAAAAAGGGATATGGTGGCGGAAATTGCCAAGTTAGTAGCACTTTATATAATGCAATCCTAGCAGTTCCAAGTCTTACAGTTACCGAAAGACATGCACATAGTAATTCTGTTCCATATGTCGCTAAAGGGAAAGATGCTGCAGTAGCTTTTGGCAGTTATGATTTAAAATTTGTAAATAATTCTGGAAATGATATTAAAATTCTGCTTACAACAGATGGAAATTATGTTGTAGCAAGAATAGTTTCTTTAATTCCCGCTTAAACGAAAAAGCCATAACTTTAAATAGTTATGACTTTTATTTTTACTCTGCATCTGTAATTATTATTTGATTAATTAATTCTGTTGCCTCATCTTTTGTATATTCAACATTATAAAAGCTTTCCATGTTTGGGCTATCAAAATCTTCATTTACTATTTTTCCATCTGGCTTATTTTCTCCATCCCAATTTGATGCCTCTACAGTTACTGATATTTGCATTTCTTCATTATCTTTTATACTTGTATTATTTGATACAATCATTGATAAAAGATTACTTATTTCAGTTCCACTAAAATACTGTTGTGCGGCTTGTTGTGCTATTATATTTGATTCAAGTAATCTATTAGCCTCTCTTGCTTGAGCAACATTAATATCTTCATCCGTATTTTCATCCATATTTTCATCCATATTTTCAAAGCTTTCATTAATTTGGTTTGTTAAGATTATAGTGCTTGCTATTGGAGCAGGCATCATTAATATCAATGGATTTTGGTCTTCACTTAAACCTAACTCTTCCATTTGATTTTTATTTACCTCTTCTATTCTTGCTCCAACTTGTTCTAAAAATGGAAGTACTTGTTCTTGACCATAGTCATTTAAAATTTGAATATTTTCATTATTAAAATCTTCTATAGAAACATTGTCATTAAATGTCACATTAGAAGTATATTGGTAAATATATGTCTGTTCTTTCCCATCATCTGTTGATGTTATATAACCATTTTCTAATACTGTATTTACATTATCGCTTGACATTCCATAAATTGTAAGTGTTATATATACTCTATCATTACTTTCTTGAGTTGCTGTCTCCAAACTACATACTATATCTTCATTATTACATCTAATTCCGAATCTTATTTCTTGTCCATCTTCTTTTAAAACAATTGTAGAGTTTTTAGCATCATCCACTTCTATACTGATTGTAATGTCAGAACTTGTATTATCATAACCATATGTAGTATCAGAACTTGTTCCATCATAATCATATGAAATATCATTATTACTTTGTGCTTCTATAAAATTATCTATTGCTTCTATTAATACATCTCTAGATTGGTTTGTTGCTTGTTCATAGATTGATAATACCATATCATCTTCTCTTGCTGTATTTAAAACATTTTGCATAATATTATTTAAATCATCTTGACTAACTGTTACATTATATGATGTTACACTATTTTCTTCTGAAGCAGTAAATTCTTTTGAACTTAAAGCCTCTTGTATGATTGGCAAATATGTATCTTGCAAATGTTTCTTTTCTTCTTCTGATAATTCTTTCATTTGAGCATTACTATTTCCACTAAACATCTCTAAACTATCAGGAAATCCGCTTGCATCTTGCATTCCTATTGTGTTTTTTAAAAATTCTTGAATATTTTCATTCTCAATTCCAATATATGCACTTGATACATAATCACTTTGTAATCCTATTAAATTATTAGAACTTCTAAAATTAAATGGGAAACTTACATCATCACTATATCTTATATTAAAATTATGTTCATTTTTATGTGACACATTATCTACTTTTCCAGTAAATTCTATTCTTGCATTATTTATTTTATCTAATCCATTATTTGTTTGTTCATCTGCATCTGCTTGTAAATTAGCAGTATATTTCCCTGTTATTTCATAGTTATTTGTTAATCTTTTATTTATATACTCTGCTAATTTATCAGAATTTTCTATCTCTAAAGCTTTTCCAAAATATTTATAAAAAAGTTGTTCTTCAGATTTTAATAAATCTGTTCCAAAGTATAAATATGCAAATACTCCTACAATAGCTAATATTAATATAACTATTATTAAAATTAATCTTTTTATTATTCTTTCGTTCATTTTAAATTCCCCTTTATTTTTATTTTCATGTTTATTTATATCATTTTAACTAATACTTGTCAATCAAATTTAAAAAAACTTATACATTAGAAATTCTATCTAACATATAAGTTTTTTTAATAATTGGACATTTAATCTATTTCTATTGCACCAGTATAAAGTCCATAATATGTTCCTTTTTTAGCTATTAATTCTTCATGATTTCCTCTTTCAATAATTCTTCCATGGTCTAGAACCATTATTAAATCTGAGTTTTTAATTGTAGATAATCTATGTGCTATTACAAAAACTGTTCTTCCTTTCATTAATTTATCCATACCTTCTTGAACAATTTTTTCTGTTCTTGTATCAATTGATGATGTTGCTTCATCTAAGATTAGTACTGGTGGATTGTTTAGTGCTGCTCTTGCAATTGAAAGTAGTTGACGTTGTCCTTGTGATAATCCTTCTCCATTTCCTGTTATCATTGTGTCATAACCATGTGGTAGGTGTTTTATAAATTTATCTGCATTAGAAAGTTTTGCTGCCGCTTCTACTTCCTCATCTGTTGCATTCAGCTTTCCATATCTAATATTATCTCTTATTGTTCCTGTAAATAAACTAGTATCTTGAAGTACCATTCCAAGAGATCTTCTTAAATCATCTTTTTTGATTTTTTGAATATTTATTCTATCATATCTAATTTTTCCATCTTGTATATCATAAAATCTATTTATTAAGTTTGTAATAGTTGTTTTTCCAGCTCCTGTTGCACCAACAAAAGAAACTTTTTGACCTTCTTTTGCTGTTAAAGTAATATCATGTAAAATTCTTTTATTTTCTTGATATCCAAATTGTACATTTTCAAATTCAACTTGACCACGAAGTCTTGTATATGTGATTCTTCCATCTTTATGTGGATGTTTCCAAGCCCATATACCTGTTCTTTCTTCTGATTCTACAATCTTTCCATTTTCTATTTTAGCATTTACAAGTGTTACATATCCTTCATCAGTTTCAACTTCTTCATCTATTAAATCAAAAATTCTTTCAGCACCTGCTAATGCCATAACAATTGAGTTCATTTGTTGTGATACTTGGCCTAGTGGATTTGTAAATGCTTTAACATATTGTAAAAATGCTGCAATACTTCCAATTGTTAAAATTCCATTTACTGATAAGATACCACCAATTACTGCAACTAGTACATATCCTAAGTTTCCTATATTCATAATACAAGGCATTAAAATATTTGCATACATATTAGCTTTTGTCATACTGTCACATAATTCTTCATTTAAGTCATCAAATCTTTTTTTAGAATCTTCTTCATAATTAAATACTTTAACAACTTTTTGACCTTCCATCATTTCTTCTATATATCCGGTTTACAATTCCTATATCTTCTTGTTGTTTAACAAAGTATCTTGAGCTGTTTCCTCCTAAGTATTTTGCAACAAATACCATTAAAATTACCATTGCAACAACTACTAAAGTTAGATATATATTTGTTGCAAGCATTGCAATAAGTATTGCTACCATTGAAACACAAGCAGAAAATACTTGTGGAATACTTTGACTAAGCATTTGTCTTAATGTATCAACATCATTTGTATATGTACTCATGATTTCCCCATGTGTACGGCTGTCAAAATATCTAATTGGTAATTTTTGCATATGATTAAACATTTGCTTACGTATTGTATTTAATACTCCTTGTGAGATATTTATCATTAATCTGTTATATAGATATGTACAAATAACTCCAAGTAAGTATATTCCACCCATTATCAAAATTACATTTAATAAATCTGAATAATCTGGAACTTCGCTTGAAAGAAGTGGAGTGATAAAGTCATCTATTAGGTATTTTATAAATTGTACACCTATAACACCAACTAATGTGCTAATTATAATGCTTACTAAAACAACTACTAATTGAAATTTATATTCTTTTGTTACATATTTTAATAGCCTTTTTATAGTGTATCTTTTCTTACCTTTAGTTTTACTCATTATCATCCCCTCCTTTTACCTGTGATTCATATACTTCTCTATATATCTTATTTGTTTTTAATAGTTCTTCAGATGTTCCTATTCCATCTATTTTTCCATCATTTAAAACTATTATTTTATCTGCATCTTCTATTGAAGAAATCCTTTGTGCAATTATAATTTTAGTTGTATTTGGTATTTCTTCTCTAAATGCTTTTCTAATTAATGCATCTGTTTTAGTATCTACTGCACTTGTTGAATCATCTAGTATTAATATCTTAGGTTTTTTAAGGATGGCTCTTGCTATACAAATTCTTTGTTTTTGACCTCCAGAAACATTTGTACCACCTTGGTCTAAAACTGTATCATATTTACTTGGAAACTCTTTTATAAAGCTATCTGCTTGTGCTAGTTTACAAGCATCTTCTAATTCCTCTTCATCTGCATTTTTCTTACCCCATCTTAGGTTTTCTGCAATTGTTCCTGAAAATAGTACATTTTTTTGTAAAACCATTGCAACTGCATCTCTTAAAGAATGTATTTCATAATCTTTTACATCAATTCCACCTACTTTAATAGTTCCTTTTGTTACATCATATAGTCTTGGAATTAATTGAACTAAAGTAGATTTTGAACTTCCAGTACCACCTATGATACCAATTGTCTCTCCTTCTTTTATCTTTAAGTTTATATTTTCTAATGCATATTTTTCTTCATCTTCTTCATCACCATATCTAAAGCTTACATTATTAAATTCTATTGAACCATTTGGAACTTCTGCAACTGGATTTTCTTTGTCTTTTATTGTTGGTTCTTCTTCTATTACTTTTATAATTCTTTCTGCTGATGATTGTGCCATAATTATCATAACAAATACAAATGATAACATCATAAGGCTAGATAGAATTTGCCATGCATAAGTAATAATACTTGAAAGCTGTCCTGTTCCCATTTCTCCACCAACAATTAATTGTGAACCAATCCATGAAATTAATAATATACAAGTATATATTGTAATTTGCATTGCAGGTCCATTAAATGCTACTATTTTCTCTGCTTTTTTAAAATAGTTATATACCTCATCATTTACATTTTTAAATTTCTTTTCCTCAAATTTTTCTCTTACATATGCTTTAACAACTCTTATTGCTGAAACATTTTCTTGGACCACATTATTTAATTTATCATATTTTTTAAATACTTTTTCAAAATTTGGATGTGCCTTAATTGCAATAAAGTATAAGACTACTCCTAAAACTGGTATTGCAACAAAAAATATGGCAGACAATTTCATACTAATTGACATTACCATAATTAAAGCAAATATCATCATAATTGGTCCGTCTTACTAAGATTCTAATTATCATTTGAAAAGCCATTTGAACATTTGTAACATCTGTTGTCATACGTGTAACTAAGCTTGATGTTGAAAATTTGTCAATGTTTTCAAATGAATAATCTTGTATTTTATGAAACATTGCTTTTCTTAAATTTTTAGCATACCCTGCTGATGCTTTTGCTGCAAATCTTCCAGAAAGCATTCCAAATGTTAATGAAAGTATTGCAGAAATTATTAGTAAAACACCCATCTCTAAGATGTAGTTTACATCTCCATTTTGTATTCCAACATCTATAATTCTTGCCATAAGAAGTGGAATTATAACTTCCATTACTACTTCTAATATAACAAAAATTGGTGTTAGAATTGCATCTTTTTTGTACTCTTTAACAAAACTTGCTAATTTTTTTATCATATTTTTTCTCCTTTCTTTCTATATTTTTTCTTATGCCCATTTTGTTATTGTATAAATTTATTTTAGATTTGTCAAGCATTTTTTTATTACAAATTTCATATTTTTAAATTATAAATTACAACTATTAATAAAGGAGAAAGATTAATTTTGAGGAAAGCTAAAAATTTTTTAATTAATGGTATTGTTTTAACTTCTACCTCACTACTTATGAGAGGAGTTAGTTTAATTTTTAATATTTATGTTGCAAACAAAGTACGGTCAAGAAACAATTGGTGTTTTTAGTCTAATTATGTCTTTTTATTTATTTGCAGTTACTTTTGCTACATCTGGAGTTTCTACAGCTTGTACTTGTATTGTTTCAGAAGAATTAGCAAAAAATAATGAACAAAATGCAAAAAAAGCATTTAGAACTTGTCTTTTATTTGGACTAATACTTGGACTTCTAGCAAGTTTTTTAGTAATTATCTTATCACCTTTAGTCGCAAATAAGTTTCTAAAAAACTCTGTTTCTATTATTCCAATACTTGCAATTTCTGTTGGCCTTCCTTTTATCGCTCTTTCTTCTGTAATTAATGGATATTTTGCATCTATTGGAAAATCATATAGAAATGCAATTTCCGGAATTTTTGAAGTTACAATTAAAATTATTGCAACAGTTATATTCTTAAAAATTAGCGATATAACTTCTTTAGAAGCTGTTTGTTTATCTTTAATTTTTGCAGATGTTATAGCTGAAGTTTTTGCATTTTTATTAAATACCTTTTTATACTTTTTAGATAAAAAGAAAAATAGAGTAATTAGTGATAAATCATTTAAGATGAAAAAAAGAATATTTAAAATTGCTTTTCCTATAGCTATCACTTCATATATAAAATCACGGACTTTCTTCTTTAAAACAATTCTTAATACCTTTAAGGCTTGAAATGGCTGGTTTTAGTTATTCAATTGCTGTTTCTAAATATGGGATGATTTCTGGAATGGTAATGCCAGTACTTACATTTGCAAATGTATTTTTACTTTCTTTTAGCAACCTTATCATTCCAGAGTTTTCAAGACTTCTTGCTCGGGAAAAATTTAAATAGAATAAAAAATGTTTGTAATACAGTTTTTAATTTTACTTCTATATTTTCTGTTTTAGTTATGGGGATTTTCTTCTTTTTTGCAAATGATATAAGTATTGCAATATATGATAATATAGAAGTTGGTAAATGGATAAAAATACTTTCTTTTTTAGTTATTTTTATGTATATAGATAATATAGTTGATGGAATGCTAAAAGGCATAAATGAACATGTTAGTGTTATGTTATGTAATATTTTAGATTTAATTGTTACTATTTTAATAATATTTTTCATTGTTCCAATTCTTGGAATGGAAGGATATATTTTAAGTATTTTTGTTAGTGAATTGCTTAACTTTTCCGTTAGCCTTTATCAATTAAAAAGAAGAGTAAATTTTTCTTTTCCATTATTATTAATTTTAAAATGTGTTATAGCAGTTCTAATGTCATATATTATAACTTCTTTAATTAGTTTTAATGGATTTACTGGAGTAATAAATTTAGTAATTAATGTTTCTATTTTTATTATTTTCTATTTTATTTTTACCTTTATTTCTAAATGTTATATTTTTAAAAAGTAGTACATATATTTTAATAAATGTTGGAGGGATTACATATGAAATATTTTAAAATATGTGTATTACTTTTACTTATATTTACTTTAGTTTTTAGTTATACTTGCATTTCTTTTGCTGATGATAGTGTTTATGTTTGGTCTACTATGTCAAAACCAGTAGAGGATGAATCTATTTCTACAAATGCAGAAACTACTGAAAATTCTGAAAGTAACACTAATTCATCTAATGCTAACAACACTAATAACACTTCTTCTACTACCACTACTACTAATGAATCTGATACATCGTCTAATTCTTTAAATTTAGAATCAGGTTCAGCTATATTAATAGAACAAACAACAGGAAAAGTTCTTTACTCTCATAATGAACATGAAAAATTAAGACCAGCTTCTGTAACAAAAGTAATGAGCATATTGCTTATAATGGAAGCTTTGGACTCTGGAAGAATTTCACTTACAGATACTGTTCCTTGTTCAGAAAATGCTGCCTCTATGGGTGGGTCTCAAATTTGGCTAGATACCAGAGAAACTTTAACAGTAGATGAAATGTTAAAAGCTATTTGTGTAGCATCAGCAAATGACTGTGTAGTTGCAATGGCAGAATTTATTGCAGGTTCTGAAGAAGCTTTTGTACAAATGATGAATGATAAGGCAAAAGCTTTAGGAATGAATGACACTACTTTTAAAAATTGTCATGGTTTAGATGAAGATGGACATTTAACTTCTAGTTATGATATTGCACTTATGTCAAGAGAACTTTTAAACAATCATCCTTCTATTACAAACTATACTACCATTTGGACTGAAACTTTAAGAGACCGGAAAGTCTGAACTTACAAATACTAATAAGTTAATCAGAAATTATCAAGGTGCAACAGGACTTAAAACTGGTTCTACTGGGCTTGCTTTATATAATTTATCTGCTAGTGCAACTCGTGATGGCTTATCTTTAATTGCAGTTATTATGAAGGCTCCTTCTACTAAAGTGAGATTTGCAGAAGCGGAAAAATTATTAGATTATGGTTTTAATAATTTTACATTTAAAGAACTTTGTAAAAAAGATGATGTTATAGGAGAAGTTTTTGTAAATAAAGGTGTTAATTCTTCTATAGAAGCAGTTCTTGAAAATGACGTTGGAACATTAATTAAAAAAGGAAATGATAAAGAAATATCTCAAGAACTAAACCTTCAAAATAACATTTCTGCACCTGTAAGTAAACGGACAAAAATTAGGAGAACTTACATTTTCATCAAGTGGAGAACAGATTGCAACTGTAAATATTGTTGCAAAAAATGATTCTCAAAAAATAAATTTAGGAAATGTAACAAAAAGAGTGTTTTATTCTTGGGGAGATTTATTAAGAAATAGTTATTAAAAATTACAAATTTAATATTTATATTTAAAATGTAAAAAGACTGCTACAATAGCAGTCTCTTCTTTCGGCTCTCAAATTCTTTTTTTTCTTTTAAGCTTTTTTCATAGATTTCATTAAATTCCATATATACAGTTTCTAATCTTAATACAAGTTCTTCTGAATTACATTGACTATTAGGTTTTGATGCTTCTGTTAAAATAGAAATATATTTATTATACAGCCTGTCCAATTTTTCCTGATTTTCAGCAAGTAAAATCAAATGTTTCATTTCTCTTTTAGTTAAGAAACCGAACCTTTTGGCTCTAAACCGACGAATTATTCCTGGTAGTCTATTTTCACCAGATTTAGTAAAATTAATATTTAGCCTTTTCATTTTTTCTTTAAGAACCTTTCTTTCTTTGACGTATTTAATTAAACTTTGCATTTTTCTACCTCCTAAGCTCATCTGGCTTCTAGGAGCTATTATATCATTTAATATCTATTTTGGCAATTTATTATTCATCTTCTAGATCTTCGTTATATTCAAATTCATATGTTATCTCTTCTTGTTCTCCAGGTTTTTTAATCTCTTCTTTTTTTATTTTTCTTACCTCTTTTTCTTTATTTTTTTCTTTTTTATTTTCTTTATTTGCTTTATTTTCATTTTCACTTTTATTTTTACATTTATCTATCATATTATTTGCTCTATCAATTAACTCTGGTATATAGTCTAAGAACTTATCAACTGATGAAGCATGATTTACAGGCATTAATTTTACGCCAGATGGCTGAATCACTAAAAATGCAATAGGATTTATTGAAACACCTGCTCCTGAACCGCCACCGAATGGTAATCTATACTGTATTTCCTCTTCTTTATCTTTTTTTGTATACTCATCTAAAGTTTCACCTTTAAACTCACTTCCTCCTGCTGCAAATCCAAATGAAACTTTGGAAATTGGTATTATTACAATATCGTTTGAAGTTTCAATTGGCTCTCCTATTATTGTGTTTACATCTATCATGTCTTGAATGCTATTCATAGCTGTAGTCATAAGACCTTCTATTGGATGTTCGCTCATTTTTCTTCACTCCTTCTTTTTTATTTAAGATATATATTATATTTATAATATGTATCATTTTTATTTCAAATATACCTGAAATTTCTATATTGGCAATATTTTGATTACAGTAAATTGGGTTTACTATAAATCTTTGCTTTTCTATATTTTTAATTTTTCTTCTTATTAATACAGAAACTATTGTACTAATTACTGGAATAAGCAATGATGTAAAAAATGCATTTTCAGTTCCTATTTCTATTTTTAAGTTTATTTTCTTTATTTCTATATTTGCCTTTTTTATCGCTTCTAATACATTTTTATCAAATTTATTTTTATTTTCTATGATTTTTAAATTGATTTCATTTACTCTTTTTTGTAATTTTTCTTTTTTCTTTAATTTTTCTAATTTTTTCTTATCGATTTTTAATTTAAATATTGGTATTTTGTCTAGTATTTTAAGTATTAATACTATTTCATAGTTTTGATTTAAATGTCTTTTTTCTATTGATTTATATTTTAAATTTAAAACTTCTATTTGTATTTTTGAAAATGTTAATAATATTATGATTAATAATAAAATAAAAAGAAAAACCAATATCCTCGCCTCCTTTAGACGATTTAATATTAGTTTTTCCATTTATTAGAATTTTAATCAATTTTTTACTATTTTTTAGCTTATTTTCTTTGCTTTTTCTACTTCTATATCTCCGAAAAGTTCTTTTTGGTCTGTTTCAACTTTATTTCTCCTTGAAAGTTCTAATAATCCCGAAAAAGCTGTTACTACTTCTTGTTTATTTCTTTTATTTATTGAAAACAGTTTGTTAAATATAAATCTTTTTTGTTTTATTAAAACTTTGTACATTTCTTTAACTTTACTTGCAACTGTATAGTTATCAGTAATTGCAATTTTCTCAATGTTTTTAGCATTTTGGTTTACTTTTTCTTCGTTTCTTTTCACTAAATTACTATATATATCTGGTATAGTATTTTTTTCATACTCTTTTTCTAGTTTTTGTTTTGGAAGTTTTATTTCTTCTTGTAATTTATAATATCTATTAGAATATTCTAAATAGTTTTCTTTTAATTTTTTACTTATCTCTTTGAATTTTTTATATTCAATAATTCTTCTAATTAACTCTTCTTCTGTTAATTCCTCTTCTTCATCTTCTTGTTTTGGAAGTAATTTTTTAGATTTTAGATATAGAAGAGTTGAAGCCATAACAAGAAATTCGCTTGCTATTTCTAAGTTTAATTCTTCTTGTTTTTTTAAATATTCTATATATTGGTCTGTAATTTCACTTAAATTTATGTCATAAATATCCATCTTGTTTTTATCTATTAAGTGGCATAATAAATCAAGTGGGCCTTCAAAATTATCTATCTTAAGTAAATATTTTTTTGTTTCTAATGTTAATAGTGGCATCTTCTTATCTCCTTTGTTATTCTTCCATTGCTTCTTTTATATTATCTGATTTGTATCCTTTTTTTAATAAGTATGTTTTTATTTCATCTTGTTCCATAGAAGCCTGTTTTTTATTTATTATATTTTTAGCTGATTTTATTTCATATTCTTCTAGTTCTTCTTTATTTTTATATATATAATCTTCTATGTTGTTTCTTTTTAATCCTTTTGCTTGAAGTTTATATTCTATTTCTCTTATTGACATATTTTTAAGAAGTTTAAATTGATTTACAGTTTTTCTTATATATTCTTCATCATCTATATATTTTGCTTCTTTTAAGTATTCTATAATATCTTCTAATAATTCTTCATCAATTGTTTTAGAAAATTTATTTCTTACTTCATATTCACTTCTTTTTTTATATAATATATATTTTAATACTTTTGTTTTCTCTCTATCAAATTCTTCTAACGTATACATTTTTTACCTCTTTACTTTTTTAGTATTGTATCACATAAAATATATTTTTTCTAGTTTCAATACATAAATTCTATCTTTTTATTTTCATACATCTTTTTCACCTTTAAAGATTATAAAACTCTTTTTATCTTTAAATATTCTTTTAATGCTGATTGTAACAATTTAGAAAAATTAATATTTTGCTCTTCTGCTAATTTATTTAACCAGCATGGTATTGTTAATGTTTTCTTTACTGATTGTTCTTCCATTTCATTTCTAACTAGTGGCATCCATACACTTATAGCAACTGTTTTTTCATTTTCTTTACACTTGATTTTTTCTAATGGAGTAGGTTCAGGAATTTTAATTTTATCTTCTTCTCTGTTATATAAAGTAAGTTCTAATACTTCTTTTGCATTTTTTAATGCTTCTTTTGTATCTTTTGCACAAGAAATTGCTTCTTCTATGTCTGGAAAATATATATTTATTCCATCATCTTCGTAATCAAATATTGCAATAAATTCATAACTTTCTTTCATAGCTAATTCCTCCTTATTTTTCTAGGTGAATATCTTTTCATTTTGTTATATCTCCTTTAATATAGCACGTCTTAATAGTACGTGTCAATATTTTTTTGATAAAAAAAGACTAAACAAATAGATTTTTAAAATCTATCTATTTAGCCCCTATGTTTTTAATCTTATTTTATTCTTCTTCCTCATCATCTTCTTTACTTGGAAGGTCTTCACCTAAGCTTTGTTCAAATGCTTTAGCAAAATTGTCTCTTACTTTCTTTTCTACTTCTTCTAAGACTTCTGGATTTTCTTTTAAATATTTTTTAACATTTTCTCTACCTTGTCCGATTCTTTCTCCGTTATAGCTGAACCATGAGCCTGCTTTTTCAATTATATCTAAGTTTACAGCCATATCTAGAATATTTCCTTCTTTTGAAATACCTTGTCCATAAACTATATCAAATTCTGCTTCTCTAAATGGTGGTGCAACTTTATTTTTTACAATTTTTACTCTTACTCTATTTCCTTTTACTTCTCCATCTTGTTTAATATTTTCTATTTTTCTAATATCCATTCTAACAGATGCATAGAATTTTAATGCTCTACCACCTGTTGTTGTTTCAGGATTTCCAAACATAACTCCAATTTTTTCTCTTAATTGGTTTATAAATATTAAAACAGTTTTTGATTTATTTAATGCTCCTGCAAGTTTTCTTAATGCTTGTGACATTAATCTTGCTTGAAGTCCCATATGAGAATCTCCCATATCACCATCTATTTCTGCCTTTGGAACTAATGCTGCTACTGAGTCTACTACTATTACATCTAATGCTCCACTTCTAACTAAGCTTTCTGTGATTTCTAAAGCTTGTTCTCCTGTATCTGGTTGTGAAACAATTAAATTATCTATATCTACTCCTAATTTTTTTGCATATACTGGATCTAATGCATGTTCTGCATCAATAAAAGCTGCTTCTCCACCTTGTTTTTGAGCTTCTGCTACAACATGTAATGCAAGTGTTGTTTTACCAGATGATTCTGGACCATATATTTCTATAATTCTACCTCTTGGAACTCCACCTATTCCTAAAGCTATGTCTAGGCTTAAAGCTCCTGTTGGTATCGCTTCTACTTCCATTGCTTTAAAATCTCCGAAGTTTCATTACTGAACCTTTTCCAAATTGTTTTTCTATTTGGCTCATTGCCATTTCTAGTGCCTTCTTTTTTTCTGTATTTTCGCTCATTTTTCTTCCTCCTCAAATATTGAACTTTTGTTTGATAAACATATTATATATCAAAAATTTGTTTTGTCAATACTTTTTTAAAATTTTTATTTTTTATTTTATTTATACCAATTTTCTACTCCATAAAAAGATGTATACCAATTTGGTGTAAAATCACCTACTAGCTCTGAATGATATGCAACTATATATCTATTATTATATAAACTTACATATGGCACATCAGTTTTATATATTTCAGCTAGTCTTGAGTAATCATTTTTTAATATATTTTCATCAGTAGTATTTTTTGCTTCATTCATTAGATTTGTAACTTCTTCATTTGTATAATTTGCTAAATTTCCTTCTCCAAAAAATGTTGTTAAATCTGGACTAAGTGCTAAATTGATACTACATAATGCTATATCATAATTTCTAGAATTTATCATATTAGTATATTGTTCATCATTTGTCTGCACAATATTTATCCTAATACCTTGGTTTTCTAATTGTGTTTTTATATTTTGTGCAACTGTAACTTCTGAAGCATCACTTGATTTTACAAGTAGATTTAGGCTTATTCTTTGTGTTCTTCCATTTATTGATTTTTGCCAATATGAACTTCTGTATGTCCACCCTGCATCTGTTAAAACTTTTTGTGCTTGTTCTAAGTTATATCCACTACTTCCATCTTGATTTTGATATAGGAAACTTCCATAGTCTAATGGGAAACTGCTTGTTAAACGTTTATTACTAAAAATACTAGATACTATGTTTTCCTTGTCTATCGAATATGAAATAGCTCTTCTTACTTCTTGATTTGCAAGAACGCTATTTTGCATATTAAAAGCTAAAAAGGTATGTTCTCTTCCTTTTAGACTTTTTGCATTATATCCTAAAGTTCCTATATAATCTTCTACACTATCATTAGTAGTAGCTACCAAATCTAAATTTCCTATTTTAAAACTATTGTATAATTCTCCTATTGAAGAATAGATATTTACTGTTATTTTTTCTAAACTTAATTCTGTATCTTGATTCCACCAATTATCATTTTTTTCTAGTGTTATTGCTGAACCATCTACAGCTGTTATCTTATATTTTCCTGTTCCCACTGGAGAACTGTTTTTTCCTGTATTTACAAAGTCTTCTCCTTCAAAATAGTCTTTTGATAAAATTGGAAATATTAAATTATATTCAAAAAATGGAACTTCTCCATCTAAGTTAATTCTTACAGTATAATCATCTACAATATCTACTCCTACTACATGTTGTACATTATATGAATAAATAGAATTTACTTCTTTTAATCTATCTATTGTAAATCTTACATCTTCTGCAGTAAATCTTAATCCATCTGACCATTTTACATTTTCTCTTAGTTTAATTAGATATGAGTTTTCTTCTTTTGCCCATTCTGTCGCTAGACATGGTTCTGCTTTATAGTCTGATGTAATATTGACAAGTGGTTCATATATTAATTTTGTTATATCTTGTACATTTTTGTTGGTACTTAAAATAGGATTTATTGTATCTAAACTCGCTATTCCCACCTTAATTTCTCTTACTTTTTCGTCTTCTGAATTAGTTGTTTGAGACTCAAGTTCTTCTTCTTTTTCGTCGTTTCTTATTTTAATAACTGCAAAAACTAAAACAATAATGATAAAAACTATAAATACATATTTAATCCAATTTGATTTCATATTTCACCTCTATACTTTGTTATCATACATTAATTTTAGTAAAATTTCAATATTTTATTTATATTTTATGGTGAAAAATAAAAAGACATATCTATTATTGATATGCCCCTATATTATTTATGTTCTTGATTCTACAATCAGCTTAATTCCTGTTCTATCCTCTCCTTCGACTTCCACCTCTGCGAAAGCTGGGATACATACTAAGTCTACTCCTGATGGTGCTACAAATCCTCTTGCTATTGCCACAGCTTTTACTGCTTGATTTAATGCTCCTGCTCCAATTGCTTGCATTTCTGCCTTGTTTGATTCTTTTACTAATCCAGCAATTGCTCCTGCTACTGAATTAGGGTTTGATTTTGATGAAATCTTTAAAATTTCCATTTTCTTTTGCCTCCTATAATTTTATTTTTTTCTGTTGCAACTTTTACGATTGTTATTTTACAATATATGGAAATATTTGTAAAGTGTTTTCTGGAAATTTCTTCAAGTTTTCATCGCATTTTTTTACATCTTTCGACATTTTTAGACAATATGCTAAATTTAAATTAAAAAATATATAATTATCTTCTTATTCTCTCTATTTTAGTTACTTTGTTTGTGCTTTCATCCACATCAAAAATAACACCATTAAAAATATTTTCTCCAACAGCTATTTTATATCTTTCTGGCAATGTTGTTTCAAATCTTTTTATTGAAGCAGATATATCCATTCCTATTACAGAATGTTTTGGTCCTGTCATACCAATATCTGTAATATATCCTGTACCTTTTTCTAAAATCTGCTCATCTGCTGTTTGTACATGTGTATGAGTACCATAAACTGCTGTAACTTTTCCATCTAAATAATGTCCCATTGCTATTTTCTCTGCTGTAGCTTCTGCATGAAAATCAACAAAAATCATGTCTACATTATTTTTTATTTTTTCTACTATATCTTTTGCAATTAAAAATGGATTTTCTGACAATACATTCATATCAACTCTTCCAATTAGGTTAATAACCGCAATCTTTTTATTTTTACATTCATAAATATTATATCCTTTTCCTTGAACTCCTGCTGGATAGTTTGCAGGTCTTATCAATTTTGGATGATTTATAAATTTAAATATATCTTTTTTCCCCCAAGTATGATTTCCCATAGTTATAACATCTACTTTTTCTGCTAATATATCATTAAAATTTTTTTCTGTAATTCCCATTCCTTCTGCTGAATTTTCACCATTTACTATTACAAAATCTATATTTTTCTCTGTTATTATCTTTTTTAACTCTGACTTTAATTTTTTAATTCCACAGTTTCCTACAATATCACCTATAGCTAATATTTTCATAAAATAAACCTTCTTTCTAATATCATCATACTTATAAATAATACTATAATTTCATATTACTGTCAAATTGTAAAAAGCAAAAAATGGAAGATGCTCTACGAGCATCCTCCATTTTAACGCGTAAATTAACAGCGTTTGTAGGTCTCTGTCATTTCTCGAAGTTCCCCGGCTAATGTATCTGTTAAATCATCAGCCCGAACTTTCCATTCCCAGTTTCCACAAGCCGTACCTGGTATATTCATTCTTCCTTCTCGTCCTAAAGATAATACATCTTGAATAGGTGAAATAACTAATCCCGCAGGTGAAGCCATCATTGAACGAATAGCATACAGCCCAATCTTTTCTGGATTTTCTTTAGCTCCTACATAGTTAATAGCAAATTTTCTGTCGTCATCGCCCAATACATCTAATACCCATTGTTTAAAAGTTTCTGAATCATGTGTTGAAGGATAAGCAATTGTACCTCTACCCAAATTGTGTGGTAAATACATATTATCTTCACTCTTTGACAATCCAAAAACGAATACAGCCATTCCTGGGAATCCTGTTTCACTCAGAAGTTCTCTTACATCATCTGTAATAATTCCCAGGTCTTCTGCGATAAACGGAAGCTCGCCTAATTCTTTTTCTAGTGCATTAAAGAGTTCCATTCTTGGACCTGGTTTCCATTTTCCATTAATTGCTGTGGTTTCGCCATTTGGAACTGCCCAATAATTTTGGAATGCTCTAAAATGGTCTAAACGGAGAACATCTGTTGTTTTCAACTGAAATTTTATCCGTTTTATCCACCAAGCAAATCCTGTCTTTTGGTGTACTTCCCACTCGTATACTGGATTTCCCCACAATTGTCCCGTGGCAGAATAATAATCTGGTGGTACACCAGCAGACTCATCTTTACTGAATAATTCAGGATTAGCCCATACATCAGCACTATCAGAAGGAACATAAAAAGGAATATCTCCTATTATTTTAATTCCTTGACTATTAGCATAGTCCTTCATAGCAAAGTATTGTTCAAAAAACAACACTTGAATAAACTTGTAGAAATTCACCTCATCTCCATGGATTTTTTTGAATTCTTCCAGAGCTTTTTGCTCTCTCATCGTAATCCGATTATCTTGCCATTCCCAAAATGGTTTCTGCCCATAGGAATCACGAATCGCCATATACATTGCATAGTCATCTAGCCAAAAACTGTTTTCTCTTTCAAACTCATCAATACTTTTTTGAGCAATTCCAAGTTGTTTTGCTTTTTCGTATGCTTTTCGCAAAATCGGATACTTTTCCTCTATGACTCTTGCATAATCTACTCTGTCCGGATTATAGTCATTTAGCTGCCCTAAATCGCCTTCACATAATAGACCTTTTTTCACTAATAAGTCTAAATCAATAAAAAGCGGATTCCCGGCAAATGTGGAAAAAGTACTGTATGGACAATTCCCATAACCGGTATAGCCTAATGGTAAAATCTGCCAAAAAGTTTGACCAGCTTTTCTTAGCCAGTCTACAAAGTTAGATGATGCCTCTCCCATAGTTCCTATCCCATACTTAGATGGCAATGAATAAATAGGCAATAAAATTCCACTTGCCCGTTGTCGCGGTAACCAAGAAATTCTTTCTGTTGTCATACTCTAAGACCTCCATTCTACTTATAACAACACATATATTATATCACATTTTTGACATTTTTCAACAAAAAAATGACACAAAACGTTCCTGGAATGCTCTGTGTCAAAAAAAGAGTTGCTTCTGCAACTCTTTTTTAGGTTTTAATTCTTTATTGTTTACTTATTCACTTATTTGTTTTTTTCCTTTTTATTTTGCATAATCTACAACTCTTGTCTCTCTTATAATGTTTACTTTTATTTGACCTGGATAATCCATTTCATTTTCAACTTTTTTAGCAACGTCTCTTGCTAGAATTGTCATTTGATCATCTGTAATTTTATCAGGTTTTACTAATATTCTTACTTCACGACCCGCTTGAATTGCAAATGATTTTTCTACTCCATCAAATGAGTCTGCAATTTCTTCTAGGTTTTGAAGTCTTTTAATATATGCTTCTAATGTTTCTCTTCTTGCTCCAGGTCTTGATGCTGAAATTGCGTCTGCTGCTTGTACTAAAACTGCTTCTAGTGTTTGTGGTTCTACATCTCCATGATGTGCCTCTACTGCATTTATTACTAGTGGATTTTCTTTATATTTTTTTAGAATTTCCACACCAATTTCAACATGAGTTCCTTCCATATCATGGTCTAGAGCTTTACCTATATCATGTAAAAGTCCAGCTCTTCTTGCAAGTTTAGGGTCTAATTCTAATTCTTCAGCCATGATTCTTGCTAAGTTTGATACTTCAATAGAATGGTTTAATACATTTTGTCCATAACTTGTTCTATATTTTAATTTTCCAATTAAACGAACTATGTCTGGATGTAATCCAATTACTCCTGTTTCTAAAACTGCTCTTTCTCCTTCTTCTTTTATTGTTTCTTCTACTTCTTCCTTTGCCTTTTCAACCATTTCTTCTATTTTTGCTGGATGAATTCTTCCATCATCAATTAATTTTTCCAAAGCAATTTTAGCAACTTCTCTTCTTAATGGATCAAATCCTGATAATACTACAGCTTCTGGTGTATCATCAATTATTAAGTCTATTCCTGTCAATGTCTCTAGTGCTTTAATATTTCTACCTTCTCTACCAATAATTCTTCCTTTCATTTCATCATTTGGAAGTGAAACTATTGATACTGTTGTTTCTTGAGAGTGGTCAGCTGCACATTTTTGAACAGCATATGTTAAAATTTCTTTTGCGTTTTTTGTAGCTTCTTCTTTTGCCTTTTGTTCTTTTTCTCTAATTAAGCTTGCTTTTTCAGCTGTTAGCTCTTTATCCATTTCTGAAAGCAATTTTTCTTTTGCTTCTTCTTTAGTTAAAGATGCTATTTTTTGAAGTTCTACCATTTCTTGTTTGTATAACTTATCTAAGTCCTGTTTTTTGTCTTCGATTTGTTGCCACTCTTTTTCTTGTTCTCTTTCCTTCTTTTCAAAGTTTTCTTCTCTTCTTTCTAAGTTTTCCTCTTTTTGAATTAATCTTGATTCTTGTTTTTGTACTTCGCCTCTTCTTTCTTTAATCTCTTGATCTAATTCTTTTCTGCTTGACATTATTTCTTCTTTCGCCTTAATAATTTCTTCTTTCTTCAAGTTTTCTGCTTCTTTTTGAGCTGTTTCTAATATTCTTTTTGCTTCTTTTTCAGCTCCACCTATTTTAGATTCTGCAATTTTCTTTCTATATGCCATTCCTACTGGCACACCAATTGCAAATGAGATTAAGACAGCGGCGATGATAATTACAATGTTCAAAATCATACACCTCTTTCTTTATTTATTTTTCAATGTTCGAATAAAATATATATATTAATTTTGATTTTAAATATATTTTTTCCTACCTATTTTATTTTATCTTTATTCAGCAAAACTGTCAAGTAGTTTATCAAAATTCAATCAATAATGTCTAAAAGGAGTAGCCTTTTTAGTTGCTACTCCTTATGATTATTGTTATATTATTATTTTCTCACTTTTCAGTTGTTATTTTTATTTCATTCCCATCTGAAATCATTTCTATTGTTCCATTTTTATCTGTCCTATATATTGTTGTTCCTAGACTTTCTATTCTTTTTACTATCTCATCTTTTGGAAGTCCATAAGAATTTCCTTCTCCTGCCATAATTACTGCATATTTAGGTGACACTTCATTTAAGAATTTTTCACTACTACTTGTATTTGAGCCATGGTGTCCAACTTTTAAGACGTCTGTTTTAGGCCAAGAGATTGTTTTTTCATTTTCTTCTTCACTATCTCCCATAAATAAGAAACTATTATTTCCAAATGTTAATCTTATAACTATTGAAGATATGTTCAAGTTGTCTTTATCTATTATAGAGTCTGTCATAACTTTACAATTGGCTTCTCCTATTTTAAATTCATATCCTTTACTAGGTGCTTCAACAGTTAGCCCTTTATTTTCTATTGCATCTAACACATCTTCAAAAGTTTTTGTTGTTGTTGTAATTTTAGGCATTAATATATTTTCTATTTGTATATCACTATTTATTACATCATCTAATCCACCAATATGGTCTTCGTGTGGATGTGTACCAACAACATAGTTTAGTTTTTTTATTCCTTTATTTTCTAAATATTTTACGACATCTTCTCCATCCTCGTTGTTTCCTGCATCTATAAGCATAGATTCATTATTATTTGTAATCAATATACTATCTGCTTGTCCAACATCTATAAAGTCTACTGTTAGATTTCCTGTAACCTCACTACTAGTTGAAGTAGCCATACTTTCTGCTGTTATGTTATTACTTGTTTCTTCTTCAATTTTTGTAAAACTATTTAGCGTATCTTGATTTATTCCAAGTAAAGTTATTATTGCAAGAAAAATCACTCCAAAAATACTTGCAACTATTTTTTGGTTTTTACTTGATTTTTTTCTTCTTCCCATCTTTTGAAATCCCCCATTTTATTTTTATTTCCAAATTCTATTTGCTTTATCTATTATTCTTTCTTCTATAGTTTTTGTTTCTTCTTTATCTACTTCAAACTTTCCATTTGAAAATTTTAAAATATCACTTTCTTTTGCATCTTTTGGTAATTTTTTTCTATCTATATTTAGCATTTCCCCGTTTTCTCTATTTTCTAGTACTGCTACATCTCCTTCAAACCTATCTATTGTATATTTTTCATTTTTTAAGTTTAATTTTTCTTCCAAAGTATCAGCTCCTTGTAAATTAGTTTTTCTTTCATTTGTAATTTCTATTGTTTTTTCTATCGCATCTTGCAAGTTTTCTAAAAAATCAATATTCATATTTTCACCTTCCTGTAATCTTCCTTTTGCTCACCTTTGTTTTTTATATCACAAAATCTTCTATAAATCAATTTATTTTTTATTAAGATTTTTGTTTAATAGAAAAAGTACTACTAATAAACTAAAAACAGTTTATTATGTAGTACTTTTTATACACTTTCCTAATTACGGTCATCATCAAGAACATCATCTCTATATATGAAAAGAAACATATTAAATAAGATGGTTACTATTTAAATATGTTTCTTTCTTTTGTATTTTATTTTACGACTTCAACATCTATATCTAGATTTTCTCCATTTATATTAGTTGTCACATAATTTTCTCTTTCTTCATGATAAATAACTTTTACAGCTAAAGTATCATGTTTAATTGTCTCTTCATTTTTCTTGATTACATTTTCTAAGCTTTCATTTCCTGCAACATAAAGATTAATATGGTCTAAAACTTCAAAATCTCTTTCTTTTCTCATATTTTGTACTTTCGATAAAACTTCACGAACATATCCTTCTTCTTTTAGTTCTTCTGTAATAGTAGTTTCTAATACAACACCAATTTCTCCTTCTCCAGAGAATGCGAATCCATCTTTTCCTTGCATTGTAACAAGTAAGTTTTCTGAATTTAAACCAATCTCTGAGTCATCAATTTGAATATATTCTGTTCCACCTTTTTTTACCTTATTTGCTAAATCCATTTGATTTAATTTAGCGATTTCTTCTCTTATTCTTGGAATTAGTTTTCCATATTCTTTTCCAAGTACAGGTAAATTTGGCTTGATTTCAAAGTCTACATATTTACTCATTTCTGCACCAAATTCAATTTTCTTAACATTTAATTCGTCTTTTACTATATCTTCATAGTATTTTGGAAGTGTATCTACTGAAATTAGCATTTCTGATAATGGTTGTCTATTTTTGATGTTTGCAGAGTTTCTGCTACTACGTCCTAATTTTACAATTTTATATGCTAAACTCATTTCTTCTTCTAAAGTTTTATCAATTTCATTTTCATTTACTTCAGGCCATAAACATAAATGTACACTTTCTGGTGCATTTTTATCTAAGCTTAAAACTAAGTTTTGATAAATTTCATCTGTTATAAATGGTGTAAATGGTGCTGAAACTTTTATTAGAGTTGTTAATACTCTATATAGAGTAACATATGCTCCTATTTTTTCATCATCAAGTTCTTTTGCCCAGAATCTTTCTCTATTTCTTCTTACATACCAATTAGATAATTCGTCTGTAAATTCTTCAATTAATAGAGCTGCATTTGTAATATCATAATGGTCTAATTTATCTGCTACTTCTTTTACTAATGTATTTAATTTTGAAATTATCCATTTATCCATTATATTTTTTAATTTAAAATCTTTATATTCTAATGGATTAAATTGGTCAATTTCGGCATATAGTACATAGAATGAATATACATTCCATAAAGTTAATATAAATCCACGTTGTGTTTCTTGAACATTTTTAATGCCTAATCTTGTTGGAAGCCATGGTGCGCTACATGTATAGAAATGCCATCTTGTTGCATCTGCTCCTACTGTATCTAATAAAACCATAGGGTCTACACCATTTTTCTTTGATTTTGACATTTTTTGTCCATGTTCATCTAAAACATGACCTAATACTATACAATTTTCAAATGGTGTTCTATCAAATAAAGCTGTTCCTATTGCTGTTAATGTATAGAACCATCCTCTTGTTTGGTCAACCGCTTCTGAAATAAAGTCTGCAGGGAAATTGTTTTCAAATTTATCTTTATTCTCAAATGGATAATGCCATTGTGCAAAAGGCATTGAACCTGAATCAAACCAACAGTCGATTACTTCTTTTGCTCTTTTCATCTTTTTACCACATTTAGGACATTTTAAGTATACATCATCAATATATGGTTTATGAAGTTCTATATCATCAGGACAATCTATTGCTTTTTCTTTTAGTTCTTCTATTGAACCAATACATTCTCTATGTCCACAGTTTTCATCCTCACAAGTCCAAATTGGAAGTGGTGTTCCCCAATATCTATCTCTAGAAATTCCCCAATCTATTACATTCTCTAAGAATTTTCCAAATCTTCCTGTTCTTATTGTATCAGGATACCAATTTACTTTATTATTGTTTGCTACTAATTTATCTCTTAAAGTACTCATTGCAACAAACCAACTTTCTTTTGGATAATATAGAAGTGGTGTGTCACATCTCCAACAATGTGGATAAGAGTGAACGTGTTTTTCTTTGCTAAATAATTTATTTCTTTCTTTTAACCATTTACAAATATCTTCATTACAGTCTCTTACAAACTTACCTGCCCATGGTTCTACTTCTGGTACAAAGTTTCCAGCTTTATCAACTAAGTTGACAAATGCAATTCCATTTTGTTTTGCGACTAGGCTATCATCTTCACCATAAGCTGGTGCAATATGAACGATTCCTGTACCATCTGTTAATGTTACATAGTCTCCATGAATTACAACAAATGCTTTTCCTTCTACTTTTGCAAAAGGCATTAATTGTTCATATTTTTTACCTAACAATTTTTCCCCTTTGAATGTTTCTAATATTTCATATGGTGTTTCCTTTAAAACTTCTTCTAATAAATCTTTTGCTAAAATATAGTTCTCATATTGTGGTTCATCTTCTGTTCCAATATTTGCTTTTACTTTCGCATATTCATATGATTTGTTTACACATAAAGCTAAGTTTGATGGTAATGTCCATGGTGTTGTTGTCCATGCTAAGATATATGTATTTTCTTCATCTTCTAATTTAAATTTTGCAACACATGTTAAATCTTTTACATCTTTATACCCTTGTGCAACTTCATGTGAAGAAAGTGCTGTTCCACATCTTGGGCAATATGGCATAACTTTATGTCCTTCGTATAGAAGGCCTTTATCCCACATTTGTTTTAATGCCCACCATACTGATTCAATATATTCATTGTGATATGTAACATATGGATTTTTCATATCAACCCAATATCCTACTTTTTCACTCATTTCTTCCCACATATGAACATAATTAAATACACTTGATTTACATTCTTTTACGAATTTTTCTACTCCATATTCTTCTATTTGTTCTTTTCCTGAAATTCCAAGTTTTTTCTCTATTTCAAGTTCTACTGGAAGTCCATGTGTATCCCAACCAGCTTTACGGTCTACTTTATACCCTTTCATAACTTTATATCTTGGAATAATATCTTTTACAACTCTTGTTTCAATATGTCCAACATGTGGCATTCCATTTGCTGTTGGAGGTCCATCATAAAAACAAAAATGTTCCTTTCCTTCATTCATTGCAAAGTTTTTTTCCATGATATTATGTTCTTTCCAATCTTTTGCAACTTTTCTTTCTAATCCTACAAATCCGTTTTCAAGTTCTACTTTCTTATACATAAGTTTCCTCCTTTTTAGATTATTTTTAGGTTTACCTTGATAAATACAAAAAAGCTATTTCATCCTTAATAGGACGAAATAGCTATAATCTACTTTTCCGCGGTACCACCTAAATTAATAAATATTAAAAATATTTACTCTCTTTATTCCTTTAACGCAGGCATACGGCTAAACTTACTTTTAATTTCAGTCTAGCAACAACTAAGGTGATAACAAATAATTTTTACTTACCAATCTCACACCAACCGATTAGCTCTCTTTAAGATATTTTATTATTTGTGTTGTCCTTGTTACAGTTTTTTACATTTATGAAACAATTATACCATCTTTTTTTATTTTTTCAAGTATTTTTCATAAAGTTTCTCCGTTTTTTATAAATTTTATTATCTCATATATTTCTACATTTCTTATTTTTATTTCGGGTTTTAAACACTTTTTCATAAGCAAAAATTCTTTAAGCATTCAAAATGCTT
>CAKNKX010000023.1 GCA_930987745.1 uncultured Clostridium sp.
ATAAAAAATATTTATCCCTTTTTCTTAAATGTCCTTGACATGGGGTACATTTTATAGATATTGCTAAAAATATGTTAGATAAAGATTTTTCAATAAAAGAAGTGGTATCATTAACTGGGTTATCAGAAGAAGAAGTTAAAACTTTAAAAAATGATATTAAAAATATCTAAAATAAAAGGGAAGCGTGTTTGCGCTTTCTTTTTACTTATATTCTAACCAAAGTCTAAATCTGTAAATACCCTTGCAAAAATATACAAAATATATTAAAATATTCAAAGTAAATGGAGGAGAAAAAATTGGATACAATAAATGATGTAAATAAACAAAAAGAATATATAGAAAAAGTCAAAAAAATAAATGAAGGAAAATCCTTAAAATACAATATTTATACAATGGGTTGCCAATTAAATGAAAATGATTCAGAAAAAATATGTGGTATGTTAGAAAAAATGGGTTACACAAAAACTGAGAATGTGAAACAAGCAGATATAGCGATATTTAATACCTGTTGTGTAAGGGAAAATGCAGAGGACAAATTATTCCGGAAAACTTCGGAGAATTAAAAAGATTAAAAGAAGAAAAAGGGATAATTATTGCAATTGGTGGTTGCATGATGCAAGAAAAACATATAACAGATAAGATAAAAGAAAGTTATCCATTTGTAGATGTTATATTTGGAACACATACTTTATATAAATTCCCAGAAGATTTATATATATCTTTAGAAGAAAAAAGGAAAATAGAAGATGTAATAGATATTGATGGAAAAATTTATGAAGGACTTCCTATAAAAAGGGATAGCAAAATAAAAGCATCTGTCACTATAATGAACCGGATGTAATAATTTTTGTACATATTGTATTGTACCATATGTACGTGGAAGAGAAAGAAGCAGAAATCCAAAGGACATTATAGACGAAGTAAAACTTTTAGCAAAAGAAGGATATAAGGAAATAACACTTCTTCGGACAGAATGTAAATTCATATTTGAGAGTTGAAAGAGAAAAAAATATACCATTTGAACAATATAATGGTATAGACTCTTTTGCAAAACTTTTAAGGGAAGTAAATAAAATAGACGGAATAGAAAGAATAAGATTTGTTTCACCACATCCAAAAGATTTTACAGATGATGTAATAGATGCAATTTCCAACTGTGATAAAGTATGTAAATTAATACATCTTCCACTTCAATCAGGAAATACTAAAGTTTTAAAAGAAATGAATAGAAAATATACAAAAGAACAATACTTAAGTTTAGTGGATAAAATGAAAGAAAAAATACCAAATTTAACATTATCAACAGATATTATAGTAGGATTCCCTGGAGAAACAGATGAAGAATTTGAAGATACTTTAGATGTAGTAAGAAAAGCAAGGTTTGAACAAGTCTTTATGTTTATATATTCAAGAAGAAAAGGAACTCCAGGAGATAAAATGGAAAATCAAGTGCCTGAAGAAATAAAACATAAAAGATTTAATAAATTAAAAGAACTAGTAGAAAGCATGATAGAAGAAAACAATAAAAAATATGTAGAAACGACACAAAAAGTACTAGTAGAAGGAACAAGTAAAAATAATTCTAATATGCTAACAGGAAGAACAGATAGTAATAAAGTAGTTATTTTTGAGGGCCCAAGAGATTTAATCAATAAAATAGTGCATTTAAAGATAGTATCAGAACATATGTGGTACTTAAAAGGAGAAATAGATGGATAAAGAAATTTTTATGAAAGCATTTGAAGAATTTTTTAAAGGTAAAAGTGCTAGGAAGATAGAAGAAGAGTATCAGATAAATAGAGATACATTTATTAGAATATGCAGAGAAAATTTAACAGAAGGAACCAAAAGAAGAGAAGAGTTTGAAGCAAGACTTGTATCTAATAAAGAATCATCAAAAGTGGAACTACCTAGAGAAGAGATTAAAAGAGCGTTTTCCAGGTTAGTAAATGGTGAAAAAGGATTAATGGATTTAGCAACAGAATTAGGTGTACATTATCAAACTTTAAAAGAAAAAATTATAGAGTTTGTAAACAATTCAGGTGATGAAGAGATAAAAAGAAGATATGTTGAATATAAACAAAAAAGTAATCCTGATTATTCTTTTATTAATTTTAAAGCTTTAATTATTGAGATGATACAAGAAGATATAAGTCAAAGTGAAATAGCAAGAAGATATGGAATACCACCAAGAACAGTTAGTAGAGAATTGGAAAAGCTAAAAGATGACGAGTATTATGAACCTTTGTATAAAATAGGAAAAGAACATTCAGAAAGAAAGATGAAAAGAAAAACTTTTACAAACTTAGAAAAATATTTAATTGATAATACATTAAGCGGATTTGATGAGGGAGATGTCATTATTGATGATAGCATACCAAAAGCAAAACAAGAATATTTAAGACAAAAGAAGATTTTAGAAAGAGCAGATAGAGTTGAAGGTACTAACAAAGATAAGGCAAAGGCATTAGGTATTAGTGTTAGTACATTAAGAAGAATGAGAATAAAAGTAGCAGAATATGAAAAACTAGAAGAACAAAAAGATGAAGAAGGAAAGGAAGATAAATAGAAATGGCAGAATATTCACCTATGATGCAAAAATATCTTGAAACAAAAGAAGAATATAAAGATTGTATATTATTCTATAGATTAGGAGACTTTTATGAAATGTTTTTTGATGATGCAATAACAGCATCAAGAGAACTAGAACTTACCCTAACTGGAAAAGACTGCGGACAAGAAGAAAGAGCTCCAATGTGCCGGAGTTCCACATCATGCTGCAGAAATATATATATCAAGATTGATAAATAAAGGATATAAAGTAGCCATTTGTGAACAACTAGAAGACCCTAAAAAAGCAAAAGGAATAGTAAAAAGAGGAGTAATTAGAGTCGTAACTCCAGGAACACTAGTAGATAGTAATATGCTAGAAGAAAGAAAAAATAACTATATTATGGCTATATTTAAATCAGGAATACATTATGGAATAAGTATATGTGATATATCAACAGGTGAATTTTATTCTGCAGAAATAAGAGAAGAATATAACTTTCCAATGCTTTTAGATGAAATTGCAAGATATACTCCATCAGAATTAGTAGTAAATTCTATGATGAGTGATTCAAAAGAAGAGATAGGAAAAATAAGAGAAAGATTTGAAAAAATATATATTACAAATTTTGAAGATAAATATTTTACATCAGATTTGAATAATCTAAATTTAAGATTTAATATTGTTGATAATAATGGAAAAAAAATAGAAGATATAGCAGAAAAGAAATTAACTGTATGTTCAATAAATGCACTTTTGGAATATATTGAGCAAACTCAAAAAACAAATATTGACTATATAAACAAAATTACTGTATATAATCTTTCTAAATATATGGCATTAGACATAAATGCAAGAAGAAATCTAGAAATAACAGAAAAAATGAGAGATAAATCTAAAAAAGGAACACTTCTTTGGGTATTAGATAAAACTTCAACATCAATGGGAGGAAGACTCTTAAGAAGATGGTTAAATAATCCTTTAGTAGATGTGCTAGAGATAAATAAAAGATTAGATGCTGTAAAAGAATTAAAAGACAATATAATGCTTAAAGGTGATATAATAGATAACTTAAAAAAGGTATATGATATAGAAAGATTATCAGGTAAAATGGCCTATGGAAATGCCAATGCAAGAGATATGGTAACACTTAAAAATTCTTTAGAAAAATTACCAAATTTAAAGGTGATTTTGCAAGATGTAAAATCACCTATGCTAAAAGAATTGTATCAAAATTTAGATGTTTTAGATGATGTATATAAATTAATAGATAAATCAATTGTAGATGATCCGCCTATGACAATAAAAGAAGGTGGAATTATAAAACTTCGGATATGATGAAGAAATTGATAAATTAAAACTTGCTGGAACTGAAGGAAAAAACTGGCTTGTTAAACTAGAAGCTGAAGAAAAAGAAAAAACAGGAATTAAAAACTTAAAAGTAGGATTTAATAAAGTTTTTGGATATTTCTTAGAAGTTACAAAATCAAATTTAAATTTAGTTCCTGAAAGATATATTAGAAAACAAACTCTAACAAATGCAGAAAGGTTTATAACAGAAGAGTTAAAAAATTTAGAAAATCAAATTTTAGGAGCAGAAGAAAAAGTAGTAAACCTAGAATATGATGCATTTGTAGAAATTAGAGAAGAAATCGCAAAAAATATAGTAAGACTTCAACAAACAAGTGAAGTTGTATCTACTCTAGATGTACTAGTTTCATTTGCAACTGTTGCAGAAGATATGAATTATTGTATGCCAGAAGTAAATACATTAGGCGTAATTGACATAAAAGACGGACGCCATCCTGTTATTGAAAAAATATTAGGAGCGGGAAGTTTTGTTGAAAATGATACATACTTAGATAAGGGAGAAAATAGGCTTTCAATAATTACAGGACCTAATATGGCTGGTAAATCAACATATATGAGACAAGTTGCTCTAATTACTTTGATGGCACAAGTAGGAAGTTTTGTTCCAGCATCAAGTGCAAAAATTGGAGTTGTAGATAAAATATTTACAAGAGTTGGTGCATCAGATGATTTAAGTATGGGACAAAGTACTTTTATGGTAGAAATGATGGAAGTGGCTAGCATTTTAAAAGAAGCAACACCAAATAGTTTAGTAATATTAGATGAAATTGGAAGAGGAACATCTACATATGATGGTTTATCTATTGCATGGGCTGTTGCAGAATATATTGCAGATAAAGAAAAATGTGGAGCAAAGACTTTATTTGCAACACATTATCATGAATTAATAGAACTAGAAGGAAAGATAGAAGGTGTAAAAAATTATTCTGTTGCAGTAAAAGAAAAAGGAGAAGATATTATCTTCTTAAGAAAAATAGTAAAAGGTGGAACAGATGAAAGTTATGGTATTCATGTAGCAAGATTAGCAGGTGTTCCAAAAGTTGTAACTACAAAAGCAAATGAGATTTTGCGTTCATTAGAAAGAAAGAATATCTTAACAGGTAAAAAACAAGAAAAGCAAGATAAAAAGCAAGTTGAAGGACAATTTGATATGTTTAACTATAAATTAGCAGAAATAGCACATGAAATTGACAAAATCGATTTAAATGAATTAACACCAATAGATGCTTTAAATACTTTAGTTAAGATAAAAGAAAAAATGAAATAAAATATATTAAACTTAATATTAAATAGATAAGATAAATTGTCTTATCTATTTTTTCATATTTTTTACATTTATTTTGGAAAAATTTAAAATTTTAAAATATGTAAATAAAAAACAAAAAAACGTGAAAACTAAAATTGAAATAAACAAGGAGGTGAAAAAATGAAAAACACAATTAAATTAATTTTATTTTTCATGTTAATTATTTGTGCTTTATTAATTATTCCAAACATAAGTAATGCAGCTGATACAACTGCAAATAGTGAAGAAACATTAATAAGTGCAATAACAAGTGCATCTGCAGGAGACACAATTACTTTACAAAATAATATAACAGTAACTAAACCAATAGTAATAACTGGCGAAATTACTATAGATGGTAATGGATATACTGTTGCAGGTTCTACAGATTGGACATCTACATCAGGAAATCAAACAATGTTTACAGCACAAAGTACAGGAGCAAAACTTACTTTAAAAGATATCGACTTAAATAACGGACCTAAATATGGTGTTCAAGCATATGATGGAGGTATCGTAATTCTAAATAATGTATCAATTACTGGATTTAGATATGGTGGAGTTTTAGTAAATGGTGGTAGTCTTGAAATTATAGACTTACATTTAGGAACAAATGGTACAGGTGAAAACAATGGTATAGAAGTTGATAAAGGTGCAGCAGTTACTCAAAATCCAAGCTTAACAATGAATGGAACATTAACATCTGATGAAGGAGAAAATGTAATTCGTATTCCAGAAGATAGTAAAGTAACAGATTTTACAGTAACTAATACTGAAAATACTACAAATAAGATAGCTATTGCTGGAAATGTTATAGCTGTAACAGATAAGAATGACAATATTTTATTTGAAAGTATGATGCCTGATACAGTAAATCCAACAACAGATGAAGAAAAAGTAATATTAATGATAATTGCAGGAGATAAACATAACAGAATAGCTGTAGACTTAGGTTCAACAGTTACAGAAGATATGTTAAAATCTCATATTGAGTTAGATGAAGGATATGAAATAACAGGATTCTATACAGATGAGAACTATACTACTGCATTTGATTTTGCAACAGCATTAACTCAAGATACAACAGTTTACGCCAAAGTAGATGCAATATCTAATGAAGAAATTACACCACCAGCAGAAGAAATACCAGAAGAAAAAGATGAAACTCCAAAAACAGGTGTTAAAACTTATGCTGGATTAGCTTTAGCAAGTATTGTATTATCGGGAGTAATATTAGTTTCTTTAAAGAAAAGAGGAATAAAAGAATAGGCTAACTTAGTCTATTCTTTTATAAATACAATCATGGATAAGAAGAAAAAAATATATAAAGTTATATATATTATATTAATTACTTTAATTATTGTATCTATAATATATATTGTCTATTTAATAATGCTTAAAAAAGAAGCAAAAGAAGAAAGCGAGTTATTAAATACCATAGAAGTGGAAAAAGAAAATGAAACATTGATTGGTATATCAAATAATACAGAAATAAATATAAAAGAAAACAAAGAGGAGAAAACAGAAAGAATGCTTCAAGTACAAAAACTAAAAGAAGAAAATTCTGATATTGTAGGATGGCTTGAGATTGAAGGAACTTCAATAAATTATCCTGTACTTCAAGGAACAGACAATGAATTTTATATGACACATAATTACAAAAAAGAAAAATCTAAAAATGGTTCGATATTTTTAAATAAAGATTATGACTGGAATATAGAGAGTAACAATTTATTAATATATGGACATAACATAAATAATGGAACAATGTTTCAAGAATTATTAAAATATGAAAATGAAAGTTTTTATAAAGAACATCCCAAAATCCGCTTCACAACAGAAAATGAAGATTCTATTTATGATATAATTTCTGCATTTAAATCAAAAGTATATTATAAATCGGAGAAAAATGTATTTAGATATTATTATTTCATAAATCCTAAATCTGAAGAAGAATATATGGAATATATAGAAAAGGCAAAAAAAGCATCTTTATATAATATAGAAGAAACTGCAACATATGGTGATAGACTAATTACTTTATCAACATGTTCATATTATACACAAGACGGAAGGTTTGCTGTTGTTGCAAGAAAAGAAAAGTAGCTCAAATCATGTACTTATGATAAGAACTACTTTTTATTATGAAAATAAATGATTTAGATAAAAATAAATAATAGAAAAGTACTTGACAAATACAAACAAACGTTTTAAAATGTATAATACAGTAATATCATACAAATTGTAACAAATGTAGTAAAAAATAAACTAATAAAAGGTGTAAATATGTTATTATGAGTAATGTTACAAGGAAGTGGATGCTATGGAATTTGAAAAATCCAAGCTAATAGAATTAAAAGAAAAATTTGATTCTATTATTAATACGGAAGAAAAAGAAAATATAGAATTCTGGTATGCAAGAGATTTGCAGATTCAATTTGGTTACAAAAGATGGGAAAATTTTATTGAAACAATAAAAAAAGCAATGCAATCTTGTGAAAATGCTGGTATAGAAGTTGATAACCATTTTCGTGAGGTCACGAAAATGGTAAAAATAGGCTCAGGAGCAAAAAGAAAATTACAGGATTATATGCTTACAAGATATGCTTGTTATTTAATTGCTCAAAATGGAGATTCGAAAAAAGAGGAAATCGCATTTGCTCAAACATATTTTGCAGTACAGACTAGAAAACAAGAAATAATTGAGGACAGAATTAAATTAATGAATCGATTAGAAGCAAGAGAGAAACTAAAAGAATCCGAAAAACAACTATCCAAAAATATTTATGAAAGAGGAGTAGATGATTTAGGATTTGCAAGAATACGTTCAAAAGGTGATTCGGCATTATTTGGTGGATTAAATACAATGCAAATGAAAGAAAAATATGGAGTAAAAGAAAATAGACCTCTTGCAGATTTTTTACCAACTCTAACGATTGCAGCAAAAAATTTGGCAACAGAAATGACGAATTATAACGTAACTGAAAAAGATATGTACGGAGAAGAAAACATAACAGATGAGCATGTAGATAATAACCTAAGTGTAAGAAATATGTTAAATAAAAGAGGAATAAAGTTTGTTAAAGAATAATATTGCAATTCAAGTAAGTATAAATATATAGAGAAAATAAGTAATTACAGTTGAAAAATATAAAAAATTATGTTAACATATAAATATATTTTAAATATATTTAAGAAATTCCTGTTCTAATTTAAGAGCAGTTTAAATAGATGGCAACAAGTAAACTTAATTAGAAAGTCAATTGACAAGGAGGAATTATTTATGGAAAAAAGTCCAATTGTTGGCATGGTGGTACGAGGACCTCGGAAATATCCAGAATTAGGCCGATGTGAGTTCTGGATTGTAGTATCAAATCCAAACGGAAGGTGCAAATCTTTTTACTACAAATATGAGTATGATGATGATAATGATACATCAGAAACCCCCCATCTTATGAAGTTTATAAAGAAAATTGCAAGATATGCAGGTGTTGGAGTTGAACATGAAGACATTGAAGAGTTAATTTATATCATGCGTTGTACAATTTTCGAAGATCCAATTTGATTGTAGATCCATAATCATCCACGGGTTCTACCTGTGGATGATTATCAAATTTCAATCCTTGGCTCATACTTCTCAAGCCACATATTAACTTGATAAAGGCATGCCATAAGTTGAGGTCCGAGTCGTTGGCTGTCAGAAAAAAACACATATCAATTTTGCTAGAGGATGTAAGGATTACTCGAAAATGATAATGTACGAAATTGAATAAAAATATGAAAAAGTAACAGTATAAATTTACTAAAAAATAAAAATGCAATTATCTATAAAAACTCTTTAAAAAACTTGCAATTAAATTCTAAAAGTCCTCATAAAAACTTGCAAAATCATTTCAAAAGTCCTCATAAAAACTTGCATAAATTAACAAAAAATTGTATAATATAATAAAGAAAAGAGATTTGTGAGGTGGTAAAAATGTTAGAAAGAAAAGTTACCAGTGTATTAGAAGAATGGAAAAGGGAAGAAAAGAAACCATGCTTATTAATTAGAGGAGCAAGACAAGTTGGAAAAACATTTATTATTGATGATTTTGCAAAGAAAAATTATGAAAATTATATTTATATAAATTTTGAATTAACTCCTGAATATAAAAATATTTTTGATGGAAATCTAGATATAAAAACATTGATAATGAAACTTGAAGTTACATTTCCAAATGTAAATATAGTGCCAAATAAAACTATTTTATTTTTAGATGAAATACAATCTTGTCCAAATGCAAGAACAGCATTGAAAAGTTTTGCTTTAGATGGAAGGATTGATGTAATTTCTTCTGGTTCATTATTAGGTTTATATTATAAAGAAGTAACATCATATCCAGTAGGTTATGAAAGAGTTATAGATTTATATCCATTAGATTTTGAAGAATTTTTATGGGGAATAGGTATTAAAAAGGAAACTATAAATTATGCAAAGGATTGCTTTGAAAATATCAGGCCAATGGATGGATATGTAATGAAACAATTAGCAGAACAATTTAAAATGTATATGCTAGTTGGAGGAATGCCTAATGTAGTAAATGAATATGTACAAACAAGTAGTTTGTCAAAAGTATTAATTCTTCAAAAAGCCATTGTAGAAAATTATTTGTTAGATGTTGTAAAATTTGCTGAAACTAGTAACAAACAAAAAATTATAAATACATTTAACAGCATACCAATACAATTATCAAAAAAGAATAAGAAATTTTTGTTTTCAGAAATAAAAGAAGATGAAGAAAATGTTGGAGAAAGAAAGTATGCATCATCAATAGAATGGTTAAAAGATGCGGGAATCATTAATTTTTGCTATAATTTATCTGAACCAGCATTGCCTCTAATATCGAATATACGATTGAATTGCTTCAAAATATATATGAGAGATACAGGATTATTAGTGTCTATGCTAGAAGAAGGTACACAAAAAGCAATTCTAGAGGATGATTTATATATTAATCAAGGAGCACTATTAGAAAATGTATGTGCTGAAGAAATAGCTACTAGGCACAGTAAATTAATGTATTTTGAAAGAAAAAGTACTCTAGAAATTGATTTTGTATTAAATATAGATGGAAAAGTTACAGCAATTGAGGTTAAGTCAGGGAAAAATAAGCAAGCAAAATCTTTAAAGTCAATTATACAAAATTATAAAACTGTAACAAGATATATGAAATTTGAAAATGATTGTAATATTTATAAAGATGAAGAAAATATAGAACATTATCCATTATTTATGATTATGTTTATATAAATTAAACTTGAGGTCACAATTTGTGACCTCAAGTTTGTATGCAGGTGTTGGAGTTGAACATGAAGACATTGAAGAGTTAATTTATATCATGCGTTGTACAATTTTCGAAGATCCAATTTGATTGTAGATCCATAATCATCCACGGGTTCTACCTGTGGATGATTATCAAATTTCAATCCTTGGCTCATACTTCTCAAGCCACATATTTACTTGGCAAAGGTAAGCCATAAGCTGTGGACCAGTCATTAATTGACCAAACCAAGGCCTTGTAAAAGCTTTTCCATCTGTATTTAAAATATCTAAAATATATTCTCTGTTTAATAAGTTATTTATTGGAGCATTTTTATCTTCCATAATTTTGGTAAGCATCTCTTTTACTCTCTTTAAATAAGTAGGATTATGAGTCTTAGGATAAGGAGATTTTTTTCTATCTACAATTTCAGAAGGTAAAAAATCTTTTGAAATATATCTAAGTAGACCTTTTTCACGGCCTTTTAGTGCTTTCATTTCCCATGGTATGTTCCATAGATATTCGGCTAATCTATAATCACAAAAAGGAACTCTTATTTCAAAACCATTATACATTGCCATTCTATCAGACCTATCTAAAAGTGTTTGCATAAACCAATTTAATGTAAGATAAGAAATTTTTCTTTTATTTGCTGTATCTTTAGAATCAGTATCTAAAACTTCTACATTACTTAAACTTTCGTTATATCTAAAATCAATATATTCTTTTAAATTAACTTTTTTTCCAATCTCAGGATTTAGTAATTCTTGTCTTTCAGTAATTGCAATAGACCATGGGAAAGTGTTGCTATTTAATGCATCTTCTCTAAAAAACCAAGGGTAACCGGCAAATATTTCATCTGCACACTCACCGAGTTAAAGTAACAGTTTTTTCTTTTTTTACATATTTACAAAATAATAATAAAGAAGAGTCAACATCAGCCATGCCAGGCATATCACGAGCAATCATAGCATCTTCTAAGCTGTCGGCAAGTTCAGGAGTATCAATTACAATTTTATGATGATTAGAATATAGATGTTTATTCATAATGTCTATATAGTAATTATCGGAATTTGGCTGAAAATCACTTTTAACAAAGTTTTTATCATTATCTACATAGTCTATAGAGTAAGTATCAAGTGGTGGCAAACCATTTGCTTTACAATAATCTGAGGCAAATTTAGAAATTATACTAGAGTCTAAACCACCAGATAAAAAGGTACAAATAGGTACATCAGAAACAAGCTGACTTGTTATTGAATCTTGTAATAAATATTTAATTTTATCACATGTAACTCCTAAACTATCTTTATGTTCTTTTGAAACTAATTTCCAATATTCGTGTAAGTGAATACCGCTTCTATTAAAAACACCAAAATGAGCAGGTTTTAATTCATAAATATCTTTAAAAATCGTGGTTCCAGGAGTATGAGCTGGACCAATTCCAAATAATTCTGAAATTCCTTGATTATCTAAAACTTTTTCTATACCAGGATATTTAAAAATAGCCTTTATTTCAGAAGCAAATATAAAGGTATTGTTAGTGTAAGTATAAAAAAATGGTTTTACACCAAAATGGTCTCTTGCAAAAAATAGTTCTTGCTTTTTAGAATCCCAAATAGCAAAAGCAAAAATACCATTTAAGTGTTTTACTACATTTTCTCCATAATGGATATATGCTTTTAAAAGAACCTCAGTATCTGAATGACTAGAAAAATCAAATCCATTTTCTTCTAAATCTTTTCTCAGCTCTTTAGTGTTATATATCTGACCATTATAGCAAATAACAAATTCGCCAAAAGAATAAGTCTCTTTCATAGGTTGTTTACCACCTTCTGGGTCTATTACAATAAGCCTTTTATGCCCAAAACCTAAAAAATCATTTATGTAATAACCTTCTTCATCAGGTCCTCTTTTAGAAAGAGTATCATTCATATTTTTTAATATTTCCTCTTTATTAGAAATTTTTTCGTTAAAATTTGCAAATCCTACAAATCCACACATATGTTTAAACCTCCTAAAATTTAAATATCTTTTAATATTCTATGCAAAAAGTTAAATAAAATTTATTGATTTTGGAAAAAAATTATAGTAAACTATTGTAGGAACGAAGAAAGAGGGGTAATAATGATTCTAAAAAATGCAATAAAACATATAATACTAATTACACATCATAAATGGGTAGTGTTTAAATTATGTTGTAAAATAGGAGAGCCTTGGAGGGGCTTTTTACATGACTTTTCAAAATATTCTCCAACCGAATTTTTTGAAAGTATAAAATATTATGTGGGAACACATTCACCAATAACAGAAGCAAGAAAAGATAAAGGATATTCAGAAGCATGGCTTCACCATAAAGGAAGAAATAAACATCATTCAGAATATTGGATAGATGAAGCTTCACCAAATGTAACACCTGTTATGCCATATAAATATGCAGCAGAAATGTTATGTGATAAACTAGCAGCAGGTATTGTATATGAAGGGAAAAATTGGACAAAAGAATATGAGTTAGCTTACTGGAATAAAGAAAAAAATATTGTAAAAGTAAATGATAAAATAAAAGATTTTATAACATCAGCATTAGAAGATGTGGCAAGAGATGGAATAGATAAAGCACTTACAAAAAAGAATATAAAGGAAAAATATGAAAAATATTGCAGATAAAAGTTGTAAAAATGTTGACAAAAATTAAAAATACTTGTATAATCTTATAGTGACTATAAACGAAGAAAGAAAAAAGAATTTAGATAGGTTTATAATCACAAATTATTAAGTAAAAATTGAAATAGATATATAATCTATCTTTTAACAAGGAGGGAATTAGAATGGCACAACCAAAAAGAAGATGGTCAAAAGCAAGAACACACAAAAAAAGATCAACATGGAAAAAAGAAAGTCCAAAATTTTCTAGCTGCCCACGTTGTCATGAACCAATTATGCCACATAGAGTTTGCAAAAACTGTGGATATTATGATGGAAAAGAAGTAGTAGCTAAAAAAGAAACTGAAAATGCATAAAATTAAGTGAGAGAAATGGGGACAGTTCCTGTTTCTCTCATTTTTGTCTAGTTGACAAAGAAATAAAAAAGAGGTAAACTTGTTTTGTACGACATGGTGTCATGAAAAAGAGGTGATAATATGCCAAAGGAAACTTTTATAAACTTACCAGAAGCTAAAAAAGATAAAATAACAAATGCGATATTAAAAGAATTTGCAAGAGAATCTTTTAACAAAGCATCAATTAGTAATATAATAAAAGAGGCAGAAATTCCAAGAGGGAGTTTTTATCAATATTTTGAAGATAAAGAAGATGCAATTAGATATATAATAGATTCTTTTTTGGAAAATGAGCAAAAAGAATTACTAGGATTTTTAGTAGAGTCAAAAGGAGATATTTTTGAGACTTCATTAAGGCTGTTTGAACGTTTAGTTGAAAAATCTGAAGAAAAGGAAAAACTAAAATTATATAAGAATATTTTAGAAGAGTCCAGAAAAAATAATATAAGTATATTTAATAAAAATTCAAGAGAAAAAAATATAAGAGAAGATTTTATCAAATACATAAATGTAGATAATTTTGATATCAAAAGCAAAGAAGATATAAAAGATATAGTAAAATTACTTATGATTCTTACAAGAAACACAACCATAAATGTTATATCTAAAAAAATAGAAAAAGAAGAAGGCAAAAAAGAACTTTTAAAACAATTTGAAATATTAAAAAGAGGAATATTAAAAAATAAAGATTAATGAGATATAAAAAGAAATAAGGTGAGAATATGTTAAAAAACATTTTAAAAAAATCTGGTTGGACAGATGTAATTGTATCAATATTATTTATTTTATTTGGAATAATGTTAATTGCAAGACCAAATGAAGTAATGTCAATAATTTCAATTTTACTAGGACTTGTATTTGTAGTGTTAGGAATATCAAAAATCGCAGAATACTTTTCAAATAAAAAACAAGAAAGATATTTATTACCAGTTGCAACAATATTAATATTAATAGGAATTGGAGTTATGTTTTGTACAAGCTTGATTTTCTCAATTTTTAGAATAATATTAGCAATCTGGATTATATATACTGGACTTATGAATTTGTATGAATTATTTATTTGGAAAGAATATACATCTAGATTATGGCTTTTATCTTTATTATTTACAGTTTTAATGCTTGTTGCAGGAGTATATGTATTAGTAAATACTGGAGCAATCTTACAAACAATAGGAATAATTCTAATATGTTATGGAATTGTAAATATTATTCAAAACTGTATATTTATAAAAAAGATAGACAATTATTTATAAAATATAAAACACTTAGAAAGCAAGTAATTTATTCAAAAAAGTTACTTGCTTTTATAGAATGAGAATTTTGGGGACGGAGCATTTTTGTCTCATTTTACAGTTATTTATATTTTGATACAAAAAACCTCCGTCCCCATTTGTCTCATCTTAGAAAAGGAGGAAATATGTCAATAATTAGTGTGAATAATTTAACTTTTGGATATAATGAGCAAGAAAATAATATATTTAATGATGTATCTTTTAATTTAGATACAAATTGGAAATTAGGACTAATTCGGAAGAAATGGAAAAGGAAAAACAACTTTTTTAAATATTTTAATGGGTAAACTAAAATACCAAGGAAATATTTCAAAAACAGTGGATATAGAGTACTTTCCATTTGAAATTAAGAATAAAGAAAAAATGACTTTAGAATCATTAGAAGAAAAGTTTCCAGATGTCGAAGATTGGAAAATAATAAGAGAATTAAATTTATTAAATACTAATCCAGAAATATTATATAGACCTTTTAATACGCTAAGTGGAGGAGAACAAGTAAAGGTATTATTAAGTAGTTTGTTTGCAAAAGAAAATGAGTTTTTGTTAATTGATGAACCAACAAATCATTTGGATTTAGAAGCGAAAAAGGCAATTGAAGCATATCTACAAAAGAAAAAAGGATATATTTTAGTATCACATGATAGAAAGCTTTTAGATAATACTTGTGACCATATTTTAGCAATTAATAACTCAGGAATTGAAATAATAAAAGGAAATTATTCTACTTGGAAAGAAAATAAAGATAGAAGAGATGTTTTCGAGTTAAAAGAAAATGAAAAACTTAAAAGCGAAATTTCAAAATTAGACATAGCAAGTAAAAGAACAGCTAATTGGTCGGATAAAGTAGAAAAAAGTAAATATGGCGATTCTCATGTCGATAAAGGATATATTGGACACAAAGCTGAAAAGATGATGAAAAGGTCAAAAGCGATTTTATTAAGACAAGAAAAGAAGATTAAAGAAAAAGAAGGATTACTTAAAAATATTGATAGAATTGATAGCTTAGTTATAAAACCATTAGAATATATGAAAAATAATCTAGTTTTAGTAGACAATCTAGGTATAAAATATGGTAATAAAACTATTTGTGAAAATGTAAGTTTTGAAATTAATAGAAAAGATAGAATAGCACTAACAGGAAAAAATGGAAGTGGAAAATCTAGCATTTTAAAACTTCTTTTAGGAGATAATATAGAATATTTTGGAGATCTAAAAATAGGAAATAACATTAAAATTTCTTATGTGCCACAAACAACTGAAATTTTAAATGGTTTAACAATGAGAGATTATACAAAAAAATTAGATATAGATGAATCTATATTTAAAGCAATGCTTTCAAAATTGGGAGTGGATTCAAAAGAATTTAATAAAAGAATAGATGAATTAAGTGAAGGTCAAAAAAAGAAAGTTTTAATTTCTGCAAGTATTAGTAATAATGCAGATTTATATATTTGGGATGAACCATTAAACTATATAGATATAGAATCAAGATTGCAAATAGAAGAAGCAATTCTAAAATATGAACCAACAATAATATTTGTAGAACATGATGAGACATTTGTCCAAAATATTGCTACAAAAATAATTAAAATAGGAAAATAGGCGGGATAAAAATGAATTACAAAATAGTAAATGGCTCTATTTCTTATGGAGCACAAACAATATTAGAAGAAATAAATTTTGAAATAACAAACAAAGATAAAATTGCAATAGTTCGGAAGAAACCGGAAGTGGTAAAACAACACTTCTTAAAGCTTTAGTCGATAATTCTATGTTAGAAGAAGGAATAGGAGAAAATAAATTTGAAATTATAAAAGAAACAAGTACTTCTATTGGATATTTAAAACAAATAGATTTTGAAGATGAATCTAAAACAATGTTAGATGAAATATTAAAAGTATATAAAAATATAACTGATTTAGAAGAAAAAATAAAAATGCTAGAAAGAAAAATGCAAGAAAATCAAGATGAAAAGCTCATAAAATCATATACAGAAAGTTTAGATAAATATGAACTTTTAGGTGGATATACATATAAAAAAGAATATGAAACTGCAATAAAAAAATTTGGATTTTCTACAGAAGATAAAAATAAGAAAATAAGTGAATTTTCAGGAGGACAAAAAACAAAAATTGCATTTTTAAAATTACTTTTGAGTAAACCTGATATCTTACTTTTAGATGAGCCAACAAACCATCTAGATATTACAGCGATTGAATGGTTAGAAAAGTATTTAAAAAATTATCCAAAAGCTGTAGTTATAGTATCACATGATAGAATGTTTTTAGATAGGATTGTAAATAAAGTTTATGAAATAGAGTATGGAGCAATTACTAAATATCAAGGAAATTATACTGAGTTTGAAATTCAAAAAAAGGCAAATTATGAAAAACAATTAAAAGATTATGAATATCAACAAGCAGAAATAAAAAGATTAACACAAATAGCAGATAGATTTAGGTATAAACCAACTAAAGCTAAAATGGCACTTTCAAAATTAAAGCAAGTAGAAAGAATGGTAAAAATAGAAGAACCAAATAAATATGATTTAAAAACATTTCATAATAATTTTAATATTAAAGAAAGTGGCAAAGAAGTTTTAAAAATAGAAGATTTAGAAATAGGATATGATAAAATACTTGCAAAACTTTCCTTTAAATTATATAGGGGAGAGAAACTAGCAATTATTGGAGAAAATGGTATTCGGAAAATCTACTTTACTTAAAACTTTAAATGGCACATTAAAACCTTTAAATGGAAACTTTGAATTTGGATATCATGTAAATTTAGGATATTTTGACCAACAACTAGATTTTGATAATTTAGAAAATACTGTTTTTGAAGAATTTAGCAATAAATTCCCAAAGCTTACTACAACAGAAGCAAGAACAATACTTGGAACATTTTTATTTTCTGGAGAAGATGTATTTAAGAAAATCAAAGTATTATCAGGTGGGGAAAAGGCAAGATTAAAATTATGTGAGATATTTAAAAAAGAACCAAATTTATTATTACTAGACGAACCAACAAATCATATGGATATAATAGGAAAAGAAGCCTTGGAAAACATTTTAAAAGAATATAAAGGAACTTTAATATTTGTATCTCATGATAGATATTTTGTAAATAAAATTGCAAATAAAATATTAGAATTTAAAAAAGGAAAAGTAACATTTTTTGATGGTAATTATAAAGAATTTCAAGAATATAAAGAAAAACAAGAAGATGATATCACAAAACCTAATATTAATAAACAAAGTACAGATAGCAAAGATACAAAAGAAAATAAAAACTCTAAAAACCAATATTTGTTAAATAAAGAAAATAATAAAAGAAAAAACAAGATGAATAAATTAGAAAAAGAAATAGAAGAAAAAGAAGCTAAAATAAAAAGTATAGAAGCGGAAATGAAAATAGAAGAAAATTTTTCAGACTATGAGAAGCTAAATGAATTACAAAATGAAATTAATAATCTAAACGAAGAAATCGAACAAAGAATGTTAGAATGGGAAAGTTTAAATAATTTAATAGAAGAAATATAATAAAATATGTTATAATTATTTAAAAGGAAAGTGATACATATGAAAGAAATATATATAGTAACAGGAGCAAATGGATTTTTAGGAAATAATATTGTAAGAAAACTATTAGAAAAAGAAAATGTAGAGGTAAGATGTTTAGTACTTCCAGATGATAATGCAAAATCATTAGAAGGTTTAAATTGTAAAATATATTATGGAGATGTAACTAAAAAAGAAACATTAGAAGAAATTTTTAATGTAGATAATGAAGAAGACTTTAAAATATATGTCATACATTGTGCAGCTATTGTATATATAAAATCTAAATACAATCCAAAAGTAATGGAAGTAAACTATAACGGAACTAAAAATATAATAGATAAAGTTTTAGAAAAAAATGCAAGGCTAGTTTATGTAAGTAGTGTACATGCAATAACAGAAAAACCAAATAAAGAACAAATAGAAGAAATATACGACTTTGACCCAGATAGGTTACAGGACTATATGCAAAATCAAAAGCTAAAACTGCTAAGATGCTATTAAATGAAGTAAAAACTAAAGGTTTAGATGCTTCAATTGTTCATCCATCAGGTATAATAGGACCAGGTGACTATAGTAATACACATTTAACACAATTGATTTTAGATATAGCAAAAGGTAGCTTAAAAGCTATTGTTAAAGGTGGATATGATTTTGTAGATGTAAGAGATGTAGCAGATGGAGTTATAAGTGCTTGTAAAAATGGTAAAAAAGGAGAATGTTATATATTATCAAATAGATATGTAGAAGTTAAAGAGTTGGTTGATTTAATTAGTGAGAAAGAACATGCAAAAAAAATAAAAACAGTTCTTCCTATGTGGATTGCAAAAGTTACTGCACCACTTTCAGAAATTTATTATAAATTAAAAAAAGAGCCACCTTTATATACTAGTTATTCACTATATACTTTAGAATCAAATTCTAATTTTTCTAATAAAAAAGCAAAAAAAGAATTAGGATATAAAAATAGAAGTATGAAAGAAACTATAAAAGATACAGTAAAATGGTTAAAAGATAATAATAGAATTTAAGGTTTGGAAAGGTAGAAAATGAATAATATAGAGTCGAAAAAAGTATTAATTTTATCTTGTGGAACTGGTGGGGGACACAATTCTGCAGCAAGGGCTGTTAGAGAATATTTGTTAGAAAAAAATGTAGAAGCGGATTTTATTGAATATTTAGAAATCACAAGTGAAAAAATAAAAGAAAAAAGGGTGGATGTATTAAAATTTTCATAGATAATTCAGCTGTAAAAGAAATTGAAGAAGATGAAATATATTCAATTGAAGAATTAGAACAAATTGCAGACGAAAATGAACACATAATTAAATTATGAGAACCATTAGAATTTAAAATAAAGGTATAAGAAAAATTTTTAAGAAAAAGAAAGATGTAGTATTACATATTTTAGAGCCAGTAATGCCAAATAAACATGAAATTTCCTTAAGAAAAAGAGCAAATTATTTAAAAGAGGAAGTACATAAAAAAATGCAAAGTAAAATAGAAGAAAAATAATTTATTCTATTTTACCACAGGCAATTTTTTCACCAGAGTTGCCACTAGGCTGAGTAGTAAAGTCATCAGGCATAGAATGAATTATTACTACTTTACCAATAACATCTTGCAGTGTAAATTTATTTGTTAAAAAACTCATATATGCATATCCATTATTTTCTAATAATGGAGGTAAATCACCTGCATGATATGGATGAGGACAGTTAGTAGGATTATAATGTGACAAACTATTTGCAAATTCATCATTTGCATTTCCGGTACAAGAAGTTCCTTCATGAATATGAAAACCAAAAAATCTACCTACACAATTATTTTTGGCTTGGGGCAAATCATAAATTCTTGCAGTTACAATTATTCCGTTACTGGTCTCATCAAAACTAACTGAGCCATGTATTAAAGGATATTTTGAACTTCCTTTTATATAGGCAACAGCTTTGTTAGCACTAGTTGCTCTATAAGCTCTATAATTTCTTGAAAACATAAAAACACCTCACTAATATCTAGTATATTAATTAGGTGTTTTTTAAGTGCATATTTATATATTTTTTATTTTATGATATTATATAAAAAAATAAGGAGGTAAAAATGAAGAAATTTTTAGAAAAATGTAAAAAGAGCATATTGTTTTATGTAATAATTTATACTTTGGTTTTAATTATCTCAAGAGAAATTTTGCTTTTATTTAACCTAAATTATAGACAATTTATTTATATAATTTCTTTGATAGTCATTGTGGTTGGATTTATATCTGGAGTTATACAATTGGTATTAAAACTAAAAAACAAAACTGCAAAAATTGTTTTAATCTTACTTTTTGTTTTGTTACTCATTTATCCAGTATTACCTTTGGGAATACTTTTAGGTATTTTTTCATATATGCCAGAAAAAGTAGTAATGAAAGATAATGAAAAAATGGTAACATATACAACTAGTTTTTGGGATACAGATATATATTACTATAAATATATAAATCCATTAGTAAGAAGTAAAAAATTAAAAATACATGAAAAATACTCAGAGTATGATATTTATACAATTACATATTATGATGATGAAGGAAATATCATAAAAGAAGAAAGCAAAGAATTTGACAAAAGTAAATTATATGTGAATAATTAGTAAATTTGATTGTAAAAAGATTATTAGGTGGTATAATATAAATTATGAATAAGAAAATAAAAAATGTATTAAATAATTTAATAAGAAATATTAAAAATGTAAATAAAAAAATCCCTAAAAAAGTAAAAATTATTCTTTTATCTATTTTAATAATTATATTAATAGTTGCTTTAATTTTTATACTAATTAATGAGGCAAAAAAACAAAAATATGAAATATATACAGGAGATAACTTAAACGAAAGCAAATATCCAGGATATAAAGAATTAATAGATAAATTAAAAGAAGAGCATCCTAATTGGACTTTTACTTTATTCTATACTAAACTTGATTGGGAAGAGGTAATACAAAACGAAGGACACAAAGATGGAGTAACAAACCCATTAAATCTAGTTCCAGACTCTTCTTCATATCCTGATGATTGGAAATGTGAAATAGATAAGGATAAGACTTTTGATAATGGAACCTGGCTTTGTGCATCAGATAAGGCAATAAAACATCAAATGGACCCAAGAAATATTTTAAACGAAGATAATATATTTCAATTTTTAGAATTAAAATATACAGAAGAAGCACAAACAAAAGACGGACTAAGATATATAACAGAAGATTCATTTTTAGATGATGACTCTATCTTAGAAGCCTTAATAGAAGCAGGGAAGTCGGCAAACCTTGACCCATATTTTATTGCATCTAGATTAATCCAAGAACAAGGTAGAAGTGGAACAACATTATCTAGAGGATATGAATATAATGGAACAACAGTATATAACCCATTTAATATAAATGCTTCAGGAAATTCAAGAGAAGAGATATTAAATAATGGAGCAGAATATGCATATAATCAAGGATGGGATTCTCTAGAAAAAGCAATTATTGGCGGAATAGAATATGTAAAAGAAGATTATATAAATAAAGGACAAAACACATTATATTTGCAAAAATTTGATATAGTAAATCAGGATGAAGAGCTATATACAAACCAATATATGCAAAATCTGCTTGCTCCAGAATCAGAAGCAAATAACATGAAATCAATTTATGAAGAATCAAATACAGTAGATTGTGCTTTAAACTTTATTATTCCTCTATATGAAAATATGCCAGAAGAAGCTTCAGAGTATTAAATAAAAGAAAGATGTAAAATATGAGTAGTTTCAAATTGCTCATATTTTTATATATTTTTTTAAAAAAAGTCTTGACTTAAAGCCAACTCTAAGTGATATAAATATAATAGAAAAAAGGAGGTAATGATTATGAAAAAACAAACAGCTGGAAGAGATAGCAAGTAAAGGTGGAGGACAAATTTTAATTTGCGTAGATGGCGAAGGTTGGTATCAAGAAGAAGGAAAAGAAGCTTTATCTTTAAAACCAGGAGATGTAGTTGTAATTCCTGCAAATGTTAAACATTGGCATGGAGCAAAAAAAGATTCTTGGTTTAGTCATTTAGCATTTGAAGCTCCAGGAGAAAATACAGGAAATGAATGGTGTGAACCAGTAACAGATGAAGAATATGATAAGTTATAGGAGTTATATAAGGAAGTGAAAAAATGACAATAGCAGAAGTTAGTAAAAAATATAATTTAACACCAGATACAATAAGATATTATGAAAAAGAAGGACTAATTCCTAAAATTCCAAGAAATAAAAATGGAATCAGAGATTTTGACGAAAAATCATGCAGATGGATAGAATTTATAAAATGCATGAGAAATGCAGGAATGCCAGTAGAAGTTTTAAGTAAATATGTAAAGCTAATGGAAAAAGGGCATGATACAGTAAAAGAAAGAAGGCAATTATTAATAAATCAAAAAGAAGTATTGTTAAAAAAACAAGTAGATATAAATAATACATTAGATAGAATAACTAAAAAAATAGAGATATATGATGATATAGTTGCAGGAAAGAGAAAAGATTTTATGGAAGAACCATAATTTAAAATCAAAAGAAAGGATGAGTTTTTATGGAAAAATCAAAGGTTTATTTTACAAAAGAAATAACACCAGAAAGTTTAATTAAAATTTACGAAAAATTAGGTAAAAAACTAGAAGGAAAAGTTGCAGTTAAATTACATTCAGGGGAACAAGGTAATCAAAACTATTTAAGACCAGAATTTGTAAAACAAATAGTAGAATATGTAAATGGAACAGTTGTAGAATGTAATACAGCTTATGGTGGAGCAAGAAATACTACTGAAAAACATAAAAAGCTAATAGAAGAACATGGATGGAATAAATATTTTGATGTAGATTTAATGGATGAAGAAGGTCCAGACAAAGTTTTAGAAATACCAAATGGAAAAATATTAAAAGAAAATTTTGTCGGAAAAGATATAGCAAATTATGATTCAATGCTTGTATTATCACATTTTAAAGGACATCCAATGGGAGGATACGGTGGAGCATTAAAACAATTATCGATAGGCTGTGCTTCATCAGAAGGTAAATCTTGGATACATTCAGCAGGACAAACCAAAGACCAATATAAAATATGGAATAATCTACCAGAACAAAATAAATTTTTAGAGTCAATGGCAGATGCTGCATCTTCAGTTCATAATTTATTTAAAGGAAATATTGTATATATAAATGTTATGAAAAATTTATCAGTAGATTGTGATTGTTGTGCAGTAGCAGAAGACCCTTGCATGAAAGATATTGGAATTTTGATAAGTTTAGACCCAATTGCAATAGACCAAGCATGTATTGATTTAGTATATAACTCAAATGACCCAGGAAGAGACCATTTTGTAGAAAGAGTAGAAAGACAAAATGGAGTTCATACAATAGAAGCAGCAGCAGAACTAGGATTTGGAACAAGAGAATATGAATTAATAGATATAGATGAATAAAGAAAATATATTTTAAAGACATTCATAAATAAAGTGAATGTCTTTTTATGTTATAAATTGTTTTTTAAAAATTATTATGTTAGAATTGAAGTGTAATAAAACATTTATAAAATAAAAAAGAGGAGAGGAAAGATGTCTATTGGTAAAAAAATACTAAAAGCAATTTATGTAGTAATAATTATAATTGAATTGATATTATTAGTGATATTTTCAATTAATCATTCATTACCAGAATATATGAAAGATTATGAAGTTTTCTTTAAAAATTTATTTATCTCAGTTTCTGTAATTTTTGTTATTGCAATTGTTTGTTATATTATTGAACATAAAATGTATAACAAAAATGAAAAAATACTAGATGAAAATTTAATAGAGCCAAAATTTGATATCGATTTTAAAGATAAAGACATATTATATCTATCAACAATATTAAATCAAAAATTGCCAGGGAAAAAAGAAATTATATTATTAATTATGCAATTAATAAATAAAAAAGTTATAGATTTATCAAGCTATTATGATGGAAACGAATATCAATATATAATAACAAATAGATTAAATGATAAGATGAAAATAAACAATGTCGAAAATTCTTTATTAAACTATTTATTTGAAAAATCAGAGAGTGTTAATCTAATTGACAAAGTACGACAAATATATTCTAGCAAAAATAAAGAAGTTTCTAATATCGAAAAAAGTATATATAATTTTAGCGAAGTAAACAGACTTATAAAACATAGTAAAATAAGTCTAGTATATAAAATATTAGCAGTAATTAGTGCTATTTTAATATTATTTTCAGGGATATGTATATTATTGCCAACTGGAATAGCATTTGAATTTAAAGGAATATCACAAATAATTAGTACTTTCTTTGGTATAGGATTAATATGTATTTGTATAGCATTTATATATATAATCATATTAAAAAGATTGAACTATATATATCAATATAATAATGATACTATATCATGGATACTGTTAAATATAATTTTTCTAAATTTATGTTTAATAGTTTCGTATATTTTTCCATTTTCATTAATAGTACAATTTTTGACATATGCAATATACATTTTTGCTAGTTTTGCTGTTATGATAAAATACAATACACATATATCTTTATCAGAAAATGATGTTAATGTAAGAAATAGATTAATTAGTTTAAAAAATTATTTTAAAAGTATGAATTATTTAACAGATAAAGAATTGGCAAATATTATTACTTATGAAGAATGTATGATGTATGGATTTTTATTTAATATAACTATTAAAATAAATAATGAATTTGACTTACTACAAAAAGAATTATTAAATGCCATGAAACAAGAAGGAATGTCATATTTAAATATATTAAAAACTAAGATATAAAGATAGATAGAAAAAAGACTTTCAGTCTACTAAAAAGTAGGTGAGAGTCTTTATAGTTATATTAAATTAACTATTAATTACAATTATTCATATTGTTCATATAATATTTCTTTTCAGCAAGTTTATCTTGAACACCACGAAGAGCTTCACCAAATCTTTGGAAGTGAACAATTTCTCTTTCCCTTAGATATCTTAAAGGGTCGACTACATCTGGGTTATCTCTACATAAGTCGATTAGTTTTTCATAAGTTGCTCTTGCTTTTTGTTCTAAGTAAGGTAGTAAAGAGCAACCAAAAATTAATAGGTCTAAATTAAGAAAAACGCTACTAGAATAAGCATTACCAGAAAAATGGTAGTGTTTATTTTTTTTATTAAAAAAACAAAAAAACTCGTGAAAAAATAGCAATTTTAAAATAGGTGTCATTTTTGACCTATATTAAAATTGAACAAAAAAGCAAAAAAAAATAATAAAAAAATAATATAAGATTTTTAAAATTAAAAATACACAAATTTTAAATGTAAATATTAAAATAGAGAGTGGGAGTAAACTATTATGGAAAGTTATGTACAAAGTAGTTATTATGCAATAATACCAGCATATATTAGGTATAATAAAGAATTAAAATTTGCAGAAAGATTAATGTATGGAGAAATTACAGCATTAAGTAATAAGGAAGGATATTGCTTTGCAAGTAATCGATATCTTGCAGATTTATATAGAGTAAGTCAAAGTACAATATCAAGATGGATTTCACATTTAGCTGAAATAGGAAGCCTACATATAGAAATAATAAGAAATGACAAAAAAGAAATTATAGAAAGAAGAATATATGTAGTAGACAACCCCTATGTGCAAAATAGTACATACCCTATATGCAAAAAGAGCAAAGATAATATTATAAATAATAATATGTTAGATAGTTTTTTTAAATTTATTATAAATAAAGAAAAGCAAATTCCAAAAGAATTTGAAAATTTAGAATCACAAATATTGGAAGTGTTAGAAAAATATGAAATGATTTTTAATGAAGATATATTAAAATATATGCGACCAGAAAATATCGAAAAAGTAAAAATAATAGGTTATTCATTAGCATTGACAGTAAAAGAAAATGTAAGTCATTTATTATATAAAATGAATAGAGAACAAATCATTAGTCTTTATGATGAGTGCAAATTACGAGAGCAAGAAAATAAAGGTACAGGAAATGAAATTAAGAGTTTTACAAACTATTTTTATAAGAGTTTAAAAAGTCAACTTTTAAGGGGTAAGAGTCCCTCTTTTTTTATGCCTAAAAGTAAGTTAGAAGAAAATAAATCATCTGAAGAAGATGAAGAAGGAGAGGAATTATAAAAGGGAGATTACAACATGCAAAAATAAAAAAACATATTAAAACATTTATATATGGAAGGTATGAAACAATCAGAATATTATGAGATAAATAGAACATTTTATTCAGATAAGGAAAATTTATTAAAAGATTTGGCTCCTTATTTTTTTTGCATAAAAGGAATCAATATATAAACTGTGGGCTTTATACAAATTTTCTAAAAGGCAGGAAAGAGATACAGAGTGTATCTCGTAAACACATAGAAAAACAAGTTTTC
>CAKNKX010000024.1 GCA_930987745.1 uncultured Clostridium sp.
CACACAATATTGGGTACCCTTCTTTTATTGTGTCCACATTTATGGGTATATTATAAAATTATTGTTTTAGTTTTTCTTCTTTTTTACCTTCTTCTATTCCTTCTTCTCTTGCATCACTTATTTCACTTCTCCTGTCCATTGCCCACTTTTCTCTTAATTCTGCTAATCTTTTTATTTCTTCTTCTCCTGTTAAATATTCTACTTCTTTTTTTGTTAGTTCTATTGCTTTATCATCTTTTTCTATTTGGCTTTTTGATAAATTTAAAATAAAATCATTGCACTCAATTTTATCTGTTACTGTTTCTAATACTTTACTTCTTCTTAAAACAGATGCTATTTTTGCAAGTAAAATCTGAATATTAAAAGGTTTTGTCACATAATAGTCTGCTCCATAATTCATACTAAGTAGTTCGTCCATTTCATTATCCCTACTTGTTATAATTATAATTGGAACATCAGATATTTTTCTTATTTCTTTTAAAATATATTCTCCGTCAAAACCTGGAAGATTAATATCTAGTAAAATTAAATCTGCTTTTTTATTTAATACATCTTCTATTGTATTTGAAAAATTGTTTATAGATTCTCCTTTATATCCATTTTTATTTAAGAATACTTCTAATTCATTTCTTAATTTTTCATCATCTTCAACAATTAATATTTTATGCATAATATACCTCTTCTATTTTTCACTTTCATATATTGCAAATTCAATAGCTTTTTTATGATTATCTATTATGACATTATTCGTCTCCCCTGCAAATTCTCCGTCTATTGTCCATGCCATTTTCTTTTCTGATATAATTTCTAAATGACTTGCTTCAGTAAATAAAATATATTCATTTTCACTATATTCTTTTCTAAAAAATGAACTTAATATTTTAAAATATCCAAATATACTTTTTGGCTTTCTTATAAATATTCCCTCAAATTTACCGTCATCTAATTGGATTTCACCTTTTTCAAACCACTTAAATCCAGCAATTGATTCTGAATTTGAAATACCACCATAAATAAATTCGTCTTCAATATGTTTATCATCATATCTTAATTTTAATTTATATGTTGGTATTTTTCTTAGTTCTTTTATTGCATTTATATAATACGCAAGTCTTCCATATTTATTTTTAGCTTTAGGGGTTGTTTTATATGCCACATCAGTAATTACTCCAAAAGCTGCAACATAACAAAAATATTTATCTTTATTAAAGCTTCCTATATCCACTCTTCTTGCTCTTGTTTTTAATAAGTTTTTCGTAATAGATATATTTTTTGCCGGAATATCTAGGCTTTTTGCATAATCATTAGTCGTTCCTAGTGGTACAAATGTCAAAGAGATGTCTTGTTCTCCTTTTTCCATTATAGCTGTTACTGCCTCATTTAAGGTTCCATCTCCTCCACATATTAATATTAAATCTTTTTCTTTGTCATAATCTTCTATAATATTTTTGGCATTATACTCTTTTGTTGTATGTTTAACATCAACTTCCAGCCCTAGTTCTTGCATATTTTTCTTTATTTCTTCTTCTTTTTCTAGTATATCTCCTCTACCAGAGGACGGATTTATAATTGTTAATACTTTTATGCTCAAAATTTTCTCCCTCTTTCTTTTTTGTAATATAAACTGCAATTTTTAGAGATAACTATTTTAAATATTATCCTCATTTTTTGTAATTTCTAAAAATAATTCTTCTAATGATTTATTTTCTTGTAGCTTAGCTCTCATTTCTTCTAGTGTACCTACAAATATTAATTTTCCTTTATTTATAATTCCAACTCTATCACATAATCTTTCTGCAACTTCTAGTACATGTGTAGAAAAAAATACACAATTATTATTTTTCGCGTGCTCTCTCATCATTTCTTTTAAATCATAAGAAGATTGTGGGTCTAGGCCTGTCATTGGCTCATCCAAAATCCAATTTTTAGGGTTATTTAAAATGGCTCCACACAAAACTATTTTTTGTCTCATACCATGTGAATATGATTCTATTTCATTATTTAAATCATTATATATTTCAAATTTTTTAGTAAGTTCTTCTATTCTTTGTTTTCTTATGTTATTTGGCACTTCATAAATATCTGCCATAAAGTTTAGATATTCAATTCCTTTTAATTTCAAGAACATATCTGGACTATCTGGAACAAATCCGAATAACTTTTTTGCTTCTACAGGTTCTTTGGTAATACTTTTTCCATCTATTAATATATCACCTTCGTCTATTTGTAGAATACCTGTTATCATTTTAATTGTAGTAGTTTTACCAGCACCATTTGGTCCTAGAAATCCAAATATTTCTCCATCTTTTATTTCTAAATTTAAATCATCAACTGATTTTTTATTTTTAACATAAGATTTACTCACATTTTTTATTTCAATCATAATATCCTCCTTTATTTTTTGAAGAATTTATTGAAAATACCATTTTTATTTTGTTTTGTCTGTTGTTTAACTTCTTTTTTAGTTGTTTTTTTATTTACCGTTTGCTTTCTGCTATTTTTAATAAGTTTTTTTATCTTTTCTCTTTGTTTTTTGTTTTTTGGAAGTTTATATATTTTAACTTCTGTTTCTTCTTCATAATCTTCTAAATCTTCATCTTGGTTATTTAATTCTTCTTCCTCTATTTCTTCTTCAAACTCATCAGATTCATCTTGTATGATATATCCATCTTGAACATCTTTATTTTCTGTTTCTTCAATTTCTTTCGTCATTTCTTCCATTTCTTTATCTATGTTTTCATCTTCTGGCTCTTCTATGCGAAATTCTGATAAATCTTTTTCAAATTTCTCTGTAATTTCATCTTGGAATACATGATATATATTTTTTATTCCATCTATTCTCCAATAATTATAGTTTATTACTGCTCCCATCTTTAACTTTATTTTATTTGTTTCTTGTTCAAAGTTTTTCTCTTTTTCTTCTATCTCTTTTAAATATGTTTTATTATATAATTCTCTATATGCTTTTTTTGTCGATTTTCCTGTTGTTTCTCTTAATAGTAATTCATATAGATTATTTATTTGTGCAATATCATTATCAAAATTAATACAAGCATCTTTCATTAATTCTCTATGTGCTTTTAATCCATTTATTGCTGTCATTCTTTCATTATCTAAAAATGATACAATATATTCTTTTTCTGCATCTAAGAAAAGTAATTTTACTGTTACATCTCTTAAAAGTTTTTCATATTTATTTAATTTCACATTATCATTACTTATTTCTTGTAATAATCTTTTATTTTTTTCATATACAGATATATAGCAATTTGCCTCTCTCACCGCAATATCTGTTCTTACTTCTACCGCTTTTTTAATAACCTCTTTATTAAATCCTACTTTTTCATTTTTTCCGTTTTTTATCATTATGTTTTCTATTTCTTTTTTTATTTCTTCCTTATCTGCTTCTACAAAATTTTGCAAATCTAGAACATCTTTGTAATTTAATGATTCAAATATTTTGTTAATACTCTCTATTTTGGCAAAATACTCTTTTTCTGCTAACCTCTTCTTTTTTGCAGATACTTTCCTTTGTTTTTGTTTTGTATTAAAATCTTCTAAAGCTTCTACATATTCTTCTCTTATTTTCTTTAATTTTTTGTTATTATCATCTAAGTTGTTTTCTATTCTTTCCACTAATTCTTCGACTGTTTTTGCATCTATATCTAAATCATGAAAAATCTTATTTCTTTCATCTTCGTTTTTTTCGTTAGAAATGTGCAATTTTTCTTGTTTTGATTGCAAGTCTTGTATTATGTTTGCAGTTTTTTCAAATTCTTTTATTATTATTTCTTCTTCTGATAAAACTTCTTGATACTTTTTTATTTCTCCTATTAGGTCTTTGTAGTTGTTAAAATTTAATTTTAAGTTATTTTCTTTCTCAAAACCAAATAGTTTTTCAAAATATCTTTCTAATACTATTGCACTTCTTTCATACATTTTTTGTTCCCCCAAATACTACATCTTATTTTTACTTTTTATATTATATCTGCAAATTGTCAAAAAGTCTAGTATTTAAGCTTTAAATAGCAGGAAAAATTTCTTTTAATTCGTCAAAATTAGCATTCTCATTTGTTAAAACTATATCAAAACTCTTTTTATATAATTCTACATTTTCTTCTATTTTCGCATTTAAAAATGCTACTTTTATTGTTCTGTTCCAATCCTCTTTAGGAACCATTTTTTCATCTTCTATCATATCACCTATTAAAATTCTATATTTTCTTTTCTCTAATTCTTCTTCTATTTTATTTTTATGTTTTTTGTTTAAATTTTTGTTTGTGGTATGAATAAGTTCTCCATCAAATGGCTTTATATTTCCTAAATCATCAAATTGCAAAAAATTACTTATTATCTCAAAATTTTTACCTAAGCAATCATTTTTCTTTAAAAACATTTCTATTACATTTCCAATTCCTGCAGATAAAATAATTACTGGAATATCTTTTTTTATTGCATTGTTTAAAAATTCTTTTGCACCTTTCCTAAATACTAATCTACTTTTTTCAACAGATTCTTCTAATTTTGAAACACTTAAATTATATTCTTCATATAAATCCATACATGATTTATACCATTCTTCCATCTTTTTAGTTTTTTCATCTTCTGAAATTTCATAATCTAATTCAATTGGCCTATATTTTATATATAACTTTTCTAATTTTTCTTTAAATTCTTTTCCTAGCAGTAATCCACTTGCATCCCATGAATCCATACTTGTTTTTGCTGTTATTGTTCTATCAAAGTCTATTACTATTACTAAATTATTACTATTTATATCTAATTTTTCTATCTTTTTTTCATTTATGTATTTCATAAAATTTACCTCCTATTTGCATTAAAATTCTATATTTAATACTAAAAAAAGTCAATTATTTAGTTAAATTGTTTTTATTTTTTTGAGGCTTATGATATAATGTTACAAAATATGTGAAAAAATATTACTAAATATATATTATATAAATATATTGTAAAATAACATAATCAAAAATATCTTTTAAGGAGATTTGTTTTATGAAGAATTTTTTTATTGTTTTAATCTCAAAATTTATATATTTATTTTTAAGAATTATGGGAAAAAATGGAGGAAACCTACTTGGAAAACTTGCATTTGACTGGAATCCTGAAATTTTTAAATATTTTAAGATAGATGCACCAATTATTGCAGTTACTGCAACAAATGGTAAAACAATGACAAATAATGCTATTTCATATACATTAGAAATAGCAGGAAAAAAAGTAATTAGTAATAAAGAAGGAAACAATATGGAAACAGGTATTCTTTCAACTCTTCTTAAGAACTGTACTATATTTGGGAAAATAAAAGCAGATTATTTGGTATTTGAAGTAGATGAAGGATATATTCCAGTTGTATTTAAATATTTAAAATTAGATACTTTAGTTATATTAAACTTCTTCCGTGACCAATTAGATAGAAATGGAGAAGTTGAATCACTTATTTTAAAAATTAATGATTTTCTAAAAACTTATGAAAATAACCTAGTATTAAATAGTGATGACCCAAATGTTTCAAGACTAGCACAAGCAAACCCTAATAACAAAAATGTGTATTACTTTAGTGTCGAAAAATATAAATATGCAACTGATAAAATAAAAGAAGCTGGTGAAGGAAAATTTTGTCCATTTTGTAAAACAAGACTTGAATATGAATATTATCAATATTCTCATATTGGAAAATTTATATGTCCAAATTGCCACTTTGGAGATAATGAAATTTATAAAATTGCAAAAAATGTAGACTTAGAAAAAAGAACTTTTGAAATAGATGATATAACTTATAAAACAGAATTTAACAGTATATATAATATATATAACTTTACAGCAGTTATTTCAGTTTGTTCTTTATATAACATTGATACTTCTACAATAAAAGATGCTTTATCTACATTTGTTCTAAATAATGGTAGACTAGAACATTTAGTAATAAAAAATGCACCAACAATTATAAACTTAGCTAAAAACCCTACTGGTTCAAATGTTAGTCTTAGAATTTTAAATGAAGATAAAGATGAAAAAGAATTATTATTTGTTTTAAATGATAACTTAGCAGATGGTCATGATGTTTCTTGGATATGGGATATTAATTTTGATAATTTAAATAATGTTTCTAGAATTATAACATCAGGAAATCGAGCTTATGATATAGCAATTAGAATAAAAACTTCAGGATTTGATTTAAGCAAAATAGAACCTTATCTGAATTTACAAGAAGCAGTAAATGCTTTATATAAAAATGATACCAAAAAATATGTAATTGCAAATTACACTGCTCTGCAACCAACAAGAAATGAAATTTTAAAATTAAAATAAAAATTGAGAAATTTAGGGACGGAGCATTTTGTCTCACTTTTACATTTATTTACATTTTGATACAAAAAAGGCCCGTCCCCATTTTTCTCAAAAAGGAGAAGTTATTTATGAAAGAGTTAAAAATATTGTATTTATATCCAGATATGTTAGAACTTTATGGAGATTTTGGAAATATACAAGTATTAAAATATAGATTAGAAAAAAGAGGCTTTAAAGCTATTATTGATACTTATTCTATAGGCTCTCCTACTCCTGACTTTACTAATTATGACTTAGTGTTTGCAGGTGGAGGAGCAGACAATGAACAAAGTATTTTATCTAAAGATTTAATTCAATACAAAGAAAGTATAAGAAAAGCAATTGATAATGGTGTATTTTTCTTACTTATTTGTGGAGCATATCAATTATTTGGAAAATATTATAAAGGTGTTGAAGGAAATATTATTCCTGGATTAGAAATTTTTGATTATTATACAGAGGCTATTAATGATAGAAAAAAAAGATGTATTGGAAATATTGTAATAGATGCAACTTTAAATGGAAAAAACACAAAAATAATCGGTTTTGAAAATCATGGTGGACAAACATTTGATATTTCTTCTCCTTTTGGAAAGGTTTTATTTGGAAATGGAAATAAATTCTCTGATGAATTTGAAGGATATTTTAGAAAAAATGTAATTGCTACATATTTGCACGGTCCTCTTCTTTCTAAAAACCCTGAACTTACAGATTATATTATAAAATATTGTTTAGATAGAAAATATAAAGAAGAGATAGTATTAGATGATTTAGATGATACTTTTGAAAACTTATGTAGAAAACAATTACTTGATAGATTTTTAAATAGTAATAATAGTTAAAAAGACTGCAACTAATTAAAGTTGCAGTTTTTACAATTAGATTATGACCTCGACGTTTTCTAATACCATAACAGATAGATTCCGAAGGTTATTGTCTTTAGCAAACATTAATGATATAAATCCATCTAATAAAAATCCCTTTCTATCTACTAAAATAGGTTTTGGAAGATGTCCATATTCTTTATAAAATTTCTCTACTTTTCTATATTTACTTTTTTTATATTCTTGCGAAAAATCAAATCTCACAAGAATTTCACTCACTTCTTTTTTTGAAATCCAGTCTTCTTGAAGTTCTAACAATTCATTTTCTTTCATACGTTCAACATATAACTTAAAATTTTGCAAATATTGCTTTTTTTCACTTTCTCTTAGCCCCTTATAATGAATATATTGTTCAGTTGTCATATTTGACTTCTTACTATTACATTCTCTACAACTTGGAACTAAGTTATTTGTAATTGTGGGTCCTCCTCGTTCTTGTGGAATCATATGATCAAGTGTCATATCTTCATCCAAAAAGGTTTTCCCACAGTATTCACAAACATTTCTTCCTTTTAATTCATATGTTAATTCATACATTGCTTTTCTAAATGATGCATCTACTTTTAGTTTTAATATTCCATCTTCTACCCATGCTAGTTTATTTCTACCCCGCTCGTCATACATTATAAATTTTTCGGATAAATCAATAATCATTATTTTACCTCCCTTGTTTTATACCTTGTTATTATATCTTCTTTTTTCACTAATTACAACAAAATTCATAGAAAATAAATAAAAACCCCATTTAAATGAGGTTTCTATTTTTCTTTTCTATAAATGCATTACTCTTTGCTTAATTTCTTTTGTTTTTCCAACATTCCAGAAGTTTTCTCCTAAGTATCCACATGTTCTTCTTACTACTGTCATTTTATTATGGTCTTTGTTTCCACAGTTTGGGCATTCCCATTCATTATCTTTATTTATAATGATTTCTCCATCAAATCCACATACATGGCAGTAATCTGATTTTGTATTAAATTCTGCATATTGGATGTTATCATAGATAAATTGTACTACTGACTCTAAAGCATCTATATTTTTAGCCATATTTGGTATTTCAATATATGAAATACATCCACCTGTTGAAATTCCTTGGAATTCACTTTCAAATTTTAATTTTTCAAAAGCATCTATTTTTTCTCTTACATCAACATGATATGAGTTTGTATAATATCCTTTATCAGTTACATCTTTAATTGTTCCAAATTTTTCTTTGTCTATTCTTGCAAATCTATAGCATAAGCTTTCTGCTGGTGTACCATATAAAGCAAATCCTATATTTGTTTCTTTTTTCCATCTAGTAACAGTTTCTTTTAAATGTTTCATAACTTTTATTGCGAAATCGTGTCCTTCTGGCGTTGTATGTGATACACCTTTCATTAATTTTGTTAATTCATATATTCCAATATATCCAAGAGAGATTGTTGAATATCCACCATATAATAATTTATCTATTTTTTCACCTTTAGCTAAACGTGATACTGCACCATATTGCCAGTGAATTGGGCTTATATCTGATTTTGTTCCTAGTAATGCATAATGTCTACACATTAGAGCTTCTTTGCAAAGTTCTAGTCTTTCATCAAATAATTTCCAGAATTTATCTTCATCACCATCTGCTATTATTCCTATTTGTGGTAAGTTAATACTTACAACACCTTGATTGAATCTTCCTTCAAATTTATAGTTTCCGTTTTCATCTTTCCATGGTGATAAGAAGCTTCTACATCCCATTGGGCTAAATACGTTTCCTTCATAATTTTCACGCATTTTCTTAGCTGAAATATAATCTGGATACATTCTTTTTGCAGAACATTTTACGGCAAGCCTTGTTAAATAATCATATTCTCCACCTTTTAAGCAGTTAAATTCATCTAAAACATATATAAGTTTTGGGAATGCTGGTGTTACATAAACTCCTGCTTCATTTTTAATTCCTTCATATCTTTGTCTTAATACTTCTTCTATAATCATTGCATTTTCTTTGATATATGGGTCATTTTTATCTAAGTGTAAGAATAATGTTACAAAAGGTGATTGTCCATTAGTTGTCATTAAAGTATTTATTTGATATTGAATTGTTTGAACACCTGCTTTTAATTCTGCTTTTAATCTATCTTGTACTATACCTTCTATTACATCAGCAGGAATTTTATTTTTATATTTGCCTTCTATTTCTTTTTTAAATTTATTATAGCTCTTTCTTAAGTATTTTCCTAAGTGGATTAAATCTACTGATTGTCCACCATATTGGTTACTTGCAACAGCTGCTATAATTTGTGTTGTAACAGTACATGCAACTTGGAAACTTTTTGGACTTTCTATCATCTTTCCATTCATTACTGTTCCATTATCTAACATATCTGAAATATTTACTAAACAGCAGTTAAATATTGGTTGAACGAAATAATCAGCATCATGGAAATGTAAAATTCCGTCCTCATGTGCTTTTGAAATTTTTTCTGGTAATAACATTCTTTTTGTTAAATCTCTTGATACTTCTCCTGCAATATAATCTCTTTGAGTAGAAGCAAGCATTGTATTTTTGTTTGAATTTTCTTCTGCTAATTCTTTGTTTTCATTTCTTAATAAGCCTAAAATTGATTCATCTGTTGTATTTTGTTTTCTAACTAATGCTCTTGTATATCTATATACAATATATTTTTTAGATAATTCATACTTTCCTATTTCCATTAACTTTTCTTCAATTATATCTTGAATATCTTCTACAAGAATTCTTTTCTTACCTAATTCTTCAATATAATTAATTATTTCTTTAATATCTTCTTTTGTTGCTCTTTCCTTTTGTTTTACTTCCTTATTTGCTTTTTCGATAGCTATTTGGATTTTTGCTCTATCATAATCTACAGCTCTTCCGTCTCTTTTGATAACTTTCATCTTACATTTCCCCCTTGATTAAAATCTGTATCTATTATATCTCAACTTTTTAGTTTTTCTGTTGCAAAAGCAACAAAATCAAATTGGAAATTTTTTGCTGTTTTTAATTGAGGTCTGTTGTAAGCTTTTCAGTTTTATTACAAAAATATTACATTATTATTACAAAGGGATAACAATTATTCGAATTTTTTATGTAAAATCATTTCTTACTTTTTTATAATTTTTATTCATTTTTGTTGCACTTGCAACATATTTAATATATAATTATGTGTATAATAAATGTTACAGTATTTTTTGGAGGTGTTTTCATGAACTTGAATTTTGATTTTAGTCAATTTGTCGAAGATTTCGAATCTTCTTGCCAAAAAGTTCAAATAAAACATTTTTCGAAAAATGAGGTTATTACAAGTTATATTGCTAAAAGAAATCAGTTTTGTATTCTTTTAAATGGGAATGCTGATTTAGTTAGATACGACCTAAATGGTAATAGAACAATTGTTGAGCATTTTTCTAAAAATGATGTTTTCCGGAGAAGTATTTTATTCTATTACAATAAATAATGAATTATTAGTTGAAGCAAGAGAGTCTTGTGATGTTTTAATATATATTTATGACAATATTCATCATAAATGTAAAAATAATTGCAAATTTCATAGTATTTTGTCTGAATATCTTCCAGAATTAATCTTAAATAAAGTAACAGATTTAAATACTAGAATTGAGCTTTTAACTAAAAGATCTATTCGTGATAAATTACTTGGCTATTTTTCTTTACTATCTACAAAAAACTTAAGTAAAACCTTTTCACTTCCTTTTTCTTTAACAGACCTTGCAGATTATTTAAGTATTGATAGAAGTGCAATGATGAGAGAAATGAAAGGTTTAAAAGAAGAAGGATTCATTGAAAAAAATGGTCATAAAATTACATTATTATATAAATAAGAACCTTATTGTCTAAGACGATAAAAATCGTTCTAACTAAAAATAGAACGATTTAATTTTGTACTTCTATATTGCCATATTTTTGAAATATAATGTCTAACATTGAAACTACTAATTGTAATAAATATAAAAAGTCATCACTATCATTTTCAGTTTCTTTTTCATATATTTCATCATATTGTGCATAAATATTTATATAATATTGATATAATTCTTCATCTTTTTCTTTGTATATTTTTCTAATATTATTATAATTTCCTTCTTGCACATCAATTTTTAGCTTTTGCCTTATAGTTGCTAAATTGATTTCATAAATTAAATTTTCTAATTCTTCAAGAGCTTCTTCTTGCTTATATGTATTATACATATTTATAATATCATTTAATTTATAATTCAAATACTTATTTTCTTTAATTTTATTAAGCAATTCTCCCATAAATTTATTTCTCCTATTAATATCTACTATAACGATTGATTTCACGCCTATTCTTGAAACTTTCTTCTATGTCATCTAAATCTGAGGTTGTTAGTCTTATACCATTTTCATTTTCTTTTCCCATAAGACCAACAGCCAAGTGATGACTTATTGAATCTCCAAGTTCTGATTCTTTTAGAGTTTTTACTACAGATTTTTTAGTTGTTTCAGGTTCATCTAATTCTAAAAATTCTCTTGCTTGCTGATTTAATCCCTTAAAAAACAAAACATTTTTCTTTTCATAAATTGGATACTTATAGCTTGGAAGTGATTTTATTATCCTTTTATTTGCTATATGCACACTGAATTGTCCATATCCTGGTATGTCAAAAACAAATAAGTCCTTGTTGCGTACTTCTCTTCTACTATCTCTTTTATATCCATATGAATATCTTTCTTGAGGATTTTCTAATTCTTGAAGTCTTTCCAATAATTTGTCTAGTGCTATATTTTTTATCTCAAAAAGTTTTACATTTCCCATAGCCAATTTTTTTATTATCTCATCTTCTCCTGACTCACTCATCTCTGTAATTTTCTTTTTAGTTTCTTCATCTATATTTGCAAGAGCCCACCTTCTTCCTTTTTCGGTGATTGGAGAATAGATTCCTTTTAGTTTTGATACTCCTAGATAAATACCACTTCGTTCTAATTTTTTTCTAGCTACTAACATATAACTATGTGCGGTTTTATTTGCTAATTGTATAATTCTTGCTAGATTTATTATTTCTGTATCTATATCTTCATTTACATCTTCTTTTTCTTTTATATCTTGCAGGCTTTCTGGTGGATTGTTAATAATCCTTTTTCTTATATATCTATTTCTTTTACCTGATAGCTTTCCACCTAGTGTTATATTTTTATAACCATCTTTCCAATTAATTTCCATTCCCTCATAGACATCTAACAATAAATTAAATGCTCTATTTGTTTTTGATGGCTCTTCATCAAGGCAATCTATAATTTCATTTATCGTTCTTAATTTCATAATCCTTAGTTTCTTTTCCATTTTTATCCCCTTTTTTATAAGCTGGAAGAACACAAGATTTAGTGTTCTTCCTCTTTCCTGGTATATTTTTCAATATCCCGTTCAAGAGTTTCTAATAGAAACTCTTGGTTGGCGACCAAGTCGACCAAGTCTTTTCCCTCACTATCTTCATCTTCATCTTCCATCATTGAATTATAGCGAGTTATTCCCTGTTCTAGCCTTTCCATGTCTCGCATGTATTCTGCCACATGGCAGGGTGCCGGAGAGATAGCACTAAATTCCTCCAGCAAATTTTTGATTCTCTCATCATTATTAATGATGAGTTCGTAGATGTCAATCTTATTATGCTTGTTTGCCTTCATGCTACTTTTCCTCCTTGGACTTATCAAATTATACTATATTTTATGTGAATTTTCAAGTTTTTTAGCTTACAAGTTAATTTTATAATTTTCTTGTTGTCTAAAACAATAAAAGTGGATAATTTACTCATCCACTTTTATCTTTTAATTTAAAATCTCAAATTATCTATTTCTGCAAAATCTATCTCTTTTTCATCTCCTGTCGACATATTTTTTAGTTTGAATTTATTTGAATTAATTTCATCTTCTCCAATAATTATTACATATGGAATTTCTAGTTTATCTGCATATTTAAATTTAGCTTTTAACTTCTTGTTATTTAAATATATCTCTGTATTTATTCCATTATTTCTTAATTTGGTTGCTAAACTGATTGGGACACTTAAATCTTCTATCATAGGAATAATTAATACATCTGATATTGATTTTTTATCTGCTTTTATTAAATTTAATTCATTTAATTTATAGAAAAGTCTTGTTAAACCAATTGAAATTCCTACACCAGGAAGTTTTTTATCTGTATAGTATTCTGCTAAATTTTCATATCTTCCTCCTGAACATACACTTCCGAAGTTCTCTATAATCATCTAAAAATGTTTCATATACTGTTCCTGTGTAATAGTCTAAGCCTCTTGCTATACTTAAATCTACTTTTATATTTTTTTCTGGTATTCCAAATAATCTCATATTTTTAACTACAAATTGAAGTTCTTCTAATCCTTTATTAAACATTTCATTTTCTATATTTAACTCTTTTAATTTTTCTAATTTTTCATCATTTGTTCCTTCAATTTCTAGAAATTCTATTATTTTATTTATTTGATTTTTTTCTACATTTATTTTTTCTAGTTCTTCTATTACCGCTTCTTTTCCAATCTTATCTATCTTATCAATGATTCTTAAAATCTCTACTGATTGTCCTTCTTGACCTATACTTTGAAATAATCCATTTAATATTTTTCTGTTATTTATTCTTATTGTAAATTTAGAAAAACCTAATTTTGTAAAAATCATATAAATAACACTTGGAAGTTCAGCATCATTAATTAAATCTAATTCTCCGGTCACCTATAATATCTATATCACATTGATAAAATTCACGGAATCTTCCTTTTTGAGTTCTTTCTCCACGATACACTTTTCCTATTTGATATCTTCTAAATGGAAAACTTAAATTTCCATAATTTTTTGCAACATATTTTGATAAAGGAACTGTCAAATCAAATCTTAATGATAAATCTGTATCTCCTTTATTAAATCTATATATTTGCTTTTCAGTTTCTCCTCCTGCTTTTGCAAGTAAAACTTCTGATAATTCTATTATAGGAGTATCTAATGGTAAAAAACCAAATTTTTGATATGTTTCTTCTATTGTTTTTAACATTTCATTAAATAATATTTGTTCATTTGGTAATAATTCCATAAATCCTGATAATGTTCTTGGTTCAGTTTTTGCCATATTTTTCATTCCCTTCTTATTTATCGCTTTTTATTATACCATAAATATGCCTATTTTTCTAGTTTAGATAAGCTTTGGTTTTAATTCTAAATATATTGGTTTTTCATCTTTTATTCTAGTACTTAATCCGGTGTCCTGGATATACTATTGTTTCATCTGGCAATTTCATTAATTTATTTACTATTGAATCCATTATTTCTTCCCTACTAGATGTTGGAAGGTCTGTTCTTCCCCAAGTTCCTCTAAATAAAGTATCTCCTGAAAATAAACATTTTTCTTTTTCACAATATAAAGAGCTTCCACCTCTAGTATGACCTGGTGTATGAATTACTTTAAATTCTAGATTTCCTAAATGTAATAAATCTCCATCATCTACTCTTGAATCTGCTTCTAGTTCTATTTCTGGTAAATCTACTACTCCTGATAGATTTATAGTTTTATCATTTAGTCCTTCGCTATCTAATCTATGAATTAAAATTCTTCCTCCACATCTATTTTTTAATTCTGTGACTGCACCTATATGGTCTCCATGGCAATGTGTTAAATATATATATTTAAGCTTTGCCTTTAATATTTCTAACATCTCTACAATCTTATCACAATCACCTGCTGGGTCAATTACCATCGTTTCTTTTGATTCTTCATCTAATATGATATAACAGTTTGTTGGATCTCCTATCCATGTTCTAATCTTTAGTTCTTTTAATATCATTGCTCTAATCCTTTCTTATTTTAAGATGTGTCACTAATTTGACATTATTTTTTTCTTCTTACTTCATATACTCCATCTACTTTTCTTATTACTTTTAGGTCTTTTGTTAATTCTTGTAAGTTTTGTACTTCTAAAGTAATATCTATAATTGCTATTTTCTCTTTTGTTGTTTTTGTATTTACTGCAAGTAAATTTGCTTTTGTCTTTCCTATTTCTTTTAAAATATCTACTAAAAGTCCTGGCCTATCATTTGCATCAACCTCTATATTTACTTGATATGTAGAAGGGTTTTCTTCATACCACTCTACATCTATCATTCTATCTTCATCTGATAACAGGTCTTTTACATTATAGCAGTCTTTTCTATGAACTGAAACTCCTCTTCCTTTTGTAATATATCCTACTATTTCATCTCCTGGAAGTGGATTACAACATTTTGATAATTTTACTAGACAATTATCTATTCCTTTAACTATTACTCCTGAACTTGATGGCTTAGTCTTTTTCTGTTTTGCTGTAGCTAATTCTTTTAATTTTTCTTCTATATCTTCTTCTTCATGTTCTTTTCTATATTCTTGAAGCATTCTTGCAATTACTTTTCCTGAGGAATTTGCTCCAAATCCTACTGCTTGGTACATTTCATCAACATTTTTATATTTATATTTTTCAAGCATTGGATTTAAATATTCTGGTTTAAATAGTTCTGTATGAGATACTCCTATTCTTTTTAATTCTTTTTCAATTAAGTCTTTTCCTTTTTCAATATTTTCAGCTTTTAGGGCTTTTTTAAACCATGATTTTATTTTATTTTTCGCACTTGTACTTTTTACAAATTTAAGCCAATCTCTACTTGGTCCTTTTGAGTTATCTGATGTAATAATTTCTACTATATCCCCACTTTTTAGTGGTGTAATTATTGGCATCATTTTACTATTTATTTTACATCCTGTCATTTTGTTTCCTATTTCTTGATGTATACTATATGCAAAATCTATTGGTGTTGCATCTCTTGGAAGAACTATTATTTTTCCTTTTGGTGTAAATACATAAACTTCATCTTCAAATAGTTCTGTTTTTAAGGTTTCTAGAAACTCTTGAGGGTCTTGCATTTCTTTTTGCCATTCTAGAGTTTCTCTAAGCCAAGCTAATTTATCTTCTGTGACTTTTACAGATTGTTTTTTTCCAAAATAGCTTGCCTCTTTATATGCCCAGTGTGCAGCAATACCATATTCTGCAATTCTATGCATGTCCCATGTACGAATTTGTACTTCAAATGGTGTTCCTTTTTCACCTAAAAGTGTTGTATGTATTGATTGATACATATTAGGTTTTGGAACAGCTATATAGTCTTTAAATCTTCCTGGCATTGGACTATACATTTCATGTACTACTCCGAAGTGCTGCATAACAGTCTTTTACTGAATTTACTAAAATTCTTAAGGCAAATAAGTCGTAAATTTGGTCCAAGGTTTTATTATCTCTTTTCATTTTACGATAAATTGAATATAAATGTTTTGCCCTTCCTGTTACTTCTGCATCTATTTTTTGTTTTTTTAGTTGTACTCTTATGTCTGCCATTATTTTTTCTATAAATTTTAGTCTTTCTTCTCTTTTTTTGTTTATTCCTTCTACTAATTCATGATATTCTTCTGGATAAAGATATTTAAATGCTAAATCTTCTAATTCCCATTTTAAAGAATATAGTCCGAAGTCTATTTGCAAGTGGTGCATAAAGTTCCATTGTCTCTTTTGCATTTGCTATTTGTCTATCTCTTTTTAAATATTTTAATGTTCTTAAATTATGAAGTCTATCTGCTAATTTAATTATTATTACTCTTATGTCTTTTCCCATTGCTAAAAACATTTTTCTATAATCTTCTACTTGTTGTTCTTCTATTGAAGCAAACGCAATATTTCCAAGTTTAGTTACACCTGCTACCATATCTGCTATTTCTTGTCCAAATTCACGCACTATATCTTCATTTGTTACATCTGTATCTTCTACAACATCATGTAAAAGTGCTGCTGAAATTGTACTATCATCCATCCCAATATCAGCTAATATATATGCTACATTAAGTGGATGAATTATATATGGTTCTCCAGATTTTCTAAGTTGATTCCCATGATGTTTTAAAGCATAGTTATATGCCTTTAGTATCAGCTTAGTATCTACTCTTCTTGAATGTTCTTTCTTTTTTGATATCACATCTTGGATTGTTATTTCTTTCATCTCATTCATAATTATCCACTTCCTTTTATTTTCAGATTGATTTCATAACATCTTTTATGTTTATTTGCATCGAATCTACTCCATTAAATGAGTTTATTTCTAACACTCCTACAACATCTATTTTGTCACCAATTCTGTATTCTTCTGCTAAATGACCTAGGTTAAATCCTATTGCATTTATTATAGAGTTTCCGGTCTTTTAAAGTCATTTTTATATGTTTTCCTTCTGATAAAGCTCTTATTGAATCTATTTTTAAGTTTTTAAATGCAAATATTGGCATTTCATTTCCTTCGCCAAAAGGTTCTAGTTTATTTAAACTTTCTACCATTTCCTTATTTATATCATTCAAATCTATTTTTGCATCTATATTTATTATTGGCATAATTTCATCTATTTTAGCTTCTTTTGCAACTTTTTCAAATTCTTCCGCAAATTTTTCTATATTTTCCTTTTTTATAGTTATTCCAACTGCCATACTATGTCCGCCAAATTTTTCTATTACACCTTTTTTAGAACATTTCATTAATGCATCATGTAGGTCAAACCCAGGAATACTTCTTCCTGAACCTTTTCCTATTTCATCTTCTTCTATACTTAAAAGTATACTTGGTTTAAAATACATTTCACTTACTTTTGATGAAACTATTCCAATTACTCCATGATGCCAATGTTCTCCTGCAACTACTATTACTGGATGTTCATCTAAATGGTTTTTATTTATTTTTTCTATAACTTCTTTAAAAATATTTTTTTCAGTCTCTTGTCTTTCTTTGTTATGTTCATTTAGTTTTTTTGTTAAATCATTTACTTGATATATATCTTTTGATAATAGCAAATCTAATGCTTCTTCAGCTTTTCCCATTCTTCCACATGCATTAATTCTTGGTGCTACTCCAAATGATATTGTGCTTGAATCCACTTTTTTATATCCTGAAGAATTTATTATTGATTTTAATCCCATATTTCTGGTTTTTTCAACTAACATTAAACCCAATTTTGTGATAACTCTATTTTCATCAACTAGTGGTACTATATCAGATATTGTTCCTAAGCATACTATATCTAAATATTTAAGATATGATTCTTCTTTTAAATTTAGTTTTATACCAAGACCTTGAATTAATTTAAATACAACTCCTACTCCTGCAAGCTCTCTAAATGGATATGTACTATCCTTTATTTTATTATCTATTACTGCTATTGCATTTGGAATTTCTTCTCCTGCTTCATGATGGTCTGTTACTATTGTTTCTAATCCTTTAGAATTTGCATATTCAATTTCTTCTATTCCTGAAATTCCACAGTCAACTGTAATCATTAGTTTATATCCATCATTTACAATTTTATCTATTGCATTTTTATTTAAACCATATCCTTCTTCTAGTCTATTTGGAATATATGTTCCGGCATTCTAACCCTTGGTCTTTTAAAAAACTTTTTAATACAGTTATACTTGTTATTCCATCAACATCATAATCTCCATAGATTACAACTTTCTCATTATTTTTTATAGCTTGTACAATTCTATCTACCGCAATATCCATATCTTTTATTAAAAACGGGTTATAGAAATCATTTCTTGTGGGTTCTAGAAATTTTCTTAATTTATTTTCTTCTATTATATTTCTATTTGACAAAATTGTAGCAAGCAATTTATTTATATTATATTTTTCTTGTAGATTTTTTATTTTCTCTTCATCTGTTTCATATATTTCCCATCTTTTATTCATATTCCTCTCCTAATTTTAATTTTCTATTATTGTATAACATTTTTTGTTTTTTTAAAAGACTTATATGCAATTTTACTTTAAAAATATTTGTTTTTGGTGCTTAATATATAAGAAAAGTGGCTTCGCCATATGTACAGATTGCTTCGCAATCACACAGACATAGGTAACTTAACCTTGTTACTCCAGAAAAATCTGGCGATTTTCCCTACGTAATAAAAAACTATTTGAATTAAGGTTCTTACTTCCTTTTTCAAATAGTTTTTATTTACTACATTGCTTTTAATTTAGTAGTATTTAGTCTTATGCTAAGTTCTGTTTGCATTTCTAGAATTTTTGCTAAATTAATTGCGTCTATTCTTCTTTGTTCTTTAATCTCTTTTAGTTGACTTTCTATTCCCGTCATTTTTCCTTTGATGTCTGTTATTTCTGTTTTGATGCCTGCAATTTCTCCTTTGATGCCTGCAATTTCTCCTTTAATGCCGGTTATTTCTTCTTCTAGTCCTGCTATTTTTTCTTTGATGCTTGCAATTTCTTCTTTGATGTCTGCAATTTCTTCTTTGATGTCTGCAATTTCTTTTTTAATGCCAGTTATTTCTTCT
>CAKNKX010000025.1 GCA_930987745.1 uncultured Clostridium sp.
TATATTTTAAAAAATACCTATAATATCTCCATTTTCATCAATATCTATTGATTCTGCTGCTGGAACTTTTGGAAGTCCTGGCATTGTCATTATATTTCCTGCAAGAACAACTATAAAGCCTGCACCTGATTTTAGTTCTACATCCCTTATATTAATATCATATTCATCTTTACATTCTAAATTTTTAGGTTCATCTGATAGAGAATATTGTGTTTTTGCAATACATATTGGTAAATTTCCATATCCTAATTTTTCTATTTTTTCAATATTCTCATTTGCTTCATTTGAATATTTTACATCTTTTGCCCCATAAATTTTAGTTGCAACTTTTAATATTTTTTCTTTTATCATATCTTTATCATCATATATATATTTAAAATCTTGAGGTTTCTCGACTAATTCCACCAATTTTTTTGCAATATCTGTTGCTCCTTCTCCTCCGTTTTGCCCATCCTTCGACAACACTTACTGGAATTTCTTTTTTATTTAATTCATTTTCTACATATGTGATTTCATCCATGCTATCTGTATTATATTTATTTATTGCAACTATTACATTTAAGCCAAATTTATTTTTTATATTATCTATATGTTTATATAAATTTGACATTCCATTTTTTAAACCTTCAATATTTTCTTCTAAAATATTTTCTTTTTCTACTCCACCATGGTATTTTATTGCTTTTATTGTTGCAACTATAACTACTGCATTTGGTTTTAATCCTGATTTTCTACATTTAATATCTAAAAATTTTTCTGCTCCTAAATCTGCTCCAAATCCAGCTTCTGTTACGACATAATCTGAAAGTTTTAATGCCATTTTGCTTGCAATTATACTATTACATCCATGTGCAATATTTGCAAATGGCCCACCATGAACTATTGCTGGAGTATGTTCTAAAGTTTGTACTAAATTTGGTTTTATTGCATCTTTTAAAAGAACTGTCATTGCACCTTCTGCTTTTAATTCTCTTGCATATATTGGTTTATTTTCCTCATTATAACCAACTAAGATATTTCCTAATCTTTCTTTTAAGTCTTTAATGTCTTTTGATAAACACAAAATTGCCATTATTTCAGATGCAACAGTTATATCAAAACTATCTTTTCTTGGTACTATTTTTTTCTCACCTGAAAGTCCTGTTTCTACTTTTCTTAATTGTCTATCATTTAAATCTACACATCTTTTCCATACTACTTTTTTAAAATTTAGTTCATTTCCAAAATATATATGGTTATCTATCATTGCAGATAATAGGTTGTTTGCTGAAGTTATTGCATGAATGTCCCCTGTAAAATGTAAATTAATATCTTCCATTGGGGCAATTTGAACTCTCCCTCCACCTGTTGCTCCACCTTTTATTCCAAATACTGGTCCTAAAGATGGTTCTCTTAAAGCTAAAATTGAATTTTTCCCTATTTTTCTTAATCCATCTGCTATTGCTATTGATACTGTTGTTTTTCCTTCTCCTAAAGGTGTTGGACTAATTGCTGTTACTAATATTAGATTTCCATCTTTTTTATTTTTTCTTTTTTCTAATACTTCATTTGAAATTTTTGCTTTGTATTTTCCATAGCTTTCAATATCTTCTTCATTTAGACCTAAAGTTTTAGCAATTTCATCAATTTTTTCTAATTTAGTATTTCTTGCAATTTCTATATCTGTCATAATAGCACCCCCATATTATCTAATTAAAACCATTTTTAATCCCTAAGCAACTAAACCTACTCCTATTCCAATTAATGCTCCTACTAATACTTGTACAGGAGTATGACCTAACACTTCTACTAGTCTTTCAGATACCTGAACCCCAGTAAGTCCTGGTGTTTCTACTAATTTATTTAAAAGTTCTGCTTGTTTTCCAGCAGCTCTTCTTACTCCGCACGCATCATACATAACAACAAACGCAACAGTTAATGATAGTGCAAATAATGGTGTATCTACTCCTTCGTATTTTCCAATTAATGTAGTAATACCTGCAACTACTGCTGAATGAGAACTTGGCATTCCACCTGCTCCCATTATTCTTTTAAAATTAAATTTTTTTGTTGTAACTAAATCATATATCAATTTAAATAGTTGTATTCCAAACCATAAAAAAAATGGTACATATATGTATTTATTTTGTATAAAAGCCATAAAACTCTCCATTTCTAAAAACTTCTCCCCTTCTCTACATTTTATTCTTTTGCATCAAAATTTTCTTCATCTGTTTCTCCATCTTCTTTTTTCACTAATATTGTTATTTTCTTTTCTGCATCTTCTAAAATTTTATTACATTCTTTTGAAATGTTTATTCCTTCTTCAAATTTTTTTACTGAATCATCAAGATTTAAATCTCCTTTTTCTAGTTCTCCTACAATTTGTTCTAATTTTTGCATTTTTTCTTCAAAGCTTTCTTTTTCTTTACTCATTTTTCCACCTCTTCTATTTTTCACTTACATAATTTGTGCATCTTTTTTTCCATCAGTATATCTAATAGATACTATATCTCCCTTTTTTAATTCATCTTTACTTTTTACTATTTTTCCATCTTTTTCAGTTATTGCATAACCTCTAGTTAATGTTTTTAAAGGACTTATTGCATCTAATTTTGACACTAATTCGACATACTTGGTTTTGCTTTTTTCTTGTTTTACTTTTATCAAATTCTCCATTTGTTTTATATATCCATCTATTTTTAAGTAATAATCTTCTATTTTTCTTGTTGGTTCTTTAAATACAAAACTAGACTTTATTTTTTCATATCTTAGTTTCATCATTTCTATCTTTTTAATTAGTGCCATTCTTAGTCTATCTTGATTTGCTGAAATCTTCTTTTTTACTTCATATATATCTGGAACTGCAAGTTCTGCTGCAGCAGATGGAGTTGGTGCTCTTAAGTCTGCTACAAAATCAGCAATTGTGAAATCAGTTTCATGTCCTACTGCTGAGATTATTGGTATTTCAGATTCATATATACTTCTTGCAACTATTTCTTCATTAAATGGCCATAAATCTTCTAAAGAGCCTCCTCCACGAGCTAAGATTAGAACATCTGCTAATTTTTTATCATTCATGTATTTTATGCCATCTGCAATTTCTTGACCAGCTCCTTCTCCTTGAACAGGCACTGGAAATAGTCTTATATATACATTTGGATTTCTTCTTGATGATACATTTATTATATCTCTAATTACTGAACCTGTTTTTGATGTTAATACACCTATTACTTTTGGCATCATAGGAATTTTCTTTTTATGATTTTCGGAAAATAACCCTTCTTGCTCTAGTCTATTTTTTAATTCCTGATATTTAGTGTATAACTCACCGAAGACCATCTTCTTCCATTGCTTTTACATATATTTGATATACACCGGTCTCTTTCAAAAACAGAAACTCCTCCAAATACCATAACCTTCATTCCATCTTTTGGCATGAAGGTTAATTTTTGTGCATATGATTTAAACATTATGCATTTTATTAATGATTTTTCATCTTTTAATGTAAAATACATATGTCCTGTATAATGATTTTTAAAATTAGAAATCTCACCTTTTACTAATACATTATTTAAAAATTCATCATCTGCAATTTTGTTTTTCACATATTGATTTAATTCTGAAACAGTAATTGCTAAATCTCTATAATTCATACTCTTTTGCTTCCTTCTCTACTCTTTTACTATACTCGCTAATACTCCATTTATGAAATTTTTAGATGTATCTTCTCCATATTTTTTTGCAAGCTCTACTGCTTCATTTATTGCTACTTTATATGGCAATTCTTTATATTTTATTTCATAAATTGCAAGTTTTAAAATAGCTAAATCAACTTTAGAAATTCTTTCTATTTTCCAATCAGCTTTTAGATTTTTCTTAATTCGTTCTTCGATATCTTCTTTATTTTCATCTATTCCTAAAACAGCATCAGAAATATATTCTTTTGCATCTTCGTTTTCTATATTATTATTTTCTATAAATAATTCTATTTGATTTTCAATTGGTTCTTGTTTTTGTATCTCTAAACTATATATTAATCTAAAAGCTTGTTCACGCATACTTGTTCTGTTCATTTTTTTCCCCTTTAACTATTACATTTTATCAATAAATCCTTTTAATTTTGTTTTTACTTCTTCTTTGTTTTGTTGTACATAATTTCCAATAAAAGCTCCTAGGAATAGTACTACTATTGCTAAAATCAAATCATGTAATCTAGTGACAAGTATTAAAATAGCAACAATTATTCCTATAATAGCACCTTTATATTGGCTCCAGAAATCTTTTACTCCATTCATATATTTCCTACTCCTCCTCTTTATTTGCACTAGCTACTTTTTTTACTGTTATATTTACTTCTTTAACCTCTAAATCTGTTGCAGTTTTAATTTTTTCTTTAATTTTTGTTTGTAAATTAGCTGATAAATCTTTTATTATAACATCTTGACTAACAATTAAATTAATATATACTTTAACATTATTTTCTTTGTCTAATTCAACTCTTGTAGAAACATCTTCTGTACTTTGAAAATTTAGTGCAACTGAGTTTACTAGATTTTCCAATGTTTCTTTTGAAATCATTAATTTTCCACTATCATTTTCTAGTAAAACACCTTGTCTTTCTTTTATTTGGTCTTTTGAACTTGAATCAAAAAATACACATTTAATTGAAAGTAAGATAAATATTACACTTACTCCTAAAACAATTTTTCCTGATGTATCACCTTGGATGATATTTGTTACTACTTCTCCTACTAGTCCTATATCTAGCCATCCAAATACTAATAGACATAATATAATAGATAATATTAACATTAAATTTGCATATATAATTAATGTGATTTTTTCTAAAACTTTCATAATATTTATTTCTCCTTTTTTCTTTATTTATATTTAATTATTTTCGTTATTTTCTTGTTGTTCTTGTTTTTCTTCTTTATTTTTTTCAGTAGCACTTTGTGTGTCAACACCTTGTACGTGTACATTTACTTTTTCTACTTCTAGCCCTGTCATGCTTTCTACTGCTTTTTTTGCTCTTGTTTGAATTTCATATGCTACATCTGGTATTCTAGACCCATATTCAACTATTATGTTTACATCTATTTTTGTTTTTTGTCCATCTACTTCTACTTTAATTCCTTTTGCTAAGTTTTTCTTTCCACTAAATACTTCTGAAATTCCTCCTGCAAATCCTCCAGCCATTCCAGCAACACCAGGAACTTCTGATACTGCAACACCTGCAATTACTGCAACAACATCATCTGATATTTGTATCCCTTCATTCTCTGTTTTTATTTCATCTTCTAATTCAACTAAATCCCCATTTATTTTATTTTCCTCATCCATTTTCATTTCCTCCTATCATTTATATATCAAAAAAAGATATACTTAAAAATTCTCTTTTAAAGTATATCAATTTTTTCCTTTTTTTACAACCATTTTAATAAAATTTTATCATATAACTAGTCATTTTCTATAATTTCTATTTCTGGGAAAGAATTTGATGTTGTTCTTATCTCTATCCCATTTTTCATAAATTCTTCTATTTTACTTATTACATTTTTATCTATAACCTCTCCAGGTGTTATATATGGAATTCCTGGTGGATAAACAAATATATATTCATTTGATATTTTACCTTCTGCTTTTTTATATATTGTTTTTATTTTATTTTTGCTTTTTTTAGTCTCGTAAATTTCCATTTCCTTTTTGGGAATTATATAAAACTCTTGTGATTTTATTTCTTTTTCTTCTATTTTTTGTACTTCTTTATCTATTTTAATTAAAGCATCTGCAAACTTTTCAAAATTTTCTTTTTTATCACATATACTTGTCATTGCAATTATATAATCAGTATATGCCATTTCAACCTCTATTTTATATTTTTCTCTTAAAGTTTCAGCTAATTTTTTTCCATTTATATTTGTATTTTTAGTAATAACTACAATTTTTCCCATATCTTGTATATCATTTTTTGTAATAACTTGTCCTAAGATTTTTAATTTTTCTAGATTTTTTGTTTTTTCGTAAAATTTTTCTAAATTTTCGTTATAGGCTTTAAATAACTTTTCTCTATCTTTTTCTAATATATTTAAACAATTATCAATTGAAGCCATTAAAATATATGATGGACTACTTGTTTCAAAAATGGAAAGAGCGTTATATATCTCATTTTCTTGCACCATATTTCCTTGTATATGCAGTAGTGCTGTTTGAGTAAGTGATGGAAGTGTTTTATGGAGACTTTGCACTACAATATCTGCTCCTCCTTTTAATGCTTCAAATTCTTTTAGTTTTCTATCAAAATTCAGATGTGCTCCATGTGCTTCATCTACTAAAACTGGTACATTATATGAATGGGCTATTTCTACAATTTCTTTTATATTACTAATAACCCCTTCATAAGTTGGAGAAGTTATTACTAATAATTTTATATCTTTATTATTTTCTAACTTTTCTTTTACATCTTTTGGCTCAATTTCTTTATTTATTCCATATTCATCTTGCTTAGGATACAAATATATTGGTACTAAAGAGTTTATCTCTACTGCATTATATACAGATTTATGTGAATTTCTTGCAATTAATATTTTGTCATTTTTATTTGTCATTGCTGTAATTCCTGCAAGTATTCCGACAAGTAGTTCCATTTACTAAAATATAGCTTTTTTTACTATTAAAAAGTTTTTTTGCTTTTTCTTCTATATTTTTTATTATTCCTTTAGGATTATGCAAATCATCAAATCCATTTATTTCTGTTATATCTATATCATATGGCAACTTTTCTCCAAAAAGTTCAGTATTTCTTTTATGTCCTGGCATATGCATTGGAATAACATTTTTACTACTATATTTTTTTAAAAGTTCATATAAACTATCCATATTTAATTATCTAATCCTTCCATTGCTTCTACAACTTTTATCATAATTGCACATTCTATCCTTTTTTTGAATAATTTACATCCATATTCATATACTCCATTTATACTTCCTGTTGTATGAAAACTATTTGCTGTGCACCCTCCGCTACAATATAGTTTTGCCCAACAATCTTTACATTCTTTTCTAGAATATACATTACATAATTTAAATTCATCTCTTAATTTCGTATTTGTGATGCCTTCATCCACATTTCCCATTAAGAAATTTTTATCTCCAACAAATTGATGACATGGATAAAAATCACCATTTGGAGTTACTGCTAAATATTCAGTTCCAGAACCACAACCTGTTATTCTTTTATAAATACATGGTCCTCCTGATAAATCAATCATATAATGATAAAATGTAAATGGCCTTCCTCCTTTTTTTCTTTTTATCATTTCTTTTGCTAAGATTTCATATTGTTCATAAATTGTATCTAAATCTTCTTCTTTTAAACTATAGTCTGTATCTGGTTTTGATACAACTGGTTCCATTGATAATTCTGTGAATCCCAAATCTGCCATATGAAAAATATCATTTGTAAAGTCTAAGTTATTATGTGTAAAAGTTCCCCTCATATAGTATTCTTTGTCTCCTCTTTTTTTAACAAAGTTTTGAAATTTAGGAACAATTATATCATAACTTCCTTTTCCATTGATAGTCTTTCTTTTAGCATCATTTACTTCTTTTCTTCCATCTAAACTTAAAACAACATTATTCATTTCTTTATTTAAAAAGTCAATTACATCATCATCTAATAAAACACCATTTGTTGTTAAAGTAAATCTGAAATTTTTATTTTTTTCTTTTTCTATACTTCTTGCATAAGAAACTAATTGTTTTACAACCTCAAAATTAACTAATGGTTCTCCACCAAAAAAGTCAACTTCTAGATTTTTTCTATTTCCTGAATTTTCAACTAAAAAATCTAAAGCTTTTTTTCCAGTTTCAAAGCTCATTATTGCATCTTCACCATGATATTTGCCTTGTCCTGCAAAACAATATTCACAATTCAAGTTACAAGTATGTGCTACATGAAGGCATAATGCTTTTATTACATTATCTCTTTTCTTTAAATCCAAATTTTTTCCTTCAAAAATATCTTTAGAAAATAGTTTACCTTGTTTTATTAAATTTTCTATTTCTGAGAAAGTTTCGTCTATATCTTTTTTAGTAATTCCCTCATTTTTATATTTTTCAAGCATCTTATTTGTAATTTCTTCTTTTTCCTTGTTTTCATAGTTTTCTATTATATCATAACTTAAATCATCTACTACATGAACTGACCCACTATATGTATCTAGTACAATATTTACTCCATTTAATTTATATTGATGTATCATTTTTTCTCCTCTTTCAAAACAAATTGCCGTCCAAATATCTTTGGTTTCGGCAATTACATACTTTTTATTATTATAATTATTTGTTTGCATTCTCACATTTTTGGTTTGCAACACCACAAGATGTTTTACAAGCTGATTGGCAAGATGTTTGACATTCTCCACATCCTCCAACTTTTGCACTTTTTTCTAAATTACGAGTTTCTATTGTTAATATTCTTTTCATTTTTATTCCTCCCTAAATTTCATTTTCATTCTTTCGGTTTTAAATTATATCATGTAACATTAAATATGTCAATTAAAATTTTTATTCAAATACCTCAAATTCAGGAATTTGATTGCCTCTTAAAAAGTCTGATATAGGCATTTTCTTTCCATTTTCTCCTTGTATTTCTAAAACCTTTATAATTCCTTCTTTTGCTTTTATATATAGCCCATCTTTTGGATTTGATAAAAGAACTACTCCATTTCCTAAAAAGTCTAAATTTTCTACTGTTATTTCATCTTCTTTTGCAATGTTAACTCTCCAAAATTTTATTTTTTTACCTTTAAAAAATGTATATGCCCCCATTATTGGATTTAATCCTCTTACTAAGTCTTTTATTTCTTTTGCTGTTTTATTATTCCATTCAATTTTAGACATTTTTTTATCTAACATTGGAGCAAGAGTAAAATCATTTCCTTGTTTCATTCTTGGAGCAATTCCTAGTTCTATTTCTCTTAATGTTTTTACTAATAGCTCTGCTCCGATTTTCTCTAGTCTTTCCCAAAGTTCTCCTGTTGTTTCATCTTCTCCAATTTCTACCTCTTGTTTTAAAATCATATCACCTGTATCCATACCTTCATTCATATACATTGTTGTAACACCTGTTGTTTTTTCTCCATTTATTACTGCCCATTGGATAGGTGCTGCTCCTCTATATTTTGGAAGAAGTGAACCATGTACATTAATACAACCATATTTAGGTATTTCTAAAATCTCTTTTGGAAGTATTTTTCCATAAGCTACTACACATATAACATCTGGTTTTAACATTTTTATAGTCTCTATCATTTCAGTATTTTTCTTTAAAGTTTTTGGTTGATATACAGGAATATCTTTTGATATAGCAAATTCTTTGACTGGACTTATTGTAAGCTTCATTCCTCTACCTTTTGGTTTATCTTCATTTGTAAAAACACCTAATATATTATGACCTTCATCAAATAATTTCTCTAAACTTGCTCTTGCAAAGTCTGGAGTTCCCATAAATACAATATCCATTTTTATTCCCCTTTATATTAATTTTCTTGTTCTTGCTCTACATATTCTAAAGTTCCTGGTACCATTTTATCTACAAATACTTCTCCTTCTAAATGGTCAACTTCGTGGCAAATTGCTTGTGCTAATAGTTCTTTTGCTTTAACTTTAACTCTTTTTCCTTCTCTATTTGTATATTCAGCTACAACTTCTTCTGGTCTTACTACTTTTGCAAATTTATTAGGAAAACTTAAACAACCTTCTTCAACTTCTCTTAAACCTTTTGTTTCTAATATTACTGGATTTATTAAGACAATTGGGCCTTTTCCATCATCTATGTCTATTACAATTACTCTTTTTAAAATTCCTACTTGAACAGCAGCAAGTCCTACTCCATTGTATTTATGCATTGTTTCTATCATATCATCTATTAAAATTTGAAGTTTTTCATCAATTTTCTCGACTTCTCTAGATTTTTTTGATAATATTTCGTCTCCTTCATATCTTAATTTTCTAATTGCCATATATATTCCTCTTTTCTACAAATATTTTAACTCATATTATTTGGATTTACATCAATTACAACTCTAGTTTGCTTTTTATTTTGTTTATAAAATTCTTTTAAAGCTTTATTTAAGACTTCATTTGCCTTGCTTGTCATATTACCTTTTATAATTATTCTCCATCTGTATCTATTTTGAATTTTATCTATTGGTGCAGGCATTGGTCTTAATACATTAAATTCTTCTTTATTTAAATTACTTTTTAAGAATTCATATATTTTATTACTTTCTTCTTCTATTTCTTTTAAGTTTGTACTTGTTAATCCGATTAATATTATATCGCAAAATGGCGGATATTTCAACTGCCTTCTTAGTTCAATTTCTGTTTCATAAAACATATCATAATCTTGCTTTTTAGAACATACAATACTAAAATTATCAGGATTATAGCTTTGAATTATTACATTTCCTGGCAAACTTCCTCTTCCTGCTCTTCCGTGCTACTTGTGTTAAAATCTGGAATGTTCTTTCATTTGCCCTATAATCATCTATATTTAAAGAACTATCTGCTGCAATTACTCCAACTAAAGTAACATTTGGAAAATGATGTCCTTTCACTACCATTTGTGTTCCAATTAAAATATCTATATTTTCTTCCTTGAACTTTTTTAGGATTTCTTCATGTGAATTTTTCTTTGTCACTGTATCTATATCCATTCTAATTGTTTTTGCATTTGGAAATTCTTTTAATATTTCTTGTTCTAATTTCTGTGTTCCTGTTCCAAAATATCTAATTTTATCGCTATGGCATTCTGGACAAATAGTCACTAAATCTTGTTCATATCCACAATAGTGGCATTTCAGCTTTTTCTCGTAGCTATGATATGTGAGGCTGATATTACAATTTTTGCATTTTACTGTATAACCACAATTTCTACACATTATAAATGTTGAATAACCTCTTCTATTTAAAAATAATATTGTTTGTTGTTTTTTCTTTAAATTTTCTTCTATGCTAGAATATAGGCTTCTACTAAGCATTGACCTATTTCCATTTGCAAGTTCATCTTTTAAGTCTATAATTTCAACATTGGGAAGTAAAGAATTGTTAGCCCTTTTGGTAAGTTTTAGTAAAGTTATTTTTCCTTCCTTTGCTTTATAGTATGTAATTAAATCAGGTGTAGCACTTCCTAAAACTAATGGTATATTATTTTGTTTTGCAATATACGAAGCTACTTGTTTTGCATCATATTTAGGGTTTGATTCAGATTTATATGAACTGTCATGCTCTTCATCAATTATTATTATCCCTAAATTTTCTGCAGGTGCAAATATAGCTGACCTTGCTCCAATTACAATTTTTGCTTCTCCATTTTTTATTCTATTCCATTCGTCATGTCTTTCACCAATTGACAATTTACTATGTAGTACTGCAATTTTTTCTTTTCCAAATCTTGAAATAAATCTATCTAACATTTGGGGTGTAAGTGAAATTTCTGGAACAAGTACAATTGCTGTTTGTTTAGTTTCTATTACTTTTTTAATTAATTGTAAATATATTTCTGTTTTTCCGAGAACCTGTTACACCATATAGCAAAAATTTCTCATATTTTTTATCATCTATTGCTTTTTCTACTTTTTCAAATGCTTCTTCTTGTTCAGAAGTTAATTTTAAATCTATGCTTTTCTCAACATTTTTGTTGTTTAATGGATTTCTATCTATTTTCTTTTCTACCAATTCTAAATATCCATTTTTAACTAATGTATTTACAATTCCTCTTGAACAATCTGTAAACATTTCTATTTCTGGAACTATTGCTCCTTCATTTGATTCTATAAATTTTAATACTCTTTTTTGTTTTTCTGATTTTATTTTTCCTATTTCTATATCAAATTCTATTTCATCTAATTCTTTTTTTAAATATACTCCATAAATTAGTTTTTCTTTTACTTTATTTTCCTTTGTCCTTGTCCCTGGTGTTAGCATTAATTTTATACAATCTGAAACATTACAAAAATATCTTTTTGCCATCCATTTTGCAAGTTCTATTTGTTTATCTGATATATTATCTTCTAATCTTATTATTTCTTTAACTTCATACTCTGTTTTTTCTTTTATACCTACAACAAATGCTTCTTCTTGCTTTTCTCCTTTACCAAATGGAACTAAGACCCTACTTCCTACCAAAACAAGGTCTTCTAATTCTTTTGGAATACTATAGTCAAAAGTTCTATTTAATTTTTTTGCTGTTCTATTTATTATTACTTCTGCTATCATTTTTTCTCCTCTTAATTCTTATTCTTTATTAATATACTAAAGTTTTTTTATTTTTACAAGAATTTATACTAAAAAACCTTAATGAACATTTGCTAACCACATAAGTTCATTAAGGCTTTTTTATTTAAGTAATTTCAATTCATTTTCAATTATAGCCATAACAATATTTACAGTTTTCTCTAAATTGTTATTTTTTATTACATAATCATATAAATTAATCTTTGATTCTTCATATTCAAATCTACTTAGTCTTAAACGTATTTCAGCTGGGCTTAATTGGTCTATTCTTTCTTTTAGTCTCTTTTCCAATTCTTCTTTAGGTACTCTTAAGAAAATAGTTATCACTTTTGTGTCAGCTTTTAATAAGTCTTGCAAATGTTCTGTTCCATTCACATCAATATCTTTTACTATTATCTTTCCACTTTTTATTTTTTCATTTAGTAATTTTCTGGAAGTTCCATAATAGTTATTATGATGTATATCATATTCATAAAATTCACCATTTTTTATCATTTCTTCAAATTTTTCTTTTGATACAAAATTATACGTCTCTCCTTCTACATCGCCATTTCTTATTGGTCTTGATGTATATGATGGAAGAGAAATTACATTTTCCATTCTTTTTATTAATTCTTTTTTGATTGTGTCTTTTCCTGCTCCTGCTACTCCAGATAATATTACTAACATATATTTTTTACCTTCCCTTCTGCAATTAAGCTTTTTGTCTTTGTTTTACTATTCTTTATTTTCTTCTTCATTATTTTCATTTTCTTCTTCTATTGAGACTTTTCCTTCTGCAATTTCATTTGCAGCAAGTGTTACTGGTGATTCTTCCTTCACATTTGTCTTTGGTTCAGCTCCTGCTGCAATTTGTCTTGCTCTTCTTGCTGTTGCAATTACAAGTTCATATCTGTTTGCAGCTCTTTTTAATAATTCTGTAACTGTTGGTTTTACTATCATTATTTCACACTTTCCTTTCATATATTAATTTTTTTCTGTCATTTGTTTTCCATTTAGTTCTTCTTGAGAAATTGTTTTATCAATTCTTCCTCCAACTGTTTCTGGTTGGATTGCTGATAAAATAACATGGCCTGAATCCATAATTAATGCAGCTCTGGTTCTTCTTCCATATGTTGCATCTATTGCTATATTGTTATCTTTTGCTTCTTGTATTAATCTTTTTATAGGTGCTGATTCTGGACTTACAATAGCTATTATTCTATCTGCTGATACTATATTTCCAAATCCAATATTTATTAATTGCATTTTCCCAAGTCCTTTCTATTCTATATTTTGTACTTGTTCTCTTATGTTTTCTATTTCTGTTTTTAAATCAATTACTCTATTAGTAATCTCCAAATTATTTGCTTTTGAACCTATTGTATTTGTTTCTCTGTTCATTTCTTGAATTATAAAATCCAATTTTTTTCCTACCGCTTCATCAGATTTTAACATCTCTTCAAATTGTGCAATGTGGCTTTTTAATCTTGTAACCTCTTCTTCTACAGAACATTTATCAGCATAAATAACTACTTCTTGTGCAAGCCTTGCTTTGTCAATTTCTTGTTCTTTTAATAATTCTTTAATTCTTCCTTCTAATTTTACTACATATTCGTCAATAAGTCCAGTAGAAAGGCTTGATATTTCTTCTATTTTTTCTTTTATTTTATTTATTCTTTTCAATAAATCTTCTGCAATTTTCCTACCTTCTACTTGTTTCATTTTCATCAAAGAACTTATTGCTTCTCTTACTGTTTCAACGACTTCCGTTGTTATTTTCTCATCATCTTGTGTGTTTTTTATATTTAGCACATCTGGATATTTTGTAATTTCTGTAACTTCTATATTTGATAAAATATTTTCTTTTTCAGCTAATTTTTTTAATTCATCTATATATATTTGGGCAAGTTCTTCATTAATTTCAATTTGTCTACCTTCTGCAGAGTTATTATCAAATGTTACAAAAACATCTATTTTTCCTCTTTTTACCTTTGAAGAAATTTCTTTTTTAATCGGTTCTTCTACATAACTTAATATTTTTGGTAATTTTACTGAAATATCTAAATATCTATGATTTACACTTTTTATTTCTATTTGATAATCTCTTTGTTCTTTTGAAAATGAAGCTTTTCCATACCCTGTCATACTTTTAATCATCTTTACTTACCTCTTTTTTTGTTTTCTTCTTTGTTTTAGATTTTTCATCCTTCACTTTTTTTACAGGTTTTGCCTTTTTGTTTTTGCTTGATTTTTTAGCATTTTCTGTTTCTTCTACTTTTTCTTTGTTTTCTGTCTTTTTTACTACTCTTTTCGTTTTTGATTTTGGCTTTTGTTTTGTTTTATCCTCTTTTTTATTTTCTACTTTTACTTCACTTTTTTCTTCTCTTTTGCTTTCGTCCTCTTCTTGCTGTTTTTTTCTCTTTTTAGCTTCTTTTTTTATCGGTTCATCTTTTTTTACAATTTCTGATATATCACTTAAACTTTTTAAATATGCTCTTCTTTCTTTTGTATAAATTATTATAGCTTTTAACACATAATATATTGCAAATATGTATGATGAAGTAAGTAGATAATATCTAAAATCATATTCATACATTGAAATCACATGCATGATTGATAAACTATGTAATGATAAAACAATAAATTCTATCGCTGTTATGGCCTTTTCGCCACTTTCTTTTTTATACGCACTTTCTAAAAACACTATTCCTAATACTAAAAAAGTTCCTGAAAATATTTGAATATCTCCAATTAATCTTTCTTGATTCATTCTAATATATGCCAAATTTAATATAGCAAAATATATAATTATTCCTATTGCTTTTAATATGTTATATACTATCTTTTTTAAAATTGCCTGTGAGACCTCTTTTGGCAATTTTTTATTTTTCTTATGCTTTTCTTCTTGTATAGAAATTTGATTTTCCTTTTCCATTTAATCCTCCTAGTTTTCCAATTCATACATTATATTACTTAAAACACTTAAAGCTACTGTTTCTGTTCTTAATATTCTTTTTCCAAGAGTTACAGTTCTTACATTATTATTTTTATTTATCATTTCTACTTCTTTTGTATCAATTCCACCTTCTGGTCCTATTATGACTGCTATTTTTACTTCCTCTTGATATTTCTCTTTTATGCTTCTTAATACTTCTTTTAACGTTGTTTTTTGTTCTTTTTCATAAGCTAATATTACTATATCATATTCATGCAATAAATTACAAACGTTTTTTAAACTTGTTATATTATTTATTTTAGGTATAAAATCTCTATCACATTGTTTTGCAGCAACTTCAGAAATTTTTTGCCATCTATTTATTTTTTTCATTTTATCTTTTTCTTCATATTTTACAACACATCTTTCCATTTCTACTGGTGTTATATCATATACTCCGAAGTTCAACTGATTTTTGTATTATGAGTTCCATTTTGTCTGCTTTTGGAAGTCCTTGCATTATTGTTACTTTAACATTAGATTTAAATTCTTCTAATTCTTTTTTTATTTTACATTTTATATATTCTTTGTTTATTTCTTCTATTTCACATAAGTAATTTTTTTGCTCACTACTATTACAAATTATTATTTCTTCTCCTACTTTTTGTCTTAGAACATTTTTTATATGTTTTACGTCTTGTCCTTCTATTTTTATTAAATCTTTTTCTATCTGATTATTTTTTACGAAAAATTTTGGCATCTCTTTCTCCTTCTTAGTTTTTCAAATTATATCATAACTTTTATATTTTTTCTATAAGTAGATAGAAAATGTATCTAAAAAAATAAAACCACACAAAAATACGTGTGGTCTTTTGAACTCATTAACTTTTATTATCTTTTATTATCTTTTATCGATTACAATGACCATGGGCATCCAGTCATACTTGCCTACGTCGCATACCCACTTTAGCTCAGGCTTAATATTTTCCTTTAGAAACTCCAGGAATAAAGCCCAAACTATGAATAAGTCCATCTGACTTACCTCATAGTTTCCATCTTTTAAAAATAAAACTTTAAATATAATTTTTTCTTGGAGCCCTACTTTTACTATAAAAATATATATTGCTGTCATTAAGGCAGTATACAAAATGACTCGGTATATAATTCCGTATAGAATTGTTGTTCCTAGAAAAGATACTAGGATAACCAAAACCATACTAATAGTGTACTCCAATGTAAATTGACGGCAAAAAGCCTCAAGCATATTTGGTGAAACCAACTTCCTTAAATCATCCGCTTTTCGAGGAGCAATTATTTTTTTGCTACTCAAGAGGCCTAGCAATACTAAGCATGCAAGTAACTTGCTCTTGCTTAGTCTTTTTTTTGCAATACACACTTTTACTATGAATAAAAGTGTAAATGTTAGGCTGTATAAGCACAAAAATAAGAAAAAAGCCCCTAAGTAGTTTATTTTGGAGAAAAGTATGATAATTGTAGCTACTAGAGTTGTAACTGCTACTATTACAACTTCTACAATTTCCGTACCAAACTTTTCATCCTCATCCCCATTCGTTCCACATTCAATTAGAATCTGCCCCTTTTCCTCTTGGGCTGAATAGTACTTCCCTTTGTAATTTATCCGAATTCCATCGGATGATCCTTCGACTAATCTTTTCATTTTTCCTCCTTAGTATAGTTAATAAGTTCACCGAATCCCTTTTTAGGACTCGATTTTATTATATCACAAATTTACATAATTTTTAATTTTACTTTAAAAAAAGAAGTTGCTTTGGCAACTTCTTTTGATATTTATACTTATTATTAATAATTTTCAGCTTTAATTTCAAAGAATGATTTTGGATGACTACATACTGGGCAGATTTCTGGAGCATATTTTCCGATAACAATATGTCCACAATTTCTACATTTCCAAATTCTTTCGTCATCACGGCTAAATACTAATCCACCTTCAACATTTTCGATTAATTTTTTATATCTAGCTTCATGCTCTTTTTCTATTTGTCCTACAGCTTCAAATAAGTATGCAATATGGTCAAAACCTTCTTCTTTAGCTTCTTTAGCCATTCTATCATACATATCTGTCCATTCGTAGTTTTCACCTTCTGCAGCCATTTGTAAATTCTCTACTGTAGATTTTATATCTCCACCTTGTAATAATTTAAACCAAAGTTTTGCGTGTTCTTTTTCATTATCTGCTGTTTCTTGGAATATTGCAGCTATTTGCTCATATCCTTCTTTTTTTGCTTTGCTTGCAAAATATGTATATTTGTTTCTTGCTTGTGATTCACCTGCAAAAGCCTCCATTAAATTTTTCTCAGTTTTTGTTCCTTTAAGTTCTTTTTCCATTTTAATTCCTCCTTAAATTTTATTTTTTGATTTACAATCATCACATATTCCAACTACTTTTACACAATCAACTTTAAATTCTTTTCCTATTTGACTGTTAATTTTTCTTTCTATATCCTCTCTATTAAATGGATATGTAAAGTCAAAAACTTTCCCGCATTCTGAACAAACAGCATGATTATGTTCTTTATAGAAATAATCATATCTATCTGGTTTATTAGGAATAGTAATTCTTTTTAAAGCACCATTTTCCACTAAAATATTAATATTTCTGTACACTGTACTTTTACTAATTTTAGGTTCTTTTTGTAATGCTTTAAAATAAATTTCTTCTGCTGTTGGATGTGTTCTTGTATTTTTCATTATTTCTAGTACAACTTCTCTTTGTTTGGAATAGTTGTTCATAAATCCTCTCCTTTAAATTAGGAATAATTCCTAATTTCGATTGTATTTTATATTAATTTTTTTAGTTTGTCAATAGGATTTTTGCAAATTTTTAGTTATACTTTTTTCTTGCTGATAAAAATTTTTTGCTGTAATTGGCATATTTTTGTGGCAATAAATTAAATAGATATTTACTTTTTATGTTAATTACGGTAAAATAATAGTGTTTTATGCTTTATATCAAGTTAAAAATATTAAGGCAGAATATAAAAGAAAAAGAATTTGATTTAGAATATGGCTATAAAAAACAAGTAAAAAAATTAGAGAAAGAAAATAACCATTTGTGCAAAATTATAGATAAATTTTATGAAACAGTAGATAAATTTATAGTTTGAATTTGTCACAAATTTGGCATTGGGGAATCAAAAGAATTAGTTAAAAATTTTCAAGAAGAAACTCGCACTTTTATTGACCCTGTAAAGCAATTAGAACACGAAGAAAAAGAGAAAAAATGGGATTTAGAAATATAAAAAAAGAACCCTCTTACGAGGGTTTAGCAGGTATTAACCTACATTGATTGTCAGCACAGCAGGATTGACAACGCCATCTCCTTCATAGGCATATTCCTTATTGTACCATCTGCGAAGCTCATGTTCTTTTCCTACCTAATAATGCGGTTTTCCTTCATCTTTTCATTCCAAAGCTGGACAATTTTATCAGGATTCGCATTCTTTGCAGTTACTGAAACATATGCTCCGTTAAATTCAAATTCAATGGCTTTTAAACCATTAAAGTTGGAACCTTCCTCAAAGCATCCTGCAACATTCTTAGCCAAAGAATCTATTGTGCAAAAGACAGAGGATTCGATAACCATAATGCCTTCTTTGAGTGACTTTACTTTAAAAGCCTCGCCATCACCAAACCGAAAGTAAAGAGAACCGTCGTAAGAAGAAACGTCTTCAAATCTAACCTGTGTTGCCATAATAATTACCTCCTTAACTATTGTTTTTTGAAATATGGCTAGCTGACTAAGAAAATAAGTCTGCTATAATATATTATACAACAATTTTACATAAATTTCAAGTTTAACATTTTTAACTT
>CAKNKX010000026.1 GCA_930987745.1 uncultured Clostridium sp.
TTTTTTATCTAATTATTTAAAACCATCTTTTTTATTTCTTTTATAATATTTTCTTTATCTAGTCCATATATTTTCTCTAACTCTGCTACTTCCCCATGTTTTATAAATGAATCTGGATATGCTAGTTTTTTTAGTTTTATACCTTCTAAATTTTCTTCAACTATCACTTCTTCTACTGCTGTTCCTAATCCATTTATAATTGTTCCATCTTCTAAGGTAATCACTTTTTTAGTTTTTGTAATAGATGCTTTTATTTTTTCTTTATCTAATGGTTTTAAAAATCTTGCATTTATTACTTCTACATCTATTCCTTCTTTTTCTAGGTTAATTCCTATATCTTCTGCTCTTGCGACCATTTTTCCAATTGCAATTATTGATATATCTTTTCCTTTTTTTATTATTTCCGCTTTTCCTGTTTCTATTTTTTCATGTTCTTTAAATTCTTTTTCTTCTCCGCCTCTTGGATATCTAATAACTACTGGTCTACCTAAATTTACTCCATATTCTAACATTTCTTCTAGCTCTTTAAAGTCCTTTGGTGCTAATATAGTTAAATTTGGAACTAATCTAAAAAATGCTAAATCAAATTCTCCTTGATGTGTTTCTCCGGTCTTGCCCTACAATTCCTGCTCTATCTACACACATAACTACTGGTAAGTTTTGAATTGCTATATCATGAATTACTTGGTCATATGCTCTTTGATAAAATGATGAATATATTGGAACAACTGGAATAATTCCGTCTTTTGCCATACCTGCAGCTAGTCCTAATGCATGTTGTTCTGCAATTCCAATATCAAAAAATCTATCTGGAAATTCTTTTGCAAATTCTTTTAATCCTGTTCCATCTTTCATAGATGCTGTTATTGCAACTATTTTTTCATTTTCTTTTGCTAATTCCACTAATTTTCTACCAAATACTTTGGAATAGTCATCTTTCTTTTTCTTTAAACTTTCTCCTGTAACTAAATCAAATGGACCTGTTGCATGAAATTTGTCTGGATTTTCTTCAGCTTTTACATATCCTTTTCCTTTTTTAGTTAAAACATGAATTAGTACTGGACCATCTAGTTCTTTACTGATTTTTAGCATTCTTTCTAGTTCTTGTTCATCATGTCCGTCCACAGGTCCTAAATATCTAAAACCAATATCTTCAAAAAACATTTTAGGAATTATTAATTGTTTTATACTTCTTTTTATTCTCTGAATTATTTTTACAGATGGTTTTCCTATCAAAGGAACTTTAAGCAATGCTTTTTTTATAGATACACTAGACTTTGTGTATGTTCTTTTAGTTCTTAATTTACTTAAAAGCATACTCATTCCACCAATATTTTTAGATATGCTCATTTCATTGTCATTTAATATAACTGTCATTTTTGTTCCGCTATATCCTGCATCATTTAATGCTTCTAAAGCCATTCCGCCCGAGTTAAAGCCCCATCACCTATTACTGCAATTACAGAGTTATTTTCTTTTTTTATATCTCTTGCTCTTGCCATACCTAAAGCTGCTGATATTGATGTACTACTATGTCCAGTATTAAAACAATCTGTTTCTGATTCATTTGTTTTTGGGAAACCTGCGATTCCATCTAACTTCCTTAATGTCTTTAACTCTTCTTTTCTTCCTGTTAAGATTTTATGGACATAACTTTGATGTCCCACATCCCATATTATTTTATCTTTTGGCAAGTCAAATACACTATGAAGTGCAATTGTTAGCTCTACCACTCCTAAATTTGAAGCTAAATGTCCTCCATTTTTTGATACTATTTCTAATATATATTTTCTAATATCATCTGCTAATTCTTCTTTTTCTTCTTTATTTAATTTTTTTAAGTCTTTATCAGAATTAATATTTTCTAACATTTATTATCACCTTTTGCTATTATACCATCAATTCTAATTGAAAGAAAGGGGGGACAGTCCTTATTTCTCTTATTTTTGTCGAATTTTGTAATAAATATAAAATAATTAGTAAAATATATTTACTAAATTTAATTGTTTTATTTAATTTTATAAACATATATAAAAGACAGTAGCAAACGCCACTGCCTTTTTGGAGGCTTCCGCCTAGTCGTTGTTGTCGATGAATCCGAGGCTGGAATGCTTCGGACTGTAGTCCTTTGCCCACATATGCCTGATGGCATCTGTGCGACCGCCTGCCGCATGAATGTTTTCTACGAGATCTTGAACGAGCTCGACCTGTTCTTTCAGCGAGGATTGAAGGACTTTATCCACCTCTCCAGATGGCATTCCTACATCTAGCAGGAATCTCCTCCGTTCGTCAATAGCATCGGCCTTAAGCATTTTTTCCATCATGTTATATACCTCCTTTATGCTTTAGCACATATTTATTATAACACTTTTTTCCTAATTAGTCAAAATCTTCACAAACAACTTTTTGTTATGAGACAAAAATGCTCCGTCCCCAAAAATCTCACTAACAAAAATGAGAGATTTTAGAACTGTCCCTCATTTTCTTAAAAAAGATACCATTAATTCATGGCATCTTTTAGGATTTTTGTAAGAATTAAATAATTCCTTCTCTTTTAAGGTCTCTTCGAATAATTTCTATATCAAAAGTTGCGTTTTTCATTTTATTTATAATCTTCTTCTTTTGGTTAGAATTCCGGATTAGTTCAACTCTATCAATTTCATGTTCTAAAAAACCTTTTTCTCTTAATTCTTGCTTCAGCGTTTCTTTCATTATGCTTCTCCTCCTTGCTACAAAACCTTAGCAGTCATTAATATTATACATCAGTTTCTATATTTTTCAATATTATTCTATTACTATTTTCTTATCTTTTACAGTTACTTTTGCAAGTTTATTTTTCTTTATCTTGCCATCTAAAATTGCTTCAGCAAGCCTATCTTCTAATAAACTTTGAATTGTTCTTCTAAGTGGTCTTGCTCCAAAGTTTTTATCAATGCCTTCACTTGCAATTAATTCTTTGACTTCTGGTTCAATCTCTATTTTTATTTTTTGTGCCTCTAACCTTTTTGTTACTTCTTTTAGCATTATATCTATAATTTGATTAATTTCTTTATCTGTTAATTTATGGAATACAATTATTTCATCAATACGATTTATAAATTCCGGTCTTAATTCTTTCTTTAATGCTTCCATTACTTCTTTTTTAATATCTTCATAGTCTTTTTTAGTTTCATCTTTTTTATCACTGTCTTTTTCGGAATTTGTAAATCCTAAAGTCTTTTTATCTGTTATTAATCTTGCACCAATATTAGATGTCATAATAATAACAGTATTTTTAAAGTTTACTGTTCTTCCTTGTGAGTCTGTAAGTCTACCGTCTTCCAATATTTGAAGTAACATATTCATTACATCTGGATGTGCTTTTTCTATCTCATCAAATAGTATTACAGAATATGGTTTTCTTCTTATTTTTTCTGTTAATTGTCCGCCCTCATCAAAACCTACATATCCTGGAGGTGACCCAATTAATTTAGATACTGAATGTGGTTCCATATATTCTGACATATCTATTCTTATCATCGCATTTTCATCACCAAATAAGGCCTCTGCTAATGCTTTTGATAGTTCAGTTTTACCAACACCTGTTGGTCCTAAGAATAGGAATGAACCTATTGGTCTTTTTGGGTCTTTTAGACCAACTCTTCCTCTTCTAATTGCTTTTGATACCGCTTCTACTGCTTCATCTTGCCCAATTACTCTTTCATGAAGTGTTTTTTCTAGATTTTTTAATCTTTCATTTTCATCTTCTGTAATTTTCTTTGCTGGAATTCCTGTCCAACTTGCTATTACTTCTGCTATATTTTCTTCAGTTATATTTGTAATAGATTTATTATTTTTATTTTTCCATTTCTTTTGCTCTTTTTCAAATTTTTCTTTTAGACTTCTTTCTTTATCTCTTAAAGATGCTGCTTCTTCAAATTTTTGACATCTTACAGCTTCTTCTTTGTCTTTTTTTGTTTCTTCAATATCTTCTTCTAATTTCTTTAAGCTATCAGGTTCTGTATATGTTTTTAATTTTGCACGAGATGCTGCCTCATCTATTAAATCTATTGCTTTATCTGGCAAAAATCTATCATTAATATATCTAATAGACATATCTACTGCTGAATCAATTGCTTCATCTGTAATTTTAACACCATGATGTGCTTCATATTTATCACGAATTCCTTTTAAGATTTTTACTGTGTCATTTCTTGTCGGTTCATTTACAGTTACTGGACTAAAACGTCTTTCTAATGCTGAATCTTTTTCAATGTATTTTCTATATTCACTAAGTGTAGTTGCTCCTACTAATTGTATTTCTCCTCTTGCAAGAAGTGGTTTTAAAATATTTGCTGCATCTATTGCACCTTCTGCTGCACCTGCTCCTACTATCGTATGAATTTCGTCTATGAATAAAATGACATCTCCTGCTTTTTTAACTTCTTCTAATGCCTTTTTTATTCTTTCTTCAAAGTCTCCTCTATATTTAGCTCCTGCAACCATTCCTGAAATATCTACAGTTACAACTCTTTTATCTTTTAAAGTTTCTGGAACATCTCCTGAAACTATTTTTTGTGCTAGTCCTTCTACTATTGCAGTTTTTCCAACACCTGGTTCACCAATTAAACAAGGATTGTTTTTAGTTCTTCTTGACAAAATTTGCACAACTCTTTCTATTTCACTTTTTCTTCCTACTATTGGGTCAGTTTTTCCTTCTCTTACTTTTTTAGTTAAGTCCTCTCCAAATTGATTTAATGTAGGTGTTTGATTGTAGCTACCTTTTTTAGAACTATTATTTGACTTTCCTTCATTGCCAGATAAATCTTCACCTTCATTTATTACTTTTACTATTTCTCCATAAAGTTTTGGAATTGAAACATTTAAATCTAGTAATATTCTACTTGCTACACTATCTCCTTCTCTTAATATTCCTATTAAAAGATGCTCTGTTCCAATATAGTTGTAGCCGAAGTTTTCTTGCTTCAATAAAGCTACTTTCTATTACTCTTTTAGTTCTTGGAGTAAATCCTAATGTTCCATCTATTGGTTCTTCTCTTCCTACTAGTTCTACAATTTCGTCTATTACATTTTCTGGAGTTATTTGTTCATTTTCTAGAACTTTTGAAGCTACTCCATTACCTTCTTTTACTAGTCCATATAATAGATGTTCTGTTCCAATATAGCTATGTCCTAGCTCTTGAGCTAGTTCATTTGCATATTCTACTGCATTTTTTGCACTATTTGTAAATTTATATACCATACTTATCACCCTTTCTTTTTTATTTTTCATTTAAAATCTGTTTTATAACTTCTGCTCTTTTTTCATCTCTTTCTATCTTGTCATATTTTTCTCCTACATATTTTTGCATATTTGCTGGTTTTGTATATAGATATAATTTTTGTACTTTTAAATCTGTTAGTTCTCTTAATATTCCTAAGTCTGTCCCAAGTTTTATATTTGATAATAATTTTAAAGTTTCTTTAGAAGATATTTTTCTACAATTAAAAAGTATTCCATAACTTCTATAGATTAAATCTTCTAATTCTAATTCATTTTTTGTAAGTAATTTTCTTGCTTTTCTTTCTTGGTCGATTATTTTTGTTACTATTGAATTTAAATTTTCGACAATTTCCTCTTCTGAAATACCTAATGTTCTTTTATTTGATATTTGATACATATCTGATGTTGATTCACTATTTTCCCCATATACTCCTCTTATATTCATTCCAAAATTACTTGTTGCTTCTAATATTTTTCTTATATTATTTGTTTTAGAAAGTGCTGGCATATGAACCATAACAGATGCTCTAAGTCCTGTTCCTACATTTGCAGGAGAAGCTGTCAAATATCCATATTTTTTACTCATACTATATCCTAATACTTCATTTAATTTATTATCTATTTCTATTGCTAAATTAAGTACATTTCTTAAATCTAACCCACAATTAAAAACTTGAATTTGTAAATGGTCTTCTCCGCCTATCATTATACAAATATTTTCTTCATCATTTATTAATATACTTCCATTTTCATTTTTTGAAAAATCAGGACTAATTAAATTTTTCTCAACTAAACTTTGTTTTGTAATATTATCCATATCTTTTAGTTTTAAAAATTTCAAACCATAACCTATACTAAAAATATTTTCTTCAATTTTATTTTCTAACTTCTCTATTTCTTGTTTTGTTTTTAAATTAAATTTAAAACCTTTTAAGTTTCTTGAAAATCTAATTCTTGTGCTTTTTGCTACATCAGAATCTTTGCCACTTTGTAAATACCAATTCATATTTCTTCACTTCCTTAACCTTCTATTTTTTTAATTTCATCTCTTAATTTTGCTGCATCTTCATATCTTTCTTCTTTTATTGCCTCTTTTAATTTTCTTTGTAATTCCTCTAATTTATTTTCATTTTTATTTATTTCTTTATTTTCTTTTGGATTCTCTTCTTGTTCATTTACTTTTTTATCAATTTTATCATCAATTATTTTTCCAATCCTTCCTACATGTCTATTAGCACCTTGAATTTTCTTAATTATTGGGTCTAATCTATCATAAAACACATCATAACAATCGCTACATCCTAGTTTTCCTGTATTTACAATATCATTAAATGTGTATCCACAAGTATTACACTTCAAGTCTTTTACATTATTTAATAAAGGCATAAATTCTGGAGTTGCAAAATCCTCCATAAATTCTCCAAAAAAACTAGAAAAATCAATAGGCATACTAAAGTCCATAGTACCTATTCCTAGTTTCTTACTACATTCTTCGCATAAATTTAAAGTTCTTACTCTCCCATTAATATTTTCTTCATATCTTACATTTGCTTCTTTCTTTCCACAATTTTCACACAACATAAAAATCTCCTCCTCTTTATTTAATAATTTTTATTTGCATATATTTCTAACTTGAATTTTTATTCTAAATTCAAAATCATATTTTTAAAAATTCTTGCTCGAACTTTGTCTTTAGTTTCTTTTGGAAGTCTTAAAACATTGTCACTTGTGGCAACTTTTAATAGCTTTGCTTCTTTTTTACTAACAATATTATATGTTAAAAAATCACTTAAGATAATATCAACCTCATTTTGTGTTAATTCATCTCCAATGTTTTTTATAATATGCATAATATATTCTTCATTTGAATCTGCTATTTTCTTTATTGTAATATGACCTCCACCACCTCTTCTACTTTCTACATAATATCCTTGAGATGGTTTAAATCTTGTTGATATAACATAATTTATTTGTGATGGTACACAATTAAAATGTTCAGCAAGTTCATTTCTTTGTATTTCTATTTGTTCACTATCTGTATCATCAAATAGTTCTTTTATAAATTCTTCTATAATATCTGACATCCTCATTTGCATCATCTCCTCTTGAGAATTTTGGGGACGGAGCTTTTTGTCTCATCCCCTTTTGTCTTTGACTTTCTTTGACCTACATTATTATTATACTCTCTTTAAAATATTTTTCAAGTCATTAGTTTGACTTTCTCTGACTTTTATATCTTATTTTATCTTGTTTTTCACGTTTTTTCTCCTATTTCCTCACTTATTCTCTTTTTTTCTCGTTTTTTCTTTCTTTTGAGATATTTTCCAACCTTTCTGTATTTTCTTTTTGCTCAGGTAATGGAACCCATGCAAAATATGAGGATATGAACTCTCCATATTTTGTTGTATCTTCCCCTACTTCACACTCTTGCGAATGGATATCATGAGATTTCTCTATATTCTTTTTATCATTTTCTTTACTTTTTTTATCATTATATTTCATAAGCTTTTTCTCCTTTTTATTTATATATTTATGTTATGTGCATTTTTAAAATTTTTATACAATGTTTTTAAATCACATTTTTTTCATGTTATTTTTTAAATATAACCTATTTTTAATTTGCTAGTAAAAGTTTAAAAGAGGGATTTAAGGACCGTCCCTAAAATCCCTAAAATCCCCCTTTCTTTTTTCTTAGATATATGTTATAATAGTAGTAGTTGGTATTAAAAGGAGGAATTTAAATTATGTGGCAAATTTGGATAATAATCGCAGGAGTTTGTTTAATAGGAGAAATTTTAACATCAGGCTTTTTAATTTTCTGGTTATCAATAGGAGCTTTAATTGCTATGGTAGTTAGTTTCTTTGTTGATAGCATAATCGTTCAAACAGCTGTGTTTGTTATATCTTCTGCAATATTAATTTTTGCAACAAAACCTTTTGTAAAGAAATTTGCTAAAACAAAAGATGTAAAAACAAATGCTTATTCAATAATTGGAAAAAATGCAATTGTTACAAAAGATATTGATTCAATAAATGGTAAAGGACAAATTAAAGTAGATAGTGAAACTTGGTCTGCTTTAGGTAAAGATGATATGAATATTGAAAAAGGAACAGAAGTTGAAGTATTAAAAATAGATGGTGTTAAAGCTATTGTTACACCAGTAAAAAAATAGTTATTAATTTTTTTAAATTGATATATATTTATAAAAGGAGGATAAAGTTATGTGGTTTTTATTAATAGTACTTGCAATCATTTTAATTATTGCATTTATGTCAATAAAAATTGTTAAACAATCTGAGGTATATATTATTGAAAGATTAGGTAAATTCTACAAAGTAGCAGATGCTGGTCTTACAATTATAATTCCATTCTTAGATCATGTAAGAAGTGTTGTAAGTTTAAAACAACAAACAATGGATGTACCACCTCAAGGAGTTATTACTAAAGATAATGTTACAATTACAATAGATACTGTTGTTTTCTATCAAATAACAGACCCTGCAAAAGCAGTATATGAAATTCAAAGTTTAAAGAAAGGTATTGAATACTTAGCAATCACTACAATTCGTGATATCATCGGTAAAATGGACTTAGATGAAACATTTAGTTCAAGAGATGGTATTAACAATCAATTAAGAGTTGTATTAGATGAAGCAACTGATAGATGGGGATGTAAAATAGACAGAGTTGAAATTAAAGACATTACACCACCTGCAGATATCAGAGATGCAATGGAAAAAGAAATGAATGCAGAAAGAAATAAAAGGGCTATGATTCTAGAATCTGAAGCTCAAAGACAATCTGCTATTACTATTGCAGAAGGTAAAAAACAAGCAGCTATCTTAGAGGCTGAAGCTGATAAAGAAGCTCAAATTAGAAGAGCTGCCGGTGAAGCTCAAGCTATTCGTGAAGTTGCTGAAGCTAAAGCCAAAGAAATTCAAATGGTATATGATGCAATAAATAAAGCTGACCCTTCTGAAAAATTAGTTCAATTAAAATCTTTAGAAACATTAGAAGAAGTTGCTAAAGGTGATGCTAACAAAGTATTTATTCCATTTGAAGCAACAAATGTATTAAGTTCACTTGGAGCAATGGCAGAAGCTGTTAAAGACGGAAAAAAAGATACTAAAAAAACAGAAAATAAAGAAACAAACTAGATTAAAATTTCTTTTTAATGACTCATTTTTATGAGTCATTTTTATTTTGTTTTTATAAACTTTCATATTTTTTTATTTTTAGTAAATACTAAATATATAAATATTTTAGGAGGTTTTTTATGGATACAAACAGGTATATTTTAAATGAGTTAAATAAAGGCATTAAAATGGGAATGGATTCTATTTCTAATGTTTCTGAAAAAGTTCAAGATGATAGATTTAAACAAGATTTAAAATATCAATATGATGAGTATAACAAGATTTTAAATGAAGTAAATAACGAATTAACTAATTATGATGATTTTCCTAAAGAATTAAACCCTATGCAAAAAGCTATGGGATGGATGGGAGTTGAAATGAATACTCTTACTGATAAAAGTAATTCTAAAATAGCTGAACTTATGATTCAAGGAACAAATATGGGAATAATTGAAGGTGTTAAACTATTAAATCAAAACCCAGATGCTGACAAAGATGTTAAAGAAACATTAAATAAATTTGTTAAATTCCAAGAAAACACTGTTGAACAATTAAAAAAATATTTATAAAAGGAAGGCTTTTATACCTTCCTTTTACTCTTCATTTACATCTATTAATGAAAATACATTTTTATTATTATTTAATTCATTTTTTAATTTTGTTTTTAATATTTTCATTATTCTTCTCCTTCATATTCTATATTACTACTAAATGCTAGTATACTTTGGAATATTGGTGGTAAGATAAGAAGCCCAAGTCCAAATGGTAACCCTCTTCCAAATACTTCTGATAATCTAAATCTCTTAACTATTGCAACAACAAACATTGCAATCCATCCAAATACTGGCACAAACCATAATATCATAAGCCAAGGAGTCAACTTACATACTCTATACATTGTAAATTGTCTATAAAAAGGAATAAACGCTGCTATAGCATGCTTTCCCGCTTTTTTATAAATTATAGCTCTTAGAATTGTGCAATATATGAATAATATTATAGCTATCCAAATAAACATTTTCACATACACATTTGCAAGTAATATTTTTACTACAAGTCCTATCTTATCTTGAGTAGAACTTTCTTGTACCATACTTCCTACAATTTGGTCTGCTGTTTCTCCATTTTTAATTCTTTGTTTTATATCTTCTATATCTAAATCTTCTTCTATTATATTTCTTATCTCTTTTTCATCTGTATTTCTAATAAATTCTGCTCCAGTATTTATTAAGCTTTCACTTACTCCACCTTGAGATGCTATTTCATCTTTATTTTCTGAAATTATATCTGCAATTTCCTCATTAGAATATTTAGATGTCACATCATCATATATTTCTAAGATATCATCTTTTGTTATACTATCAATATCTTTTCCTTGCAACTCTTCTCCATATTTACTAAATTCTTCTTGTAATTCTTCTATAGTAGGAGTTACCGCTTCTACTTTCATATTATTAAACCCAAAAGATAATATCACAAGCATTGTTATAACAGTAATTAAAATAAATTTTATAGTTTTTTTCATTTTTTACACCCCTTTTAAATATTTTTTAAATCTTTCTTCTTTTTCTTTTGAATTACTTGAATCAATAAATTCAATTTCTTGTTTATTATTTAAGTTATTCTGATTTAAAAGATTTCTTTCTTCTAACACTTTTTTTAGGTGAACAGCAAGCCTATATGAACCATCAAAAAATTTAATATTTCCTCCTAATACTTCATTTATTTCTTCTTTTACTAAAGGATAATGAGTACAACCGAAGTACTACATTTTGAACTTTTCCTTTATATATACCAAGATTTTTATTTAAATATTTATCTAATTTTTCTTTATTTCCCTCTTCTATAATATCTGCTAAGCCTACACATGGCAAAATATATGTTTTATAATTATTATATTTATGATATAGAAGGTTAAATTTCTCACTTTCTATTGTTCCCTTTGTTGCCATTACTAATGTTGTTTTTTCATATGCATAATCATATACCATTTTATATGCTGGCTCTATTGCAATTATAGGTAAGTCTTTATATTTTTCCCTTAAATATTTTACTGCTCTTGCACTTGCTGTGTTACATGCAATCACAATTAATTTGCAACTTTTTTCTAACAAAAATTTAGTTATTTCATCACATCTTGTTTTTATTTCATAATCTTGTTTATCACCATAAGGATTATTTTTTGAATCACTAAAATAAATAAATTTTTCGTTTGGAAGCAAATTTATAATCTCTCTTAAGACTGTAACTCCTCCAATGCCAGAATCAAAGATACCTATAGGACTACTTGCCATATCTTCCATAAATAATTTACTCCTTATTTTATTTCCTATATTTCAAATTTCAGTTATATTATATTACTAATTAGAAAAAAAGTAAATGCGGATTTAAATATAATCCGCATTATAAAATATAACTTTAGATATTTTTTATATTTTTCTTTTTAAAGACAATAAATGTTGGTATCATCATAATTAAGAGATACACTACACAAATTATTGCTGAAAATACTGGTGTTAATCCTTCCATTAAAGGCATTCCTCCAAATAGATATTGAGAAAAATCCCAATTTAATGTTACAAAGTATTTTAAGAATTCTATATTATATATTATTGCAAGCTGATTTATTACTGCTGTTCCCATATATCCAAGAAGTGGAAGTGCTATTGCAACTGGTGCATTTGTAAATATTGTACTTAATGCAAATGATAATGTTCCAAGAAGGATTACTATTGGAAGTGATGTAAGAATTGACATTCCTAAATAACTAAATACATTTATTTCTTGTATCATGTTTGTACCTAAGTTATATTCTATTACCGGAATAGATAAACTATCAAATCCAAATACTATTCCTCCTACTATTAGTTCCATTGCAAGTATTGCAATGATTGAAAATACTGTAATTATTAATACTGTTATAAATTTTGAAAGTAATATTTTACTTCTACTATATGGTTTTACTAATAATAGTTTTATTGTTCCTTTACTAAATTCTTCACTTACTATTGTTCCTGCTATCATTACAACTATTACTATTATAAATAGTCCAAATTCATTGAAAAATCTTGATAAAACTCCTCTTAAGTCATTTGCTTTATTTACATCAACATGATTTTCTATTATATATCTACTTATTTCTCTTTCTTTTATACTATTTTTATATTCCTTTTCTTGTTCATAACTTAGTTCTTCTTTTGAGTTTTCTGTCTGCTCTACTCTATAACTTTGTTCTTGAAAGTTAGCTAGAGCTTGATTCATATAGTCAGAACCATATTTTATATCTTCATTTACTCTATATCTTGCTACTTCTAAATCTATTTTTGCAGTTTCTATTTCTCCTTCTAATGATTCTAATCTTTGTTTATCTTCTGTCGTATTTTTTTCATCTTCTAAAGCTTTTAATTTTTCTTCTGCTGTTTGTAATTCTTCATTTGCGAAGAACTTCCAATCATCATTTCTTAATCTTTCTAATAAATTATTTATTTGTTCATTTATTTTGTTTGCTTGTTCTTCATTTTTTTCTGCTCCATATAAATATGTGTTTCTTTCAGTTACATAGCTTTCTAATGTTGATGCTATTATTTGTGCTTGCCATGAGTCTTCCTTAAATTCTTTCATCATATCACTTACATCTACTACTGTTTTATATTCTATATACATTTTTGTATCACTTGGTTTTTCTGGATCTAATTCTTGTAAGCCTTCTTTTGCAAATTCTACATAACTTTCACTGTAATATGAATAACTACCATCACTATAAAAATATTTATACATTAGATTTGATAAAATCACAAATGCAAATGTTACAAATAATATTATATATATGGCTTTTTTCTTAAATATTTTTGTTAACTCATTTTTTATTAAACTACTCAATTACATTACCCCCTGTCTTTTCAAAAAATGCTTGTTCTAGTGTTTTTTCTTCTTCTTTTATTTCATATATATCTATGTCATTTTTTACAAGTAATTTTACTACTTCTGGTACTTCTCCTTTTATTATATCTATTCTAAATTTATTTTCATTTATAATTTCTGCACCTTCTAAAATATTTTTTACTTTACTTGTATTTCCTACTTCAAATATTTTGTAATTTGCATTTGCCTCTTTCTTAATTTTAGATATCTCACTAGTTTCTACTATACTTCCATTTTTAATAATACAAACTTTGTTACATAAATTATCAAGTTCTGCTAAATTGTGGCTTGAAATTAATATTGCCATTTTTTCTTTTTTTGCTAAATCTAATAGAAGTTCTCTCATTTCTTTTATACCTTCTGGGTCTAATCCATTTGTTGGTTCATCTAATACTAATAAGTTTGGCTTATGAAGAATTGCTTGTGCAATTCCTAATCTTTGTCTCATTCCTAATGAATATTTTGATACTTTATCATTTATCCTATTTTCTAATTTTACTAGTTTTACAACCTCTTCTATTCTTTCTTCTTTTATTCCTTTATACATATTTGCAACAAGTTTTAAGTTTTCATATCCTGACAAATACATATATAAATCTGGATTTTCAACTATCGCACCTACTTTATTTATTGCTTTTGTAAATTCTTTTTCTATATCAAATCCATTTATTTCTACTTTTCCTTCATCAATTCCTTGAAGTCCTAATATTAATTTAATTGTTGTTGTTTTTCCGCGCCCCATTTGGTCCGATAAATCCTAAAATATCTCCTTCAAATATTTCGAATGATACATTGTGTAAAATTTGTTTTTTACCAAATTTTTTAACTAAATTTTCACATTTTAAAATTGGTAATTCCATTTCCTTCGCCCCTTTCTTTTTCTTTATTCTACCACAAGAATATTTTTCATACTATTTATTTTTTCTTAAGTTTCTTTAAGATTTTATTAAGACTATTTAATATGTCTCTTTATATGCACAAAAATGCCCAAAAGGACCAGATCCAATTGGACATTATATAACTTTTCTTATTACTCTATTACCTATATTTGTTAATACTTCATAGGGAATTGTATCTAAATAGTTTGCTATTTGTTCTATATGGTTATTGTCTTTTATTATTTCTACTTTGTCATATTCTTTTACATTTTCATCTACTTCTAAGAATAGCATATCCATACAAATATTTCCTACTATTTTATACTTTTTGTCATTTATATATACACTTCTTCCTGAATTTTTTCTAATTATACCATCTGCATAACCTATTGGCACAACTGCTATTCTTGTTTTTTTATCAGCTACAAATTTTGCATTATATCCTACTGTTTCTCCTTTTTCTAAGTTATGAATTTGAACTACTTCACTAATTAACTTAATTGGAGATTTTAAATCTAATTCTTTTTTATCAGTTAATCCATACATTATAATTCCAAGTCTTGCTCCGTTTACAAATTCTAGTTTAGGATAATTTATTAAAGCTTCACTTGCTGGAATATGTACTATCGGAATTTCATTTAAAGGTATTTTACTTGTTATTTCTTTGAATTTTTCTATTTGTTTTTCATAGTCTTTTTTAGAACTAGCATTATATATATGTGTAAATATTCCTTCTACATTTAAACCTTTTTCTTTACATAGATTATATGTTTTTTCTAGTTCTTCTTTATCTTTTATTCCTAATCTATTCATTCCAGTATCTACTTTTAAATGTATTCTGATATTTTTTATATCACTTTCTTTTAATATTTCTTTTAGATATTCTAATGAATGAACTGTTAATGTTATATTATTTTTTATTGCTTCTTTTACATATTTTTCTGGAATATGACCTAAAACTAATATTGGAATTTCTTTTATTTTTCTTCTTATTTCGATTCCTTCTTCTAAAGTTGCTACTGCTAAATAGTTACATCCTGCTTTTATTATGTTTTTAGTCACATTAAACTCTTCATCTTCAATTCCATAACAGTTTGCTTTTACAACTCCAAAATAGTATTTATATTTAGGATTTTTATTTATTATTTTTTCTATATTTTCTTTTATAACTTTACTTTTTACTTCTAAATATGTATTTCTTGATAATTCCAAGAAACTTCACTCCTTTATCATATCTACTTACATTCTCTTGATATATCTATCATTAGAATTTTCAAATTTTTGTTTAATTTCTTTTGTAAGCATATTATCCATCCTTTATTTATTAAATTTTAATTCTTTTATTTTTGAAATATCAATATTATATATTTCTTTGTATATACTATTACAATTTAAAAGTGTAATTTTTGAAGTCTCTAGGTCTAATTTTTTTACCATATCTTTTACTTCTTTTTCGTTTTTTCCTTCTATCTCTAAATATGTAGGAATTTTAGGCCATGTATCAATATCTATTTCTACATCATCTAAAATATATTGTATTCTATTATTTTCTTGATAATTTCTTGCTGTAAATCCTATTTTATTTAAAAATTCATTTGTAGTATTAAAATCTTCTACTTTGATTTCTACTTCTTTTGTTCCATCTACAGTATCTGCTTCGATACTTTTATATGTTAAAGTTGTTTCTTTTCCATTTGTTCTTAAACGAATCCATTTATTTTCTTGCACAGGATTCAAATCATAAACATATCTTTTTTGATTAAATTCTCCTACCTTTTTAGCTCCTAGTTCTTCTAATTTATCTATCAATTTCTCTTTATCTATTTCTAACACTCTAATCTCATATTCTGTTTTCATAACATTCTCCTACACTTATTATTTTGAATATTTATTTACTACGATTTAATTATATACTATATTTTACAAAATTACTATAAATTAATATAAATATCATTAATATTTTAATTCTATTTAAGTACTTGCACTTTTTGTTTTTATTATCATATATTTATATAGTATATTTTATTTGTTAGGAGATTTTTTTATGAATCCTTGTCTTTTTGCTAATTTTATTTCTGTACTTGCTTGTGATATTGCTAGAGGTAAAACTCAAGAAGAACTTGCTATATTATCAGCTTTTTTTACTCAATTGGGTGATACTTTGGCTACACTTTCTCTTTTTGATAATGATTGTTGATTTAGGTTTATATATTACATCCAATTCTATTTTTTATTACATATCTCGCATATTTTTATCATATACTTTCACATCATTATTTTGCATTATATATGATTTCAAATATGAAAACTAGCGAACAAACAAAAAAATAACAGATAATTTCTTATCTGCTATTTCTGGCTCCTTTGCGAGAGACGTTTTCGAAAAGTCTATCACAAAAAAGTTACTTATTGTGTAAACAACAAGGTTCTGGGGTACCCACTCAAAATCTGTGATTTTGTTAGTGGGTCAGGTTCTTATTTCCGTTTCAAATGTAGTTATAGCAATATATTTCAAAATTGTATGTACAAATTGGCAATTTTTTGCTATAACTGTTGTTTTTAATTTAACATAAAACTATAGAATTTGCAAGAGTTTTAGTTTTCAATTTTTTTGAATACACTTTTGTACAAAATCTATTAAATCAATAATTATTAATTTTAGATTTCGATTTCATCTCCGTCATTTGGTATTATTAGATTTTTGATATTTTTATCTTTGGCTAATTCTCTTGCTGGTTTACTCATATGTGTTG
>CAKNKX010000027.1 GCA_930987745.1 uncultured Clostridium sp.
AGGCAGGAAAGAGATACAGAGTGTATCTCGTAAACACATAGAAAAACAAGTTTTCCAGTTCTCTGTAAACAGTAAAAATATACAGAGAAAATACAGAGGGTAAACAAATAGAAAAAATATTGAAATTTTAACAAAAGAATAAGATTACAAATGGAGGACAATGATTATGGGAAGAAAAAATAGAAGGAAAAGACCAAACATTACTAAGCACTTATGTATTTATGGGTGTCTTTCAAGAAAAAATAATTCAGTTGCTTACTGTAAATTACATAAGTGCTTTTTAGAACCTAAAGATATAGCAGAAAAGAAGTGCAACTTTAAGAGGTGCATACATAAACAAGAATTACAAAAGTAAAGGAGAATTAAGTATATGGAAACAAATCAGTTATTAATTAATTATTATAAAAAAGAAGAAATAAAAAAGCAAAACAAAGAAGACAAGAGGGTAACACATTAGAAGAAATTATAATATTATTTATATTTCAGTAGAAGAAATAAAACAAGCATTAGGCATAGATGACGATGAAATAGAAGAAAAACAAGAAATTGAGCAAGAAGAACACAAAATAGATGAATATGATGAAGTAGTTGAAGATGAAGAAATTAGCAATAATGAAAATGGTGATAGTAATGCTAAAGTTGTTATGATTGAAGAAAACAAATTAGAAGATTATCCAAACCAACCTTTTAAATTATATAATGATGACAAAAAGAAAGAAATGATGGAAAGCATTAGAATTAATGGAATTATGCAACCTTTAATAGTTAGAACCAAGAGAAATGGGATTAAAAGAATTACCTTGTATAATAAAAGAAAATCTAACAGAAGATGAAACAAAGATATACTTAATAGATACGAACTTATGCACAAGAGAAAACATATCTCCTATGGAAAGAGCAAGAGCATATAAAATTAAATAGGATACATATAAAAAGAGAAACATAAAAACATCAGTATTAGAGGAAGTAAAAAAAGATAACTATGGAATGGCAAAAGCAACAATGATTAAAGAAGAAAAATCAAGTAATGGAACTTATTTGAAAGATTAGAGAAAGATAGAACATCCTAAGGTTAGTATGTTTACTGTGCTTTCTCTGTATTTTTTTACTATTTGCAGAGTGCTAGAAAACTTGTTTTTCTATGTGTTTGTGAGATACACTCTGTATCTCTTTCCTGCCTTTTGAAAATTTAATAATTAGATGATTTATATAAAAATTGAAAAAATTTAGGAAAAAAATTAAATAGAATATAAAGAATAGTTTATTTGTTATAAATTTTTTGTAAAAAATTATGTTTTATAATTGATAGATTCATTATGTGTATGCTATAATATAGAAAATTAATTGCTATAGATAGTAGAAAAAATGGAGGTAAAGATGGAAGATACTATTATTTATTTGATAAGACATGCTGAAACAGTTGACGAGAATGGAATTAGAAATACAAGTGAGGATTCTCAATTAATTAATGAAAAAGAAATTTTATCAGTTGAAGGTGAAGAACAAGCAAAAAAATTAAGTAGTAATAAAGAATTACAGAATATAGATGTAATATGGTCAAGCAGTTATACTAGAGCAAAAGCAACTGCAAAATATATTGCTAACAAAAATAATTTACCATTTAATTTAGATAATGACTTAAGTGAGAGAAAATTGGGAAATTTAAAAGAATTAGGCGAGTTTATGAAAGACAAAGCTACTAGAGATCCTTCACAAGAACAACTTTTAGATAGAACATTTAAAACATCTGATGGAGAAAGTGCAGAGCAAACTAGAGAAAGAATGAATAAGTTTTTTGACAAGATACTTAAAGAATATGAAGGAAAAAGAATTGCCGTAATTAGTCATGGCGGCTCAATAAAGTTCTTCTTATTAAACTGGTGCGAAGTAAATAAAGATGTTAAATTAGTCTATAAAGATATTGTATTAGATATAACATCTCCTTGTTTATTAAAAATGACATTTAGAAAAAATAAATTAATGAATATAGAACAAATAAAATATTAATATTAATAAAAAATGAATGATGGAATTATATCATTCATTTTTTGCTATATAAGTTAAATGTATAGCTAAGAAGTAAGTATAAAGCCAAAAAAAACAAATCTTGGCTAATTGACATAATTTCCATAAAATAGTATAATTTAATATGGAGGGGTATATATGATAAAAAATATAGGTTGGACACTAGGAAATGATTGTCCATGTAAATGTAAGCATTGTTATTCGTTTACTGTTAGAAAAAAGGGACAAAATTTAACTAAAGAAATTGTAGATAAAGTTATTAATCAAATTCAAAAATTGAATGTTGAAACTGTGAATTTAGGAGGTAATGAACCAATATTTACAAATGGACTAGATGTTCATAAAAGTATGTTACCTTATATATTAAAAGAACTAAATAAAAGAAATATTAAAGTTGGAATAACAACAGCTGGAATAAGTTTGATAGCATTAAAAAATACATATCCAGAGTGCTTAAAATTATTAAATGATGTAGATATAAGTTTCGATTCTCCTTATGAAAAAGAACATAATGAAAACAGAGGCGGAGATGTATATAAATATGCTATACAGGCATTGGAAATATGTAAAGAAAATAATATAGAATCTGGAATTATAATGTGCGCAATGAATTGGAATTTTACGAAAGACAGAATAGATGCTTTAATAGAATTAGCTAGAAAATACGATTCAAATATTAGATTTAATATATTAAAACCTATACAACCACAACATTTTAAACTTGTACCAACTAAAGAACAAGTATTAGAAAATTACAAATATTTATTTGAAAAATGCGATACAGTTGAATTAAGTGAACCAACATTATCTGGATTGACTGGAAACAATAAAGTAAAAGGATGTGCATGTGGAATATACTCTATGAGAATTAACTCTATAACACCTGATGGGAAAATACCAGTATCTCCTTGTGTATATATGCACGATTATAGAGTTGGAGATTTATTAACAGATGACATATTTGATATAATTAATTCAAAACAATTTAATGATTTTAAAATAAGAAAAGAAAATTATGAAAAGATAGAAGGATGCAAAGATTGTGATAAAGCAGATATATGTAGAGGTGGTTGTTTTGCAATGGCATATACATATAAAAAGTGTGAAACAGGTGAAAAAGATTTATATGCTAGAGATCCATTTTGTTTAAAAGATATAGAAATAGATAAAAACATAAATTATAGAAAAGCAAATAAACAATTAGTTCATGAAAATTATTTATGCACTTGGATAGGAAAACCAAAAAAGTAAGGGAGAAATATAGATGGAAACAGTAATTAAAGAAAATTTAACTCTTACAGATGAAAAGATAAAATCAATGTGTAGGCTGAATTTTGAAGATAATGACTTTTTATTTACAGTAGAAAAGGGAGTAAATATTATATTAGATAAAAGAAAAAATATAATATATATTGAAGGAAATAAAAGTGATTGTGATATTGAGAGATATGTAAAGTATATGCAAAAAGTTCAAGAAAGAAAGGATAAAAGAATTATACTTACAACACTATCTCCAGAAACGCATAGAACATCTGAAGAAAATCTAGGACTATCATATTTAGCAGCAGTATTAAGGAAAAATGGATATTATGTCGAGATTATAGATGGATGGCTTGCAGGATTAACAGATGAAGAAGTATTAAGAAAAATACTTGATAAAAAAGATACTTCAATAGTTGGAGTATCATGTTATATGTCAAATAATGATAAATCTATAGAACTAGCTAAAAGAATAAGAAAGAATAATCCAAATATAAAGTTGATGTGTGGAGGATTCGGACCATCATTTAATCCGCATAAATTTGTTGCAAATGGTACATTTGATATTGCAATGATTGGTGAAGGTGAAGAATCTATTGTAGAAGTATGTGAATACTTAACAGGATATGGAAGCAGAAAAATCGAAGATATTAAAGGTATTGTGTATGAAAATAATGGAGAAGTTATTAGAACACCAAAAAGAGAATTAATAAGAGATTTAGACCAAATCCCATTTCCTGCTAGAGATACAATGAAAATGGCAAAAGATAGAAAATCTACTGTAAATATATTAACTGCGAGAGGATGTATGGGCAATTGCTTGTTTTGTTCTGTAAATGCGTTTAACAAATTATCCATAGGTAACAAGTGGAGAGGTAGAAGTGTAGATAATATAGTAGATGAACTTGAACAACTACAAAATATGGGAGTAAGGTATGTAAAAGTTATAGATGATAGTTTTTTAGAAAAAGAAAGAGATGAAGAATGGGCAAAAGAGTTGAGAGATAAAATGCAAGAAAGAGGAATAACATTATCTCTTAGAGGTTCTTTGAAAGCAGATCAAGTAGAAGATAAAAAAATTGGATATTTGAAAGAAGCAGGATTTCATTCTTTTGCATGTGGTATAGAAAATGGTTCTAATACAGCTCTAAAAAGAATGAATAAAAGTGCTAGTTTAGAAGATAACAAGAAAGCCTTAGATATATTAAGAAAACATGGAATATATGTTCAAGCAGGTTTTATTTTGTTTGATGATAATACTACATTTCAAGAATTAAAAGAGAATTATGAGTTCTTAAGAGAATATGATTGGATTATAACAAAAGGAATTTTTTCAGAAATGTTTGCAGCAGATGGAACTCTATATACAGAAAAATTAAAAAAAGAAGATAAAATTGTAAAAAGTGATGTATATGATAACAATAAATATGACATAACAGATCCAAAAGTTAAATTAGTGTATAATGCGTTAAAAAGGTGGCATAAATCACACATGAAATTATATGATATGATAATTGATCCAATTTCATCACCTAAAGCAATAGATTCTACAGGGGAACAAGAATTTTATGAATTATATTATCAATTAAAATTAAAAGATTTAGACTTTATGCAAATGGTTTTAGAGGAAGTGGAACAAGGAATTACAGAAGAACAATTAAATCAAAGAATAACATTACAAATTGCAAGAAATAGTGAATTTTACGAAGAAATAAATAAACAAGGAAGTAGATTGTGTCAAAAATATGGTTTGAATTATGATGGTAAAGAAAATCCTTTTGTAAGGTAAAAGATAAAAAAATTATAGAACAATATTAGAATTAGACAAATAACAAATTGACAAAAATTAATTAGAACTATATAATGAAAAAAATAATTGTTATAATCTTGTTTAATAATAATTAATATGGAGGTAATTCTTATGTCTATTATGAATAAAACTCAAAATGTAAAAAAACAATTTTCTAATGATAAAAATTTAGCAATGCGTATTGATTTTTATAAAAAATATACAACAAATAAATATAAATTTGCTGATTGGTTGTTTGATAAATATGAGTTTAAAGAAAATTATTCTATACTAGAACTAGGTTGTGGAAACGGAAGTCATTGGGAGGGTAAAATAGAAACGCTTCCTACTGGATGTAAATTAATTTTATCAGATTTTTCAGATGGTATGCTAGATTTAGTTAAAGAAAAATATTCTAAATATAAAAATGTAACTATTCAAAAAATTGACATTCAGTCAATACCTTTTGATGAAAATTCTTTTGATATAATTATTGCAAATCATATGCTATTTCATGTGCCTGATTTGAATAAAGCATTATCAGAAGTTCAAAGAGTTTTAAAAAAAGGTGGATATTTTTATTCTGCTACTGATGGTAATGGAGGAATGAGACCTTTTTTACATGAAGCAATAAAGAAATTTGATTCAACATCAGAAGCGTTTACTGAAAAGTTACCTTTTAATCTTCAAAATGGTAGTGAGATACTAAGTAGATATTTTACAAATGTAGAAAAATTTGAGTATGAAAATGTATTAGCTATTACTAAAACAGAAGATTTAATAGAATGGTTAAAATCAACTAAATCTATTTCAGGTTTTTCAGAAGAAAATTTAGTTAATTTATATAAATATTTTGAAGAGATAAGAATAAAAGAAGGAGCAATAAAAATACCAAGAGAAACAGGAGTGTTTATCAGTGTAAAATAAAAATTAAGGAGGATTAAAGAATGGAATTTGAAAATTATGAAAGAGAACTTAAATATCTAATAAAGAAAAATGAAAAATATACTTCAAAACAATTTCTCGAATTTCTTTTTGCAAATGGTTATAAATTAGTTGAAAGTTTTGAAAAAGAAAAGCATGAAACCTACTATGATGATAATGATTATACAATATTAAATAGAGGAGATGTTATGAGAGGTAGTAATATGGTTACCGAACGATTTAAAGGATTTCTATATAAGACGAATAAATGCAATCCTGATAAACCATATGTGTCTAAACTCGAACTTGGAACAAAATTAAGAGGACAATATAAAGATGTGAATGAGTTTATTAAAGAGTTAAATATTGAAGTAAAAAGTGAATTAAGTATAAAATTATTTGCAAATATGAAAAGAGAAGTAAGTATAGTAGAAAAAAACGGAGATCGTTTATATGTTTCTTATGACAAAGTTAAATATTTTGAAAAAGAAGAATCAAATTCAGTTTATGAAGAAATGCTTGAAATAGAGGATTGGAAAAATCCAAATACAACGGATGTGGATTATAATTATGATAGACATTTGATTGAAGTTAATAACTTGATTTCAAATGCGCAACTTCCAATAGAACTAACAAAAGACAGCAAATATTTTAGAGGATATACTGTTTTAAATAACAGATAGGAGTAAAAATGAATAATTTTATAGTATTTGAAGGAATATGTTGTAGTGGAAAGACAACAACTTGTAATCTGTTGAGCAAAAAAATAAATGAGATAGGGGAATACAAAGCTATCTATAACCATGGAGCAATGACTTATACAGATTTAGGGAAAAAATTTAAGGAGAATTTAGGCAAGAAAGATATGCCAATTACGGTATCATATTTTTTTACTGATTTGATAATAAATACTAAAAATATTATTAAACCTTATTTAACAGATAAACATATAATCGTATTACAAGACAGATATTTTGATGCAATAACGACATATATAAAAGCATACGGAGATTATATTAAGACTGATTATAATATTTATGATATACCAAAAGCGTTAGTGAAAAATGATATATTAATTAATCCTTCATTAAATGTGTTTTGTATTCCACCATTTAAGATTATAAAAGAAAGAATGGCCAAAAGTAAAGAATCACCAGTTCATGATTTCTATAGAGATAATCCAGACTTCTTTAAAATTGTATATAATGAACTTGTAAATAAGGCAAATGAGTCAAAGGAAAATATAATAATTGATACATCTTCGGATTTATCAGTAGAACAAGGAATAAACAAAATATTAGAAGCTATAAAAAAATAAAAAATAGGAGCTATAAAAATGTCTAAAATTAAATTGTTTAGTGGAATGGATTTTTCAGGAAAGACTACTATTATAGAAGGAATTAATAATAGAATTCCAAATAAATTTAAAATAAAAAAGAAATTCTTAACACCAATAAAATTGATAGAAACAGTAAGGAAAAGAAAAGAATGGTTATCACCAGAAGAGTGGAAACCATTACTTCAAGAAAATATAAAAAAAGATATAGAAGATTATAGAGAAGACGGATTAATATTGTTAGATTCATTATGGGTAATTAAATATTTAGCAGGAAAAATTGAAAAAGATAATAAAGAAGATGAAGAAGAAATTTTTATACTAAAAGATTTATTAAGAAATTATCCTTCTATGGATTCATTTTATATTACTACTAGCATAGACGAAAGAGTAAAAAGGTTACAAGAAAGAACAAAACTTGGAAATGAAATTACTGGTTCAGATAAATTAATTATGGATGAAGATAGATTTAAAAGAACAGAACAAATTTATAAAAATTTAGTATTAGAATATTTTCCTAATACAAAAATAGTTGATACAACTGAAATTAGCATAGAAGAAACAATTAATTTGATAATTGAAGATGAAAATTTTACACAAGATATGTAGAAAGCAGAAGATTTTGAGAGGTTATCTCTCAAAATCTTCTGTTTTTGGTAATTTGTTTTCTAAAAATTCATAGTGTTCAGATTCTGTGTAATTATGTTTAGGTACTCGTAAAGCTTTTAAAAATCTTCGGACACCACTAATTCCACCAATTCTTTCTACTTCTTGTAATTTAGCTAAAGTTAAAGTTTGAATTCTCATATATCTATCTATTTCATATACTGTATCTCCAAGTCTGTCTCTTTCAGTAATTAGAACTAAATTATGGTCATCAAAAGTAAGCAAATCACCATTTTTGTATCGGTCAATTCTACCTGAACCAAATTGATCACTTTCAATACGATGATCAGTATATTTATGGTCTTGCTTTAATCTTCTAAATCTTTCTTTTTCAGATGGAGCAACTAATTCTACACCAGTTATTTCAGCTGTAGGAAAAGTTTTTTCTAATATATCAATTTTTTCTATTGGATATTCAAGTACAGCTATTTTTCCTTCAGAAAAAGCTTTTTTAATATCTGCAGTTCTAATTGCTGCAAATCCACCATGTGTTACAGGAGCAATATTAAAATATTCTCCTGAATTATACATTTCTTGCATTGTTTCTAAATCAACATGTCTTGAGCCAAATTCTCCTGGTCTTGATGCTCTACTTCGGTCAAAAGAGATATGTACATAATTTGCGGGGTACATCATACCAAGTAAAGCACAAGTAGTAGTTTTTCCTACACCACTTGCACCAGATATAACAAGAATTTGATCGTTGCCACGTTTTATTACATCAAATTTTTTCATTAAATACCATCCTTTTATAAATAATTTATAAAACAATTATACTAGATTTACGCCATTTTGTCAATAAATGGAAGTTATTATGACAACTTTAAACAAAAAATAAAAAGACCTCACTATATTTAATAAAATATGTGAGGATTTTAAATAAAAGTTATCTTATAATAATATGTTTAAAAAATCTTTCTTGAAATTCTGTTAGACAATCAATCTGCTCATCGGTATAATTTTTCCCTTCAGGGACAACAATTAATTTGTCATCTTCTTCATCTAATCTATGAAGGACAGCTATGCAGATACCTTCAAAACTTTCTACTGGTTCAAAAGTACCTAATATATAAGCATCTAATTCTTCTCCATCGCCACTTACAGTGTTAGGAATATAACCATAGTTAGTAAGATATACAAAGCCCCATTTTGGGTGTTTAGAACCTAACTGCCTATCTATTACGACATTAACTTTTTTACCTATAAAACCTTTGGCATTGTCCATAATTAAACCTCCCTATATAAAGATAACTAATAAATGAATTATATTTAATATTGTAACACAATATTTATAAATATTCAATATTTGCAAAAAATGTTGGATACAAAATTTTTTGCTTTTTTATATCCATTTTAACAGATTTGTAAAAGATTATATTAATATAGTTTCGAAAATTTATATCAAACTTAAAAAAGGAAATAGTGAAACCGATTTTTTAAAACTTTGATATGGCAGATTATGAGCTAAAGGAATTTATATCTACATACGATAATTTATTAAATGGATATAGCAAAATAAATGAAAAAATAGATGAAGATTTGAAACAAGAAATAATGGAAGAAATATATAGAACACTAACTAAAAATAGAGAAAAGCAAAAAAATAAAAAAATTTTTAAAATTTGTCCGATTTTATAAGTCAACTCAAGACCTTAATTAATGAAAGGAGTTGAAAAAATGTATCAAATATTAACCAGATATTTAAAAAAGAAAAAAATACAAATGATACAGAGAAAAGAGTAAATAATTTTAAGAAGCGAATTTTTAAAAGCTCAAAAACATAAAGAAAAAATGAGAAAAAACAGCTTATTAGTTTCATTAACTTAAAAAAGTGTTAGCAAAAAGTTAAGTAAATGAAGAAGAGATACTAATGAAAAAACATAGAGATACAATATAATAAATAAATATTTTATAGATAAATTAAAGCCTGTAGAAATAGCAAAAAAAATTAATATTTCTAAAAGTGTAGTTACACAGATTTTATAAAAAGATAAGAGATACCAAAAAGAGAAAAATAAAAATATTCAGGAGCAATAATAGTAGCGGTTGTATTAAAAATAATAAAGAAAGTTTTTAGTATTTTATATGACTTTTTTACATATTCTTTAATATGGAGGCAAGATTATGAATACAGAAAATATTGAAGAAAAAGAAGTGTATGAAGTAAATAACCAAAAATACACAGTAATAACAAGACAATCAAAGGACAGTTTAAGTAAAGAACAATTAAAAAAATTAATATGTAATTATGCAATGAAAGAATTGCAGGGAGATTACTAAGAAAGGGTGGACAATGTTACTTGAATAACGTATAATAGGAGCAAGTAGCATTGTTTCTTAATTTTGACAATTATACGAAAATGGAGGCGTAGTAATTGTGAGAAACAATAAATTTAAAGTTGCAGGTTATTTAAGATTATCTGTTGAAGATGGAGATAAAGAAGTAAGTGATAGTATAGTAAGTCAAAAAAACATTATTGAAGAAAAAATTAAAAGTTTAGGTGATAAATTTGAATTAGTAGATTTTTACATAGATGACGGATATACAGGGTTAAATACAAATAGACCAAATTTTCAAAGGATGTTAAATGATATCGAAAGAAAAAAAGTTAATTGTGTAATAACAAAAGACCTTTCAAGGCTAAGCAGAAACAATTTTGAAGCAAATTATTATATCGAGCTTTATTTTTTGGAAAGGGAAATAAGATATATTGCAATATTAGATAATGTTGATACATATTTAAAAAATTCAAATAACGATATGATCCAATTTAAAACACTAATAAATGATTGGTATAGTAAAGATATATCAAGAAAAGTGAAAAGTGGTGTATGGGCAAGAAAAGAACAAGGATTATATGTTGCTGCAAAAGCTCCCTATGGTTATATGAAAGATGAAAATAATAAAAACCATTTAATAGTTAATAAAGAAGAAGCAACAATAGTAAAGAAAATATTTCAAATGTATAATAGTGGATATACAATGGGGCAAATTGCAGAAAAACTTAAAAATGACAAAATTTATGTACCAAGTTATAATGGATTTCAAAAAAATAAAAATGGAGAATATGGTTGGAATTATTCTACTATATCCAAAATACTAAAAAACAAAATGTATTTAGGACATACTGAATACGGAAAAGGAATAAATTTAAGCTATAAATCTAAAAAAGTCAAACAAATTCCACGAAGTGAGTGGAAAATATGTAAAAATACACATAAAGCAATTATCTCAAAAGAAGTATTTGATAATGCACAAAAAAGAATACTGTTAAATCAAAGAGCTAAATCTCATACTCATACATGGATTTTAAATGGAATTGTTTATTGTAAAGAATGTGGAGAACCGATGCAACTAAAAGTAAAATACAGAAAAGATGGAAAAACTATTTCTTTTATGAGGTTATATTGTTCGAGTAGTTTACACAAGAAAGGTTTTTGTACTCGCAAATATAGAGGAATAGAACTGCAATCAGTAACTCAAATAGTTATCAACAATCTAAATAAGAAAATAAAAAACATCATAGATTGTGATGATGTAACTGAATTATTAGAAAAAACATATAAAAGTAGAGATAAAGAAGAATATAATAAAGAGTTAAATTTATTACATAATAAATTAGAAAAAGCAAATAAGATGATTACTTCATTATACACAGACTATACAAACGGAATTATACAAGAATGTGATTTTAAGTCTATGTATAATCAAGAAATAGAAAAAAGAAATAAAATAAATGAAGATATTAAAAGAGCAAATCGTCAAATTAGCAATCAGAATTGTGTTACAGAAACAGAATTTAGGCGAGTGGTAAAAAAAGTATCAGATATAAAAAAGTGGTCTAAAGAACAAATATCAGATGTTATTGAAAGTGTCCAAATTGATAATGAAGATAATATTTTTATTAACTATAAATACGATATTATGGAAATGGCATAATGAAAAACTACAAAGCTGCAATATATTTGAGATTATCAAAAGAGGACATAGAAATTAATAATAGTATTGATATGCAGAGGGAAATAACAACAAAATATGCGAAACAACATAATTATAATATTATTGAAGAATATGTAGATAATGGATATTCTGGAATATTAGACTCAAGACCAGCCTTAGATAAATTAATAACTGATATTACTAGAAATAAAATAAATATGCTAATTATTAAAGATATGAGCAGACTTACAAGGGATAAAAATTTAACTTCTTATTATACTGATATATTTTTTCCTGATAATGATGTTAGGCTAATTTCAGTTACAGAATACATAGACACAGGAGAAAGATATGATATAGATGATGTAGTTGCACTAAGGGGAATAGTTAATCAAAGTTACTTAGAAGATATTTCAAAAAAAATAAAAGCTGTAAAAACAAATTTTAAAAAACAAGGAAAATTTATAGAAGCAAGTGTGGTTTATGGATATCAAAAAGATAAATTGGATAAAACCAAAATTGTTTTAGATGAAAATGTTGCTTATGTTGTTAAAGAAATATTCGAACTTTTTATAAATAATGTTGGACCAACAGAAATAGCAAAGAGATTAAATAGTAAGCATATACAAACGCCATCACAATACTTAAAACTAAAAAATCAGGGTAAATATTGGACAAAATCAATAGTAAATAGAATATTGAATAATCCAATATATTGTGGAAGATTAGTATTGAATAAATATGAAAATAATATAAAACTAAAAAAAAGAATAACTAATAGAAAAAATCAATACAAGTATTTGGAAAATACGCATGAAGCAATAATTGAACCAGAGGTATTTGAGGAAGTACAAAGAATAAAAGGAAATATTACAAAGGAAGATTTAAAGGAATATGTTTATTTGCTAAAAGGATTAGTCTTTTGCAAGAACTGTGGTAGAAAGATGACCTATAAAAATAGTAGTCCAATACGAATAGATAAAAACGGAAAAGTAACAGGTAAAAAAAATGAATTAGGATATTTTATATGTACTGAACACTATAGACATAAAGATGTTTGTAATGAATGGGTTAAAATAATGGAAACAGACTTAAATAAAATGGTATTAAACAAAATATCTAAAAGATTAAAAAAATTACAATTAGGGAAATATGCGGATGATGTAATGGCATATAAAGAAATGTTAGATCCTAATTTAAATGAAACTAAAAAAATTAAAAGTGGAATTTCTAAAAGAGAATCAAATTTTAAAGTTTTATATTCTAAAAAAGTTGAAGAAGTAATATCAGAAGAAGAATTTATTTCTGAGTACAATAAATATAAAACAGAAATTTTAGAATTAAAGAAAAAATTGGATAGGTTAGAAACTAATAAAATAAGATATAATTCAAAAAGTGATGTTGACAAGCTGATTATAGAGTTTTCTGAAACAAAAAAGTTTGACAATTCTATCATGAAAAAATTAGTAGAAAAAATTGAAATTGGAAAAGACAACGAAGTTAAAATTACTTTGAAGGTGTAAGAAAAAACACCTAATATTTTTAATAAAAACGGTTGCACAATATTACCTTACTCAGATAAATAAGATTTTTAGTGCAACCAATAGTGAAAAAACAATGAAAAATCGCTGTAAATACTGAAAAGTACACGATTTTTGGTACAAAATACCAAACTAGTTGCACTTATTACCTTTTTAATCAGCAGCTAAATCCTCTTGCAAATTAGCAACAGGGTCGCCTTTACAAGCAAGTACTCCAGCATTAAAAGGAAAACCGGCAGCAGCTTGAGGATAAACATCTAATCCATGTGGTGTGTGTTTGTTATATATCCAAACAATAAAATTAAAAATAACTACTAATTCCTGCACAAAAAAGCTTATTTTTGAAAGCACAATTCTAGTGCATATAACTATAATAGTAATAAAGAAAAATTTGAATTAAATAAAAATATCAATGCTCCATATTGTTTTCGAAAAGTAATAAAATTTTAATTTTATGCTAAAGCCAAATGGCTTTATTTTTTTGCACAAGTACAAGTCCTTTTGAATATGAATTAATATAGCAGGAGTATTGAAACTCTTGTCAAAAAGGAGGAATTTATTATGTGCAAAAAAGTTAATTTTAATGTTATTGAAAAGAACAAATACGAAAATATTGATGATATTACAAAATATATTAATATCATTGTGAATAGATTAATTGCAAATGAATTCAGTAATTGTATTGATTAAGTCTACTTATTTCTGTATAATGTGTTTGTACGAAATGAGTAGTTATACGATTGGAGGTATAACTATTGAAGGTTGCTATATATTGCAGGCTTTCTCGCGAAGATGATAATAAGCTTCATGAAAACGATGAAAGTGAAAGTATCCAAAATCAAAAAACTATGCTAATTAATTATGCAATGAAAGAAGCCTGGGATATTTATAATATTTACTGTGATGAGGACTATTCAGGAATCGACAGTGAAAGACCAGAATTTAATAAACTACTAGAAGATGCTAAAAACCATAAATTTGACATTGTACTTTGCAAAACACAAAGCAGATTTACTCGTGATATGGAAATAGTTGAAAAATATTTGCACAATAAATTCATTGAGTGGAATATAAGGTTTGTAAGTCTTGTAGATCATGTTGATACTTTAGACAAAGGAAACAAAAAATCAAGACAAATTAATGGTTTAGTGAATGAATGGTATTTGGAGGATTTATCGGAAAACATTAGAAAAACATTTGACAGTAAAAGAAAACAAGGATTACATATTGGCTCTTTTGTGTGTTATGGCTATAAAAGAAGTACAGAGAATAAAAATAAACTAGTGGCTGATACAGAAGTAGTAGAAATTATTAAATTAATATTCAATCTTTACGAACAAGGAAATGGTGTTACTAAAATAGCTCAAATATTAAATGATAAAGGTATTTTAACACCTACTAAATATAAACAATCACAAGGAATTAATTTTAAAAATCAAGGCAAAAATATTGAATATTGGTGTGAATCTACAGTTAGTAAAATATTAAAAAACGAAGTTTATATTGGTAATTTGGTACAAGGCTATAATAAAAAGGTTAGCTACAAATCTAAAAAATTGAAATATCAGCCTAAATCAGAATGGATTGTTGTAGAAAATACTCACGAACCTATTATTACCAAAGAGCAATTTTATAAAGTTCAAGAAATATTTAAAAGTAAAACTAGAAGATGTAAAAATGGCGAAGTTCATTTATTTGCCAATAAACTTGTGTGTCTAGATTGTGGCACAAAACTTTATAAATGCCAAAATGATAGAGGTTATATCTATTTTTCTTGTAAAGGGTCAAAAAAACTATATGGTACTTGCACAACTCATTCTATTGGTTATGAAAATCTAAAAAAATTAGTAACTGAAAAAATTAGAGAAAAAATTTTAGCATTTTATGACTTTGATAGTATTTCTGATGAGTTATTTGTTTCTAATGATAACTTAAATAAAGCAAAATTACTAGAAAATAAAAAAGAAACCTTATCTAAAGATATGGAAACTATTAATAAAGCAATAAAAGAATTATTTTTGAACAAGGTTAATGGAAAAGTTCCAGAAGATATATTTGAAGATTTGAACTCTTCTTTTCTACTTGATAAATCAACAAAACAAAAAGAACTATCAAAAGTAGAAAACGATTTATCTAATTTAAAGGAAAAAGAATTAAACAGTAAATTTATAAAAAAGCAAAAAGAAAAAATAATTAATCACTTTAAAGATTTTAAAGAGCTTAACTATGATATTGTAAATAGCTTTATAGATTATATTGAAATTGGAGAAAAAGACAAGCAAAAAAATACTCAAGATGTTGTAATACATTGGAATTTTTAGCCGAAAATTATTGACGAAAATGGCTGAAAGTATAGAAATTTTAAGTATTTTATGATATAATATAAAAGTACTTTTAAAAAAGTTTAGGAGGTTTTTATATGTCTGATGAAGAAAATTATATAATTGAAAATGAAACAACTGATACTATAAAAAAACAAGAATATTGGGATACTGGTATTGGATTAAATAAGGTTGACAATTTAGAGCCTTCTAAATATTTATTAGACCTATCTCAAAAAAACATTAACGGAGAATTAAAGTATAACGAAGTAGAGAACTTATTAAATACATATTATGAAACACAAAATTCAAATGATATAAATATTCAAAGAGAAAAAGAATGTGATTTAGTATCTTTAAGAATTGCTCAACTGTTGGAAGATAAAAGTTTTGGTTTTAGTCCTATCACTTTAAAGAATATTCATAAATTTTTGTTTAAAAATATTTATGATTTTGCAGGAAATTACAGAAATTATAATATTACAAAAAAAGAGGACATCCTTAATGGAGATACTGTTAAATATGTAAATTATCAAGATATCGAAAGTTATTTTGACTATGATTTTAAAGAAGAAAAAGAATTTGACTATTCAAAATTAAATAAAGATGAATTTATAAAACATATTGCAAAATTCACTTCAAGTATTTGGCAAGTACACCCTTTTGGAGAAGGCAACACAAGAACAACAGCAGTATTTATCGAAAAATATCTTAACAATATGGGATTTAATATTAATAATGTTATGTTTAAAGAACATAGTTTATATTTTAGAAATGCTTTAGTTAGAAGTAATTATGGAAATATTCCAA
>CAKNKX010000028.1 GCA_930987745.1 uncultured Clostridium sp.
GAAGTAAAATCTTTACCTTCAAAAGTTTTTCCTTCTTTTACATTTTTTATAATCTCATTAATTTCAAGAATGTTTTCATCTAAAACATCGATTCTTGCAAAGTCAACATCAAAGTCTTTTGGAGAAATTGAAGTTGTTTTACTGTTATAAATAGTTGTAACTGTTTGAATATTATCAGGTACTATTCTAAATTTTAGATTTAATCTATCTTTTAAATAATACTTATTATTAGTAGTACATCTAGCTAGACATTCAGGATAACATTTATCTGATTCTCCAAGTAAACAATAATTCATATTAAGTACAGGGGTTTTTCCATAAACTATTAATTCTTTTTGCAAATAGTTATAATTACATAAATCTAAAATAGTTTCTTTGTCAAGTTCTGGAGAAATAGTAAATGTACTTACACCTAATTTCTTTAATTCTAATACAGTATATTTATTAAAAACATTAAAAGTATAGTTAGAAATTAATTTATAATTTTTATCTAAATCATCAAATAAATTGTTTAGTAATTTAATATTACAGATGTTTGAAATAACAAACCCTTTAATATCAAATTTATTTGTTGTATTTTCAATATTTGAGTAAAGTAGATTTTTATAATTTCCTTTAACAATTGTTGGCATATAAATATATGTATCAAAATTACTGCTAAGAGTTTTTAAAATATTTTCATATTTTCTATCTGTAAAATATTTTAAAGGAATATATAACTTGTCAGTTTTTTCTAATTTAGTATAATCATAATCTAAATGTAAAATATTTAGTAAAAGAGAAGTTTTTACTGCATATTTTTTAGGTGATTGAATTTTATCTTTAGCATAAGTTCTCATATCGTCTAGTAATTTTTCATCTTTACTTTTAAATAAAAAGTCATCTATGTTAGGAGATTTCCTTGATATTTTATTTATAGCATATCTTTCTACTTCATTTAAAACAGTTCTTCTTAACTCATTTAATATACTTAGCTTTGGAAGAAATACATTATCATCTAAATCAACTGTAATTTTTTTAAATTCATAAGGTGTAGAAGTTGTTTTTGAGATTTGTGATATGACAATGTCTTTAGTTAAAGGTTTACTTTTAGCAAAATCACTTGGTGTAAAATCAGAAAGTACATTAACATATAAATCTTTATATAATTCTAAATCAGAAGCACTTGTTACTTTTATAGAAATCGGTTTTCCAAATTTAACAGTAATAGAAGCATTAAGTCCGATTTTTTTATGTTCTCCATGCATACTTTCTTTTGCTTCAGAAAATAACTCTTTTGATGTCATTTTATATATTTTAGCACCTAAAACTATATTTCCTTTCATTCTTCCAATTGTTACAGTTTGACCTGTTTTTGTTTCAGTAATATTTTTGTTACCATCCATTAATTCTGAAACAGTATACCCGAGCTTTTTCACCATCAATTGAGATAGTATCTCCAACTCCTAATTTTTCTCTTAATTTTAAAGTTACATATCCTTTGTTTTTTTGATAGTTTTGAACTTTTCCTAAATATAATCCCATATTATTTGGTTTTTCTTTAAATACAAGATTTTTATTTGGTTCATCATCTAAGTGTCCGAGAAGATGACATACCTCTATTAAATATTTGTATTAAATCTTTTCTGTCTTTTTTATCAACTACAAATTCTTTATTTGATAATGCCAAATCAATGTATTTTCTGTAAATTCTTGTAACTGTTGCAACATATTTAGAAGATTTCATTCTACCTTCAATTTTTAGACATTTTACACCAGATTTTATAAGTGAAGGTATAAAGTCTAAACCACATAAATCTTTTGTACTTAAAAGATAGCCAGAATTGATTTTCTTATCATTTTCAAGTAATTCATATGGAAGCCTGCAAGGTCCAGCACATTTTCCACGGTTTCCGAGAACGTCCACCAATCATGCTAGAAAATAGACATTGGCCAGAATATGAAATACATAAAGCACCATGAATAAAACATTCAATTTCAATGTTTGTATTTTTACATATATAATCTATTTCATTACTTGAAAGCTCACGAGCAAGAACAACTCTTTTAAATCCCAAATCTTGAAGCTCTAAAGCACCATTTAGGTTATGTACAGTCATTTGAGTACTTCCGTGTATTGGTAAATCTGGAAAAGCTTTAATTAATTTCATCGCTAATCCTAAATCTTGTACAAGTATTGCATCAATTCCAAATTCATAAACTTTTTTGGCAAGTAAAAGAGCATCTGTAAATTCAGAATCTTTTATTAATGTATTTAATGTTAAATATGTTTTTACTCCACGAATTTTGGCATATCTAATTACATTTTGAAGGTCATCTAAATTAAAATTATGTGCAAAAGCTCTTGCATTAAATAAATCAGAACCAAAATAAACACTGTCTGCTCCGTTTTGAACAGCAGCTTTTAATGATTCAAAATCACCAGCAGGTGCAAGTAATTCAATCATTTTTTATCCCCCTTAAAGTAACATTTTTCGACAATTTTCTTACAAAAATATTTTATCATAAAACTAAAAAAAATAAAATAAAAATGAACTTTTTTAAAATCATTTGTGATATAATTAACCAAGAAGGTGGGTTTATGGAAGGGCATTCACGAAGAAAAAGATTAGAAGAAAATAGGAAAAAGGTGAAAATAAAAGTTTTAAGTGTATTTATCTGCCTTTTTTTAGTTATGCTTGTATTACAATTAACAAGTAGAGAAGAAGATAATAAAGAGCAAGAAACAAGTGTTGCAATAGAGGAAGATGAAAATGAAGAAAATCCAGAAACAGAAGAAACAAAAACTGAGGGAGAAGAAGTAGAAGTTGTAGTGGATATAGAACCATCAGAATCAGAAGAAGTAAAATCTTTAATAGAAACAATAAAATTAGATAATTCATTAACTGTAGATAATTTTTCATTTTTTTATTATAATCTAAAAACAAAAGAATATTATTTAGATAATGGAGATAAATGGTTTACCGCAGCAAGCACAACCAAAGTTCCAATTGCAATGCTATATTATGATAAAGTAAATAGTAAAGAAGTAACTTTTGACACAACATATCTATATAGGTCATCAGATTATGAAGAAGGAGATGGTATGACTGCATATACTTATGATGCAGGAGATAGTATTACACTTTCATTTCTGTTAGAGCAAATGATAGAAAAAAGTGATAATACAGCAACAAATGTACTGACAAATGCTTTAGGGGGAAGAGCAAAATATATTGGAGATACTTTAAAATATGTTGATGAAAAAATAGGATTACAAGTACCAGAAAATTTTTATAACGAAAATATAACTTCTGCAAAATATGGGCTTGGAATTATGAACTATATATATAATCATCCAGAAGAATATGCAGGACTTATAGACCATATGAAAAAATCTTCTTATGGAAGTTATTTGAAAAAGTATATTACAGATTATGATGTAGCACATAAATATGGAAGTTATGAAGGAAATATTCACGATTATGGAATAGTTTATGGAAAAGAACCATATTTAATAGGTGTATTTACAAAAAGTGTACCAGATGCAGAAGAATTAATTGCAAATATTAGCTTACAATTTTTAAATTTAACATTGCAGGAAACAAATTGAATAAATTAATTGACTATGAAAAATGTGAATGATATAATTGTGGCATAAAAAGTTGAAAGGAGTTATTATGAATACAAAAAAGATAGGAAAAATAGGATTAACAGGATTAATAGCGATTTTTTTAATAGCAATATTTATGTTTTCTAATGTAGCACTAGCTGTAACAGCTACAAATCAAGTAGAAGAAACATCAACAAATTCAACAAATAATACTCAAGAAGAACAAAATACAGCTTCTAGTAATACAACAAGTGAAAATGAGAGTGGAAGTACAAACCAAACAATAACTCAAAATACAACAACTAATAGTGGGCAAGCAACAAGAACTCAAGAAACTGAGTCACAAAATCAAAGAACAGAAGTTACACAAACTAATACTCAAAGTAGTAATGCAAATTTAAGTAATTTAGGAATTAGACCAAATGATTTTACAGGTTTTACACCAAGTAAAACAGAATATGATGTTACAGTACCAGAAGATGTGGAAAGTGTTGAAATTTATGCAACAGTACAAAGTAGTTCAGCTAGAATTTCAGGTATAGGAACAGAAGAATTAAATTATGGTTTAAATGAATTTACAATTACAGTAACAGCCCAAGATGGAACAACAAAAAACTATATATTAAATGTAACAAGAGGTGGAGAAGTAGAAAATACTGAAAATGTTCAAGACCAATATTCAGGAGATGGACTAGCAAGTTTAAATATAGCAGGTTTAGAATTGTCACCTTCTTTTGATACAAATGTTTATGAATATTCTGTAAAATATATAGGAGAAGAAACAAGTTTAGATATTACAGCAGAAGCAACAGACCCATATTATACAGTTGAAATAACAGGAAATGAGGATTTACAAGAAGGAGAAAATTTAATTACAATTTTAGTATCAGATCCTGATGGAGAAAATGTTGCTACATATCAAGTAACTATAAATAAAAGTTTAGTAGATGAAGAAGCTTTAGCTAGAGAACAAGCCGAAAAAGATAGACAAAGAAATATAATAATAGGAGTTTTGGTTGCTGTTGTAGTTATTGCAATAATTATAATTGTAGTTGTAAAACGTAGAAGAAAAAACGAATTTGCCGGAGAATATACAGTTCCATATCAAGGTTTAAACAAAGACATAAGTGATTTAGATGATGATGTGAGAGATGAATATGATGAAGATGATTTACCAAAAAGTTTGAAAAATAATAATTTAAATGATGTAAATGAAGATGATGAGAAATATAAAAATAATATAGAAGATTTATATAAAAATCAAAATGATGGAAAAACAATTGAAGAAGTAGAAGCAGAAAGCGAAACAAAAAAATCAAGAAAAATTCGTCGTAAAGGAAAAAGATATTTAGACTAATAGTAATATTAAAAATATTTTTAATATAATAAGAACCTGACCCGACATAGCAATCAAAGATTGCAGCCATAGTACCTAAGGAACCTTGTTGTTTAAGACAATAAAAGCAATTCTAGAGAAAAAATTCTCGAAGAATTGCTTTTTATCATAGTATAGAAGGGATTAGCAGCATCCGCCTCTACCACCACCGCAACAGCAGCATAATAATAAGATTAGGATAATAATCCAGCAGCAATCATCACCAAATCCGAATCCACCGCATCCTCTGTTCTCTGGCATAGTCTAGACCCCCTTCCTATTTTGCAAATATGTTTTTCTTTTGTTGTTTTCCTTTGTATAATACATAGTATGAAAAATAAAAAAATGTGTTACAAAATTTTTTTCGTTTGTTCGCTTTTTTCTTTTTTAAAACTGTGATAAAATTTAAAACTGTTAGAAGGGAAGAATAAATATGTCTGGAAAAACAAAAATTGGGGAAATATTTAGTGATTATCAAACAAAATCAAATATAATATACGCAACAGTAACAGCATTAAATGTAATAAAAAAGACAAATACATTAGAAGTATCCATATATTTTGATGAATATATAGAAATAAAAGAAATCTGGTTTTTTGAAAAGTTTTTAAGAGAAAGATTTCAATTTAAAAGTGTTGATATAAAAATCAAATATCATGAAGGAGTAGAAAAAAAGGGAATAAAAGAAGAGTGGAAAAATATAATTGCATATATGGCACATAAATATCCACTAGCAAGACCAATGCTACTTCTTAAAAGTGATATAGAAGTAAATGGTACAGATATATTAATTAAAATGCACATAAAAGGAGCAGATTTTTTAAAAGCAAAAAAAGCAGACAAAGAACTTACAAAACTTTTAGAAAATATATTTGGAGTTACATATAAAATAGAGATTGTAGAAGAAATTACAAAAGAAGATATGAATGCAATAAAAGAAAGGTTAAAAGCAGAAGAAAATAAAATAGTAGCTCATATTGAAGAAGAAAATAAAAAATATTTAGAAGAAGTAGCTGTTCCAGAATATTCTGACCCTGATTATAAAATGCCAGAAGATATGGAAGGATACATTCCTGAAGAAGAAATGATGCAAGGTGAACAACAAGAAAATATCAATATAGAATATATTATGGGAAAACCATCAAAAGCAAAAGAAAAACATGTGACAATAAAAGATTTAAGTGCAGACTCAGGAAGAGTAACTTTAGAAGGAAGAGTTATAGATTCAAATGTGCGTGAGACTAAATCAGGAAAAGGAATGTTAATATTTGACATATATGATGGAACAGGAAAAATAACAATAAAATCATTTGCAAAAGACCTAAAAGAAGGCCAAGAAATGATTGAAAAAATAAATAATGCAAAAGCTATAAAGGTCATCGGAAAAGCAGGTCTAGATACTTATCAAGGTGATGTAACAGTAATTGCAAATACAATAATTGAAACTGATAGCGATATTCCAGAAATGCCAGAAGAAGTAGAAGAAGATACACCACTAATTCTTGGGAATTCAATGAATATAACTGAAGATTTAGTGAAGATAGAGGATCTAGGGGTAGAAGATGGAAAAGTAGCACTTCAAGGTGAAGTAATATATTCAGAAGATAGAACATTAAAATCAGGAAAGACTTTATTTAGTTTTGATTTATATGATGGAACTAGTACAATTACTTGTAAAGCATTTTTAGAAAAAGATAAAGCAAAAAAAATAATGAAAAGAATTACTTCGGCAAAAGGTGTTAAAGTTTCTGGAACAGCTGGAATGGACAGTTTTGCAAATGAATTATCAGTTATGGTAAATACAATAGTAGAAACTGAAGGATTAAAAAAGACAGAAAGACAAGATAATGCAGAAGTAAAAAGAGTAGAGCTTCATATGCATACTCAAATGAGTCAAATGGATGCTATGACATCAGCAACAGACTTAATAAAAAGAGCAATGAAATGGGGAATGAAATCAATTGCAATAACAGACCATGGAGTAGTACAAGCCTTCCCAGAAGCACATAAACTTTTAGGATATGATAATCCAGATATGAAAATTCTTTATGGGGTTGAAGCATATTTAGCACCTGATAAAAATCCAGTGGTGGAAAATGCCAAAGGTCAAAGTTTAAAAGATACAACATATTGTGTATTAGACCTAGAAACAACAGGTTTTTCAGCTACAACAGAAAAAATAACTGAAGTTGGAATAATGAAATTAAAGAACGGAGAAGTAATAGATGAATTTTCATGTTTTGTAAATCCAGAAAAACATATTCCAGAGAGAGTAACAGAAGTTACAAATATTACTGATGAGATGGTAAAAGACGCAGAAACAATAGATAAAGTATTTCCAAAAATATTAGACTTTTTAGGAGACTCAGTAATAGTTGCACATAATGCAGGATTTGATGTTGGATTTTTAAAACAAAATGCTAAAAATTTAGGATATGAATTTGACTATACATATCTTGATACTTTAAGCTTGGCAAAAGATTTATTTCCAGAATATAAAAAATATAAATTAGGAAAAATTGCTGAAAATTTAGGTATAAAAGTAGAAGTAGCTCATCGTGCTTTAGATGATGTTGATACAACAGTAAAAGTATTTAAAGTAATGCTAGATATGCTAGAAAAAAGAGGAGCAAAAAAGGTAAACGATATAGATAAGGTAAGTCGTACAGAAGAAGCAAAAAAAGAAGAATACAAAAAATTAAAAACATATCATGCAATAATACTTGCTAAAAACTACATAGGACTAAGAAACTTATATAAACTTGTATCATATTCACATTTAGACTATTTTTACCGTAAACCAAGAATATTAAAAAGTTTACTTGAAAAATATAGAGAAGGGCTAATTATAGGAAGTGCTTGTGAAGCAGGAGAACTATATCAAGCAATAGAACTTCGGAAAAACAGATGATGAAATAGAAGAAATTGCAGAGTTTTATGATTATCTAGAAATTCAGCCAATAGGAAATAATAACTTTTTAATTAGAAATGAAGTTGTAAAAGATGAAGAAGGTTTAAGAGACATAAATAGAAAAATAGTACAATTAGGAGAAAAACTAAATAAGTTAGTTGTTGCAACTTGTGATGTTCATTTTATGGATCCACAAGATGAAGTATATAGAAGGATTTTAGAAGCTGGACAAGGATATGGAGACGCAGACAATCAAGCACCATTGTATTTAAGAACAACAGAAGAAATGCTTGAAGAATTTAGTTATTTAGGTGAAGAAAAAGCATATGAAGTAGTTGTAACAAATACAAATAAAATCTCTGATATGTGTGACAGAATAAGTCCAATATCTCCTGAAAAATGTCCACCTCATATTCCAGGTTGTGAACAAACAATTAAAGATATTGCATATAATAAAGCACATGAACTTTATGGAGATCCATTACCAGAAATAGTACAAACAAGACTTGATAAAGAACTTGATTCAATTATTAAAAATGGATTCTCAGTTATGTATATAATTGCTCAGAAACTAGTGTGGAAATCAAATGAAGATGGATATATAGTAGGTTCCAGAGGTTCAGTTGGTTCATCATTCGTTGCAAACATGACAGGTATTACAGAGGTAAATTCGCTTCCACCACATTATAGATGCCCGAATTGTAAATATTCAGACTTTACAGATTATGGGTATAAAAATGGATTTGACTTACCAGATAAAAATTGTCCAAAATGTGGACATAGATTAGATAAAGACGGAATGGATATACCATTTGAAACATTCTTAGGGTTCAATGGAGATAAAGAACCAGATATTGACTTAAACTTCTCAGGAGAATATCAAGCAAAAGCACATAAATATACAGAAGTAATTTTTGGAAAAGGAACAACATTTAAAGCAGGAACAATAGGAACAATTGCTGATAAAACAGCATATGGATATGTAAAAAAATATTTTGAAGAAAGAAATATACCAATAAATAGAGCAGAAACTCAAAGATTAGCAAAAGGATGTACAGGAATAAAAAGAACAACAGGACAACATCCAGGTCGGAATTATAGTTGTACCAAAAGGTAGAGAAATATATGAATTCTGTCCAGTACAACATCCAGCAGATGACCCTAATTCAGATATAATAACAACACATTTTGATTATCACTCAATAGACCAAAACTTACTTAAACTAGATATATTAGGACATGATGATCCAACAGTAATAAGAATGCTTCAAGATATTACAGGAATAGACCCAACAAAAGTACCATTAGATAATAAAGATACAATGTCAATATTTAGTTCAACAAAAGCACTAGGGGTAACACCAGAACAAATTCACTCAGAAGTGGGAAGCTTTGGAATACCAGAGTTTGGAACAAAATTTGTAAGAGGAATGCTTGTTGATACTAAACCTACAACATTTGATGAATTAATTAGAATATCAGGATTATCACATGGTACAGATGTGTGGCTTGGAAATGCACAAAGTTTAATAGAACAAGGAACTGTAACACTTCAAGATGCAATATGTTGTCGTGACGATATAATGATATATTTAATAAAAATGGGGTTAGAACCAAACCCAGCATTTAAAATAATGGAATCAGTTCGTAAAGGAAAAGTTGCAAAAGGAAAAGAACCTAAATGGGAAGAATATAAACAGATGATGAAAGATCACAATGTACCAGATTGGTATATAAAATCATGTGAGAAAATAAAATACATGTTCCCAAAAGCACACGCAGCAGCTTATGTAACAAATGCATTTAGAATAGCATGGTTTAAAGTACATGAGCCACTAGCATATTATGCAGCATTTTTCTCAATTAGAGCTGACGAATTTGATAGTGATTGTATGATATTTGGAAAAGAAAAAGTAAAAAACAAAATGAAAGAAATAGACTTACTTGGAAATAATGCAACAGTTAAAGATAAAAATATGTATTCAATACTAGAATTAGTTTTGGAAATGTATGAAAGAGGATTTGAATTTTTGCCAATGGATTTATATAAATCACACGCAACAAAATTCTTAGTTGAAGATGGTGCGATAAGACCACCATTAAACAGCATACCAGGACTTGGAACAGTTGCAGCAGAGGGAATAGCAAAAGCAAGAGAAGAAGGACACTTCATGTCAATAGATGACTTAAAAATTCGTTCAAAAGTAGGAAACTCAGTAACAGATTTACTTAAAAACTATGGATGTTTAAAAGGAATGAGTCAAAGTAATCAAATAAGTCTATTTGCTTAAGGGATTTTGGGGACGTACCTGAAATCCCACTTTTCAATATGGGTTTGAGCGGCAGATTTAAATTTCCTTTTTTAGAATTTTTGTGAGACACAACTATTCTAAATTAAAAAAGTATGATATAATGCTTAAGAAGAAAAGCATTAATACTTTATGAAAGGAATGGAACAAAACATGACAAGTTTTAACTTTAATGAAATATTTACAGTACAAAATATAATTATCTACTTTATTGTAATAAATCTAATAGGATTTTTTGTAATGTGGTTAGATAAGAGAAAAGCAATAAAAGGAAGCTGGAGGATTCCTGAAAAAACATTATTTTTAATAACAGCACTAGGAGGAGGAATAGGAACAATTGCAGGAATGTACACATTTAGACATAAAACAAAGAAATTGGGATTTGTAATAGGTTTTCCATTTATTACAATACTTGAAATAATATTAATAATTTGGTTAATAATAAAATAGAGTAATAAAAATTTTTAAGGAGGGATTTTTATGAACTCTATTTTATTTTTTAATGGAGATATAATTACAATGGAAGAAACTATGGAAAATCCAGAAGCGGTATATATAAAGAATGGAAAAATAAAAAGAGTTGGAAGTTTAGAAGAATTAAAGAAAAATATAGATAAAGAAACTGTAATTTATGATTTAAAAGGAAAAACAGTGTATAAGATAGATAAAACTATATAAAGCTTGAAAATAGATGACTCTCAAGGTTTGTTAAAAAATGGAAGAAAACAAAAAGAAGTACACATAAAAACTAACAAAAAAGATTTAAGAAAAAACTAAAAAAAGATATCAACACCCTATGTGAATAACTCGTAAACGCAAAATGGCTATTTAAAGTTATTCACAAAGTTATCCACAGTTTCCACAGGTACAAAAATCGAAAAATGTCGATAAAGTAAAGTAACATAATCCTAAAAAGATAACATAAATTGTAATAAGTATGAAATAAATATGCAATAAAACCCAAGAAAAACAGTGAAAAATGTAGAAATATAGCAAATAATGAAGAAAAATAAGAGCTAAAAGTTATAGAATTGACATATGCTTGTAATAATATTTTGTCAAAAAATAGCGAAAGAAGTATGTGGATAATTGTGGAAAACTGTGTAAAAAGAAAAAATAACTGTGGATAACCTCATAAAAAGAAAAAAATCATATAATAAAATAGGGGGAATAATATGGGAAAAGAAATTGATGAAGAAAATTTAGAAGAATTTATAAAAACAGGAGTTACTATTATTGATGTAAGAAGCAAACAAGAATATGATGAAGGGCATATTGATGGAGCGATTTTAATTCCTGAATATGAGATAAAAGAAAGAATAGAAGAAATAGTAAAAAATAAAGAAGAAAAAATATTGGTTTATTGCAGTTCTGGAACAAGAAGTAAAATTGCCCAAGAGGAATTGATAAAAAAAGGATATAAAAATGTGTATAATTTAAAAGATGGTGTTTTCTACTATTGAGATTTTTTAATTGCTATGTTAAAATAAGCATAGCAAAAAGAGAAAAGCAGTAAATGGAGGAAATATGGATAGTAGACAAGAACACATTAGAAATTTTAGTATTATAGCTCATATAGACCATGGTAAATCAACTCTAGCAGATAGATTAATTGAAATGACAGGAGTATTATCTAAAAGAGAGATGGAAAGTCAAGTTTTAGATAATATGGATATAGAAAAAGAAAGAGGAATTACAATTAAATCTCAAGCTGTTAGAATGATTTACAAAGCAAAAGATGGACAAGAATATACTTTTAATTTAATAGACACCCCAGGACATGTAGATTTTAATTATGAAGTTTCAAGAAGTTTAGCTGCATGTGATGGAGCAATTTTAGTGGTTGATTCAAGCCAAGGTGTTGAAGCACAAACTTTAGCAAATGTGTATTTAGCAATTGATAATAATTTAGAAATACTTCCAGTTTTAAATAAAATAGATTTGCCAAATGCAAGAGTAGATGAAGTAAAACATGAAATAGAAGATATAATTGGGATTCCAGCTATGGATGCACCTTGTATTTCAGCTAAAACTGGTCTAAATGTAGAAGAAGTATTAGAAAGAATAGTAACAGATTTGCCTGCACCAAAAGGTGATGAAAATGCTAAAACAAAATGTTTGATATTTGATTCATATTATGATAATTACAAAGGTGCAGTAGCATATGTAAGAGTAATGGATGGAAAAGTAAAAGTTGGAGACGAAATAAAGCTTATGGCAACAAATAAAGTATTTACTGTATCAGAAGTAGGATATTTCGTGCCAGGAAACTATATGCCGGGAAAAGAACTAAAAGCAGGAGAAGTAGGATATATTTCAGCTAGTATAAAATCTCTTCAAGATATACATGTTGGTGATACAATAACATTAAATAATGATCCAGCAGATGAACCTTTAAAAGGATATAAAAAAGTAACTCCAATGGTATATTGTGGACTATATCCAGTTGATGGTAGTCAATATGAAGAGTTAAAAGAAGCATTAGAGAAATTACAATTAAATGATGCAGCATTAGAATTTGAACAAGAAACTTCTCAAGCTTTGGGATTTGGTTTTAGATGTGGATTTTTAGGATTATTACATTTGGAAATAATTGAAGAAAGATTAGATAGAGAATTTGACTTAGGATTAATTACAACAGCTCCTTCTGTTATATATAAAGTACATAAAACAGATGGGGAAATAATAGAACTATATAATCCAGAAGACTTACCAACACCTCAAGAAATATCATATATTGAAGAACCTTATGTTACAGCAAATATATTAACACCAAAAGATTATGTGGGAAACATAATGGAACTTTGTCAAAGGAGAAGAGGAATATATATTGATATGAAATATCTAGATGAAAATAGAGTAACATTAATATATGAAATGCCTCTAAATGAAATAATATATGACTTTTTTGATAACTTGAAATCAAAGACAAAAGGATATGCTTCACTTGATTATGAATTTAAAGAATATAGAAGGTCTGACTTAGTAAAATTAGATATTTATATAAATGGAGAGCCTGTTGATGCATTAAGCTTTATAGTTCATAAAGATAGCGCATATGACAGAGGAAAGAAAATGGTAGAAAAGCTAAAAACGGTAATTCCAAGAAAATTGTTTAAAATACCAATCCAAGCAGCTGTAGGAGGAAAAATAATTGCAAGAGAAACAATATCAGCATTAAGAAAAGACGTTTTAGCTAAATGCTATGGACGGAGATATTACAAGAAAGAAAAAGTTACTTGAAAAACAAAAAAGAGGTAAAAAGAAAATGCGTGAGATTGGAAATGTAGAAATACCACAAGAAGCATTTTTATCAGTTCTAAAATTAGATGATGATTAAGAAAACAATGTAAATATTAAAAAGCAAAGGATTGAATTAAAATGAGCAAAAAAAATAATACAAAAATAGAAAAAGAAAAAAATAATTTTGATGACCAAGTAGAAGGAAGAAATTCAGTTTTAGAATTATTAGAAAGTGGAAAAGATGTAAACAAAATATTTGTAACACGAGGAGAAAAGCATGGCTCAGTAAATAAAATACTTTCAATAGCTAAAGCAAGAAAAATAGTTGTAGTGGAAAAAGATAAAAAACAAATGGATAATATGGCAACTATTCAAAATTATCAAGGAGTAATAGCAATAGTTCCTCCTTTTGAGTATTGTGAAATAGAAGATATTTTAGATAAGGCAAAAGAAAAAGGAGAAGATTCATTTGTATTAATATTAGATGGTATAGAAGATCCACATAATTTAGGTTCAATAATTAGAACAGCAGAAACAGCAGGAGTACATGGAGTAATTATTCCCAAAAGAAGAGCAGTAGGAGTAAATAGTACTGTTGCAAAAGTATCTAGCCGGAGCAGTAGAACATATGTTAGTTGCAAGAGTAACTAATATAACAGATGCAATAGAAAAGTTAAAAAAAGAAGGACTTTGGATATGTGGTACAGATATTAATACTGATAAATATTATTATGAACAAGATTTAACAGGACCACTTGGAATAGTAATTGGAAATGAAGGAAGCGGAATGAGTATGAAAGTAACAAAAGCTTGTGATTTTCTAGTTAAAATTCCGATGAAAGGAAAGGTTACTTCATTAAATGCATCAGTATCTACAGGTATTGTTATATATGAAGCAGTAAAACAAAGATGTTTAAAAACAAAAGATTAAGGAAGGAGTAAAAGTAAAATGATGACTAGAAAGAAAAGAAGAACAATCTTAGTATTAATAATATTAGTTGTTATTTTAATAATCGCAGGAATTTTTACATTACTATATTTAAGAACAGATTTGTTAAAATCAAATAAAACATTATTTGTAAAATATATTGGACAAACTACAAGTCATTTGCAAGGTTATATAAATAAAGTTTCTGAAAGTGACTATAAAAGTAGATTAGAACAAAGTAAATATACAACAGATACAAATATTGAAATTAATTATTCTGATGGAGAATTAACAGAAGAAGCTTCTCAAAATCCAATCAATAATTTGCAAATAAATATAACTGGAAATGTAGATAAGATTAGTAACTATAGATACAATGATATAAAGCTAAATCAAAATGACGAAGAAGTGGCTGAGTTAGAATACATAAAAAATGAGTCTACATATGGTATAAGATTTGCTGATTTATTCAGACAATATTTATTAGTGGATGATAATAATTTAGCAGATTTACTTGAAAAATTAGGATATAATTCAGAAGAATCAGGAAATATTTCTAATTCATTAGAGTTAGAAAACTCTATTTCTAATGTTTTACAAATAACCGAAGAAGAGATAGGAACATTAGAAGAAAAATATTTTGCTCAAATGTTTGAAAATATAGACGGTTCAAATTATCAAAAACAATCAAATCAAGTAATAGAAATAGATGGAAATAATTATACAACAAATGCATATACATTAACACTTACAAAAGAGCAAATGTATGATTTTTATTTAGAAATTTTAAATGAGATGAAAGAAGATGAAATTATCTTATCTAAGATAGAAAATTTAGACGCAGTGCTAAATACTTATTATGTAGCATTAGGACAAGATAAAGATTATACTTTGGTTGATAGATATACAAGTTTTATAGATGAGAAAATACAAGAAATAAGTGGAAACAGAATAGGGCAAGATGCAAGAACAATTACAGTTTATGAAACAGATGGGATAACAGTAAGAGTAGAAGCAGGTTTAGGTGATTATCAAATAACTTTTGATATGTTACCAGAAGTATATGCAAGATTTCACTTAAAAGGGCCTAGCATAGAAGAAGATATAAGTCTAATAATTCAAAATACGATAGTTACATTTACAGCACAAACAAATAATAATAATGAAACAAAAAATTTACAAATAGTTAGAAATAGAACTGTAAATGGGGATAATTGCAATGATAAATATGATATAACATATACAGTTGGAACAAATGAGTTAAAAACTAATATTACAAATGATATAAATATAGTATCAGAATTTGATGAACAAGTATCATTAAATCAAGAAAATAGTATAGTATTAAGTGATTTAGAACAAGAACAACTAAATAACTTATTAGAAACAGTAAGGACAAATTTAGATACTAGAGCAACTGAAATAGAACAAACAATCAATATAGATGAAATAAGAAGTGTGTTAGTAGATTTAGATATATTAAAACAGATTCAAACACTTGAAAGTACTGGAGTAACAGAAACAGAACGAACAAGATATAATTCACAATTTGAAATATATAGAGGAACAGATTTAGAAGCAGAAAGAGTACAGCGTTTAGTAGATAATATGGAAGAATTTTTTAGTTCAATAGAAATAACAGATAATAATGTATTTAAAATAAAACTAGATTCAAATTCATATGATGAAAATGTAAAAACTACATTAGATAATTTCTTAGAAGAAAGTAGAAACGTAACATATAATGTGGATGTTGAATATAATTCTGAAACAGGACTTGCAGAATATTTTGTAATTACTGTATTAGGTAGATAGTAAAAAATAAAAGTATCAAATTAAAATGTTGATACTTTTTTATTATTATAAGAAAGAAAGTGGAAAAAAAGACATAAAAACAAAGAAAAAAACAGCTTGGAAAAAATTTCTTAAAAAATTTTAAAATTTTTTTAAAAAAAGTGTTGACAAAACTAAATGACGAATGTATAATAATAATCGTCCGCACGAGAGGACAAAAAAAGTACATTGAAAAGTAAACAATAAAATCCTTTAGAGAAAAAACCAAAGCGGA
>CAKNKX010000029.1 GCA_930987745.1 uncultured Clostridium sp.
CATAAAAAATATTTATCCCTTTTTCTTAAATGTCCTTGACATGGGGTACATTTTAGATATCTCTGAGATAAAAGAACTGACAGGATTAACAGAAAAAGAAATTCAAGAACTTCAAGATACTAAATAATAAAAAAGAATCTAGATATTAAAAAATAATATTTAGGTTCTTTTTGTTTAATAAGATTTAAAAGTTTTGTCGAAAACTTCCTATAATTCGACAAAACTTCTATTTTTTTGCTATTGGAAAATAATGTAAAAGGAACTATAATAATATAGAACAAAGGAGGAATGAGATGGAATCAAAATATTATGAGAATAACAAGACTTTGATTTTAAAAATTACAGAAGAAGTGGACGAGCATACAGCACAAAAGATAAGGGGGAAAGCGGATTATGAAATTAAAAGATATATGCCTAAAAAAATTATATTTGATTTTGATAGTGTTACTTTCATGGACAGTGCAGGAATAGGACTAATTATTGGAAGATATAAGTTAGCAAATATTATTGGAGCAAGAGTAGAACTTAAAAATTTAAGTAGTAGTGTTAGAAAAATTTTTGATATGAGTGGACTATTTAGATTAGTTCCAGAAGTAAAACAAGATAAAATGGAAGCTTAATATTAAATAGGTAAAATGAGGAGATGGGGTATGAAAGATATTTTAGAAAATGAGATGAAATTAGAGTTTATAAGTAAATCTACAAATGAAGCATTTGCAAGAATTTCAGTTGCAGCATTTGCTTCACAACTAGACCCAAGTATAGAAGAACTTGCAGACATAAAAACAGCAGTATCAGAAGCTGTCACAAACAGTATCATTCATGGATATGACAATAAAACAGGTATAGTCAAAATAAAAGGAAAACTTATTCAAAATAAAATTATAATTGAAATTTCAGACAGTGGAAAAGGAATAGAAAATATAGAAATGGCAAAAGAACCTTTATACACAACAAAACCAAACTTAGAAAGGTCTGGAATGGGTTTTACAATTATGGAGAGTTTTATGGATAGTGTAGAAGTTCAATCAATAGTGGGTCTTGGAACAAAAATTACTATGGAGAAAACAATAAAACCTAAAGTAGAAGATGATAAGGAGGAATTTGAAATACTAAATAAAAATTAATTTTAAGTGAGGGTTACAAAATGTACGAAAATAGTTTAGAGTCAATAAAAAAAGCCCAAACACGGAGATAAAATAGAATTAGAAAGATTAATAAAAGATAATAATGGTCTTATATGGAGTATTGTAAAAAGATTTAATGGAAGAGGATATGAAAAAGAAGATTTATACCAAATTGGTTGTATGGGTTTTATTAAAGCAATAAAAAAATTTGATACAAATTTTGAAGTAAAACTTTCTACATATGCAGTACCATATATGATAGGAGAAATAAAAAGATATATAAGAGATGATGGAATGGTAAAAGTAAGTAGGAGCATAAAAGAGCTAGGAATAAAAATTGGAGAATTAAAAAGAGAATATTTAAATAAAAAAGGAATAGAAATATCTATAGATGAAATTGCAAAAGAGTTGAAAATATCAAAAGAAGATGTAATTTTAGCAGAAGAGGCAAGTAAAAAGCCAAAATCTATAGAAAATGCAACATATACAAATGTTAAAGATGGAAAAACTATCAGTGTTTTAGATAAAATATCAACAAATAAAGATGAAGAAGAAATAATTACAAACAGATTAACTTTAAATGAATTAATTTCTAATTTAAATAAAAGAGAAAAAGAAATAATATTACTTAGATTTTATAAAGATAAAACGCAAGTAGAAGTTGCAAAGATTTTAGGTATTACTCAAGTACAAGTATCAAGAATAGAAAGAAGGATTTTAGAAAATATGAGAACAAAAATGGTATCCTAAAGGAGGAAAAACTATTTAATGAAAAAAGTGGTTATGTATTTATTTTCCTTTATTATAGTTTGTTTTATATTGCCAGCACTTCTTACAAAACAAAATATAAGTTCAGGAGCAGATATAAATGAAACAAAAGAAGAAATACAAGAAGATACAAAACAAGAATATGATTACCAAAAATATGGAACAATAAAATTACTACACTCTAAAACTGGAGAAGTTGAAGAAGTAAACTTAGATGAGTATTTGTGTAATGTGGTATCAAGCGAAATGCCAGCAGACTTTGAATTAGAAGCATTAAAAGCACAAGCAGTAGTTGCAAGAACATATACAATATATAAGCTTCAGAATAAAAAACATGAAAATGCTGACATTTGTGATGATTCAAATTGTTGTCAGGCTTGGATATCAAAAGAAGATAGATTAAACAAATGGGATGAATCAAAAAGGCAAAGTAATTGGGAAAAAATTGAAAAAGCAGTATATGAAACATCTGGAAAAATAATTACATATGAAAATAAACCAATAAATGCTTTTTTTCATTCAAATAGTGGAGGAACAACAGAAGTTCCAGTAAATGTTTGGGGAGGAGGAACAAATCTTCCATATTTACAAGTAGTAGAAACATCAGGAGAAGAAGGGTATACACAATATAGTTCAGAATTAGAGCTAACAAATGATGAATTATTAGAAAAATTAAAAACAAATTATTCAGATATTGCAATAGATTTTGCAAATGATGAAGATATTAAAATATTAGAATATACAGAGAGTCGGAAGAGTAAGAACAGTTAAATTTGGAAATCATGAAATATCAGGAACAGAAGCAAGAAGTATTTTTGGATTAAGGTCGACAAATTTTGAAATAACAAAAGCTGATGGCAAAGTTAAATTTAAGGTTATAGGATATGGTCATGGTGTTGGAATGAGTCAAACAGGAGCAGATAGTATGGCAAAACAAGGCTCTACCTATGAAGATATTATAAAACATTTTTATGTAGGTGTGGAAATAAAAGAAATAAATTCCATTTAATATGTATAATCTTCTAAAAATGGGAAATACTTAAAAATATATAAATAAAGTATTTAAGGAGGATTATATGAGAAGAGAAGAAAGAAGAGGAAGAAACCTACAAAAAAAGTCTTTTAGTGATAAAATTATTATTTATAGTGCAATTGGAGTCGCAATTCTTACTGCCATTCTTATAGGACTTTTAATATATAGTAAGAATTTAAGTGATGATGTAAAAAATAGTACAATGAGTTTAGAAGAAATGGCAAATATGACAAATAATACAAATACAGAAAATACAGAAAGTGCAAGCACAGAAATAGGCAAAACTGTAGAAGAATCAAAAAACGAAACCTCAAATACTACATCAAATACTAATTCAAATACAAATGTGAACACTACAAACACATCAACAGCAAACCGAACAACCAATACAAGTACCAATACTAATGCCAATACTAACACTACTTCTAATGTAACAACACCAGAAAATACAACTACTACAAATACAGAAGAGCCTGAAGAAGTCGTAGAATTAAGTTTTCAAATGCCAGTGGAAGGAGAAATAACAAAACAATATGCAAGAGACAATTTAGTATATTCTAATACATTAGAAGAATGGACTACACATTTAGGTATTGATATAAAAGCTGAAAAAACATCAGTTGTAAAAGCATCAGAAGCAGGTACTGTAAAATCAATAAAAAATGACCCAAGATATGGATTAACAATTGTAATAGAACATAATAAACAGTATCAAACAGTATATTCAAATCTTCTTAGTTCAGAATTTGTTGTAGAAGGAGAAAAAGTAGAAAAAGGTCAATCAATAGGAACAGTAGGAAATACAGCAGCATTTGAGATTGCAGACGAACCACATCTTCATTTTGAAATATTAAAAGATTCAATTCAAGAAGACCCAACCATATATTTAAAATAGATAAAATAAAGGGACTTGTCCAGATTTGGGATAGGTCCTTTTAGATATCCAAAACACTTCTCGTCTTGAAAAAAAAATTCAAAAAAATCAAAAATATGTTTGACATTTTTTTGTTTGTATGATAAGATGATTTCAAATAAAAAACGGGAGTGATGAAAAATGGCAAAAAGGACAAGACCTGAATTAAATAGAAGAGAAAAATCAATATTACATTTTATTGAAAAACAAATTATGACTCAAGGTTATCCACCATCTGTAAGAGAAATAGGAAAGGCTGTAGGTTTAAGTTCAACAGCAACTGTGCATGGTTACTTGGCAAAACTAGAAGAAAAAGGTTATATTAAAAAGAAAGATAAACAAGGAAGAACCTTAAGATTATTAAAAGGCTCATCAGGAGAACCAAAAAAGACTTCTAGTAAAGATTTCTATACACAAAAAGAACTAGTAGAAGTTCCAATAATAGGTAAAATAACTGCAGGAGAACCAATTTTAGCAGTAGAAAATGTAACAGATACATTTCCAATTCCAATTGACTTTGTTGGAAATTCAGAAAGTTTTATGCTTACTGTTAGAGGAGAAAGTATGATAGAAGCAGGAATTTTAGATGGGGATTATATTCTAGTAAAAAGACAAAATAATGCAAATAATGGAGAGATAGTTGTTGCATTAATTGGAGAAGAAGCAACAGTAAAAACATTCTATAAAGAAAAAGACCATATAAGACTACAACCAGAAAATAGCACAATGGACCCTATAATAGTACCAGATTGCGAAATTTTAGGAAAAGTTGCAGGAGTATTTAGAAAAATGTAGTTATAGCTATAACAAAGAAAAATTCACAAAAAATTCATAAAAAAATATTGACTTATGACACTGTGTCACATATAATTAATAGTACAGTGTCATTTTGTTGTCTTAGACAACAGGGTTCTGAGGTACTAGGCCTGCAATCTTTGATTGCTATGTCGGGTCAGGTTCTTATTTTGTATAAAAGTTTATAGATATCTTTAAAAATCTAAATAAAGAAAGAAGGAGTAAGAGATGCTAAAAGTATTAAAAAATTTAAAAAATTCACTAGGAGCTGTTATCATTATTGTAATATTACTTTGTATCCAGGCTTCAACAGATTTAGCACTTCCAGATTATACTTCTAAAATTGTAAATGAAGGTATACAAGCAGGAGGGATTACAAGTCCTATTCCAGAAGTAATATCTAAAGAAGATATGGATAAAGTTCTTGTATTTACAGATAAAGATGATGAGATTTTAGAAAATTATACGCAAGTTCAAGCAAACACTATCTATGTTTTAAAAGATATTAGTGAAGAACAAGAAGAAAGTTTATCAAAAATTATAGTAAATCCATTAATGGAAATGACAACAATAACAAATGAAGAAACAGCAAATACTATAAAGGAACAATTATTACAAAATGTTCCTGAATCTCAAAGACCATATATTGAAAATATGGATTTGATTGAAATAATTAGTCAAATGCCAGAAGAACAAAGAAATGAAGTTTTATCAGAATTTACAAAACAAATAGATGAAATGAGTGATTCTATAAAAGAGCAAGCAGTAATTTCATCTGTTAAACAAATCTATCAAAATGCAGGTGTAGATACTGACAAAATTCAAAATGATTATATTTTCCAAACAGGTATGCAAATGCTTGGAATTGCTTTGATTACAATGGTATGTGCAGTAACAATAATGCTACTTTCATCAAGAGTGGCTGCAAAACTTGGAAAAACTTTAAGAGAAAAAGTATTTAAAAAAGTAATCAGTTTCTCAAATGCTGAACTAAACGAGTTTTCAACAGCATCATTAATTACACGTAGTACAAATGATGTTCAACAAATACAACAATTAATTACTTTATTATTCAGAGTAGTTGTATATGCACCAATTATAGGTATTGGTGGATTTGTAAAAGTTTTAACTAGCTCAGATAGTTCAATGGCATGGATTATAGGAATTGCAATAGTTGCAATATTATTTATTGTAGGAACACTATTTATAGTTGCAATGCCTAGATTCAGAAAATTACAAGACTTAATAGATAAGTTAAATGAAGTATCAAGAGAGATTTTAACAGGATTACCAGTTATTAGAGCATTTAATAAAGAAAAGAAAGAAGAAGCAAGATTTGAAAAAGCAAATAGAAATTTAATGAAAACAAATGTATTTGTAAATAATGCAATGTCAATGATGATGCCACTTTTAATGTTTATCATGAACTCAATTATGATATTAATTGTCTGGGTTGGAGGACATAATGTTGACCAAGGTATTATGCAAGTTGGAGATATGATGGCATTTATCCAATATACAATGCAAATAGTTATGGCATTCTTAATGATTTCTATGATTTCAATTATGCTTCCAAGAGCTGCAGTTTCTGCAAGAAGAATAAATGAAGTTATAGAGGCTGAACCAAGTATAAAAGATAAAGAAGAAACAAAGAAATTTGACCAAAATAAAAAAGGTTTAGTTGAATTTAAAGATGTTTCATTTAGATATCCTGATGCAGATACAGAAATATTAGAAGATATAAACTTTACAGCAGAACCAGGAAAAACAACTGCAATTATAGGAAGTACTGGAAGTGGTAAATCAACTGTTGTAAATTTAATACCTAGATTTTATGATGTAACAGGTGGAGAACTTTTAATAGATGGAGTTAATGTAAAAGATGTCTCACAAAAAGACTTAAGAGATATAATTGGGTTTGTACCACAAAAAGGAGTATTATTCTCAGGAACAATAGAATCTAATATAAAATATTCTGATGAAAATATGTCAGATGAAAGAATGATTGAAGCTGCAGAAATCGCTCAAGCAACTGAATTTATAAATGATAAAGAAAATAAATACAAAGACCCAATTGCACAAGGAGGAAGCAATGTATCAGGTGGTCAAAAACAAAGATTGTCAATTGCAAGAGCTATCGCAAAAGACCCTGAAATATTTGTATTTGACGATAGTTTCTCAGCATTAGACTTCAAAACAGATAGTAAATTAAGAGAAGCTTTAGCTGAAAGAACAGAAAATAAAACAGTTATAATAGTTGCTCAAAGAATTAGCACTATTCTAAATGCAGATAAAATAATCGTCTTAGAAGAAGGTAAGATGGTAGGTGTTGGTACACACGAAGAATTAATGAAAAATAATGAGACATATAGACAAATTGCCTTATCACAATTGTCAGAAGAAGAATTAGGCGAGAAAGGAGGTAAGTAATATGCCAGGACCAATGGTAGGACCAAGAAGAGGTCAAACTACTGAAAAAGCAAAAGATTTTAAAAAGACAACAAAGAAACTAGTAAAATCTTATCTAGCGAAGTATAAAATACCAATTATTATTGTAATAATATTTGCGATTGGTAGTACAATATTTACAATTGTAGGGCCTAAAATCTTAGGAAATGCAACAACAGAAATATTTAATGGATTAGTTAGTAAATTAAGTGGTGGAGCAGGTATTGATTTTGGAAAAGTAGGTCAAATCGCTCTAACACTACTTGGATTATATATAGTTAGTGCAATATTCTCTTTTATCCAAAGGTTTGTAATGACAAATGTAACACAAAAAATAACATATAAACTAAGAAATGATGTTGCTGTTAAAATAAACAAATTACCTATGAAATACTTTGATAAAAGGACAAATGGAGAAGTATTATCAGTAATAACTAACGATATTGATACATTAAGTATGAACTTAAACCAAAGTATCACAGAAATTATAACATCTATTTGTACAATTCTTGGAATTTTAGTTATGATGTTCTCAATTAGTTGGCAAATGACTTTAATTTCATTAATAATACTTCCAATAGCAGGAATACTTGTATCATTTATAGTAAGAAAATCACAAAAATATTTCGTAAGACAACAAGATTACTTAGGACATGTAAATGGTCAAGTAGAAGAAATATATGGTGGATTAAATATTGTAAAAGTATTTAATGCAGAAGGAAAAGTCACAAAAGACTTTGAAAAAGCAAATGATGAGCTATATCACTCTGGATGGAAATCACAATTTTTATCAGGTTTAATGCATCCTGTTATGAACTTTATATCAAATGTCGGATATGTTGCAGTGGCAGTAGCAGGTGGATATCTTGCAATTAATGGAACAATTACAGTAGGAAATATACAAAGTTTTATACAGTATAATAAGCAATTTACTCGGGCCAATAAACCAATTAGCACAAATATCTAATATGTTACAAGCAATGATGGCAGCAGCAGAAAGAATATTTGAATTTTTAGAAGAACCAGAAGAAGTTGTAACTGCCAAAGGAAATATAGATACATCAAAATTAAATGGTAATGTAGAATTTAAACACGTTAAATTTGGATATGATGAAGATAGAACAATTATAAATGATTTTAACGCAACTGTTCATGAAGGACAAAAAATAGCAATTGTAGGACCAACTGGAGCCGGAAAAACTACAATGGTAAAACTACTTATGAGATTTTATGATGTAACTTCTGGAGAGATAGATGTTGACGGACATAATGTAAAAGACTTTGACAGAGGAGAACTTCGTAAAATGTTTGGTATGGTACTTCAAGACACATGGTTATTTGGAGGAACTGTAAAAGAAAATATTAAATATAGTAAAGAAGATGCAACAGATGCAGAAGTTATTGAAGCTGCAAAAGCTGCACATGTTCATCACTTTATAAAAACACTTCCAAATGGATATAATTCTATGATTAATGAAGAATCAAGTAATATCTCAGCAGGTCAAAAGCAATTACTTACAATAGCAAGAGTAATTTTAGCAAATCCAAAAATATTAATATTAGATGAAGCAACAAGTTCAATAGATACAAGAACAGAAATTCAAATACAATCTGCAATGGATAACTTAATGAAAGGCAGAACAAGCTTTATAATTGCACATAGATTATCAACAATTAAAAATGCAGATTTAATTTTAGTTATGAATCATGGAGATATTGTAGAACAAGGAACTCATGATGAATTACTTGAAAAAAACGGATTTTATGCTGATTTATATAATTCTCAATTTGAGGGCGAAGAGGAAACTTAAAACCAATGGAATATTTTATAGCCTGAGAAAAAGAACATTTTGAAGATGTCGCCATAAATCACAAGAAGAAAGTTAGTATACAAAATAGAAAATTTAACATTAAATGGGCTATGCCACTTGAATATTTTGGGGTAGAAATAGTGAAAAATGATAAAGAAAATAAAGTATATGATATATAAACATATACTTTATTTTTATGGAAACTTTAAATAGTTAAAATTTTGTGTAAAATCTAAAAAATAATTCTTATTCACTTGACATTAAAACAAATGTTTGATAAAATCGGTAAAAAGGATGTGGTACAATGAAAACGTTAATAGTAAAGAAGCAAGCTATAAATATGACTCTAGTAGATAATGAGGAATATATATCTTTAACAGATATTGCTAGATATAAAAATAGAGAAAATCCAAAAGGTGTGATACAAAATTGGATAAGGAATAGAAATACAATAGAGTTTTTAGGAATTTGGGAATTAATACACAACCCAAATTTTAAAGGCATCGAATTCGAGGCCTTTAAAAAAGAGGCTGGATTAAATAGTTTTACATTAGCTCCACAAAAATGGATAGAATCAACAGATGCTATAGGATTAGTTTCTAAATCTGGCAAAGGTGGTGGAACATATGCACATAGAGATATTGCTTTTGAATTTGCTTCATGGGTTTCAGTAGAGTTTAAAATATATTTAATTCAAGAGTTTGAAAGATTAAAAGAAAATGAACAAAGAGAAATAGGTTGGAGTGCTAAAAGAGAATTAAGTAAGATTAATTATATAATACATACAGATGCAATAAAAAACAATTTAATACCTAAAGAATTAACGACTAAGCAAGTAAATTTAGTATATGCCGAAGAAGCTGATGTATTAAATATGGCTTTATTTGGCATGACAGCAAAAGAATGGAGAGAAAAGAATCCAAATAAAAAAGGAAATATAAGAGATTATGCAAGTATAAATGAATTAATATGTTTAGCAAACTTAGAAAATACAAATTCAATATTTATAAATGAAGGAATGCAACAATCTCAAAGGTTGTATAAATTAAATCAAATAGCAATATCACAAATGAAAATATTAACGAAAGATAATGAAAGAAAATTATTAAAATAAATTGCAAATAGTATGAATTTATAAATAAAAGATTAATATAAGTAATTTGGTCCAACTAAGAAATATTTTTCAATTGGACCTTTTTTAAAATTTTTATAGAGAAGTGTCCCAAAATGGACAAAAATGTCCAAAGGGAGCTGTTCCTAATTGGACATTTTCTTAAAAGCTAAATTTAAAACTATAAAAAGTATAACAACAGTAGGTAATAATAAAATAATAAAGTCATTTAGTAAGTGAAAGTCTATTATTCCAAAAAAGTCAGAACCTATAAAAAGTCCAAGTACAAATAATATTGTCATACATATTGCTAAAACTAATCTATAAATAGAAAAAGGAAGTTTAGAATGTTCACTTTTTCTAGATTTTGATAAAGAAAAGATTAGCGTAAGACCTGTTATTCCAAGTGTAAGAATTGATAGGCTAGATAGATATTCTTCTGATATAACTCCTGATTTATGTAATAAAGTTAATATAAATATTGTAATAACATTTGTTATAGCAGTAGGTAATGCTTTTGATATTACATTATTTAAGAAGTTTCCTTTTATTCTTTCCTTATTTGGCTCTAAAGCAAGCATAAATGAAGGAATCCCAATTGTTATAACACTTACTAAAGTTAATTGTATTGGCTCGAAAGGATATTCTTCTTGCATAATTAAAAACATAATAGCAAATATGCAAGAGTAAATAGTTTTTACTAAAAACAAGGAAGCAGACCTTTGAATATTGTTAATTGTCCTTCTACCTTCTAAAACGACCTTTGGCATTGATGAGAAGTTAGAGTCTAATAATACTAATTGTGAGATGTTTTTAGTTGCATCACTACCATTTGCCATTGCAATACTACAATCTGATGCTTTTAATGCTAAAACATCATTAACTCCGTCTCCTGTCATTGCAACAGTTTTGCCTTTAGATTGAAGAGATTTTACTAATCCTTCTTTTTGAGTAGGGCTTACTCTGCCAAAGATGGTATAATTAGTAGCAATTTCTTTTAAATCTTCATCTTCAGATACTTTTGACATATCTATATAGTTTTGATAGTCATCTACACCAACTCTTTTAGCAATTTTAGATACAGTGATTGGATTATCTCCTGAAATTATTTTTATTGTTACTCCTTGGTCTTTAAAATATTTAAGTGTCTTATTTGCATCATTTCTAATTTTATCAAGTAAAAATACAAATCCCAATAATTCTTTACTATCTGGAATATTTTTGCCGTCAAAATTGTTTCTTACATGAATAAGGGCAAGTACACGAAAGTCTTTGGCATATTCATTTATTTCGTTCTTATATTCCTCAAACAAATTTCCAAGTACAAATTCTGGAGCACCTAAAATATATATACCTTTATTATTAAAAGAAATTCCAGACCATTTTTTATCTGAAGAAAAAGGGAATTTTTTACTAACTTCAAACTTATCTCTAACATTGTTAAACTTTTCTTTTAATGCAAGCATTGTTGCATTTTCATCGTCTGAAAAACAAGCAAGGTTTGCTAAAATATTTTTTATTTCTTCTTTGGATACACTTTTTGGTATATAGTTTTCTACTTCCATAGAGCCTTCTGTTAGAGTTCCAGTTTTATCTAAGCATAAAGTATCAACTCTAGCTAAAGTTTCTATACAATATAGGTCTTGTACTAATACTTTGGATTTAGAAAGTCTAATAACACTTACGGCTAAGACTGTGCTTGTAAGTAGGACTAATCCTTCTGGAATCATTCCAATAATTGCTGCAACTGTTTGAACAACAGAATCTTTTAAAGAAGCTCCTTGTAAGAAATATTGGCTTAAAAATAAAGCAAGCCCTATTGGAATAATTATAACTGTCAAGAATTTAATTATTTTATTTAATGACCCCATTATCTCAGATTTTACTTTTTTAACATATTTAGCACCTTTAGAGATTTTAGAAGTATAATTTTCTTCTCCTATATGAATAACTTTTGCAAAACATTTGCCACTTACAATATAACTTCCAGAAAGTATAGTATCATTTTCTTTTTTGGTTATACTATCAGGTTCGCCTGTTATAAATGATTCGTTAACCAAAACTTCTCCATTTAGGATAGTACAATCTGTTGGAATTTGATTACCAGTGTTAAATTCTAAGACATCATCTAAAACAATGTTATTTATAGAAATTTCTTGTTTTTTCCCATTTCTAATTGCTTTTACTTTAGAACTAGACAAAATAGAAAGTTTGTCTATAACTCTTTTGGAATGAATTTCTTGAATTGTACTAATTGCAGTATTTATAATTACAATTCCTAAAAATAGCATATTTTTATATGAGCCAACTGCAAAAATTGCTATTCCTAAAAGTAAATTTAAAATATTAAATAATGTAAAAAAATTATCTATAATTATTTGTTTTATACTTTTTGTAGGAACAGAAGTATCAAAATTTACTTGTTTCTTATCAATTCTTTCTTGAATTTCTTTATCTGTTAAACCTCTAATTATATCCTCATTCATATAAACACCTCGATATTCTAAACAAAACGATTTTATCATATGATGTCATTTTAGTCCATATGTATTAAATTAATTAAGGAAGTTTTAAGAAAGTTTGATTTTCTGGTAATTAAAGTGATATTATCTGTCTAAATCTTCAGGAGGAGTTATGTTTGAATGTTTTTGAAAATCATTCTCTAAGTTATTTTCATGATTGATGTTAGGCAAAAGATTCTTAGAAATCATAAACTCTTTTAGCAAATCTAAACGTCTATTAAAAAAATCTATATATTTAATTTTTATTCCGTCTGGAATTGCTACTCCTGTTTCAATTTCAGCATTTTTTATAGCAGTGTCTATATCAAATATATTAATAAAATGAGATATAAACTGTATCAAGTTTTGATTATTGGAAAAATGCTTTAAAAAAGAAGTTAAATCATTTTTTCTTTTATCATTATCTACATATCTTCTAACACCATAATTTGCAGATAATGTACTATAATCAGTGTCAAATAAAGGAGCTAATCTATAATTATTTCCATCTACAATTAAAGCAGTATTTTCCATTTTTTCATCTGTTTGGTCAATGAATTTACTAAAAAAAGATTGGATTAAAAATTCATTCTGCATTTTTTCTATATGTTTAGCAGGTACACCTCTAGAAGAAAGGTAGTTATATCTATTATTCAATAAAAAATCAATATCTAAATTTTTATAAATTTCATCATTATTAGTGTAAAGAGATTTATTAACCATTTCAAAGTCATAAATTAGCTCTTCATTTTTATTTAAAAAGTTAGGTGATAATAAATATAACTTGTCATTATTTGCAGAATAAGCAATTAAATAAAAAGCTGTTTCAATACCAGCTTGTTTAGCAATTTCTGGAATTATAATATTATTAAATAAATGTATCTTGTCATTTTTCTCTGTGTTTTTCATAAAGAAAATACTTTCATCAGGGAACATAACATATCCTAGTGAATAATGACCTTCCCAATAATATTTTTTAAGTTTTGTATATGGAATTTTATCTAAATCAAGATATCCTTCTTCAGTTCTAAATTCAGGATTGTTTAAATAGTTTCTATTTCCATTAATTTTTTCTATTTGCATAAAATCACCTCTTTTTAATTATGATTATTTGTATATTATACTGTTTTTTTGTAAAATGCAAGTTTTGAAATTAAAATCTTGACAAAATAAGAAAACAAATGATATAACTAAAACATAAGAAAAAGCAAAAGAAAAAAGAAAGAACAAGGAGAAAAGCAATGAAAAACAAAGTGGCTGTAAGCCTTGTGGGAGTACACACA
>CAKNKX010000030.1 GCA_930987745.1 uncultured Clostridium sp.
GGCACAAAGTGCAAAAGAAGAAACAGAAATATCACAAGAAAAAGAAATAATAGATGTGTCAACAGTAGAAGCAATGGGGAAAAATAATAGAGGGAATTTAGAAGAAGAAGAATTTCAAAATTCTATTGATAAACACACAAATGGAAGAGTAAGTGTATCAGATACAGGAGAAGAATTTGAAGTGTTTTTTGAAGAGACAAATAGATTTTATATTGTTGATAAAGATGGAAATATTTTAAATTATGATAATGTGATAATAGATAACTCACCAGGAGATTTAACAAAAGACGAAAATGGAAATAATATAGAAGATGGAAAGCCATTAGAAATATGGTCTATTGAAGATTTAGTAGAATGGTCAAAAAATTACACAATATATCAAAACTCAAATGTCATATTATGTAGAGATTTAAATTTTAAATCAAAACTTTCATATGCTGATAGTTCAAGAACAGATTATGGGGATATTAATAATGATGGAATAACAGAAGGATTAATGGAAGAGATGCAATCAGGAGAGGGATTTACTCCAATTAGAAGATTTTCCGGAACATTTGAAGGAAATAATAAAATATTAGAAAATATTTATATCAATAGAACAAATGCTACACAAACTGGGCTATTTTGTGAAATTACATCAAGTGCGATTGTTAAAGATTTATCTATTAGTGGAACAATAACTAGCAGTAATATGTATGTAGGAGCAATTGCAGGAGATATTAATTCTAATGGAGAAGGAGGTAGAATAGAAAATTGTCATAATTATTCACAAATTTCTGGTAATGATAATATAGGAGGAATTGTAGGTTATATACATCATAATTCCAAACTTGAAAAAATTATTAATTGTAGTAATGAAGGAGATATTATATCTACAGGAGGAACATCAAGTTTATATGTTGGTGGAATAATAGGAAATACAGACTCAACAACTTTAACTGTCGAAAATTGTTTTAACAAAGGTAATGTTCAAGGAAGTGGAATTACAGGAAATAATAAATCATATATAAAAAATTGTTATAATATAGGAGAAACAAAATATGGTCTTGCTTATAAAAATCAAGGAAAGATTGCTAATTGTTATAGCATAGGAAATAGTAGTAGTAGATACTTAGTAAACAATAATTATTATACAGATTCATATTTGTACAATTGCATATACTTAAAAGGCACAGCTGACAATGTCGCAAAAACTAATAGTGAAACTTCAATAGACAAGGAATCCTGCATAAGTATGGAAAGTCAAGAGATGAAAGAAGATACCTTTTTAACTACTCTAAATCATAACTTAGAAGGTGTGACTGACATATGGGTAAAAGATACAAATAATATTAATAACGGATATCCAATTTTAAAATGGCAACAAGAAGAGTAAAAAAATAAAAAAAGCACATACTAATAAGGATATCGTTCATATAAATATCTAATTATGCTATCAGCATTATTTTCAGTTATAAAAATAAAAATGTCTTTATCAAGAGATATCCACATAAAAATATCAAAATCATCAGAATTATCAATAAAAGTACCAATAATTTCAGCAATTTCTATTGGATTTTGGTACTTTTTTTCCCATTCTAAATCATTTTCAATCTCAAAAGAGGTATTATAAAATTTGCTCAAGAATTTATTTATTTCGCCCTTTTTATTTGAATTAAGATGAATTAAGCAAGACATAAAAACCTCCTTTAATTTTAATATATCTCTAATTATAGTATAAAAAATAGTAATTAATTTATACAGGGAATAAATTGAAAACGAACAGGAAATACTAAGAAAAGGAGGTTGTTAATTTGAAAAAATTTAAAATTTTAGGGTTTATTGTTTTAATTTTAATAATTTTAGTTTTGTCATATAGTATTTATGTTTTAGCTAAAGAAAATCCACAAGAAAATCAAGAAAATAAAATTTTATCAGAGATAAGGTATGTAGAAGCAGAATTCACAGACCTTTTTAATACAATGAATAATATAGAAACTAGAAACTATGGTATAGAAATAGATGAACTATCAAAAGAAACAGCAGAAAAAATGAAAGAAAGTGAATCTTCAAGTTCAGGAGGTGGTCAAAGCAGTTCTAGTGGTTCTGGTTCATCAGGAACAGAAAAAAGCTCAAGTAATACCTCATCAGGAGAAAATGGAGAGACTAATCAAGATAGTGAAAAATATGATTTAAAATTAAATGGAGTATTAACAACTACAAAAGATATAAATTGGGATATAGTAAAAAGTGAAGTAGAAAATTTATATACAAGTATTCCAACAATGACAATGGACTTATATCAATTAAATATTAATAAAGATGAGATTTTGAATTTTAATAAAGAAATAGATAATTTAGTAACAGTTGTAAATGAAGAAAACAAAGAGAGTACTTTACAAACTTTATCTGTTATATATGATTATTTGCCTAAATTTTTAGAATCAGCAAAAGGAGAAGATGTAATATACAAAAAAGTAGTAGTAACAAAGGCAAATATATTTAAAGGATATTCAAAATTAGATTCAGGTAAATGGGATGAAATATCACAAGATATACAAAATGGAGTAAATACATTTACAGAACTATTATCAAATCCAGATGTAATAAATTCAAACAATCAATATAGTGTAAATAAAATATATATAATGTTAAACGAATTGCAAAATGCAGTAAATATGCAAGATGTATCAGTATTTTTAATAAAATACAAAAATCTAATAGAAGAAATAGAAGCAATTTGAGACAAAAATGCTCCGTCCCCCTTTGTCTCATCCTAAACTTGAAAAAAATAAAAATTTAGAGTATAATAATTTCTAGAGTAAATTGAATAGTCGCTGGTAAAATTCCGAAAGGATTTACGAGAGGAAAGTCCGGGCTCCACAGAGCAAAGATGCTAGATAACGTCTAGTGAGGGAAACCTTAAGGAAAGTGCAACAGAAAATAACCGCCTAAATTTTTAGGTAAGGGTGAAAAGGCGAGGTAAGAGCTCACCGCTATTATGGTGACATAATAGGTCAGTGTAAACCCCATCTGGAGCAACACCTAAATTAGAAGATTAAGCCTGCTCGGCGCCTTCTTAACCTGCGTGGCTTGAGGTAGATAGCAATATCTATCCTAGATAAATGACTATTTTAAAAGACAGAACCCGGCTTACAGATTTGCTTGTTTTATTTATAAAAATAATAATATAAAATAATCACTAAATATCAAAAATAAATATTGTTATTAAATAGTATTTAGCATTGATAATTAGTGGTTATTTTTCTTTTGACTTTTTATGATTTTAAGTATATAATTCAGGGGAAAAGAAAGGAAAGTGATTTTTATGCAAATTATTAATTTTCTTGCAACAGATGGAATAGAACTAACAGGAATTTTATATAATATACCACAAAAAACACAAGACGTAATTTTATCAGTACATGGAATGTCAAGTAATTGTTTTAAGAAAAGAGAAGAAGTAATAGCTAAAAAAGCAAATGAAAATAATATAGACTATTTTTGCTTTAATAATAGAGGAAGTGAACTTGCAAAATATATAAGAAAAAATATAAATGGAAAAAGAGAAAAACTACTAGGTGGTACATCTTATGAAGATGTATTAGAAGGATATGAAGATATAGTAGGAGCTCTTTTAAAACTAAAAGAATTAGGGTACAAAAATATATATTTACAAGGACATAGTTTAGGTTGTACAAAAATAGTTTATACATATAATGAATTAAAAGATGAAGAAAGTTTTGATATATTAGATAATATAAAAGGAGTGATACTTCTTTCTTTAATTGATATACCAACAACTACAAAAGTGTATTTAAGAGATAAGTTAGATACATATATAAATCTTGCAGAAGAAATGAAAGAAAAAGGAAAAACTTTAGAATTGATGCCTAAAGATGCATTTATTCATCCAATAAGTGCAAAAACATTTTTAAGATATACAAAATACAATAAAGAGATTGATTTTGCAAGTTATGGAAATGATAATAAACTTGAAAAATTAAATAATATAGATGAACCACTTATGTTAAGATGGGGAAACCAAAATGAAATGATTTTACAAAAAGCAGATGAATTAGTAGAAATTGTAAGTAATGCTATTTCTAACGAAAACAAAGATATTAATTATATAGATGGAGCAGACCATGGATATACAGATAAAAGAGAAGTATTAGCAGAGCAAATATTAGAATTTATAAAGAAAAATAAAGGAGATAAATAATGCCAAACATATTTGATTATCTAAAATGGAGGGATATTCCAATTGAAAAAGTAGAGCAAAATGAAGTGGACAATTTAATTTTGTCTCGTATATCATATTTCCCATTTGATGGAATACTAGAAAAAGAAGAAAAAATCACTTTAAAAGAAGCATATGATAGATATTTAAAATTGAAAAAGAAAGCACATTTCTTACAAAAAGAAGATAAAGAATTATTTGAACTTATTTCTAATAGTTTAAGATTTAAAGATATCTTTATATCTAATTATATAAATAAAGTTGATTTGCTAGAAGAAAAACAAATATCTGCAATAACATTCTATCTTCCAGATGACACAATATATGTAGCATTTAGAGGAACTGACGATACACTAATTGGTTGGAAAGAAGATTTAAATATGTCATATTCTAATTTTGTTCCAGCACAAGAAGATGCTGTGAAATATTTAGAAGATGTTGCAAGGAAAAATAAGCAACCGTTAATTGTTGGAGGTCACTCTAAAGGTGGAAATTTAGCAATATATGCATCAGCATTTTGTAAGGAAAGTATAAAGAAAAGAATAATAAAAATATATAATAATGATGGACCAGGATTCTCTAAAAATGTTGTCGAAAATGTAAAGTATAAAAACATAATAGAAAAGATTTATACATATATACCTCAAACCTCTATAATTGGAAGGTTATTAAATCATGAAGGAAAAGCGACAATAATAAAAAGCACTCAAACACGGAATTATGCAACATGATATTTATTCATGGCAAGTTTTAGGAGATAAATTTATAAGAGAAAAAGTAACAAATAATACAAGTGAATTTATTGATAAAACAATTTCTGATTGGTTAGAAAAAGTAGATAATGAGCAAAAAGAAAAATTTTTTAATACATTATATGACATTTTAGTTGCAACAAATGTGAAAACATTGTCAGAAATCGGAAATAATTGGTTTAATAGTGCAAAAGCAATGGTTAAAACATATAAAAACTTAAATCAAGAAAGTAAGCAGATGCTTAATAAAACTCTAAATATACTGCTAAAAATAGGAAGAGATAATATATTTATAAAATAGAGGAGAATTTATGAAAAAAAGCAAATGGTTAGTTCCAATTTTAATAATTATAATATTTTGCATAGGGCTGTTTTTTTGTAATACTGTTATTTTAGGTATTTTTAAGAATGTAACTAATAAATTAGATGAAATGGCAATTGAAAAGGAAAAAGAAAAAAGTTTTGATTTAAGTGAGTCTTATGATGAAAATACATCAAATGTGGTAGATGTACAAGTTGGAAATACATATACAGCAATTTTAAAAGAAGATGGTTCAGTTTGGGTTACAGGAACAAATACTTCATATTCAGGAGATTATACATATGAGGGAATAAAATTAAATGAATTTACAAAGGTAAAACTAGATAATGTAAAACAAATAGGTGTTGGGAATGAATTTGTTATAGCTCTAACAAATGAAGGTGAAGTATATTCATGGGGAGCAAATTCATATTCAACATTAGGAACTAGAGAAATTGGAGTAGGACCATATCAGGTTCCAACTAAACTAGATATAGAAAATATAGAAAAAATATATGTATTTGGAAATCAGGCAGGAGCTTTATCAAAAGATGGAATACCATATTATTGGGGATATGCAGCAGATACATATTATGAACAAGAAAGCCCAATAAGAACAATAAGTAATAAAAAGATAACAGATATATTTTTATGTAATTCGCAATATTTTTTCAAAACAGAAAATGATGAGATTTATGGTGTAGGATTTGATTTTGATAAATTAACAAATGAAATTAATGGATGGGCAACTGATATAGTAAAAGTAGATATTAAAAATGTAAAAGAAATTGCATCATATAACGGATATGAAGGCAATAATATGCCAGTAAAATATGTGCTTAAAAAAGACGGAACAGTTTGGATTTTAAACACTTTAAAAGACGAAGAAGATTTAGAAGTAAAAATAGAAGGACTTCAAAATATAGATAAAATATATCCGATAAAAAATGAGAATAGTGCTATATCAACTCTACTTGCTATTGACACAAATGGAGATTTATATAAATATAACCTAAGTTCTAAAGAAGAAAATATTGTAAAAGGAACAAATAGTAAAATTTCTATTGATAATGTAAAAGATATAAAAGAAAAAGAAGGAAGAATTTTAATTTTAAAAAATGATGGAACATTATATAATTTAGGATATTCAGTAGATGACCTAAAACCACATGAAGAAGGATTTTTCTTAAATTATTATAGTGAGCCTGAAACTTTAAGTATAACAAATACAAAACTAATGGCTGTTGGAGAAGATTTCGTAATAGTAGTTGATGAAAATAATAATATATATAGACAAGGAAAAAATGAAAAAGGACAACTAGGCGGAGGAAAACTCCAAAACTTACAAGAAATATATATAACATCACCATATTATGAAAATATAAATGCTACAGAATCTATTTTAATAGACCCTAGCATGGGTTATTTAGATGATTAGGAGGAAAATATGGCGTTTTTGGCAGTAGTAATTTTAATATTAATCGGAATATTTATTTTATCATATAAAAGATTAAAATCATTTGATAAAAAAATAATCAAAGTGGCAATAGTATTGATACTCTTAATCATTACTTTGTCTATGCAAATAGGACTTACTATTTATGGAATTATAAATAATGAAAATTTAGTAGGTGGAGGAGCTTTTTTAGTATTTCTTATACTTATTGTTCCTGCAACAATTTTAATAACAGAAGCTATTGTAATGCCTTTATATTGTAGATTTATAAATAAGTATAATGAAGGAAAATTAACAAAAACAAAATTTATATTATATATAATTATTACTATTTTTATAAATGACATAATGATATTACTACTTTATTGGCGCTGATAGAATTATTGATTAATATTAGAAAATAGGAGAAAAAATGAAAAAGAAAATTATTATAACATTGATAATAACAATAATCTTAGTACTTATTTTACTTACTACCTTATATTTAAATGGATTTATTATTTTGACAATTGGTGAGGCAACACAATATGAAGTAAAAGGAATTGATGTATCAAATTATCAAGGAGAAATTGACTTTAATAAAATAGAAGAACAAGACATAAGTTTTGCTTTTATTAAAGCAACTGAAGGAAGCAGTTATATAGATGAATATTTTAGTTCAAATTATGAAAATATTAAAAATACTAATTTAGTAATTGGCATTTATCACTTTTTTAGTTTTGAAAGTTCAGGAGAAGATCAATTTTCAAATTATAAATCTACTGTAGGAACAATTGAAAATGATGATAATTTAATGCTTCCAATAATAGATATAGAATATTATGGAGATTACAAGAAAAATAATCCTAATAAAGAAGAAGTAGAAAAAGAACTTCAAACGATGTTAGATGAAATGGAAAAAGAATATAAACTAAAACCAATAATATATACTACTCAAAGCTTTTATAATAAATATATCGAGAATAATTTTCAAGATTATGATATTTGGATAAGAAATATCTTAGTAAAACCTAATTTAGAAGAAGGAAGAAACTGGACATTTTGGCAATATACAGATAAAGGAAAATTAGAAGGATATAAAGGAGTAGAAAAATTTATAGATTTAAATGTATTTAATGGTAGTAAAGAAGATTTTAATAATTACTTAAATTCTAAAAAAGAAGAGAAGAAAATCAATTTTGAAAAGGAAGAAGAAAGTAAAATAACATCAATAAGAGATGCAATTATAACTAATATTGAAAATAGAACATTAACAATTAAAGATGATAAAGAAAATACATATAAAGTAACGATTGGTGATAATATTAGGATTTTAAATGAAAGGACAGGAGAAAAACAAGAAGAATTAAATTTTAGTGATATTCAAGTAAATGATAAAATAACTTTAAATAAAGTAATAGTAGACGGAGAAAATGTAGAATTTACAGAAGATGGATATGCAAGTGTAGTAAGAAATATCCACGGAGAAGAATTAAAAAATGAGTTACTTAGTCAAGAAGATATAGAAATAGAAATTAATGAAGTAAAAAAAGAAGGAAATAACATAATACTATATTCAACCATTAAAGATTTATATTATCAAAATGATTATAGTAGCGCAGAAAAATTTGATGTAAAGGTAATAGTAAATAAAGATACTTTGGTGTTTGGAAAAACTGAAAATCAATTAGAAGAAATAGAAAGAATGAGAAGTTTAAGTGACAATATATTTGTTGGGTTTGATAAAACTAAAGTCAAAGGAAATACAATAATTGCAAAATATCTTGAAGCCATGGGATGTTAATATAAAATAAAAACATCTTAAAAATATTGTAACTATATGTAATTATTTTAATAAATATGATATCATATACTCGAAAAAGGGGGAATTATTCTATGAAAAATAAAAAGTTATTAATTGGAATAATAGTTGTTCTAATAATTGCAGTAATTGGAATAGTAGCAGCTGTATTTGTGTCAAAAAATAGTGATGAAGAAAAAGCAAAAAATACAGTTATAGACTTTTTTGCATTAATCGAAGAGCAAAATTATGAAGGTATGTATCAAAAAACAATTGATATGAACATGAGTAAAGAGGACTTTATAACAAGAAATAAAAACATCTATGAAGGAATTGATGCTGCAAATATCAAAATAGATATAACAAGTATAAATATTGAAGATGGAAATTATCAAGCAGAATATCACGAAAAAATGGATACATCTGCAGGAGCTATCGAGTTTAATAATGTGGCAACAGTAAAAAAACAAGATGGCGAATTTAAAATATATTGGAATGATAGCTATATTTTTCCTAACTTAGGAGCAGATGATAAAGTAAGAGTATCAACCGTGGAATCAACAAGAGGAAGTATCTTAGATAGAAATGGAGTAGCCTTAGCAGAAGACCGGAGAAATTTCACAGGTTGGATTAGTTCCAGGAAAATTAGGAGAAAACAAAGATGAAAATATTTCTAAGGTATCAGAACTTACAGGGGTATCAGTTGAGTATATAAATGGACAGTTATCTCAAAGTTGGGTAGGAGATGATACTTTTGTACCAGTTAAAAAATTGAAAGCAAGTGAAAGTGAATTAGAAAATAGCCTTTTAGAAATACCTGGAGTACAAGTAAATAAAGTAGATGGAAGAGTATATTCTTTAGGAGAAGAAGCGGCACACTTGATTGGGTATGTTCAATCAGTTACAGCAGAAGATTTAGAAAATCATCAAGGAGAAGGGTATACATCTACTAGTGTAATTGGAAAATCTGGCTTAGAACTGGCTTATGAAGATACATTAAGAGGAATTGACGGAACAGAGATTTATATAGCAGATTCTAATGAAAATAAAATACAGGAATTAGCAAAACAAGACAAAAAAGATGGAGAAAATATAACACTTACAATAGATAGCTCACTTCAAGCAGAAGTATATAATTTAATGAAAGAAGATAAAGGTCTATTTGTAATAATGGAACCACAAACAGGAGAACTACTAGCATTAGTAAGTACTCCATCATATGATTCAAATGACTTTACAGTAGGAATGACTGAGTCAAAATGGAACGAATTAAATAATGATGAAAGAAATCCACTATATAACAGATTTATTCAAAAATATTGTCCGGGCTCTACATTTAAGGCTGTAACAGGAGCAATCGGATTAACTACAGGTGATATAGACCCAAATGAAGATTATGGATATAGTGGAACAAGCTGGCAAAAAGACAGTTCATGGGGAAATTATTATGTAACAACTTTAACAGGATATAACGGACCAAAGAATTTATTAAATGCAATAATGCATTCAGACAATATATATTTTGCTCAAACAACATTAAAAATGGGAGCAGAAAAATATGTAGAAAATTTAAACAAAATAGGCTTTAATGAAACTTTAGACTTCCCATTAACACTTGCTAAATCACAATACGCAGTAGATAATGGAGATACAATTGAAGGAGAAACACGCTTAGCAGATACTGGCTATGGTCAAGGAAGTTTACTTGTAAACCCAATCCATATGGCATCAATCTATTCTGGTATTGCAAATAATGGAGATATGATAAAACCAATATTACTTGCAAGTGAAGAAAAGTCACAAGTTTGGAAAGAAAATGCATTTACAGAAGATGCAGCAAATACAATAAAAGAAGATTTAATTCAAACAATAGAAAATGTAAATGGAAATGCTAGAGATATGAAAATTCAAGGACTAACAATAGCAGGAAAAACAGGAACAGCAGAACTTAAAACATCAAGTGAAGATACAGAAAGTGGAACACTAGGATGGTTTGACTGTTTTACAGTAGATAGACAAGATGGTACAAATATGTTAATAGTAAGTATGGTAGAAAATATTCAAGACAATGCAGAAGGAGGAAGCCACTACTTAATTAGTAAGATAAGAAAATTATTTGAATAAACAAATTGAGGGATTTTAGGGACGTACCTAAAAATCCCTCTAATGTTAATTAGGAGAAAATAAAATGAGTAATAAAGAATTAGGATATTATAACAAAATAAAAAATTGGGATTTTAGCATGATAAAATTTGAAGAAGAAAACTTGACAAACTGGGATATGTATGAAATTTTAAATAAATATGCAGATGAAAAATCAATAATATTAGATTTAGGTACAGGTGGAGGAGAAAGAGTTTTAAAAGAATTTCCAAAAGCAAAGAAAATCATAGGAACAGATTTTTCTGAAGAAATGATAAAAACTGCTAAAAGAAATTTAGAAAAATCAAATAAAAATAATATCGAATTTCGAGTAATGAACAATTTGAATATGGATACAGAAGATAATTTTTTTGATATAGTAGTTGCAAGGCATACTTGTATATCAGCAAAGCAAATATATAAAACTCTAAAAAATAGAGGAAAATTAATATTAAGAGGAGTTGACAAATTAGATTGTTGGTCATTAAAAAGACTATTCAATAAAGGGCAGGCTTTTAATGATATAAAACCTATTAGTCAGATTGATTATGAAAATATCTTAGATGCTGGATTTAAAAATGTAGAATTAGTACCAATTTATATAAGAGAATATTATAAAACTAAAGAAGATTTATTATCATTATTATTAAAAACACCAATTTTAGATGATTTCTCAGAAGAGAGAATAAACCTTAAATTGAAAAATAAAGAAATAGACTTAAAAAAATTAGATTTATATATAAAAGATAATACTTTTGATAAAGGAATACTACTAAGAAGAAGGTATTATGGTATTTTTGCTGAAAAGATTATTTAATTATTGAAAAATGTGTTGAGGAAGGAATTTTTCTTGCCTCAATTTTTTTATTCGACAACAAGAAATGACATATTTTTTAAAAAATCTATGTTATAATCTAAATATTATATAGGTATATATTTTTATCAAAAACTTTAAGATTTCGTAAAAAATCCAAAAACGAAGAAAATAGGTCATATTAAAAGAAAAATGGAGAAATGATGTAAAAACATATTAATTTGCTTTCTAAATAAATGTTGACCTATAATTCAAAATATAATAAAATAAGGAGGAATAAGATGGAAAATATAAAAATATTTACAGAAGAACATTATTTTTTAGCTAGTTTAAAGTATCCCTGGCTTATAAAGAAAATAGAAGGTTTGGCCGAGGAGCAAGCAGAATATCATTATGGAGAAGTGCATCAAAAACATGATAAAACATTTAAAATGATATTAGAAGATGAAGAAATAGCAGCAGATTTCTTAAATAAAGTATTAAAAATAGATAAAAATAAGTTAGGAAAAGAAGATATAATAAGGGAAAAAACAGAATATATAACATCAAGATTTGAAAAAAAGGAAGCAGATATATTATATAGATTAAAAAATAGGAAAGTATATTTTTTAATAGAACATCAAAGTACAGTAGATTATCTAATGCCATATAGGATATTAGAATATCAAATGGAAATAATGAGAAGTAATATGGATTTTATGAATATAAGGAATAAGAAAGAAAAGATACCTAAAATAATAGCAATAGTAATATATACAGGAAAAAATAAATGGAATGTAGAAAAAGACATAAGAAATATGCAAGAAGAGTTTGAAGAAACAGAAGGAGAATTAGGAATATATAAATTTTTGGATGTAAATAAATATACAAAGGAGGAGTTATTAGAAAAAAATAATTTAGTGTATGATATGTTATTAATAGAAAAATCAAAAAATACAGAAGAATTAGAAAAGAATATGGATGAGGTAATAAAAGCAATTAAAAATAGTAAAGAATTGATGGAAAGAATAATAAAAATTACAATGTTGCCAACATTTGGAGAAAGAAAAACAAAAGAATTAATAAAAAAATTATATAAAAATGAAGGAAGTGATAATATGTTACAAGTAACAAGGATGCTAAATAATGAATTAAGACTAAAGCATAAAGAAGGAATAAGAGAAGGAATTTTAAAAGTTGCAAGAAACTTGCTAAAGAAAAAAGTGGATATCTCTGAGATAAAAGAACTGACAGGATTAACAGAAGAAGAGATAATGAACATAAAAATCTGATAATGAAAAATCAAAGTTAATAGGAAGTGATAATATGTTACAAGTAACAAGAATGCTAAATAATGAATTAAGACTAAAGCATAAAGAAGGAAGAAAAGAGGGAATAGAAGAAGGAGAGAAAAAAGGAATGTTA
>CAKNKX010000031.1 GCA_930987745.1 uncultured Clostridium sp.
TTTTTTATTATTTATTTATTTTTTTATTTATTATTTTTTTATTATTTTATTTAATATTTTTATATTAATAAAATAATAAATCGGCTTATTTTTGATTTTAATAATTAATTTTTTTTATCAATTTATTTTCTTTTTAATTTTTTTGAATATTTTTTTTGTTTTTGTAAATAATATTATTGTAAGGTTAATAATAGTTGGGCGAAGAGTATTATTGGATTTTTATTAGTTTAATAATATTCGAGCAAAGATATATAATAGTGTAAAAATATATTATTATATGTCGGCGATAAGAATATATTATGTGTTTGTAAGCTGTATTTTTATTTTAATTTTCTTTTTTGATTATTTTTATAATTTATATATGGTTAAATGATATGTAATGTACTCGAGCTAAGATTATTCTTATATCTATAGTGATTATTATTAGTCCATAAGTTTTGGATGAATATAGTTATTCGTGGTGTATTAATAGTCGAACGAAGGATTAATATATGTGGTACCTAAGTTTATTTATATAGTAATATATATTAGATTCAGATATTAGATATATTAGTTTTAGTCAAGATTATTATTGGCTTTACCGATTAAAGGCAGATAAGAAATTCTTATCTGCCTTTAATTATTTAATTTATTTTAATTTTATATTATACATATTAAATATCTAGATTTTTTACATATTTTGCATTAGCTTGTATAAACTCTCTTCTTGGTTCAACTTCATCTCCCATAAGTAAAGTAAATATTTCATCTGCTTTTATTGCATCATCCATAGTTACTTTAACTAGTATTCTAGTTTCTGGGTTCATAGTTGTATCCCATAATTGCTCTGGATTCATTTCACCTAAACCTTTATATCTTTGAAGTCCTAATTGTTCCCTTGCAATTCCTTTTTCTTCTAGTTCTTTATATGCTTTATCTAAATCATCATCTGTATAACAGTAAATATCTTGCATTCCTTTTTTAGATAATTTATATAAAGGTGGTTGAGCTAAATATACATTTCCATTTTCTATTAATGGTCTCATATATCTAAAGAAGAATGTTAATAATAATGTTCTAATATGTGCACCATCAACATCGGCATCAGCCATAATAATTACTTTTCCATATCTGATTTTTGTTATATCAAAATCAGCACCAATTCCTGCTCCTACTGCTAAAATCACTGGTTGTAATTTATCATTATTATATATTTTATCAGCTCTTGATTTTTCAACATTTAGCATTTTTCCCCAAAGTGGTAAAATTGCTTGGAATTTTCTATCTCTTCCTTGTTTTGCACTTCCTCCTGCTGAATCTCCCTCAACTATATATACTTCACATTCGTCAGGATTTTTGCTACTACAATCTGCTAACTTTCCAGGTAATGTAGATGTTTCTAATGAGTTCTTCTTTCTTACTAATTCCCTAGCTTTTCTTGCTGCTTCTCTTGCTCTAGAAGCACTTATACATTTTTCTAATATAGCTTTTGCAACAGAAGGGTTTTCTTCTAAAAATGTTGCTAATGCTTCATTTACCATGCTTTGTACTACACCTGTTACTTCGCTATTTCCTAGTTTTGTTTTAGTTTGTCCTTCAAATTGTGGCTCTTTAACTTTTACAGACACTACTGCAGTTATTCCTTCTCTAATATCTTCACCTTGTAAATTGTTATCTTTTTCTTTTAATATATTATGACTTCTAGCATAATCGTTAAATACTTTTGTTAAAGACCTTTTAAATCCTTCTAGATGTGTTCCTCCTTCAATTGTATTTATATTATTTACAAATGTATAAATATTTTCAGAATAACTTGTAGTATATTGAATAGCAATTTCTACAGGTATTTCACCATCTTTTTCTATATAAATTGGAGTTTTGTGTAATTTCTCTTTATTTTTATTTAAAAATTCAACAAAAGAAATTAATCCTCCTTCAAAACAAAACTCTGCTTTTTTTGGTGTTTCTTCTCTTTGATCTTCTAATGTAATCTTTAGACCTTTTGTTAAAAATGCCATTTCTCTTAATCTTTTTTCTAGAACTTCATAATCATAATCTAAACTTTCAAAAATTGTATCATCTGCTAAAAATCTTACTTTTGTTCCTGTTCCTTCTGCATCTCCAATTCTCTCTAATTTTTTTACAGTTTTACCCTTTTCGAAACTCATTTGATATAGTCCGCCATCTCTTTTTATTGTAACTTCTGTCCAAGTAGATAATGCATTTACAACAGAAGCTCCAACTCCATGAAGTCCTCCAGATACTTTATATCCACTATCTCCACCAAATTTTCCACCAGCATGAAGAACAGTATATACTGTTTCTGCTGTAGAAATTTTAGTTTTTGGGTGAATTTCAACAGGTATTCCTCTACCATTATCTTTTACTGAAATAACATTTCCTTTTTCTATAACTACATTAATTTCTGTACAATAACCTGCTAAAGCCTCATCAACACAGTTATCTACAATTTCATAAACCATATGATGAAGTCCTCTTACTGATGTACTTCCTATATACATACCAGGTCTTTTCCTTACGGCTTCTAGACCTTCTAAAACTTGTATTTGTTCTGCTCCATATTTATGCTTAAATTTTTCCATTTGTTCTTCCTCCCTAAATTTTTAAGTTTTATTTATTTAATTTTCTTTAGTTACTTTTCCATCTTTTACATTATATATTAAAATATTTTTATTTTCAATATTTATTTTATCAGTACATGTAATAATTACTTGTGTATTTCTTATTTTTTCTAAGAAATGGTTTCTTCTTTTGGAATCTAATTCAGACATAAAATCATCTAATAATAAAATTGGATATTCCCCTACTTCGTCATAAACAATTTTTAATTCTGATAATTTTAAGGAAAGAATTGCCGTCCTATGCTGTCCTTGAGACCCATAAATATCTAATCTATTCTTATTTATATATATCACAAAATCATCTCTATGTACACCTTTTGTTGTAAACCCTTTTATTATATCTAATTTTCTTCTTGCTTTTAAAATTTTTAAATAATTTTCTTTATCCATACATTCTGTAATATATTCAATTTCTATTTCTTCTTTATTTTCTGTAATTTCACTATGTATTTTTTTTATTTTATTTCTTATTTTTTCAATAAACTCATATCTATATTTACAAATTATATCAGCATAACCTGCTAATTCATTATCCCAAATTTCTAATAAACTTTCATCTTTTCCTTCATCTCTTATTTGTCTTAAATAATTATTCCTTTGCTCAATTGTTTTTAGATATAAATTTAAATTATACATATAATTAGGTTTTAACTGACTTATCATTATATCTAAAAATCTTCTTCTATTTTGAGGTCCACCTTTTAAAATATTTATATCATCTGGTGTAAAAATTACAGTATTTATATTTCCTAGTAATTCACTTAATTTTTTTAATTTTATACCATTAACAAAAACTTCTTTTTTATTTCCTATTTTAATTTTAATTTTTCCGTCTCTATCAGATTTTTCAAATTTGATTTCAACTTCTAAATTATTTTCATTTAATAAAATCATTTCTTTTTCTTTATTAGTCCTAAATGATTTTCCCATACTGCTTAAAAAAATTGCCTCAATAATATTTGTTTTCCCTTGAGCATTTTCTCCATAAAAAACATTTACATTATTATTTAATATTATTTTTTGATTTTTATAATTTCTAAAATTCGTTAAATTAATTTCACTTATCCACATAATATACTCCAACTGTTAATAACTTCTTTATTATTCTATCACTTTTTTATTTATTTTTCTATTTATTTTTAAAATATTTTTTTATTTTTTATTTTTTAAAACGGCTTATTTTTGATTCTCGTAAAAATATAAAAATAAATTTTATTTTTAAAAAACTTCGTTTTCCTTGATTTTTAAGCGTTTTTCTATTTTTATCTATTTTTTTCGATTTTTTTCTAATTTTTTCATATAAAATTATATAAATAAAAAAATAAAACGGCTTATTTTTGATTTTAACGATTAATTTTTTTTTAAATTTTTATTTTATTTATTTTTATTATTATTATTAAAAATAAAAATCTCACTTTTTCTCTTTTTTTCTAATTTATTCTAATTTATTCTATTTTTTTCTAATTTTTTTATTTTTTTAATATTTAATTATTTTATTATTTATTTTTTTATTAATATTATTTTTAATTTTTATTTATTTATTTTTTTATTAAATTTTTGTTTTTTTTAAATTCTTCGTTTTTCTCCGTTTTTCTAATTTATTCTAATTTATTCTTTTTTTTTCGATTTTTTTCATTTTTTTTGATTTTTTATTTTTTATTTTCAAATATTTTTAATTATTTTTTTATCCACATCTTATCCACAGTTTTTCTCTTTGCCATTTATCAATTTTTATTCTTTAAATTTGGCGATTATTGGCTATAATAATTTTTTATGATTTTTTACAGACGATTAGCTATATATTATCTCCGTTTTTCTTTTTTTTTCTATTTTTTACTATTTATTTCTATTTTTTTCATTTTTTAAAATTAAATAAAGCAAAAAGTTATCCACACTTTAGTAACAAACTGTGGATAACTTTTTTATATATTTTCAAAAAAAGAAAAAGGATTTTCTCCTTTTTCCATTTCTAATTTTAATCTTCTTTTAATCTGATTGGTAAAATCATATATGTATAATCATTATTTTCAACAGATTTTACTAAACATGGTGATATACTTGAGCCAAATTCTATATAAACTTCTTCATCATCTATTGCTTTAAAACTATCTAAGAAATATTTAGGATTAAATCCTGCTTCTAAATTCTTTCCTTCAGTTGAAACATATAGTTCTTCTTTTGCATCTCCTGTTTGGTTAGTACAAGAAATTACTACTTTTCCTATATCAACATTTACTTTTACAGGATATTTCTTTTCTTTTTCAACAGCTGAAGATGAAATTAAACTAATTCTTTCAAAACAATTTTGTATATTATTTTTATTTACTCTAATTCTTGTCTCCCAAGTATTTGGTATAACATTTTTATAATTTAAAAACTCTCCATCTAAAATTCTTGTAACTATCTTACAATTTTCCATTTCAAATAATGCTTGATTTTTTGAAACCCCTATTTTTATTGGTTCAAACGAATCTGATATTATTTTATTTACTTCATTCAATGTTCTTCCTGGTATTACTGCACTAAAATTATTGCTTTGTTTATTTAAATACATACTTCTTAATGCTAATCTAAATCCATCAACTGCAACTAGTGATAACTTATTATTCTCAATTTCAAATAAACATCCTGTAAAAATTGGTCTACTTTCTTCTGTACTTACTGCAAATATTGTTTTTCTAATCATATTTTTCAAAGCATTTTGCTCTATTTCAATTGAATTTTCTATTTCTATTTTTGGTAATTCTGGAAATTCATCTGGATTCATTGTTGCTAATTTATATAAAGCACCTTCACATTCAATTTCTAGTAAGTTATTACTATTTACAGAAATATTAATTTCTGTGTCTGGTAATTTTCTAATAATTTCACTAAACATTATTGCATTTACTACTGTACTACCTTGTTCTTTAACATCACATTTTATAACATATTCGATTCCTATTTCTAAATCATATGTTGTTAATTTTATTTCATTATCATTTGTTTGAATTAATATTCCTTCTAGTATAGGCATTGTAGTTTTAGATGCTACTCCTTTTACTACGGAATTAATAGCTTTTAGGATTTTATCCTTGTAACAAACTATTTTCATTTTGCTTCCTCCTTATATATTTTATATATTAATATAAATATTTTTAGTAGTAATAGTATTAGGTACTGTGGAAACTGTGGATAACTATGTTGATAGTTACAATCCCTAACAAAATTACTGTTGATAACTCTGTGGATAACTTTAAATTTTATCCACAGCTTTATATTACAAATGTGTATAACTTGAGTTATTCACATTTTATAACCAGGTTATTAACAGGTGCCTGTGGATATCTAATGCATTGCTTCCGTAAGAACACATCGAATTGCCTGCATCCAAACAATCATTTTTCAAACACAAATTTTAGACAAATCCTGTCAAATCTTTTTGTGAATTAAACTTCACTATTGTTTACCATTTATAATTATGTTTTTCACACTATCCACAATTAACTTTGTATTATTTTTTTCTTTAACTTCTTTTTCTATTTTTTTACATGCGTGCATTACTGTTGAATGGTCACGGCCTCCAAAGTCAACTCCTATCTGAGGATAAGACATATTAGCAACTTCTCTACATAAGTACATTGCAATTTGTCTTGGAAATGCTATATCATTTGACCTTTTATTTCCTGATAAATCATCTTTATTTATGCTAAAATACTTAGCAACAGTTTCTTTAATAGAATCACAAGAAATTACTTTTTCACTTTCATACTTGAAGTCATTTATAATATTTTCAGCAAGTTCAATTGTTATAGGACTATGTGTAAGAGAAGCTCTTGCAACTATTTTATTAAAAACACCTTCTAGTTCTCTAATATTTGAATCTATTTTATTTGCTATATTTGATAAAATAATATCTTCAATAATGATATTTTCATCTTGAGCTTTTTTTCTTAAGATAGCTAAACGGGTTTCATAGTCTGGACAAGAAATATCTGCAAGTAGTCCCCATTCAAATCTAGATTTTAATCTATCTTCTAGAAAAGCTATATCTTTTGGTGGTTTATCACTAGAGATAATTATTTGTTTTCCATCTTCATACAAAGAATTGAATGTGTGGAAAAATTCCTCTTGAACTCTTTCTTTTCCTGCAATAAACTGAATATCATCTATTAACAAAACATCAATTGTTCTATATTTATTTCTAAAAGTTTCGTTTTTATTATCTTTTATTGCATTTATTAATTGGTTTGTAAACTTTTCAGATGTAACATATAAAACATTTGCATTTTTGTTATTTTCTAGAATCCTATTTCCTATTGCGTGCATTAAGTGAGTTTTTCCAAGACCAACACCACCATATAAAAATAATGGATTATATGATTTTGCAGGTTCATTTCCAACTGCTAAAGCAGCTGCATGAGCGAATCTGTTATTATTTCCGACTACAAATGTTTCAAATGTGTATTTAGGATTTAAAGTTGACCTATTTGATTCTATTTCAGCATATGGAACATTTGAATCGTCAGTAATAATTTCTTTTGAATCTTCTCCCCCACCTTCTTTTGATAAATCCACAACAGAAAATGTCCAGTCCATATTTGTAATGTATTTTAGAGTATTAAATATTAGATTCCTATACTTATTTTCAATAAAATCTTTTTGAAATTCGGAAATTGTTGTAAAAACAATGTGATTTCCTTCTATACTTCTGATGTCTAATGGCATAATCCAAGTATCATAAGATATTTTAGTTACTTCAGGTTCTAATAATTCTTTTATTTTTGCGATTAATTCTTCTTTTTCAATTGCCATTTGTATCTCCCTTTCATTTATAAAGTTATCCACAAAGTTATCCACAACTGTTGATAACTTTGTAATATTTTTGTAATAGAAAATAAGAATAGTGCGAACATAAATTCCTTTATTTTCAAGAAAAAATCTCTTATTTTTTGTACTTTCATATAATAACAAATTTAACAATAATAAGTCAATAAGATTGTGGAAAATTTTTTTAGAATGTGGATAATTATAAAAAAAACTGTGGATAACTCTATATTTTTTACAAAAATATTACAAAAATTGACCAATTTTTTATAAAATTATCAAACACAAAAAAGTTATAAAGTTTTTAATAAAAAAAACTCTAAATTCAACTTTCCCCAATAAATTTTTGAAAAAATTATAAAATTACTTGACATTTATTAGCAATTTAAGATATAATCGATATACTTGTTAGTATGTAAGTAATTTCTAGGAAACTAGAATTTTATAAAAGAAATCAGTAGGAGGTGCCAAAAGTGAAAAGAACATATCAACCAAAAAATAGACAAGAAAAGAAAGAACATGGTTTTATGAAAAGAATGAAAACAAGAGCAGGAAGAAACGTATTAAAGGCTAGAAGAGCAAAAGGTAGAAAAAAATTAACTGCTTAATCTAACTATGTTTATATTTTATTAATTATAAAATTAGTAAAATAAAGGCCGCATAAAATAAAATTTTGCGAGCCTTTTAAACGTAGTAATGGGATAAAAGCTTTTTTTCATTTAATTCTGCCTTAGAAAGAATGGGGATAGAAAAAATGAAAAAAACAAAAATGTTGAAAAAAAATTATGAATTTAAAAATGTTTTTGTAAAAGGTAAATATATTTCAGGAGAATATATAGAAGCTGTTATAAAGAAAAATAAAACAACAGAAAATTTAAACTTTTTAGGAATAGCCATAAGTGTAAAAATAGCAAAAGCTGTAAAAAGAAATCATATAAAAAGACTAATAAGAGAAGTATATAGACTAAATGAAAATAGAATAAAAACAGGATATAGTATAGTATTTTTGTGGAAAAAGAAGCAAAATATTATAAATGCTAATTTTGAAAATGTAAAAAAAGATATGGAAAATATTTTCATTAAATCAAATATATTGAGGTCAAATAATGAAGAAAATCTTGATTAAAGCTATTAATTTTTATCAAAAACATATTTCATTATGGCTTGAAAGTAAAAATATACACTGCAAATTTTATCCAACTTGCTCAGAATATACTAAGCAGGCGATAGCTAAATATGGAGCTGTAAAGGGAACAGCTTTGGGAATTCGTCGAATCCTTAAATGTAATCCTTTTTCAAAAGGTGGATATGATCCATTAAAATAGAGCTAGGAGGAAATAAAATGTTTCAATTTTTTGCTAACATTTTCGGTTATTTATTAGAATTTTTATATAATCTAATAAATAACTATGGTATAGCAATAATATTATTTTCAGTAATAATAAAAATAATATTATTACCATTATCAATAAAGCAACAACGAACATTGAAAAAAAGTACTGAATTACAAGACAAAATGAAAGCATTGCAATTTAAATATAAAAACAATCCAGAAAAACTAAATCAAGAAATGATGAATTTATATAAAACAGAAAATATGAGTCCATTTAGTGGATGTCTAACAGCAATAGTGCAATTTATATTATTAATTTCAGTGTTTTACTTAGTAAGAAGTCCACTAACTTTTATGCAAAAGATACCAGCAGATGATATAAACAAATATGTTACACAAGTAGAAGAAGATGGTAGACAAGTTAGTGATGTATATCCAGAAATAGACTTAATAAGGGAATCAAACTGGTTACAAGAAAAAAATCCAGATGATGAAAGTGCAAAAAAACTATCATTACAAATGAATTTCTTAGGATTAGACTTAAGTAAAATACCACAACAAAATATGTCAGATTATACAGTATATATAATTCCAGTACTTTATATATTATCATCATTTATTTCAATAAGATTATCAACTTCAATGCAAGCAAAACAAAATAAGAAAAGTAATAAAGAAACAGTCATTGATGGTGAAACTGGAAAAGAACTGATTACAGAAGAAGAAGCAAATGAGATGGATACTGTAATGCAAACAAATAAAATGATGTCATGGATGATGCCAATAATGTCAATATCTATTGCATTTATCGCACCATTAGGACTAGCTTTATATTGGCTAGTTAATAACATTTTAATGATATTAGAAAGATTAATTTTAAATAAATTTATAAAATAGACTCTAGGGAGGAAAAGCAAATGGAAAAAACTATTATTTCAGAGGGAAGGACTACAAATGAGGCGATAGAAAAAGGACTAAAAGAATTGAATGTAGCAAAAAGTCGTGTAGATATAAAAGTTCTTGAAAGTGATGACAAAAGAAGTTTTTTTAGTATATTAGCTCCAAGAGTGGTCAAAGTACAATTAACATTAAAAGAAAAAGAAGAACCTAAAAAGGCAGAAATTAAAAGAAAAAGAGAAGTTGAATATACTGAAGAAGAACAAAAAACAGCAAAAAACAATCTAGAAAATTTCATGAAAGATTTTGTTACAAAATTGCCTGAAAATACAACATATAGTATAGAATGTACACATACAGGAGTAAATGTAAAAATAGAAAATAGTAATTTAGGATTTTTAATAGGGCATAGAGGAGAAACACTATATGCAATGCAAAATATAATGGCTACAATTGCAAGTAAAGGTTTAGAAAGAAAAATAAGAGTAATCTTAGATATTGAAGGATATAAAGCAAAAAGAGAGAAAACACTTGAAGAATTAGCTGAAAAAATTGCTAAAACTGTAGTAAGAACAAGAAAATCTATAAAATTAGAGCCAATGCAAGCATATGAAAGAAAAATAATACACACTAAATTACAATCAAACCCAAGAGTAGAGACAAACAGCATAGGAGAAGAACCATATAGAAGAATAGTAGTCTCATATAAAAGAAAAGAAATATAAAATTAAATATTAAAATAAAATCAGAGGTCAAAGGTCAGATTTTACAAAATAAAAATCTATCTTTGGCTTTTATTTTACCTAAAAATGTTCCCAAAAGTTACATAATGTGGTAAAATAGAAAAGAATTGTAATCGGAAAAAACATAAAAAAGGAGGAAAAAAACATGAGTACAATCGTTTCAATCTCTACGGCTCCTCGGGATTGGAGGAATTGGGATTATTAGAATGAGCGGAGAAAATTGTTTTGAAATATTAGATAAAATATTTGTAGCCAAAAATCCAAAGCCAATAGAAGAAATAAAAGGATATACAATAAAATATGGAAATATCATTGAAAATAATGAAATAATTGATGAAGTATTGGTTTCATATTTCAAAGCACCTAAGAGTTATACAGCTGAAAATATGTGTGAAATAAATTCACATGGAGGAAATATTATTGAAAAAAGAATATTAGAAATCTGTTTAAAAAATGGAGCAAAGCTTGCGGAACCGGGGGAATTCACAAAAAGAGCTTTCTTAAATGGAAGGATAGATTTACTTCAAGCAGAATCTGTAATAGATGTAATTAATGCTAAATCAGAAAGAGAAGCAAAAAGTGGAATGAAACAGTTAGAAGGTTTTTTATCTAAAGAGATAAAAGAAATAAAAGAAAAAATAATGAATGTAATGGTAAATGTAGATGTAGCAATAGATTACCCAGAATATGATGTAGATGATGTAACAAACAGTGAGATTTCTACAATGTTAAATGAAGTAGAACAAAAGCTTACAAAACTAGAAAAAAGCTTTGATAGCGGAAAAATTATAAAAGAAGGTATAAAAACAGCCATTATAGGTAAGCCAAATGCGGGAAAATCATCTCTATTAAATGCTATCTTGAAGGAAGATAGAGCAATAGTAACAGAAATAGAAGGAACAACAAGAGATACAATAGAGGAATTTGTAAATATAAATGGAGTTCCATTAAAATTAATAGATACAGCAGGAATAAGAGATGCAAAAGACGAAGTTGAAAAAATAGGAATATCAAAATCAAGAGAAATAGCAAAAGAAGCAGATTTAGTAATAGCAATATTTGATAGTTCAAAAGAGTTATCAAAAGAAGATATGGAAATTTTAGAAATTGCTAAAAATAAAAAATCAATAATAATATTAAATAAAATGGATTTAGAAACAAAAGTAGATGAAAATAACGAAAAGATAAAAGATGCAAATTCTAAAGTTATAAAAATGTCTGCTTTAAAAAAAGAGGGGATAGAAGAATTATATAATGAAATAAGCAATTTATTTAGTTTAAATGAGATAAACCTAGATAATGAAGTGTTAATTACAAATATAAGACACAAAGATTTAATCTCAAAAGCAATTAAAGATGTAAAAAAAGCAAAAGAAACTTTAGATAAAAAAATGCCATTAGATATTATAGCAATTTTTATGAAAGATATTTTAGAAGATTTAGCAGAGATAACTGGAGAAGAAGTAACAGAAGATATAATAGATGAAATTTTTTCAAAATTCTGCTTAGGAAAATAAAAAACGAATGAGAATCAAAAATAAGCCAAAAAAGAATATTAGAAATGTAATTTTACCAGAAATAAATTTAAAACGAAATATGACGATTCTCGAAAGCAATAATAGCATAAGAAATTTAAAACAGATTCAACCAAAAAATACTTTTTTCTAAAAAATAATTTCTTAGGAAAAAGAGTAAAAAATCAAAATAAGTGTTAAGAACACAAAAAAACGTTGTAACCCAGACAACGACTACGAAAGAACAATTTTTGGCTCGTGTAGAAAAATGTCGAAATTTGTCGAAAACGTATAGTTTTTTGAAACGAATTTACATAAACTTATCAATTCAAAAACAAATTTAACTCATAAGGTGATAAGTGAAAAAAGATAGTGTTTTTGCAATTATTTTAACTTAATGAAATTAAATAAAAAAATATGCAAAATAAAAACTTATAAGTTAATGTTTATCAAATATTGACAAAAACCCGGTTTCTCGTTTCACAAGGAAGAGAAAATTCTGTGGAACATCCTGTGAAACATTTTTTGAAAACAAGAGAAAACGGGAGAAAATGAGAGAAATAAAGAGAAAAAGAGAGGGATTTGAAGTGGAGTATAATGCAGGAGATTATGATATAGCAGTAATAGGAGCAGGACATGCAGGTTGTGAAGCAGCACTTGCATCAGCAAGATTAGGAATGAAAACTTTAATATTTTCAATTAGTTTAGAAGCCATTGCAAATATGCCATGTAATCCTCACATAGGAGGAAGTTCAAAAGGGCATCTAGTAAGAGAAATAGATGCACTAGGTGGAGAAATGGCAAAAAATATAGATAAAACAATGATTCAAATAAAAATGTTAAATACATCTAAAGG
>CAKNKX010000032.1 GCA_930987745.1 uncultured Clostridium sp.
TATGCAGATAATGGAACTTTACTATTATTTACTTTATTTATTTGATATATTAACCCACAGTCAATTAACCATGATAAAGCTATTTCATATTCTCTGGCTCTTGCACCTTTTTTTATTAAACCATATATGAATTTCTTGTTTTCTTTTGCAAGCTGTGTAGGTATATTATTCCATAACTGTCTAATTCTTGGCACAATACTACTTGGAGCATGTTTTGAAAAGTCTTGCTCATACGCATCTAATAGTCTTTTTTGTATAATACGAGCTTCTGATAAATCTTTATTTTCTATATAGGAATTTACCGCTTCTGGCATTCCTCCTACATAATAGTAAAGTTTTAAATAATCTTTTAACTTTGTACTAAATACATTAAGCATATCAAAATCGTTATTTTTTAATAATTTTAATAATTCATTTTCTCCGAATAGCTTCTATAAATTCAAAAAAACTTAATGGTTTTAAATCTAAGAAATCAACTTTTCCTACTGGAAAAGAAGTTCCTTCATGTATCGCAACTCCTAAAAGAGAACCTGCTGATATTATATGATACTCTCTAGCATTTTCACAAAAATATTTTAAGGCTTTTAATGCTTTCGGCGATTCTTGAATCTCATCTAAGATAATTAATGTATTTTTAGCTTCTATATTAACTCCTGATTCAATCTTAAAACCTTGTATTATTCTATCTAAGTCAAAATCTTCTTCAAAAAGTTTATTCATTCTTGTATTATCGTCAAAATTTATATATGCATATTTATCATAATATTTCTCTCCAAATTCCTTCATAAGCCAAGTCTTTCCTACTTGTCTTGCTCCTCTTATAATTAAAGGTTTTCTATTTGGCGATTCTTTCCATTTTTTTAGTTCTTCTATTTTTTCTCTATACATATTATCACGCTCCTTGTAAGTAACTAATTATAGTATAACACTCTTTTGCACAAAAATCAAACGACTTTTAAGTAACTTTACACATTTTCCTAACGACTTTTCACATATTCTTACACATTTTCCTAATGACTTTTGAATTTACATATTTCTTGTATTCTTTTCTCATTTTCATGTATTCTCTGTTACTTTATCTTTTATATCAAATTTTCTGGTTTTAATGTTTTTAATTCAGCTAAAATAAATACACCATCTTTTCTAGTGAGAACATCTTTTTTGTTTTATACATAAGATTTACTAAAATCTCTCATATTTTTATCCCCAACTTTTTTATTAAAATATATACTAAAGAAGATTTAGTCAATAAAAAACTCCTTTATGCATCTATATATGCAAAAAAGAGTTCTTTTATATATATTCTTTATGCCTTATTTATAATATATCCTCCATACATTAATTATACCACATTTTGTCGATTTTTTCAAATTATGTTAAGTTATTTTTTCGTATCCTAAAAGCTTAATTTTATTAGAAATAAAGCTTCTATTACTGTCAATATTTTTACTTAATTCAGTTGATAAATACTTTTTATTATCATCTGCAAATACGGTTGCAACTGGCATATTTGTCTCTTTTTGTAATAAAGCTGAACCAATTAAATTAGCTCCTGAAGATATTCCAACACCTAATCCTAATTCTTTTGATAATCTTCTAGACATATTTATTGCATCATCATCATTTACAAGTATTATTTTGTCTATTGCATCCTTATCTAATAAGTCAGGAACAAAATCATCTCCTATACCTTCTATTTTATGTTCTCCCAATATTTTCCCTTTTGAAATAATTGGCATTTTATCAGGCTCAATTGCAACTATTTTTAAATCTTCATATTCTTTTTTAAGTCTTTTTCCGACTCCCATTAGTGTTCCACCTGTTCCTACTCCTGAAACAAAGCCATATATTTTTTCTGGAAGGTCTTTTGCAAGCTCAGAACCAGTTGTTTCAAAATGTGCAAGGAAATTGTCATAATTTGAAAATTGATTAGTAAAAAGTCCATTTACTTCTTTTGCTTTCTTTCTTGCAAGTTCTAAACATTTATTAAACCCGCCCTCTTTTCTAGAAACTAAAATTACTTCTGCTCCATAAAGCTTCATTATTTCTATTCTTTCTTTACTTACCCAATCTGGCATATAGATATATACTTTATGTCCATAATATTTTCCAATTGCAGATATTGCAATTCCAGTATTACCACTTGTTGCTTCTATTATTGGCATTCCATCTTTTAGTTCATTTCTTTCTTTTGCATTATTTATTATATAAAATGCTACTCTATCTTTTATGCTTCCGAGTTAGGTTATAGTATTCTAGCTTTATATATACATAGTTTTCTTTTCCTTCGAACTCATAAGAAAGTTTTATCATTGGTGTGTTACCAATAGTTCCTTTACCTTCAAACATAAAAAACTCCTTTCATTTAGAATATAATATGAAAGGAATTTATTTTTGTTTACATATTTAAGTATTTTATTGAAGAAAGTACTGTATCTACTAAAAGTATTATAACTAGTGTTATTACAATTATTGGTTCGATATTTCTTGCAATTTTTCCTGTTAAGGTTTGTACCTTGTCTTGTATCCAAGGATGAAGTTTTTCTAATAAAAGAACACCTATTACTCCCCATACTATTGAATACAATATACTTACTCTTCCTTGAATATTTAAGAAATCATTTGAATAGTCCCATAATTTTATATCAAATAAAATCTCTAATAAAAATGAAACTATATATTCAAAAATTGTAAATGCCCCTGTTGCTATTACAAACTTCAAAAATGGTCTTTTATACAGCTTTTTAGTAGATAAGATTAGGATTACAGCACCAAACCCATATATAGGACAAATTGGTCCATATAAAAATCCTCTTTTTACAAAATGACCATGTATAAAAATTGCATATATTGTTTCTAATACCCAACCCAAAAATGCATATATAAAAAAGTATAAGATAGCATCAAACAATTTATCTTTTTTAGTTTTCTTTAATGTTATTTCTGTTTCCATCTCTTTCCCCTATTTTTATCTTCAATTTTAAAACCTTTTATATTATACACCAAATTTCTGCTATTAGTCAAATTCTACCTGTTCTAGGTCCTTGATTGCAGGGTTTTCAATCTGCTTTCCTGTATAATCAAATCTAGAACCATGACATGGACAATCCCAAGTTTTGTCCTCCTTATTCCAAGAAAGAATACATCCCAGATGAGTGCAAACAGGCTTTACAGCAAATGTTTTACCATTTTCATCTATATAAACACCTATTTTTTCTCCATTTCTTTCTATTATTTTTCCTTCTTCCTTTTCTGGTTTGCTATTATTTTCTTCTTTTACTCTATCTACTACTTGTGCTTTTAAAGTATCTGTTACCATGTTTTTTACTTCATCTTTATTTACAAAAAAGTTAGTTCTAGTAGCTTTAAAAATATCTTCATATTTGTTTTCCTTTTCTAAAATCTTGTCACTTACAACTTTTCCTGCAACATAAGAAGAAGTCATTCCCCATTTATTAAATCCTGTTCCTACATATATATTTGGATACAGGCTAGAAAATTCTCCTATATATGGGATTTTATCAAGTGAAATACAATCATTTGCACTCCATTTATATTTTATTTTACAATCTGGAAACCATTTTTTTACCGCTTCTATAAGTGGATTATATCCAATATCTTTTTCTTGCATTTCACCTGTTTTATGTCCTCCACCTCCTAAAAGAAGTAATTTTTCTCCATTGAAATTTACCTTTCTAAATGAATAAATAGGTTTTTCTATATTTATATACATGCCGTCAAAATCTTTATTCCATTTTGTTCCTTCTAAGCTAATAGCAATAACATAAGAAGAGCTTTGATATATTTTAGAAAAATAAAATCCTGGAATATTTAAAAAAGGATAATGAGTTGCAATTACTACATTTTTCGCATATATATTGTTATTTTCTGTCTTACAAACATACATATCATTTTCTTTATCTACATCATAACAAGTAGTATTTACAAAAATATCTCCATCTTTTTCTATTATTTTATCTGCTAAAGCATTTATATATTTATATGGATTAAACATAGCTTGATTTGGGAATTCTATTGCACTTGTAATTTCAAGTGGGAGTTTAACATCAGTTCTTAATTTTGCTTCTTTATTTATTTTACTTACTGCATCAAATTCATTTTTTAGTTTTATTTCTTCGTCTTTAGATGTACTATATAAAAAGCTACTTTGTTTTTCAAAATCACAATCTATGTTATTTTCTTTAATAATATTTTCTATATTAAAAATTGCTTCTTCATTTGCTAAAAAATAATTTTTAGCAAAATCTAATCCATATTGGTCTTTAAGATAATGGTATATTGCTCCGTGCTGACTTGTAATTTTAGCAGTAGTATGACCTGAAATCCCTATTCATATATTTTCTTTTCTTTCAATTATCGTCACATTTCTACCCTCTTTTGAGAGTAAATATCCGACAAGTTATTCCAAACATTCCTCCACCAATTATCAAAGTATCTGTTTTTATGTCTTTACTTAAAGTTTTAAATTTATCATTTTTTTCATTTTTTATCCAAATTGAATCCATAATAAAAACCTCCTATATTTGGTATTCCCAAAATACAAGAGGTTTATTACTTTATTTTTGTTTTAATCTTAAATATCCGAAGTTCTTCCCAAACATTATATGCTAAATTTAGTCTAAATAACAATGTTGGTTTTGCACCAGCTCTGTTTTTATCTACTACACAGGCATAATATCTTACATCTGGGTCTTTATATTTTTTAAGGTCATAAAATTTAGTATCTACTTCTTCTTCCGAATATTCATATTTATCTAATGTATCTCTATTTATTTGTTTTATTAGGCATAACGTGTCTAGCACTTCTTTTACAGTTCTACTTACTGCTAAGTCATTTACATTTAAATTTACAGGAAGTGTATCACTTTCTGCAAGTTGAAGTGTTGAACAAATATATATATTAAAGTTTTGTGCTAAATTAGAAAGTATTGTTGCTGTCTTTTTTAGTTCTTCTCCAATTCCAATATTTGCTGTATCTGTTTTTAAAGTATCATAAAATACATATTCTATTTTTTCTTTATAATAGTAGTTCATAATTACTTTTTTAAGTTCGTCATTTGTATGGTCTGTTATGTTTATAAAATATATTGAATTTTCTATTTCTTTATTTGCCCAGTCTGTTATTTCTATAGTATCTTTAAATTCTTTTGATTCTTTCATTAATCTATTTACAAATTCAATTTGTGTTTCTCCCTCTTTTCTTACAACAAAGCCATCCTCATCCACTTTTGTTTTTTTAGGGTCATCTGCTCTAAATTTAAATTCTAAAAGCTCTCCTTCTGTTTTTATTATATTTTTACCATGTAGTTTTTGTATTTCTTTGTTATTTATTATTGTTGTTATCAAACATAGCCTCATTTTATCTTCAGACATTTCATTTGAAATGATTAATACTTTTTTCTTATGAACTAAAGCAGTATGTGCTGCAATATCTATTGTAAATCTACTTTTACCAGAGTTTGAAGGCATTGCAAATGCCATAGTTTCTCCTTTTCTTATTCCTTTAAATACACTATTTAAAATTGGAAATGGAAGAGGAAGTCCGTTCCTTAAGTTATTATCTCCTGCTTCTAAGAAACCTGTTAGTCCTTTATTTAATACTGCTCTTTTAAATTTTTGAGTATCATTTATTTGTATAACTGCATCTTTTACTTCATCTGGTGACATTTGGTTATATAGCTCATAATCTTTAATTTCTATAATCTTATCTTGTATTTCTTTTATTGGAACTTCTAAATAGCTTTTTCTTAAGATAAATAGTTTCCTGAGTTCAGTATATATTTTTTCCATATTAAGTCTTTTTGATTCGACTTCTTTTTTTAGAGTTTCTTTAAATTTATATGATTCTTCATTATCTTTTGCAAAATTAAAATTCTGTTTTGCAATTTCTGGTGTATAACTTCCACCTTCAGTAAATAACACACTTTTATATGAGTTTAATACATCAGGGTCTTCAAAATAACATTCATCAAATATAAAATAATATTTTATTATATATTCTGGTTTTTGAAGTAAAAGCCCCATATATTCTCTTTCAAGTTCTATGTTAGAGAGTTCTTCTGGATATATGCTTTTTTTCGTATTATTATTTTTCTCTTCTTTTTCCTTTTTAGCTTTTTTTATATTTTCTTTTTCTTTATTTTTTACATCTTGTGCTAAATTTTCTATCTTTTTTAAGGCAATGACATAATTTTGATTTTCTAAATCATTTCTTATATCTTCTATTAGTTCTTCATTTTCATCTGTTACTGGTATATTATCTAATATTTTATAGATTTTTTTCATTTTTTCATCTTCCATATTTTTTCTCCTTTGTTTTATCTTAAAATTATTATACATTTAAGAATAGAATTAATCAATAGATTTTTTTTGAAATTTATGGTATTATATATATACTTTTTAAGGAGTGATAATTATGGCTTTTGATGGAATTGTAACAAAAGCAGTTGCATCTGAATTACAAGAATTAAAATTTGCAAGATTAGACAAAATATTTGAACCTAATAAAAATGAAATATTATTAGGGTTTTATAAAGATTCTTTAAATTATTTATTAAACATTTCAATAGACCCTAAAAATTATAGGATACATTTAAGTACTCATCCTAAGAAAAATCCTAAAGTTGCACCTAATTTTTGCATGGTTTTAAGAAAATATCTACTTGGACTTCATATTAAAAATGTAATTACTAACAACCTAGAAAGAGTTATTACAATTGAATTTGAAGGACTTGATGATATAGATGATATAATTTCTAAAAAATTAGTTATAGAACTTATGGGAAAACATTGTAATGTTGTTTTATTAGATGAAGAAAATTATATAATAGATAGTTTAAAACATATAAATAGTGATAATTCAACTAGAAAAATTATACCTCATGTAAAATATGAATATATAAAAAGTGACAAAAAGAATTTTTTAGAAACATCTTTAGAAGAATTTAAGGAAAGCATATCTTTTGATGAAAATACATCAAAACAAATAAGTCTTACATATAACGGAATAAGTAAAAATTTTGCTAAATATATTAAAGATAATTCTAAAAATTTAGATGAGGTTTATTTTAAAATTAAAGAAATAATAGATATGACTGATTCTTTAAAATTAAAATTTGTTAATTTTAATAATGATTATGTTTTAGATATAAGTAATGAACCTCTTACAAATTTTTCATTAAATTTTAGTTTAGATGATTTTTACTATAAAAAAGAAACTAATGATTTGTTTTTAAACTTAAAAAATGAATTATTAAGAAATGTAAATGGAACTTACAAAAAGTATGAAAAAAGATTATCAAATATGAATCTTAAGTTAAAAGAATGTGAAAATATGGATAAATATAGAGTTTATGGAGAACTTATCACTGCTAATTTATATAAGATTCCAAATAAAAACGTAAAAAGTATTGAATTAGAAAATTATTATGATAATAACAACTTAATCACTATTCCTTTAGATGATAAATATACTCCTTCTATAAATTCTAAAAGATTTTTTAAAAAGTATTCTAAACTAAAAAACGCTTCTATAATTGTAGGTAAACAAAAAGAAGAAACTTTAGATATTTTGAGATATTTAGATAGTGTTGTATATGAAATAGAAGCGGGGACATCTTTAGACAATTTACTTGAAATTAAAGAAGAAATTTCAGAACATGAAATTTTTAAACTAAAAAATAAAAAAGAAAATACAAAGTCTAAAAAGAAAAATATAACTAAGAACACTAAATTTAATTTTAATCCATTAAAATTCGACATTGATGGTTTCACATTATTAATTGGAAGAAATAACAAAGAAAATGATTATTTAAGTTTAAAATATGCAAAACCAAATGATATATGGTTTCATACTAAAGATATTCATGGAAGTCATGGAATATTAGTTATTAAAAGTATTTCAAGTGAACCTACAGAGGAAATCTTACAAAAATGTGCAAAAATAGTTGCAAAACACAGCAAGGCAAAACTTTCTTCTAATGTTCCAGTAGATTATTGCAAAGCAAAATTTGTAAAAAAACCAAGTGGAAGTAAACCTCGGAATGGTTATATACACAAATAATCATACTTTATATGTAAATCCTTTGGAAAATTAAAAACAAACCTAAAATTATTAGTTTTTTAATAATTTTAGGTTTATTTATTTTTATACTATTTTTAATAATTAGATTTTATCCCCAGAAAATTAGAAGTGTAATAATTGTTGCAATAATTATTTCTGGACTTGTAGGTTCATATTCTGTTATATTTAACTCATCATCTTGTATTTCATTTGTTACAGATACTTCATATGAAGTAATATCTTCAGCATCTAGATATATACTAAAATCTTGATTTGGAACACTTTTTTCTAGCTGTATATATTTTCTTCCAACTACATTATCTCTTTCAGAGTAAAAATCAAATCTCACATATGTTCCGCCTAATTCTTGTGTGTTTGTGATTGTTCCTTTTACCCTTCCATTTACAAGTGTTGCTTGTGCCTGAGAAATCTGCACTTGTGATAAGTCATCTCTTCTTTCGATATCTCTATATGACGCATTTAAACCTACAGCTATTAAAAATTCTGAAATTATAAAAAATAAGACTAACCATATAACATATTTTAGGAATGTTTTCATTCTACTCATATTTTTCTCTCCCATTTTATTTACTCGATATAGATATTATATCAGATTTTCCGCTATATTTCAAGGTTTTTAGTTTCTTAAGCAAGTTTAAGTTTAATTACTTATAATATTTTATGTATATTTGAACCTCTCCCTAATTGGACATTTCTATCTCTTTTCCTAAATATACTGAATAAATATATTTTTTGTCTACTTTTTTATTTAGTGCTTCTTCTAAGGCTTTTTGATATAGTTCTAATTGTTTTTCATATTTTTCTACTAAGGTGTTTTCTTTTCCTTTTTCTACATAGTCTGTTTTATAGTCTACTAAAACTAATTTGTCGTCTTTTGTTATATAATATAAGTCTATTATACCTTGAACTAATATTTTTTCTTCTGTTTCTTCTTTGTATAGTTCTTTTGCATCTATATTCATATAAAATGGTTTTTCTTTATATATTTCTTTTGCTTCTTTTAATTCATTCCATATATTAGATTTGGTAAATTCTAAAATTTTATATGGGTTTATCTGTTCTTTTTCGTTTTCAGTAATAATTTTTTTAAAAGCTAACTCTTCTAATAATTCTTTTATTTTATCTAAATCATATTCTTCTTTAGATTCCAACTTTTGCATAGCTAGATGGATTAGTGTACCTTTTTTTGCTCCTGAGAGTTTATTTTCTTTTTCTGTTCTTAAAAACTCTGGTTTTGCAAGGTTTGTTTCTTTTTCTACATTTTTTGTACTTTCTTCTTTTCCTTCTACATTATTTGATATATCTAAAATATTTACTGCCACTTCTTCACTTTCTGTGTTTTCTTCCATTGATAATTTTTTTACTTCTGTAACTGATGTTTTCGTAGGTAAAATTGTATCTAACATATGACTATATTTAAAGTTTAATGTTTTATCTATTTCTTCTTGTTTATTTTTGTCAATTTTTGTATTTTCTAATTTTTTTATTATATCTTCAGTTTCTTTTTCTTCTGTTTTCAAATCTTTTAATAATTCTTTTTTTGTATGTACATATGTTTTTAAAGTACTATTAATATCATCTTTTTCATATTGTAAAACAAGTAAAATCCAATCTAAATATTTTTTATATTTTTTTAATAAAATTGGATTTATTTTTCCTTCTTGTTTTTTATATCTTTCTACATTTTCTTTTAGTTTTTCTATTTCTTCTTCATAGTTTTTTGAAATTCCTGTAATATATAGCTTTTCTTTTGCTCTTGTTAATGCAACATACAAAATTCTCATTTCTTCTGATAATGTTTCGACAAGTATTTTATTTTTCATAGCTACTTTTGTTAAAGTGTCATATTCTACTTGTTTTTCATAATCAATATATTTTACACCTATTCCCATATCTTGATGTAATAATATATTTTGATTTAAATCCATTAAATTAAATTGTTTTCCTGTATTTGATAAAAATACAACTGGAAATTCTAATCCCTTACTTTTATGAATACTTAAAATTCTTACAACATCATCATTTTCCCCAATTATCTTAGCAGCACCTAAGTCACCACTGCTTAATTTTAGTTGGTCTATAAAATGTATAAAATTATATAATCCTTTAAAATTAGATGCTTCAAATTGTTTTGCTCTTTGGAATAACATTTTTAAATTTGCTTGTCTTAAAGCACCATTTGGCATTAAGCCACAATAGTTATAATATCCTGTATCCAGATAAATCTTCCAAATTAGCTCATCTAATGATAAATATTCTTTCTCTTTTCGCCACATATCTAAATTATCTAAAAATTTTGTTATTTTTTCTTGTTTTTTTCTATCTAATCCTAATTTTGCTTTTTGTAGACATGTATAAAAATTGTCATATTTGTCCTGAAGACGAATTTCTACTAAATCATTATCTGAAAATCCACCTATTTCTGACCTCATAACTGTAACTAATGGAATGTCTTGCATAGGATTATCTATGATTTTAAGAAGGCTCATAATAGTTCCAATTTCTATACTATCTAAATATTCTTGTGAACTATCAGAAAATACCGGTATTCCTAAATTAATAAGTTCTTGTTCAAAAATTGGTGCTGATTTAGAAGTTGCTCTTAAAAGTATTACAATATCTTTATATTCAATATCTCTTAATGTATCTTTTTTTCTGTCATATACTTTAAAATTATTTGTCTTTAGCTCTTTTATTTTACTTGCGACAAATTTTGCTTCTAATTCTATATCTTCAATTCTTTCGTCGTCATCATCTTCTTCGTTCATTTGTTCTTTTATATCATTATTTTCTAAATCATTTTCTTGATTTTTACTATCATTTTCATCATTTAAATTAATTATATGAAGTTCGGAAAATTCATTAGTTTCTGGATAGCTTGCACCCAAATTTAAAAATTCTTTTTTGTCATATTCAATATCTCCTAAATTTCGACTCATTATATTTTCGAAAATTATATTTGTTAAATCTAATATGTTTTTTCTACTTCTAAAGTTTTTAAATAATTGAATTTTTAAATCATCAGATTCACTTTTTTCTTCTTTTAGTTTGTATTTATAGTATTTATCTAAGAATAGCTCTGGCATTGCTTGTCTAAATTTATATATACTTTGTTTAACATCTCCTACCATAAAGATGTTATTTTTCTTTGATACTGCTGTTAAAATATATTCTTGAACTAGGTTACTATCTTGATATTCATCTATTGCAATTTCCGAGAATTTTTCCTGATATTTTTTTGCAACATAAGTTTCTTTGTTGTCTTTTATTAGAATATCTAAAGCAAAATGCTCTACATCATGAAAATCGACAATGTTTTTTTCTCTTTTTTTACTTGAAAATCTCTCTTCAAATTCAAATATTAAGTTTTTTAGCCTAGAAAGTATTTTATACATATCATAAATATCTTCATTTGCTTCTTTTGATTGATATATTAGTATTTTTGATAGTAGTTTTGTTAATTTTTTCTTTACATCATCTCTTCTTTTTTTTGCTTCTTCTTTTATTTCTGATTCTACTTTTTTTCTTGGCCATGTATCAAATTTTAGATTTGTACTTATTAAAAATGCTTTATCCCAGTTATCTAAATTATTTTTTAGATTTTCTAACATTTCAATATCTTGCTTTATAGTATTAGAATAGCTTTCTAATTCACTATCAAAAGATAAATCTTCCTCTACTTTTTCTAAGATGTTTATATCATCAACTACCTCTTCTTCTATTTCGTTTAATAATTCTTTTCCCCATATTGTTTTTGAAAAATCCAAGTCAAAATCCTTCACATTAAATAGCTCTATTTTTTCTTCTAACCAACTATTTGGATATGGATTACTTTGAATATATGAGAAAATTTTAAGTATTAAATCTTTTAAAGGTGTATCATCACGATAACTTGTATATGTAGTAAGTAATTTTATAAAATCTTTATCTTCTTTTTCGTATTTTTCTTGAAATATCTCTTCTAAAACTTCTTGTTCTAAAAGTAAAATTTCTGTTGTATCTGCAATTCTAAAATTTGGAGAAATATTATCTAGTTCGTAAAAGTTATTTCTTACTACTTCTAAACAAAATGAATCTATTGTACAAATACTTGCTTTGTTTATAAGAGTTACTTGTCTTTCAAGGTGGGTATTTTCTGGATTTTTTTCAAGTTTTTCATAAATTGCATCTAAAATCCTTTCCCTCATTTCTGAAGCTGCTGCATTTGTAAATGTAACTACTAATAATTTATCTATATCTATTTTTTCGTTTATTATTTTATTTATTATTCTTTCAACTAAAACTGCTGTTTTTCCACTTCCAGCTGCTGCTGCAACTAATATATTACTATTATTTTCATATATTGCTTGTTCTTGTTCTTTTGTCCATTTTACTTCTCCCATTTTTTTAGTTCCTTTCTTTTTTTCTAGATGTTTTTTAGTTTTAGCTTTTTCATTATTTTATCATCTGAAAATAGTTTTTACAATAGAAAAATTAATCTGTTTT
>CAKNKX010000033.1 GCA_930987745.1 uncultured Clostridium sp.
TATTCAACAGGTTTGAGAGTTTTTCTCTTTCAAAAGTGTTTAAGTTGAGATTATACCATCTTTTTTTATTTTTTCAAGTATTTTTCATAAAGTTTCTCCGTTTTTTATAAATTTTATTATCTCATATATTTCTACATTTCTTATTTTTATTTGTTTCACACTGCAAACAGGTCTCCGCCACAATCTTTTTTCCAATCTTCTAAGTCTTGTAATCTCCTAGCAAATATATTGTCTTTCATTTTTAGAACTTTTATTGCTTGTCTGTATTCTGCATGTTCTACATCATTAAAAGCTTGTAATGCATATATTTTTTCAAACTGTGCATCCATTTTATCAAATCTTTTTGATATACTTTCATCCATTCTTTGTAATACATCCATAAGTTCTAATCTGTCTTTTTTTCTTTGTTCTCCAAAGTCATCCATTTTCGCTTTTAGTTTAATGATTTCTAAAGTATTATCTTCTGTAACTTTTTCTAAAGTTTTTATTGCCTTTGTATTTTCACTTGTTACTTTTTCTAATGTTTTTATTGCCTGTGTGTTTTCATTTGTTACTTGCTCTAGCTTATCAAATTTTTCTTCTAAGTTATCTACTTTTGTTTCTAAATTATCTACCTTCGTCTCTAATCCATCTACTTTGGTCTCTAACTTATCTACTTTTGTTTCTAACTTGCTAATTGCCTTTGTATTTTCACTTGTTACTTTTTCTAATGTTTTTATTGCCTGTGTGTTTTCATTTGTTACTTGCTCTAGCTTATCAAATTTTTCTTCTAAGTTATCTACTTTTGTTTCTAAATTATCTACCTTCGTCTCTAATCCATCTACTTTGGTCTCTAACTTGTCTACTTTAGTTTCTAACTTGCTAATTGCTATTGTGTTTTCTTTTGTTGTTTCTTCTAAGCTATCCACTCTTGCTTCTAATCTGTCAAATCTTTCATTTGTTTCTTTTCTGAACTCATTAAGTTCTTTTCCTAGACCCTTTACTTGTTTTAGGATTTCATTTGCAATTTCGTTTTCCATATATTCACTTCCTTCCCCTTTATTTTTTCGCCCCTATATCTTAAAACCTATTTAACCATAACGTTTTAAAAAAGTCAAGAAAAAAGAACAAAAAAGTTAATTTTCTTGTCCTTTATTTTCTATATTAACTATTAAGTTCTACTAGTTTTTTAGTCTCTTTTGCTATCATTAATTCTTCATTTGTTGGTACCACAAATACCTTCACTTTAGATTCTGGTTTAGAAATCTCTTTTTCTTCTCCTCTTACATTGTTTAAGTCTTCATCAATTTCTACACCCATGAATTTTAGTTTTTCGCAAATTCCTTTTCTTATATTTATTTGATTTTCTCCAACTCCTCCGGTGAAAATAATATAGTCTATTCCATCCATTGCAGATGCATATTTTGCGATATATCCTGCAACACTATATTTAAAGTTTTCCATAGCAATTTTAGCTCTTTTGTCTCCTTCATTTGAAGCATTTTCGATTACTCTAAAATCTGGTGCTAATCCTGATATTCCCATAACTCCTGATTTTTTATTTAATATATTTTCCATTTCTTCTGCTGAAATATTTTCTTTTTTCATTATATATGTTAATACTGATGGATCTAAATCCCCTGATCTTGTTACCATTGGTATTCCGCCTAAAGGTGTTAATCCCATACTTGTATCTACTGATTTTCCTCCATCTATTGCACAAATACTTGAACCTTGACCTAAATGACATGTTACAATTTTCATATCTTTTATATCTTTATTTTCTATTTCAGCTAATCTTTGTGATACATATTTGTGTGATGTTCCATGGAATCCATATTTTCTTATTCCATATTTTTCATAATATTCATAGTGGATTGGATAAATATATCTTTCTTCTGGTATTGTTTGATGGAATGCTGTATCAAACACTCCTACCATTGGTTTTCCTGGCATTACTTCTTTACATGCATTTATTCCTAATATACATGCAGGATTATGAAGTGGTGCTAAATCTGAACATTCTTCTAAAACTTTTACAACATCATCATTTATTATTACAGGCTCTGAAACTTTTTCTCCTCCATGAACAAGTCTATGCCCAATTGCTTCTATTTCATCTAAGCTATCTATTACTTTATATTCTGGATTTGTTAATTGTTCTAATGTGAATTTAATTGCATCAACATGGTTGTATGCTGGATTTTTTATTTCATATTTATTTCCGTTTACTTTATGTGTTATAAATGCTTCTTCCTCTCCTATTCTTTCATATTTACCAGAAGCTAAAACTTCCTCTGTTTCCATATCAATTAATTGATATTTTAGTGATGAACTTCCACAATTTAAAACTAAAATTTTCATTTTTCTACTTCCTTCCTTTTTTATTATTTTAAAATTAATTCTTCTGTCTTTTTAGCAATCATAAGCTCCTCATTTGTAGGAACTACAAATACATCTATTTTAGAGTTTTCAGATGAAATTTTTCCTTCTATTCCTTTTAGTCTTTGGTTTTCTTCTTCATTTAATTCTACTCCAAAGACTTTTAAATATTTACAAATTTCTCTTCTAGAATCTTGTCCTTTTTCTCCAACTCCTGCTGTAAAAGATATAACATCTGCTCCTCCCATTGCTACCATGCATTTTATTATATATTCTGCGGCTACTTTATGGAAAATCTCTAGTGCTAAGCAAGCATTTTTATCTCCTTCATAAGCCTCTGCTTCAATATCTCTAAAGTCTACAGATATCATTGAAACTCCATAGGCTCCTGACCTTTTATTTAATACATTTTCCATTTCTTCTGGAGAATATTTCATTTTTTTCATTATATATGTTACAACTGATGGGTCTAAATTTCCTGACCTTGTGCCCATCACAATTCCACCAAGAGGTGTTAGTCCCATACTAGTTTCTATTGATTTTCCATTTTCTATCGCAGTGATACTTGCACCTTGTCCTAGATGGCAACTTATGATTTTTAAGTCTTTTACATCTTTATTTAAAAGCTCTGCTGTTCTTAGTGCTACATACTCATGAGATGTACCATGAAATCCATATTTTCTTATTCCATATTTTTCATAATATTCATAAGGAATAGGATAAATATATCTTTCCTCTGGTATTGTTTGATGAAATGCCGTATCAAATACTGCAACCATTTTCATATCTGGTACAACTTTTTTGCATGCTTCTATTCCAAGTAATGCTGCAGGATTATGTAATGGAGCTAAACTTGTGCATTCTTTTATGCCTTCTATTACTTCATCTGTAATAATAACTGGTTTAGAAAATTTTTCTCCTCCATGAACAACTCTATGTCCAATTCCTCCTAATTCACTTAAATCTTTTATAACTCCATAATGTTCACTCGTTATTCTTTTAAACACAAACTTAATTGCTCTTTCGTGGTTTTCAGCAAAATGTTCGAATTTACGAGATATCCCTCCAACTTTATGTGTTAGAAAAGAGTTTGGTTGTCCTATTCTTTCAAAATACCCTTTAGCTAAAGTCTCATTTGTATCAGTTTCAATTACCTGATATTTCAAAGATGAACTACCTGAATTTAATACTAATATTTTCATATATTGCTCCTTTCAGTGTCCAATTTATTCAACTATTATTTCTACTTATTATTTTGAGCTTGTACTGCAGTAATTGCAACAACTCCTGCTATATCTTCTGCTGAACATCCTCTTGATAAGTCATTTACTGGTTTTGCTATTCCTTGGCAAAGTGGTCCATATGCTTCTGCTTTTGCCAATCTTTGTACTAATTTATACCCAATATTTCCTGCATTTAGGTCTGGGAATATTAATACATTAGCTTCTCCTTTAAGTGGACTTCCTGGCGCTTTTGAATTTGCAATCTCAGGTATAATTGCAGCATCTAACTGAAGCTCTCCATCTACTAATAAATCTGGCATTTTTTCCTTTACTCTTCTTGTTGCTTCAATTACTTTTTCAGTTAGTTCTGATTTTGCACTTCCATATGTTGAATATGAAAGCATTGCTACTTTTGGTTCTTTTTCAACTAGCTGTCTAAAACTTTTACTTGATGATATTGCTATTTCTGATAAACTTTTAGCATTTGGATTTTCGTTTAATCCACTGTCTCCAAATATAAATATTCCATTTTCTCCATATTTACAATCTGGCACAACCATAACAAAAAAAGCTGAAACTAATTTGGTATCTGGTGCAGTTTTTAAAATTTGAAGTGCAGGTCTTAATGTATCTGAAGTCGAATGTATCGCTCCTGATACTAAACCATCTGCTTCTCCTTGTTTTACCATTAACATTCCAAAATATACTGGGTCTTTTACTAATTCTTTTGCTTGCTCTTCTGTCATTCCTTTGTGTTTTCTTAAGTTATATAGTATGTCTACAAATTCGTCATATTTTGGATGTTCATTTGGATTTACAATTTTTGCATCTGCTATATCAATATTATTTTCTTCAGCTTTTTTTAATATTTCTTCTTTATCTCCAATTAAAATTATTTTTGCATATCCCTCTTTTTTTACTTGTTCTGTTGCTTTTAATACTCTTATATCTTCACTTTCAGGAAGTATAATAGTTTTTATTTCTTTGCTTGCTCTTTTCTTTATTTCGTCTATAAATGACATGTTTGCCCTCCTTTATATTTTTGTCTTTTTTTATCCGTTGTTTATTATATAAATAAAATGCAAAAAGTACAAGTATTTTTTTCAAATTCTTGTACCTTTTGTTTATTTAAAATTATTCCATCAAAGCTTTTATATCTTCATCTTGCTTTAAATCTTCTGATATAAAATGATATGCTTGTTTATTTTGTTTTACTGCAATTAACGCAAGCTCTTTGTCATTTTGAAGCTCTTTTGATGCATATTTTATAATTATTCCCTTATTTTCCACTGCTGATTTTACAACCTCTCTATCTGCTCTTAGTTCTTTGCTTGCAAAATACAATGCTTGACCATATTTCTTACAGCTCTCAAAAACAACTTCTCTATCTGCTTTTAATCTTTCTGAGGCATAACATATTGTCCAAGGTGCATTTTCTACACCTAACATTATTACTTCTTTGTCATCTTTTAGCCTAGTACTTGCAAATTCTAGACTTTCGCCATCTTGTTTTAATGCCTCTAGTACAACTTCTTTATCATCTTGAAGTCTAGGGCTTGCATATTCTAGTAATTTCCCTGTTTCTTTTACTGCTTTTAATACAAATTCTTTATTATCTTTATTAGCTATTACTTCTTCTGCTGTCATTTTTTACACTTCCGTTCTTCTTAAATTTCATATTTTCCTTTGGCTATTGAGTATATTTCTATATTTTCGCAATTAATGCTTTTATTTTTATCCCTTGTTCTGAAAACATTTTCTCATGCTCTGTTTCTATGTTTTTTTCAAAAATATTATCATTATGTAAATCATATGTTTTTTTAATTACTTCAAAACCTGATTCTTCAAAATATATTAAACTAGAATTAAATAAATCATCATCATCTGTTTTAAAATATATTTCTCCACCATCTTTTAAAAATTCTTTATATTTTTCAAGCTGTCTTGTATGTGTTAATCTCTTTTTTCTATGTTTTCCTTTTGGCCATGGATTACAAAAATTTATATATATTCTATCAACTTTATCGTTTTTGTCTAAAATTAATAAAATTCTTTCAATATCAAATCTAGTGATTATAACATTTTGTGGTTCGATATTTTTTTCTTTATATTCATTTTCTATATTTCTTTTTGCAAGTCCTAGCATTGCATCTACTAAATCAATTGCTAAAAAATTTATATTCTGATTTTCTACCGCAAGTTTAGAGATAAATTGCCCTTTTCCACAACCTAATTCCAACATAAATGGAAAGTTTGGATTTTTAAAATGCTCTTTCCATTTTCCTTTCCATTCTTCTGGATTATCTTCATAAAATTTACTTGCTTCTAATTCTGGTCTTGCCCATTTTTTGTATCTTATTCTCATATCTCTCTCCTTATTTTATTTTTAAGCAAATATATTTTAACATTATTTTATTAATTTTTCTAGTTTTTCTTTTTCTTTGATAAAATTTTAGAAAAAATGATGCACTTATCTAAATTTCTTGGTAAAATATATATATTAAAAATAGATGAGGAATGAATTAAATGGAGTTTAAATATATTGTAAATAAAAATTTTGAAAGTATTAATCAAATTTTAGTATCTGAACTTGATTTATCAACTAGATTAATGAATAAATTAATAAAAAATAAAAAAATTTATTTGAATGATAATATTGTTGATACAAGGATAGCTCCTTCTATTGGTGATACTATTGCTATTGATTTAAACTATGAAGAGGATAATTCAAATATTATACCTAAACATATTTCATTAAATATTATATATGAAGATGAATGGATTCTTGTTATAGACAAACCTTCGGGAATAGCTGTTCATCCTTCTATTTTACATTTTGATGATTCTTTGTCAAATGGAGTAAGGTATTATTTTGATAAAATTCGGTTTAAAGAAAAAAATAAGGCCTGTAAATAGGTTAGATTTAAACACTTCTGGAATTATTATTTTTGCTAAATGTGAATATATTCAAGAAGCTTTATCAAAACAAATGAAAGATAATATTTTTAAAAAAGAATATTTATGTATTGTAAATGGTACATTTCCCGATGACAAAAAGTCTGGTGTTATTAATCTTCCAATAGAAAGAAAGCAAGGAAGTATAATTGAAAGATGTATTTCAAAAAATGGGCAACCTTCTATTACTCATTATGAAGTTTTAAAACAATATAAAGATAAAAATTATTCTGTAGTTAAATGTTTATTAGAAACTGGACGAACTCATCAAATCCGTGTTCATATGAGTGCAATTTCTCATCCTCTACTTGGAGATACTTTATATGGCACTTCTTCTGATTTGATTAGCAGACAAGCTTTGCATAGTTACAAAGTTTCTTTTATTCATCCTATTTTAAAAAAAGAACTTAATTTACTAGCAGATATTCCAAAAGATATGAGGGCCTTGATGTAGCCCTCATTTATATTACATTTGTTCTAAAACAGATATTAATTCTTGTTTATCTCTTAACCCTACTAAAGTTTTTTCTAATTTGCCATTTTTTATAAATACTAATGTTGGTATACTCATTATACCATATTGCATTGCTAAGTCTTGATTTTCATCAACATTTACTTTACAAACTTTTACTTTATCTTGTAATTCTTCTGATATTTCTTCTACTACTGGGGCCATCATTTTACATGGTCCACACCAATCTGCATAAAAATCTACTAAAACTGTTTTTTCTGAATCTAATACTTCTTCCTTATAATTTTCGTTTGATACTTTTAATACACTCATTTTTCTACCTCCTATATATTTCCCTTTTTACTTTCATATTATTATTACACTAATTTTTGGTTTTTTATATATTTTTTATGTAAGTTATGTTTTTTGATATATAATTTTTAATTATTTGCTTTTATATAATTTATTACTTGCAAACCTGCAATAGCTCCATCTGCTACTGCTTTTGAAACTTGTAATAGTCCTCCAATACAATCTCCACATGCATATATTCCTTTTATATTTGTCTCCATTTTTTCATTTACTACTATTTTATTTTTGTTTGTAAGTATTCCTAATTTTTTTGCAAAATCCAAACTACTTGCTTCTCCTTGAGCTATAAAGACTCCATCTGTTTTTAATTTACTTCCATCTTCAAATTCTATTTCTTCTACTTTATCTATTCCTCTTACTTCTTTTATCTTTTCAGTTTTTGTTGATACATTTTTTGCTCTAAATTCTGGAGCTTTATTTCCATCTGTTAGTATAGTAATATCTTTTGCTATGTTTATTAAGTCATTTGTTTCAGAAATTGCATAATTTCCATTTCCCACTACTACTACATCTTTTCCTCTATAAAAAAATCCATCACATATAGCGCAATAACTAACACCTTTTCCTTCGAATTTTTCTATTCCTTTTATCTTAGGTTTATTTCTTTCGCTTCCTGTAGCAAGTATCAATGCTTTTCCTACATACTCTCCTTTATCTGTTTTTAATTTAATTCTTTCTGGTATTAATTCTATTTTTATTGCTTCTTCTTTTTTTACTTCGACTCCTACTCTTTTGGCTTGTTTTATACCGTTATTAAATAAGTCTTTACCTGTAATTCCATTTTCAAACCCATAGTAATTTTCTATTAAACTTGCTTTTTCTAAACCTGACTTACTATTATATACAACCAAAGTTTTTAGGTTTCCTCTTCCGAGTATATAACCCAGCTGATATTCCGTGCTGGTCCTGCCCCTATAATAATTACATCATATTCCATATTTCACCTTCTTAATTATAAATATTCTTTTTGTTTTTGTTTATTCCTTCTTTATTATGCATTTTTAAATATATTGTCTTATTTTTCATAGTATTTCATATACTTACTTTTCCTAAAGTTCAAGCTGATTATATCATTTAGATATTTAAATTGCAAATTAATTTTTATACTTTTATTTGATTTTTTATAATCATTTTTATTATTTTTACACAATAAAATACCTTTTTGATATTTGGCATATCTTAAAGGTATTTTTAATTCACTAAATTCTAATTAATATATTATTCAAATATTGGATAGCCTTCTTCACTTAACTTCCATTTTTTTAATTCTGTTTGATTTTCATTTTCTTCTACATATGAATTTAAATTATTTTTTAATTCCTCATTGCTAAGTGTTTCTAATTTCGTTACTCCATATTTACTATCATCATCATTACCAAGTGCCACACTGCATGTACCACTCAAATAATACGACTTGCTTAAGTTTAATGTAACATCTTCTCCCATTATATATCCAATAATTCCTCCTGCACCATAATTCCATGCTATATTATTTTCAATTACATTTCCTATGTTATATGCATTACTTATATTTATTATAGTTTGATTTCCTCCCAATCCTATCCTACCAGCAATCCCTCCTCTACCATAAGGACCATTTTCAGATATTTCTCCACTATTATATACATTTATGATTTTTCCGCCTCTTATAATATCTCCTGCTATTCCTCCTGCCATACTTCCTGTTGAACCTATTTCTCCAACATTAAAACAATTCTTTATATTAACATCATTTTCAGCTCTTCCAATAATCCCTCCTGTAGCTTCAGAAGTACTAGAAATCCTCCCAAAATTGCTACAATTTGTAATGATTGCGTTTCCCCAACTTCTTCCGACAATTCCTCCAGTTGCGTATCTTACGCCTTGACTATTTATTTCTACTTTATTACTACAATTTATGAAAGTAGAAATATCTCTTGATAATGCTACAATTCCTCCATTTACGCCAGTATTATTTTCATCTGATACTTCTATTTTCCCTTGTACTGTTAAATTTTTTATAGTTGAATTTCTTACTTCTCCAAATAGGCCTAAATTTCCGCTTGTTCTGTTCTCGTATAAATTGATAATTTCATGATTTTCTCCATCAAATGTGCCACGAAATACTCCTATCGGATTAAATCCAGTTCCTGTCAAGATTTCATTTATTAACGTGTTTCCATCTTCATCGTTACCATTTATATCGCCGAAATCTGTTCTTTCACTGTTTTGATACGACAATTTTGAGTTAAAATTTAAAGTTCTTTTCAACACAACATATTTTCCTGAAAAACTTTCTATATTTGCTTTTTCAGGGTTTCCATTTTTTAATACGATTCCTTCTCCTCTTGTAATGTTTGAAAATGCTACTAAGTCTTCTATACACCATATTTGGTAAGGTTCATCTGCTGTTCCTGCAAGTTCTTTGCCGTTTTCATCTTTTGTTATATCTCCTGGTGAATCATCTTCTATATATTCATTCATTTCTCCTATGTTTCCATTTTTATCTACAATATAATATCTATTGCTTTCTTCAAATAATACTTCAAATTCTTCTCCTGTATCTAATACACTTGCTTTTCCGTTTGTATGATTACTAAGAGCTGTTTGAAATTCTTCTTCTTCTAAATTTCCTCTATTATTTTTTCCCATTGCTTCTACTGTTGATATATCTATTATTTCTTTTTCTTGTGATATCTCTGTTTCTTCTTTTGCACTTTGTGCCTGACCAATTATTCCATTACTCCCTGTTATTGCTCCTATTGTTATTCCTGCAAGAATCAATAAAACAATTATTGTAGTTACTAACGCAATTAATGTAATTCCATTTTTTTGTTTTAAAATTTTCTTTAGATTCTTTTCTTTCATTTGTTTTCTCCCTTCTTTTGTCTTTATTTATATTTTAATATTAATAACTTTATTTAATCTTAAAAACACGAAAAGATAGCAATAAAACCTAATTTTTAGGCTATTGCTATCTTTTTATATTTTTCTTTATTTTTTATTTTATTAGGTATGCAAACTAAACTATCCTTTATTTCTTTAAAGTATAGCTCTCTCTCTCTCTCTTACAGCCTCAAGGCTTTTCCTACTTACTTTTATCATTTGCATTTTTTACTCCTTTTTTCTTTTTTACTTTTACATTATATATTATTGCCATTCGAATATTGGAAAGCCATCATTTTTGTTATTTTCTATTTTCCACTTCGTAAATCTCACATTTTCTGGTAATGTGTAATCTCCTATAACTATTTGTTCAACATTTAACGTTTCTAACATTTCAGGTATATAGTCCAATGTACATGTTTCCATTACTCCTACTGCATCTTGTTTATTTCCAGCTCCTTTTATCCACGTATTTTCTAGATACTTTGCATTAGTTATTGTACTATATGACGTTCCAGCTATTCCACCTATTTTATTTTGATTTTGCGCAACTATTGAAAGTTTTCCAAAATTAGTTACATTTTTCAATATTGCTCCACCGCTATAGTTAATTCCAGATATACCACCAATTCCAGATGTTGAAACTATTGCTGATTCTACACTAATTTCCCCAGTGTTATAACAATTAGCAATTCTGCAAGAAACAGTTTGGTCTCCTGCTATTCCACCAATTAATTCTACTCTACTTCCTGTCGCAGTTATGTTTCCTTTATTATAGCAATTTCCAACTACTCCATATTTATGATATCCCGCTATTCCTCCTGCACCTGTACAATCACTGACATCTATATTTCCTGAATTGTAACAATTTACTACAATTCCAGAATTAGCTCCATTTCCTTTAATTCCACCTACATAACCGACACTACTAGATATATTGATATTACCTGTATTGTAACATTTATTTATTGTTGCAGTAATTGAACTTGAGTTTCCTACTATTCCGCCTATCATTGTGGCATTTTCTATAATAATATTTCCAGTATTATAGCAATCTTTTATTTCTGCTTCGCCTATATGCTGAGCACAAATTCCTCCTAGAGCATATGCACTTGTTATATTTATATTTCTTGTATTTCTACAATTTTTAATTATTCCTCCATTATTATTGTTTGCTACTATTCCACCTAAATTTACACTTCTATTTTCTAATTCAAATTCCATTTGGCTTTCTACATTCTCTATAGTTCCAGAATTATTACTTACAACTCCTCCAACGTTCGAACTAGAAGATTTAATTTTTCCAGATACAATCATATTTCTTACTTCACCTGAGTTTGTTCCAAAAAAACCTGTCCTATTCGAAGTTGAATTGTTAATATATAAGTTCTTTATTTTATTATTATTTCCTTCAAAAGTTCCTTTAAATTCTGTATTCAATCCAATCACTGGATAACCTGTACCTTCTGTCATCTCTGTAATTAGTGCATTACCATCTTTATCATTTCCGTTGATATCTCCAAAATCGGTCCTCTCACTATCCATATATGATGTCTTTGAATTAAAATCCAAATCTGTTGTTAATTCTACATATTTTTCGCTAATATCTTCTGCATCTTTTGCTTCTAATAATTGTCCTTCTTTATAATATACTCCCGTTTTATTTATTATATTTGAAAAGGCCACTAAATCTTCTATAGAATTTATTTGATAAGCTTCTTCTTCACTATCACCTGTTAGAGCATTTCCTTTATCATCTGTAGTAATATCCCCTGGATACAAATCTGCTACCTCTACTATTTTTTCTTCTTCTATGTTACCATTCTTATCTACTATATAATAACGCTCACTCTCTATGAAATATACTTCAAATTCTTCTCCTATGTTAGTTGCAATTGCTTTTCTTCCCCCGGCTTGGCTATCTAATGCTGTTTGAAACTCTTGCTCTGTCATATTTTCTACCCAATTATTTGAAAAAGCTTCAAGCCTAGCTCTACCTATTATTTCTTTTTCTGTTGCTATTTCTGTATTTTCTTTTGCATTACTTGCTTGATTTAGTATCCCATTATT
>CAKNKX010000034.1 GCA_930987745.1 uncultured Clostridium sp.
TTAATTTATATTTTAGTTATATCATTTACCTTGTTATTTTGTCAATATTATTTTTCTATTATAATTGTAACTGGTCCATCATTCAAAAGGCTAACTTGCATATTTGCTCCAAATATCCCTTTTTCTACTTCTATTTCATATTTTTCTTTACATTGCTTACAAAAATATTCATATAGTTCTTCTGCTTTTTCTGGTCTAGCAGCATTTACAAATGAAGGTCTATTTCCTTTTGAACAATCAGCATATAAAGTGAATTGAGAAACAATTAAAAGTTTCCCGTTTACATCTTTTAAACTTAGATTCATTTTTTCGTTTTCATCTTCAAATACTCTTAAATTACAAAGTTTTTTTACTAAATAATCCGCTTCTTCTTTAGTATCTTCACTTGATACTCCAAGTAATACTAAAAAACCTTTTTCTATTTTTCCTACTACTTTTTCATCTACTTCTACTTTTGCATTTTTTACTCTTTGAACTACTATTTTCATTACTTACACTTTCCTTATTATCCTAATTTTCCTCGTCATCTATCTCATCTTCATTATCTTCGTCATATCCCTCATCAGTAAAATCTACATTTTCACTAATACTAGGTGAAACATGGGATTCTACCTCTACTGTTTTTTCTAAATTATTTTTTTCTTCATCTTCTTTTATTTCTTCTATTGTTATTTGACTTTCAGTTTGAGAAAGTATATTTTCTTCTTGCTTTGCACCACATTCATGACAATATTTGTCTTCTTTATTTATTTGAGTATGACATTTGTTGCATTGTTTTTTATCTTTGAGCTCTAGACTTTGATGTAATAAATTTTCAATCTCGTCACTTAATACATCTATTTTTGTGCATTCCTCTTCTAAGTCATTTTTTATTGATATATCTTCTTCTCTTAGATGTTTTTCATAAACTTTTTTTCCTATATCTTCATAAATCTCATCTATTTGTGATTTTAAATCATTCATTTTTATTTTTAATTTTGTATCTTTTGCAAATTTTCCAGTTTTGTCTGCCGTTATTTTATATGCTTCTGTTGCCTTTTTACTAAGTTTATCAAAAAAATCCATGATATTTCCTCTTTTCTTTAATAATTTTTATTATTATTTGATTTTTATGTAATTATTATTCACTTTTTTTATCTCTTGTCATTAATTTTTTTACTGCTTCTTTTGGATTTAAATTTTCATAAATTACTTTATATACCATTTCTACAATTGGCATTTCCACATTATGAATTTTAGATAACTCATATGCAACTTCAATATTATCTATACTTTCTATTACCATTCCTACTTCTTTTTTAGTTTCTTCTAAAGATTTTCCTTGACCTATTAATTTTCCTGCTCTTCTGTTTCTACTATGTTCACTAAGACAAGTAACAATTAAATCTCCTAAACCACTTAAACCATAAAATGTGTCTTTATTTCCACCTAAAGTTACTCCTAATCTTGTTATTTCATTTAATCCTCTTGTAATTAAAGCTGCAAATGTGTTATCTCCTAAACCTATTCCTGCTGAAACACCTGCACAAAAAGCTATTATATTTTTCAAAGCTCCTCCGAAGTTCTACACCTTTTACATCACTTGACGTATATATTCTCATTTCAGGACACATAAAAGTATTTTGAATTAATTTTAAAACCTCTTCATCTTTTGAGGCTATTACTAAAACTGTAGGAATTGCAATTGATACTTCTTCTGCATGACTAGGTCCTGATAAAACTCCAACTCTTGCTTCTGGTAACTCATCTTTTATAACTTCATCTAAAGTTTTTAGGCTATCTTTTTCAAAACCTTTTGAACAGATTATAACTGGCTTGTTTCCGACATATTGTTTATACTTAGTAAAAGTTTGTCTAGTAAATTTTGATGGTGTAACATGTAATATAAAGTCTGCATCTTTTATTACTTCTTCAAAATCTGTTGAACAACATATATTTTCTGGCAAAACTAAACCAGGTAAAAATTTGCATCTTTTTTCATTATTTATTAAATCTTTTTCTTCATCACAAAATGACCATATTTTAATTTTATTTCCACATCTTGAAAGGTGAGTAGCAAGTGCCACTCCCCAACTTCCACTTCCTATTATTGCTATATTTTTCATTTTCTATTCCCTTCTTTATTTACTAAAACTTATTTTGTTTTCTGTTCCATTTAATATTCTTTTAATATTACTTCTGTGGTTATATAAAACTATTACTGCTAAAATCACACTATATATAAAATAAACACTTCCTGATTTTCCTTCTGTTAAAACTGTATAATGTTCATTTATAAATAATGTAAGTACAGGGAATAATACAGCTGCTGTACAAGAACCTAGTGATACCATTCTAGTCAAAGCAATTAAAACAATTCCAAAAACTAAACAAATAAGTCCTATTTGCCAGTTACTAATTAAAAGTATTCCAAGAGATGTTGCAACACCTTTTCCACCTTTGAATCCGAAAAATACTGGAAAAGTATGTCCTAATACAACTGCAATTCCTGCTATTTGAACTAATAATTCTCTATTTATATCTGGCACAATATTTCCTAAGATTATTGCAATTACTACTGCTACAACTCCTTTTAACACATCTAGAATAAGTGTTAAAGCTGCTGCTTTTTTTCCTACTGAACGAAGTACATTTGTACTTCCTGCATTTCCACTTCCTTTTTCTCTTACATCAAATCCTGCCATTTTTTTGCTTATAATTACCGAAAAACTTATACTTCCTAGACAATAAGCAATTAATGCCATAATAATATAAACTACCATATTTTCTCCTCCTTTGAGAATTTTGGGGACGGAGCAAAAATTCTCATTTTTAGGAATTTTAGTCTCCATTCCCTAAATCCTTTTTTTCTCTTACTATTATTCTTACTGGTGTTCCCACTAATCCAAATTCTTTTCTTATTTGATTTACTAAATATCTCTCATAAGAAAAATGGAATAATTCTTTATCATTTACAAAAATTACAAATGTTGGTGGTTTTGTAGAAGCCTGTGTTCCATAAAAGATTTTTAGTCTTTTTCCTTTATCTGTTGGTGGTTGAACCATTGCAATTGCTTCATTTATTACTTGATTTAGTACTGAAGTTGATATTCTTAATGCATTTTGCTCTGCAACATAATTGATTAAATCAAATAATTTATTTACTCTTTGCCCTGTTTTGGCTGAGATAAATATAATTGGTGCATAAGATAAATATTTTAATTTTTCACGTATTTCTTTTTCGTAATTCTCTAATGTACCTGTTGTTTTTTCTACTTCATCCCATTTGTTGACTACAATTATTACACCTTTTCCAGCTTCATGTGCTTCTCCTGCAATTTTTGCATCCTGGTCTGTTACTCCTTCCACAGCATCAATTAGCATTAAACACACATCAGCTCTTTCTATTGCTAAAAGAGTCCTCATAATACTAAATTTTTCTATTGATTCTTTTACTTTGCTTTTTCTTCTTATTCCAGCTGTATCTATTAATATATATTTTCCTTTTTCGTTTTCAAAACTAGAGTCTATTGCATCACGAGTTGTTCCAGCAATATCACTTACTATTGCTCTATTTTCACCTAATATTTTATTAATTAAAGATGATTTTCCTACATTTGGCTTTCCTATTACTGCAACTTTTATTTCTTGTCTATCATCTTCTTCTCCTTCTTGTTTAGGTAATTTTTCATAGATTTCGTCTAACACATCACCAATCCCTATTGCATTTGTTGCTGAAATTGGAAATGGTTCTCCTAATCCTAGGTTATAAAATTCATAAATTTCGTTTCTATCTTTTTCAAAATTATCTGCTTTATTACATACAAGTACAATTGGTTTTCCTGATTTTTTAAGCATTAAAGATATTTCTCTGTCAGCTCCGGTTACCCCTTGTTTTACATCTGTTAAAAATATTATTACATCTGCCATTGAAATTGCAAGTTCTGCTTGCTCTCTCATTTGTGATAATATTATATCTTGAGATTCTGGCTCGATTCCTCCGAGTATCTACTAATGTAAAGTTTCTTCCTCTCCAATTTGTTTCCGCATATACTCTATCTCTAGTAACTCCCGGTGTATCTTGCACAATTGAAATTCTTGAACCTGCTAGATAATTAAAAAATGTTGATTTTCCTACATTTGGTTTTCCTACTATTGCGACTATTGGCTTTGCCATTTTTATTTTCCCTTTCTTCTTAATTTTGATAGATATAGTATATCATATTTAGATAAAAAATAACAAGTAGAATATTATGTTTTAAAAGAAAAAAACAAACCCAAATTTAAATTTTATTTTGGGTTTGTAATTGATATTATTCATAATAGTTTATACTTTTAAATATCCACCTATTACTTTTTCGTCATCTGATAATCTACTTGCTCCTCCAGCTAATACTACCATATCTCCTGCTTCTAATATTCCGTCTTTTTTTAGTATTTCAACTCCGTTTTTTACTATTTCTTCTGCTGTTTTTCCTTCTTTGCAAAGTACTGGATAAACATTTGCAGATATTGCTAATTGATTATATGTTTTTTCATCATCTGTTATTGCAAGTATTGGACATGAAAGTCCTAATCCTACTAATTTTCTTATTGATTCTCCTTCTTTTGTGTAAGCTACAATTGCATCTGCTTTTGTGTGTTCTGCAGCTATTCCTGTTGTTAATGCTAATGCTTCTTCTACATCATTATTAACTTTATGTTCGTTTAGTCTTTTATTAAATCTCTTCCAGTATTTAATAGAACTTTCAATTGTTTTTGAAATTTTATCCATTGCTTCAACACATTCTACTGGATATTTACCCATTGCACATTCTCCTGAAAGCATTATTGCTCCTGTTTGGTCATATACAGCATTTGCAACGTCACTTACTTCTGCTCTTGTTGGTCTTGGGTTTTGTGTCATTGATTCTAACATTTGTGTTGCTGTTACTACTGGTTTTCCAACTTGATTACATCTTTTGATAAAGTGTTTTTGTACAATTGGAACTTGTTCCATTGGTATTTCAACACCCATATCTCCACGAGCTACCATTATACCATCTGATGCTGCTAAGATTTCTTCGAAATTGTCAATTCCTTCTTGGTTTTCTATTTTAGATATGATTTTTACTCTTTCTCCACCATTTGCATTTAATAAATCTCTTATTGCTTTAACATCTGCTTCTTTTCTTACAAATGATGCTGCTATATAATCAAATCCTCTTTTTATTCCTTCTGTGATATCATCTATATCTTTTTGTGTTAGTGCTGGCAATTCTAATTTTACTCCAGGAACATTCATTGTTTTTCTGCTTCCTAATTTTCCTGTGTTTAAAGCTTTACATATAATGTCTTTTCCTTTGATTTCTGTTATTTCAAATTCAATTGCTCCATCATCTACTAATAATGTAGAACCAACTTTAACATCTTTATATAAATCTTTGTAACTTACTGATGTTTTTTCATTATTTCCAATTATATCTTCATTTACAAATGTAAATGTTTGTCCTTCTTCAATTACAACTTTTTCATTTCCTGTTTCTAATTTACCAGTTCTAATTTCTGGTCCTTTTGTGTCTAGTAATAAAGCTACTGGTTTTCCTAGTTTTTCTCTTACTCTTTTTATTGTTTCAATTTTTTCTCCGTTTTCATCATATCCACCATGTGAAAAGTTTATTCTTGTAACATTTAATCCTGCTTCTACTAATTTTGTAAGCATTTCTTCTGTTTCACTTGCTGGTCCTATTGTTCCAACTATTTTTGTTTTTCTTAAATTTGTTTTCATTTCTTATTCCTCCCTTAAAATTAACCATATGATATTATATCATGCTATTCTTGAAATTTCAATCTTTTTTTCGACATTTTATGACACTTTTTTTAATGTATTTCAATTATGGCATGAATTATTTTTTCATCTTTATCTTTTATTGTTATTATATTTTTTTCTTCTTCTTTTGTGTATAAGCAATGAACTGTTTCACCTAATTTCATTTCTTTTTTATACATTATCCTTACATTATTAAAAGGTCTTTTTTGATATGCTTCTTCTGGTAAAGTCTCATAAGCTAAATCTAAATAATATATATTATGCATATGACCTATTACATCTATGTCTTTTCTTCTTACTGTATATTCTATTTTGCTATCATAATGGTCTGGAGCTTTTAATTTTCCTAGCTCTTCATCTAGAAATACTTTCTTTTCTGTTTCAGATTTATATTTTTCAGCCATTTTAGGGTCTACTCTTTCAATCTTTTCTGTTTTGCTACTTACTAATAACCACTTAGATGTTGCAACTACACATAATTCCTTTTTATCATTATATATTTCAAAGTCACGAAATGCCCAAAATTTCTCTATTCCTCTTGACCATGTATGTACTTCTAAATTTTCACCATATGTTGGTCTTTTTATTACTTTTACTCTCCAATCTAATAAAATCCAATTTAAATTTGTGTCTTTTGTTGTATTTATTCCATATCCAACACTATCTGAATGATATGCCGCAATATCTTCTAAGTACTCTAATATTGCGCTATTGCTGACTTCATTTCCTTTCCATATATCTTTTAGGCCTACTTTAAAGTTTTCTTTATATATCATAGTTTTACTCCTTTTAAGATTAATATCCTGGTTTTTTTAATAATTTGAACATATTTGTTTTATATTTTTCAACTCCTGGTTGGTCAAATGGATTTACTCCTAAAATATTTCCTGATATAGCACATGCTTTTTCAAAGAAATATATTAATTCTCCAATTGATTCTTCATCTAATTTTTCTATTTCTATTACAATATTTGGAACATCTCCTGATACATGTGCCTCAATTGTTCCTTCCATTGCCTTTTTATTTACATAGTCTAACCCTTTTCCAGCTAAATAATTCAATCCATCTAAATTATCATCATCTGAATTGATTTTTATATCTGAATTTGGTTCTTTTATTCTTATAACCGTTTCAAATAAGGTTCTTCTTCCATCTTGTATATATTGCCCCATTGAATGTAAATCTGTTGTGAAAAGGGCTCCTGCAGGGAAAATTCCTTTTTCATCTTTTCCTTCACTTTCTCCATATAATTGTTTCCACCATTCAGTAAAATATTGCATCTTTGGCTCATAATTTACTAAAATTTCTGTTGTTTTGCATAATTTATATAAAATATTTCTTACAACAGCATATTGATAACATATATTATATTTTAAATTTGGATCATCAAATCTTTCTTGAGCATTTTTTGCTCCTTCCATTAGTTTGTCAATATCAATTCCTGCTGTTGCAATTGGAAGCAATCCTACTGCTGTTAAAACCGAAAATCTTCCACCTATATTATCTGGTATTACAAATTCTTCATAACCTTCACTATCTGCTAAAGTTTTTAATGCTCCTTTTTTCTTATCTGTTGTTACATAGATTCTGCTTCTTGCTTCATCTATTCCATATTTATTTTCTAGAATTTCTCTAAAAATCCTAAACGCAATAGCTGGTTCTGTTGTAGTTCCAGATTTTGATATTACATTTACAGAAAAGTCTTTATCTCCTATATATTCAATTAATTCATTTATATAGTTTGGACTCAAGTTATTTCCTGCAAATAAAATTTGCGGATATTTTCTTTCTTTTGTTGTAAGCATATTATTAAAAGTACTAGTTAAACTTTCAATAACAGCTCTTGCTCCTAAATATGATCCACCTATTCCTATTACTACTAATATATCTGATTCTTTTTTTATTTTCTTCGCTGCTTTTTTTATTCTCGCAAATTCTTTTTTATCATAGTTTGTTGGTAAATGTAACCAACCAACAAAATCGTTTTCTAATTCTGCTCTTCTGTTTAAGTCTTTATGAATATTTTCTACTTCTTCTTTGTAAGCTAAAATATTTCTTTGTGAAATACCTGTATTTTTAAAATTTATTTTTATTCCTGCCATATTTATACCTCACTTTTCTTTAGATTTCTTTTGACATTATATATATTAATGTAAAAAAATTCAAGCATTTGCTTGAATTTTTATTTATGAATTACAATAATTTTGAGACAAAAATGCTCCGTCCCCCTTTGTCTCATTTTATTACTTCTGCCATTATTTTTGATAGATATTTCATACTTGTTAAACATTGTTCTAGTGTATTTCCTGTTGCTCCTACTTCCATTATATTTGCAAATTTACCAGTGTGTTGGTTATATCTAGATGTTGTTAGCATTATTGGTTTAAATAGCCCTGGATACATTTCTTCTGCTTTTTCTTGTATTTTTATTGCAAATTTCAGGTTTTGTTGCCAATTTGGATGGTAAAGCCCTCCTGCATTTGTTCCTATAACAAACATTATTTGTGCTGCTTCTTCGTCTCCTATTTTTACTGTTGGTGCATAGTCTGATCTTGAACCTATTGCATCTCTATGTAAGTCTATTATTATATCAGACGAAGTAGTTTGAAGAATTTTTTCTACTGTTTGTAAAGATTTTGTATATGAACCGTTATATGATGGGTAATCGTGATAATCTGTGTTATGTATTACATTATATCCATATTGTTTTAAATATGTTTCTAGTTCTGTTCCTACTCTTGTTACTGTAAAGTTTAAATCTGTTGTCCTAAAATTCCCCGTTGGCGTATATGTATATGCTGGACTTGAAGTATAGCTTTCACAACTATGTGTATGGAAAATTACTATATTTTTATTTTCTATTGTAATATCTGGTGTAAGAATTTCATTAGTTAATTCATAGTCTGTTTGATTTTTTATTTTTACATTATTATATGTAACATTATAGCTTTCTGCTATTGGGTTTGGAGTTACAACTTCTGTCGTAAGTCCTTCTTTTGCTAATTTGATTTCTCCAGTTTCTTCTTGTGTTTCTCCATTAGTTTCTTCAGTATTTTCTAGATTTTCCGTTTTTTCTTCCTCTGCCATTTTTTGGCTACTACTTTTTTCATCTATTCCTTTTATTGTACTAATTTGACTAACTAAAATTGATTGTAAAAGACTATTTGTGTTTTCTTTACTTATTCCTTTCTCTGGATTATTTATACTTTCTGCCACAGGAATACTTGTTTTAAAGCATTGTAACAGTCCACTTTGTATTACATTATTTTCTTTATTTTCTATATCATCTTTTTTAATTATTTTAGATATTATTGTAACAAGGAAAATTAAAATTACAATCCCTATTACAATTTTTATTACATCTTTTAATTTAAGTATTGTAACTTTAAACATATATTTCTCCTAATTTAAATTTCTCCATATAACTATATATATTCAAAAAGAAATATTTTAGAACTTAAATTAGCAAAATATTAGGTTAATATATATAAAATTTGCCAGAATATTAAAATCTAAATTTTAATACTCTGGCAAATTCAGTTTTAATTAATATTATACTTTCTTCCAGAACCAATCTAAGCTATTATCAATACTTTTCTTTCCTGTCTTTTTGGCTTCTATATCATCTACCCAAAGATAAGATAAGAATGTAATTAAAATAAACACAAAATCTATTGCTATACATCTTGATAAAGTTGATATCATATATCTATATTCTTCTGAAATTGTAGCTATTTGTGCTACATGAACTATTAGAAGAACTAAATATACAAATAATACTATTGCACTTATAAAGCTTTTTTTAACTTCTTGTGCTAAAAATATTAATAAAACTGTTGCTGCAAGCATTAATATTAATGTTAATGGGTTTGATATATCAAAAATAAACATTTCTCTTCCCCTCCATTTTTTCTTCTGTTTATTTACTAATTGAATAATAACATTAAACTTATTTTTTATCAACTATTTTTATCATTTTTTTGGTTACATTTTAATAACATTTTTGTTACAACTTTATTACTTCAATTTTCTTTCTATTAAACCTGCTATTTCTTTTGCTTTTTTTGTAATATACTCTTGGTCTTCTCCTTCTATCATAACTCTAACTAGAGGTTCTGTTCCTGATGGTCTAATTAACACTCTTCCATTTCCTGCAAATTCTTTTTCTAATTTTTCGATTGCTTCTTTTATTTCTTCATCTTCTTTATAATCATATTTTTTATTTGAGTCTACTTTTGCATTAACTAATATTTGAGGATATAGTTTTACAATACTTGATAATTCTGATGCTTTTTTGTTTTCTTCTAATATTGATAGTATTAACATTAAAGATGTTAATATTCCATCTCCTGTTGGATTATAGTCTAATAAAATAACATGGCCTGATTGTTCTCCACCTAAATTAAATCCATCTTTTAACATTTCTTCTAAAACATATCTATCTCCGACCTTAGTTTGTATTAACTCTAATCCATTATCTCTTGCATATTTATTTAATCCTAAGTTACTCATAACTGTTGCAACTATTGTGTCTTTTTTTAGAGCACCTTTTTTTCTTAAATGGTTTGATATTATTGCAAGTAATTTGTCTCCATCTATTTCGTTACCTTGTTCATCAACTGCTAAACATCTATCACCATCACCATCATAAGCAACACCTAAACTTAAATTATTTTCCAAAACAAATTTCTTCAAGTTTTCTAGATGTGTTGAGCCACAATTTTCGTTAATATTTATTCCATCTGGATTATTTGATATTATTTTATAATTAATTCCTAAAGCTTTAAATACTTTTTCTGCAACACTATATGTTGCACCATTTGCTGTGTCAATACCTACTACAAAGTCTTTTCTATTATATTTTTCAATAACATCGTCAAAGTTCTTTCTAAAGAAATATACATATTCATCAACTAAATCTAGACAATATTCTGATGTTCCTATTTTTTCATTTTCTGCTGTTAATTCTTCTAATTTTCCTGATTCCATTACTTCTTCGATTTCTTCTTCTAATGTATCTGGTATTTTTGTTCCTTTATTACTAAAATATTTAATTCCATTAAATTCATAGGTATTATGTGATGCAGAAATAACTACACTTGCATCAGCATTTAGTTTTCTTGTCAAATATGCAACTCCTGGTGTTGGTATTACTCCTAAAAGTTTTACATTTGCACCATAGCTTAAAAAACCTGCTGTCATTGCACTTTCAATTAGTGTTCCTGAAAGACGAGTATCTCTTCCAATTAAAATTGTTGGTGTATGTTCTGCATGTTTTGATAAAACATATGCTCCTGCTTTTGCAACTTTATACACAAGTTCTGGTGTAAGCTCAGTATTTGCTATTCTTCTAATTCCATCTGTTCCAAAATATTTTCTCATCTAAATCACAATCCTTTCTTATTTTTTGAAACGCATCATTATTTTTTCTTTTAGTGATAATTCTACTGGAATTGGTTCACTAATATCAATTCTTTTATTGTGTATTGCCAACTCTGGATTAACTGTTGTTAATTCTCTTAGCTTTTCTTCTCCTATTATTTCTTCTATTTCTGATAATATTTCAGGCATTCTAGTATATATTGTATTTTGTCTATGTACATCACTTCCTAAGAAATGTATCATATTATTTTGCAAGAATTTTTCTACAATCATTTTTGCTTTTTCTCCATATTGCCCTATTATACTACCATAATTTGCTTGCATTAACACTCCTTTTTTTATTAAGTCATATACAAGTTCTGGTTCTTTTTGAATAAAACTATATCTTTCTGGATGTGCTAAAATTGGCACTAGTTTATATTGTATCATTTCATAAATTACATCATATAAATTTAGTGGTTCTGCATTTAATGGCATTTCAAATAAAACATAGCTACTATTATTTAATGTCGATGCTTTTGCATCCTCTAATAATTTTATTATATTATCTGTAAAATATATCTCATTTCCTAAGAATAAATCTATTTCTATTCCTTTTGCATTTAAATTTTCTTGAATTGCTTTTACCCAAACTTCTCTTTCTGCAATTTCTGTTTCGTAATAGTTTTCCATATAATGTGAAGTTAAAACTATTTTTTGGAAACCTGCTTCTTTTGCTTCTTTAATTAAATTAAATGTTTCATCTATACTTCTTGAACCATCATCAATATTTGGTAATATATGAGTATGTAAGTCTATCATCGTTTTTTTGCTCCTTTTTTGCTTCATTTTTTATTTTGTTTTTATTTATACTAATATAGTATATCTTTTTAGATTAAATTTTGCAAGATTTTAGAAGAAAAAAATACATCTTAGATATGCATTTTATTCACATATTTAAGATGTATTTAAAATAAAATGTACCCCATGTCAAGGACATTTAAGAAAAAGGGATAAATATTTTTTAT
>CAKNKX010000035.1 GCA_930987745.1 uncultured Clostridium sp.
TTCATGCTTTTGATAAGGACTTACTAAAAGAGTTGTTGTAAAAGTATCAAATCCGTTTTCTTTTGCATATTTTGCAGTTTGCTCTAAACGAACTGGATAACAATAATCTTTGCATCTTGTATCTAAAGAATTTGATACATTTTTACAAAAATCATCTAATCCATAATTTTCTTCAAAAATTGCTTCTACATTTATGCTTTTTGTATATTCTTTTAAACAGTCACGTCTTGCTTTATATTCCATATATGGATGAATATTTGGATTAAACCAATATACAGTTGGTTCTATATTTTCATTTCTTAAGCTATCTATACAATATACACTACATGGTGCACAACAAGTATGCATTAATAATTTCATTTTAAATCTACCTCTTTAATAAATATTTAATCCATCTTATGTTTCTTTTTTATACCCAAAAGGGGTAACCCTAAATTCCTAAAAGAGGGAAAAACAGGGCGTCCTCCTAATCCCTGCTAAAACCTAAATGGTCATATGCTGGTGGTAATACTTTTCTTCCTCTTAATGTTCTTGCAATAAAACCTATTTGAATTAAATATGGTTCGTAAACATCTTCTATTGTGTCTATTTCTTCTCCTATGGTTGCAGCTAATGCTTCTATTCCAACAGGCCTTCCTTCATACTGCACAATCATTGTTTCCAATATTTTTCTATCTATTTCATCTAACCCTAATTCGTCTATTTCTAGCTTGTTTAATGCTATTTTTGTTATTTTTAAAGTTATTTTTCCATCACCTAAAACTATTGCATAATCTCTTACTCTTTTAAGAAGTCTATTTGCAATTCTAGGTGTTCCTCTTGACCTTCTTGCTATCTCTACTGCTGCATCATCTTCTATTTCTATTTCTAAAATTGTACTTGACCTTTTTACTATTTTTGTTAAATCTTCCACATTATATAATTCTAATCTATGTACTATTCCAAATCTATCTCTTAAAGGAGTTGTAAGTGAACCTGCTTTTGTTGTTGCTCCAATTAGAGTAAATTTTGGAAGGTCTAATCTTATTGACCTTGCACTAGGTCCTTTTCCTATAATTATATCTAGTGTAAAATCTTCCAAAGCAGGATAAAGTATTTCTTCAACACTTTTGCTTAATCTATGTATTTCATCAATAAATAAAACATCAAATTCTGAAAGATTAGTAAGAAGTGCTGCTAAATCTCCAGGTTTTTCTATTGCCGGACCTGATGTGATTTTTATATTTGAGTTCATCTCATTTGAGATAATATTTGATAAAGTAGTTTTTCCTAATCCTGGAGGACCATATAAAAGTACATGATCCAATGGTTCTCCTCTTTTTTTAGCAGCTTCTATGTATACTTTCATATTTTCTTTTACTTTATCTTGTCCAATATATTCATCTAAAGTTTTTGGTCTTAAAGAATTTTCCATTCTCTCTTCTCCTGGACCTTCTAACTCCGGATTTATCAATCTTTCATCTTCCATTTTATGTTTCCTCCTTAGAGGGATTTAAGGTCCGTCCCCAAATTCCCGATTTTTATTTTAATAAATTATTAATACTAATAGAATTTGAAATTTCTATTTCTTCCCTCATTTGTTCTTCATATTTTAATAATACATTTTTTATTTCTTCATCTACATTTTCTATATCAACAATTTCTCCTGTTAATATGTCATACCACATTTCATCATAATAGTATCTAGTACTTATTATTCTTTCATTATTTAATGATACAAAATCTTTACTTTCAAACATATTTGTTCCTAGAGATAGTCCATCTTCTAAATTACACAAATAACTAAAAGTTGGTTTTATATCTAGTTTTGTTACTGGTTTTTCAATTGTTAGTCCACTTATTCCTGGTATTTTCATTCCACAAGCTACTTTTGTATAATTTAATTTTATATCTACATCTGTTAAGTCTGGATTTAGTTCTTTTAAGAAGTCTAACATATCTTCATCATACATACCAAGTCCGTTATGGTCTCCAAATAATAATATTGCTGTATCGTTATATAAACCTGCATTTTTTAATTCTTCTACAAAAACTCCAAATGCATAATCAGCATAATTTACTGCTTCTAAATAATTTCCAAAGTATGTATCTTTATATTTTCCGACATCTATATTTACTTTTGTTCTATCTTGCAATCCTTCTAAAGTAAATGGTGTATGTGAAGATGCTGAAACAATATATGTAAAAAATGGCTTATCATAACTACTTAATTTTTGTACTGCTTGTTTATACAAAAGCTCATCTGATAAATATTCATTAATGTTTTCAGATGTATCTTGAAATTGTTCTTTTAATTCTAAGTGGTCTAAATTAAATCTTGAATAAACATTTCCTCTATTCCAAAAATATGCATAATTTCCATGCATATATGAAGTATCATAACCCGCATTATTGAAATTATCAAAAATCGCATTATATGTATTTGTATAATACCTAGCAAATGACATTCCATTTTCCATTGGATATAGTGATGTAACAGTTGAAAATTCACTATCTGCTGTTGTTGAATAACTTTGCATATTCATATTAGAAAATGTAATATTCTCATTTAAAAATTTATTTAAGTTTGGTGTTATTTCTTTTCCATTTATTGCTTTATTTATGACAAATTCTTGAATTGATTCTAATTGCAAAATTATAACATTTTTTCCTTCTAATATTCCTTTGAAACCAGGGTATTTTTCTAATCCATATTGTTCTTCATATTCTTCTTTTAATTCTTTATAATCTGCTAACATATCATCTTTTTCTTTATATTTTGTTGTTTGTTTTATTGTTATCACATTTTCTATATCATATATATGATAACCAAATATTGTTGCTTCTTTTATTTGTTGGTCTTTGTTGTATGATTTTTCTTTCCCTTTTTCGACATAATCTACACCTATTACCAAAAACATAATTACTCCAACTATTCCAACTGCTAATTTTAAGATTAATTGTTTTTTTGTCTTTTTTTCCTTTTTTTCTATTTTTAGTTTTTTTAATGCTAATAATATAAATAAAACAAATATGTCCACAAAGTATAAAATTTGATATAATTTTAATAACATTGGAAGTGTACCCATAATTTCTTCGCCATATTGGATATTTATCAATTGTGCTACTGAAAGTACACTATTAGAATAATTATAGTAAACATTATCACAAAACAGTAAAAGACTAATTAGGACATTTATAACAATTGCTCCTACTATCCTTCCCCTATTTGGCAATGCACATAAGAAACAAACTATCATAATTACAAAGAAAATTGTTCCAATTACTGTATCACTGTATAGTCTATCACTTATAGCAACTGTATTATAATAAAATAATATTGTTTTTAATAATATTAATACTCCTATAATTATGACAAACCATACTGAATTAAATATTTTATTTATTTTTACAACTTTTTCTTCTTTTTTTATTGCCACGTATTTCTCCTTTTAACTTTTAGTTCTAAATTGGTTAGAAGAATTTTTATTTCTGTATCTTTACTCCTAGATAGAGGGATTTTGAGGTCCGTCCCCTAAATCCCGGTCAATAAAATCACTGATTAAATTTAACATTTTTTGATTATTACTTTGTAAGGGTTTTGGCTCAAAGTCTTTTACTTTAGTAAGTGCTTTTTCCAATCCTCCTACTCCTTTTACTCCGATTATATATCCTTTTTTGTTATATGTTTCTACAATTTCTTTTTGATGGTCATTTACATGTTCTCCATATTTATGTAATCTTGGAACTGCAATTACTTTTTTGCCTTTTTTTAATGATGATATTATTGAACCTACTCCACCATGTGTTATTATTAAATCTGCTTGTTCTTGATATCTTTCTAATTCTTCTTCTGGAATTAATCCAAAAATCTTCATATTTTTTGATTCATATTTTGTATAACCTGCTTGTACTATCACTTTATCTTGTATCTTTTTTTCTTCTATTAATTTATCTATTTTTTCTAACAATCTATGAAAACTATTATTTTGAGTTCCCAACATAACTAAAATCATGAATAAATCGAACCTCCATATTTTGCCTTAGGGTAAATCTTAAGCATTTCTTCCCACTGTACAATAAACAAATCTGCAATTGGATAAATTAATCTTCCTGTTGCTGTTTTTTTGTTTGTATTTGCATATGTTTCTATATATATTATTTTACTTCCAAATATTTTTCCTAAGATACACATAGGTCCTGCTGTATGTGTACCTGTTGTCACAATAACTTTTGGTCTTATTTTGAAATAATAAAAAACAGTTTTTATACATAAATATAAATATTTAAAAATATATGAAAACAATTTACTTCTTGTTCCATATGGTAAAAAGTATAATCTTTCTTTATATTTATCTTTTAGAGTTTCGTTTGCTTTATCTTTTTCTGTTATTATATAATAATCATATTTTTCAAATAAAGGAGATAATTGTAATAATTCACTTAAGTGTCCTCCTGTACTTGAAATAAAAAGTACTTTCTTTTTCTTCATTTTTCCAACTCTTTTCTTGGTTTTTACATTCCTTATTATATCTTTTTTTTGCCAAGATGTCCAGCAAAATAAAGGATTTTAAAAAATATGTAAAGAAAAAATATGAAAAAAAACACCAAAAGAATTATCTATCTTCTGGCATTTTAATATAATTTTTTACATTTACTTTTTTAAGCTCTTGGATGCGCTTTTCTATATATATTTTTTAGACCTTCATCTTGGAATTGCATATATACTTGTGTTGATGAGATATCTGAATGTCCAAGCATTAATTGTATTGCTTTTAAATCAGCTCCATTTTGTAAAAGATGTGTTGCAAATGAATGTCTTAAAACATGTGGTGTAATATCTTTTGTTATATGAGCTTGTTCTTTATAATATTTTATAATTTTCCAAAATCCTTGTCTTGTTAATCTTCCACCATTTATGTTTACAAATAAAGCTTTTTCATCTTCATTTTTAATTAAAATTCCTCTTGCATCATTTATATATTCTTTTAATGCTTTTAATGACATTGTACCTAGTGGAATATTTCTTTGTTTATTTCCACTTCTACATATAACAAAACCTTCTTCTAAATTTACATCATCAATATTTAATGAAATTATTTCTGTTACTCTCATTCCCGTAGCATAAGCAAATTCTAACATCGCTTTATCTCTAATGCCTTTTAAATCAACATCTTTTGGTTGTTCTAATAATAATTCTACTTCTTTAGATGTTAAAACACTTGGTACTCTTTTCTCTATTTTTGGAGATTGTACATTTGCTGTAGGGTCTACTTTTATTTTTTTCCTTTTTAATACAAATTGATAAAAAGACCTAATAGATGCTATACATCTAGATATACTAGATGCTTTTTTTCCGTTTTCTTGTAATTCTTTTATATAATCTTTTATATCTTCTTCTTTTACCCTATCATATCTTAATTCACAAGCTTCTAAAAATCTTTTAAATTGTTTCAAATCTCTTCTATATGATTGTAATGTATTTTCTGATAATTTTTTATCATTTTCTAAAAAATCAAAAAAGTATTTTAATTGTCTTTCCATTAATCTCCCCTACCTCTATAAAATAATCTATTTACATAAACCACTTATGTTATATCAAACAATTTTAAAAAAGTAAATACATTTTAAAAATATTTTGCAAAGTTTTTTAAAAGATTTGTCGAAATAAAAATCTCAATAACAGATGAAAGTACCATCAAAAGTAGCATTATAAAAGAAAAAACTGTATGTCTTATTATTTCTAATTTTATGTTTTCTTTTGTCTTTTCTTTTACAATAGATTTATATAACTTAAACCCACTAACAGAAATTGCAAGTATAGCTGGAACTAGTAAAATATTTTGTAAAAAAATAGTAGTAAATATAAAAGAAATTCCTTTTGCTGTACCAAATGTTACTATACATGAAGCTATTGTATAACCTAAACAAAAGCCTCTATATAATACTAATCCAAATACTATCGGAATTCCAATTACTGTTGTTCCAAAAAACCAAATCACAATTGCTGTTAAAACATTTTGCCAAATACTTGTTTTAAGTAACTCTCCATAATCTAAGCTTCCCATATTTTTCATTTTTTCTATGAAACTATTTAAATATCCTGTAATTTCTTGTTTTTCAGAATCGCCTACATTATTTATAAATAATACTCCCAAAAATATTCCTATTATAAATATAATAGTTACAATTATGTATTCTTTCAAATTGTTTGCAATATGCTGTTTTATTGTATTTTTAATCCTTATTCCTTTGTCCTTCATATCTTTTCTCCTTCATGTTTTATACATAATGTCTATTCAATAAAAGATATTTTAGAACTTTAAATAAATTTAATTTTTAGCTAAAACTTTTCCGTATACTCCTCCGCCACCAGAGTGTACTTCCATTTTTCCTTCTCTTGCATTTACTATGTTTTCTGCTACCTTTTCTCCAACTACTGCTTCTATATCATCTTTTGATAACTTATGAAGAATATTCATTTCTGTATCAAATGTATCTAATAATTTAGTAATTGTTTTTCCGCCAACTCCTGGAATAAATCCTAGAGGTACTTGATAGATATATGGTGGTCTTGATTTTGGACTTTTACTTTCTTCTTTGTCTTTTATTAATTCAATTCTATCAAAAACACCAAATGTTACATTTTTTCCGCCACATTTAGGACAAAATTCGACAGGTTCTTTTGTTTCTATTGAGTCTTCACAATCATCACAATATGTTCTATGATATTTACCTAGCTTTGGGTCTAATCCATAATTTGCTAAAACCTTTCTTCCACCTTCATTTTTTATAGCTTTTACTATTTCTTTAAAAGAAATATCTTCTACTTGCATTTTATTATATTCTCTTGCAATTTTAGGTAAAGAATGTGCATCTGAATTTGTTAAAAATGTTCTTGTTTCTAATTCAGAAATCATGTCTGCTAAATATGTATCAGAACTTAAACCTAGTTCTATAGCAAATATTTTACCGAAATTTTTCTTTAAATATATTTTCTAATCTATCTGTACAATTTCCATAATAACTCTTATGAGGAGTAAATACATGTGCTGGAATTAATATTCCATTATATTTTTCGACAATATCTATTAAATCATAACCTGATAAGTCTGTTCTTTGTGTACTTAAAGTTATGTTTTTTAAATGATGACTAAGTTCATTTGAAAAAGCTTTAATATCACTTAAATGTGGAAAATAGCATAAGTTATGTGCTGCTCCTTTTTTTCCATCTCTTCCTTTTTCAGATGTTTCTACTTCACTTCCTAGAATTATACACACTTTATCTTTATATATAATTCCTCCGGTCTTTTAATTCATAAGCATCTCCTGTTTTTAGAAAGTTTTCAATATCTTCTATTACATAAGGTGATGCACAATCAATTATTCCCACTACATTTATTCCTTTTCTATCAGCACATTCTTTTGCAATATTTGCAAAGTTTAAAGACCTTGCTGCAGTAATTTTTATTGGTTTTCCACTTTCACTTCTTCCTATGTGTACATGTAAATCTGCAAATACTTCGTACATTTCTTATTCCTCCTTTTGCTCTCCTTAAAAAATGGACGCTTTTTTAGTTCGTCCATCATTTTATCTTTAGTTTTCTTGTTTTAAAATATTTTCGTCTGCTATATGATTTAATATTTTTTTAGTTGTTGCTTCACTAAATAATGGTCTGTTTGGATTGTCTACTTTTGATAACATTTCTTCTGCAAGTTCATCTGAATAACTATTCATTAATTTATCAACTTTAGGTTCATATTCATAAACAACTTCTTGAATAAATTTTGTTAGTTCATCTGTTTCATTATGTATTTTTACTAATCTTCTTAGAGCTGACATATTAACTACATCTTCCATCTCTATTTTTTCCATAAAGTTCACAAATTCTATGAAAGTATTTAAATACCTGTTATATTCATCTTTTAGATTTCTATGTTCTAATAATACTAATGCTTCATCAGGCTTAAATCCTATTCTTTCTGGTCTATCTAAAAGCATTCCTCCAAATTGGTCCACTAATTCTAATATGTCACTTTCTCTTTCTCTTGGATTGCTATTACTATATCTATTTACTTCTTCACAAATTTTTGCAAATCTTTTATTAAATCCTAATTCTCTTAAATACTCTGCTCCCTCTTTTGCATAAGTATGTATTTTTTGAAGGTCTTGTGCATTATCTATTTTTTTACAATTACATAAAAGTGTTGCTGTTAATACAAGATTTTTATCAACATCAATTTTTGAATAATTTAAAAACATCCTAGTAATTTCTGTTTTTAATACTACTGATTTATTGAAAAAAATCCTTCTTTTTTTGGATAGATAATATACAATTTCCATCTTTGAAGATAACTCTTCTTCATTTAAAATATAATCTGCAAAGCTATCCATGGTTTTCCTCCTTTGTCACAATACTATACAATTTTATTATAATAGAATTTAATACAGATTTCAACAAATTTCATTTAATGTAATATAAATGTAATATTATAAATTTTTAATTGCTTCTCTTGCCATCTCATCACATCTATTATTAAACTCATTATCACTATGACCTTTTACTTTTATAAATTTAACATTGTGTATTTTAGTTAATTCATATAACTCTTGCCATATTTCTTTATTTTTTACAGGTTCTTTTCCTGATGTTTTCCAATTATTTTTTATCCATGAATTAATCCATTTTTGATTAAACGCATTAACTACATATGCACTATCACTATATACTTCAACATCACAAGGGAATTTTAACATTTTTAACCCTTCTATTACTGCTGTTAATTCCATGACATTGTTTGTTGTATCTTTTTTTCCTCCTGATATTTCTTTTTTGTTATCTTTATACATAAGGATTGCTCCCCATCCACCAGGACCAGGATTTCCTGAACATGCACCATCTGTATATATTATAACTTTTTCCATAACTAATACCTTTCTAATTGTTTTTTTTGCTAATTTATGGTAATATTATATCAGTTAATTTTAAAATTTACAAGAAAGGATTTTAGATTATGAGCAAAGTTTTAGGTATAATTGCTGAATATAACCCATTTCATAATGGTCATCTATATCACTTAGAACAATCAAAAAAAATTACTGGTTCTAAGTATGTTGTTGCTGTCATTTCTGGCAATTTTACTCAAAGAGGCGACACTTCTATTGTTGATAAATGGACTAAAACTAAAATGGCTTTAGAGGCTGGTTGTGATTTAGTTATTGAATTACCTCTTGTTTATGCTATTTCTAGTGCTGAAAACTTTGCAAATGGTGGTATAAAAATCTTAAATTCACTAAAAGTTGTAGACTATGTTTCATTTGGTGCTGAAACTTCTGATATTAATGTTTTAGATAAAATAGCAACTATTCTTTATGAAGAACCTAAAGAATATAAAGCTCTACTTACTACTGAATTAAACAAAGGTCTTGCTTTTCCTAAAGCTAGACAAAATGCATTAATGTTGTATTTAAATGATATTCGTGATTATGCAGAAGCTTTATCTGCTCCAAATAATATTTTAGGAATTGAATATATAAAAGCTTTAAAAAAGCTAAAGAGTAAAATCCAGCCTGTTCCAATTGAAAGATATGAAACAGGATATAATGATTTAAGTTATACTTCTGATATTGCTAGTGCTAGTGCTATTAGAAATATTGTAAAAAATGGCGGTTTTCAACCTCTTAAAAGTTTAATGCCTGAGACAAGTTATCAATTATTAATAAATCAAATAAAATTTGGACAAGCTGTAAATGATTTATCTGTTTTTGAAAAACAAATTATATATAACTTAAGAACTATGAGTATAGAAGAAATCGCAAATCTTCCTGATGTCTCTGAAGGTCTTGAATATTCTCTAAAAAAAGCTGTAAGTATGTGTAATACTTTAGATGAATTAATAGAGAATATAAAATCTAAAAGATACACATTAACTAGAATCCAAAGAATACTTTTATATAGTTTATTAAAACTTACTAAAAAAGATATTGAAGTATCTAAAAAACAAAATCCATATATTCGTGTTCTTGGATTTAATGATAAAGGAAAATACCTTCTTTCTGAAGCAATAAAACAAAATCCAAGACTTGAAGTTATAACTTCTGTTAAAAAGTTCTTAGATTCTAGTTTTAATAAAAATCTTATCAATATGCTTGGAAAAGACATTTTAGCAACTAATGTTTATACTATTGGATATAAAAATAATTCACAGAGTAATTTAGATTACACAAGTAAAATAATAATAAAATAGGAAAAGTGGCTTCGCCACATATACAAATTGCTTCGCAATTCGCACGGGCAAATAAAAAAATAGCGGACATAAGATATTTATGTCCGTTTCATCATTTAACGTTATTTTTCATTTCTTATAAAGGCCGGATATCCATCTTCTCCTTTTTCCCATTTATTAAATTGTGATACATCATAATCTTCTGACTCTTCTATTTCATTAAATTCACTTAAAACATCACTAGATTTTAGTTCTTCTTCTGTGCATCCTACTATTCCCTCTTCATTTGCTCCATTTATTCCGCTTTCTCTTCCTATTGCTTTACTTACTTCAGTATTTATAAAATAACAATTTTTTGTAACTAATAAGTCATTACTAATATTAAAAGAACCTGCTAGACCACCTTGTGTTCCTCCTGTTAATTTTCCTGTATTATAGCAGTTTACTAAATATGCTTGATGCCAACCACCGTTTCCTATTATTCCTCCAACATTCCCTTTTGTTATACTTATATTTCCTTGATTATAGCAATTTAATATTTTTGATGGAGAAGGAGAATATCCAACAATTCCTCCTAAAGAACCATTTTTATCTGTAGCAGTTCCTTCTAATATACCTGTATTATTACAATTTATGATATCTGTATTATTATATCCACATCCTATTATACCTCCACTCCATAATTCTCCGCTTGCTTTTCCTGTTATTTTTCCTTTATTTTCACAATTGTTAATTGTAAAGTAAAGGTTATTACTACTCCATTTTACGCCTATAATTCCTCCTATTGCAACATTATCTTCATTTGTACTTTCTGTTGTTATATTTGCCTCATTTTTGCAGTTTTCTACTAACACATTTCCACCGTGCGCTATTTGTTATAGCAGCTACTATCCCTCCAACTGTTCCTGTTCCTGATATATTTCCTGTAATTGTTAAGTTTTTTATTGATGATGAACTATCTCTGGTTGAAGTTGCTACACTAACAAATAAACCTGCTTGACCAGTTTTTGATATATATATGTTTTGAATTTTATGATAACCTCCGTCAAAATATCCTCTAAAAGAACTATAATTATCTTTTCCGATTGGCATAAATCCTGTTCCGGTTGTCATTTCTGTAATTAACGCATTTCCATCTTCTGCATTTCCATTTATATCTCCAAAATCTGTCCTTGTACTATCTATATATGATGAACTTGATTTAAAGTTTAAATTTCTTGTTAATATTATATATTTATCACCAAAACTAGTTTTTGTTGCATCAGTTAACTTGCCATCAACAAATATTTTTCCTGTTCCATTTACTGTATTTGAAAATGCTACTAAATCTTCTATACAGTTTATTTCATATGGATGCTCTTTACTTCCATCTAGTACTGTTCCATCTTCTTTTCTTGTTATATCTCCTGGATATTTATCTTGTATTGCATCTATTTGTCCTAATATATTTCCATCTTTATCTACTGTATAATATCTATTTGTTTCTTCAAAAAACACTTCAAATTCTTCTCCTACATCTGTTACATCTGCTTTTCCATTTGTGTGTTTATCTATAGCATTTTGAAATTCTTCTTCTTCTAAATTTCCTCTATTATTTTTTCCCATTGCTTCTACTGTTGATATATCTATTATTTCTTTTTCTTGTGATATTTCTGTTTCTTCTTTTGCACCTTGTGCCCCGCCAATTATTCCATTACTTCCTGTTATTGCTCCTATTGTTATTCCTGCTAAAATCAGCAAAACTATTATTGTTGTTATTAGTGCTATTAAAGTTATTCCTCTTTCTTGTGTTATTTTCTCTTTCTTTAAAATTCTTGCCATTCTTTCTTCCTCCTTAGAATTTTTATTTACAAAGTTAATATTTTTTATTCATTTTTTTAGTTTGTTTTATTC
>CAKNKX010000036.1 GCA_930987745.1 uncultured Clostridium sp.
TACCTGTTCCCATCCCGAACACAGAAGTCAAGCCTAAATGTGCCGAAAATACTTGTGGGTTACCCTGCTGGGAAGATAGGTTGTTGCTAGATTTTTTTATTTATATATTTTTTGATAAAAAGTAGATTGGAGGGTAAAGAATGTTATTTAGCTTGTAATCTACTTTTTAAAATGTTTCGAATTAAAATTTTGACACAAAATTTTAATTATGGTAAAATATTAACGAAATTAAAGTTAATATAAATCAATAGTTAATTAAATTAGTGTATAGGAGGGGAGAAAATGGAAGAGAATTTTAATCCTTACAAAATTTTGAATGTAACAGAAAAAGCATTAGAACTACGTGAACGGAGATATAGCAAGCTATTTAGGTAATAAAAAAGAAACAATGTTAAAACTAGGAGTAAATCCTGAAATATTGGATAAAGCATATGAAATTCTAATAAACCCAGAAAAAAGAAAAGCATACTTAAGAACTAAAGAAGAAAAAAGTGTTCCAAAAAATTCAGTATATAATTTTAAAGATAGATATGATGAAAATTTAATTGGGAATTTAGAGTATAAACCTGAAAAAGAACTAAGACAATATACATTCGAATTAGGGGAAAACCTAACGATTTTTTTAACACCAACAGGAGAAATTTCATATAAGACCTCTTTAGGTTTAGAAAATAATATACAAGAATTTAAGCTTACAAAATTAAGAGAAGGAAAAAAAGTTATAGATAATGAAACTATCTATTCTAATATTTCTATTAATGAATTAACAAGAGATAAAGCACATAATCCAAATATTAATTATAAGACATATGTTTTGTATCATTTGTTATCTGATGAAAGGGTTAAGGCTTGTTTGCCATACAACCATGGATATTTAGGTGATATATATGAAAATAACAACGGAGAAAATATTGGAATTAGATTAGATATAGAAAATTATTCTGCTGTTATGAAGTATTATGGAGAAAGAAATCAAAATAAAGCTACTGCATTTAGAAATTCCTATAAAGCTCCTAGTACTGAGGTTGGAAATACTAGAGTACAACCACACTATGAACCAAAACATGCAATTGATAAGAGTCTTGATGATAAAGATAAAGAATAATCAAAAATGCGGTTGAAAAATTAATTCTTTTTCAACCATATTTTTATGGAAGGACTGATATGAAAATGAAAGATAAGAACCAAGATAAACAAATGTGGAAACCAGGAACTTTTATTTATCCAATACCAGCAGTGATGGTAACTTGCCGGTACAATGGAAAAATCAAATATAATAACAGTTGCTTGGACTGGAATTTTAAATACTAATCCTGCTACTGTATATATATCTGTTAGACCAACAAGATATTCATATAACCTAATTAAAGAACAGGGAGAATTTGTAATAAATTTAACAACAAAAGATTTAGTTAGAGCAACAGATTGGTGTGGAGTAAAATCGGGAAAAGATGTAGATAAATTTAAAGAAATGAACTTGCATAAAGAAAAAGCAAATTTTGTTAAATGCCCTATGATTAAAGAAAGTCCAGTATCAGTTGAATGTAAAGTAAAAGAGATAAAAGAAATGGGTTCACATCATGTATTTATAGCAGATGTACTTGCAATAAATGCTAGTAAAGAATACATAGATGAAAAAGGTGCATTTGATATATCAAAATGTGACTTAATTGCATATGCAAATGGTGGATACTATGAACTTGGAAAAAAGATAGGAAAATTTGGATTTTCAGTACAAAAAAAGAAAAAAGCTAAAGGAAAAAATAAATCAACAAAGAACAAAAGGAAATAGAAAAAAATTAAGAAATAAAAAATATAAAAAGAAGGTCTATTAATGACCTTCTTTTTTTGAGGATTGACACGCAAATTTTATTTTGCTTGTATCCCAAGCGGCAATTAACCGCGGATTAGCCGTCGCAGCTCTCATAAGCTGCTCGAACAGTACTTTCACTGGTGTTCTACTATTGGAGTCAATAACCGTTGCGACCCCATGCACAACAGCAAATAGAACAACATAGTGTCCTTCTTTTTTAGAAGGATCATCGAGGTAAATGGAATTCTCTACGCGCAATGGAACTGGATGTCCCATTGCAATATTGTGTAGAATGTCTTCGACACAAGACAATCTGGTGTGATAGCGGTCAGAAGTATTTCCTGAAAGCATATTAATAATGCTATCAAGAAAATAGAACGAACCTCCAACCCCTACAGGGGTACCTAATTCTTTAAGATCTTTGCAAGCTTGCACATAAGGATTTCCAGGAAATGCTTCTTTGACTTTCTCAAGGGTGATTTCCTCAAGATTCAAAGATTCAGAAACTGTAGGAAATTTCCACATCCTATAGCCTTTAGAAACGCAAGCTTTGGTAATCTCTTCGATGGAAACATTTTTATATCCATAATAATCCAAAAGACTCTTTATTACGAATACAATACATCCAGCTTTTTCTAAAGTATTTACTGGCCCAAAGGGGGCATCTTTCCATCTGGGGTCTCCCGCATATGGAATATAAGCAGGAATTGGAATATGGTACTTTTTACCAGCTAATTGTGAAAAATCAAAAGTTTCAACTGATTTTTCTAGTTTTTTCCCAGCATTTAACCCCATCTCTTTCCGTTTTGCGTGATTTTCGGGCTCAACCTGAAAATCAGGTAAGTTCTTAAAAAAGTTTGTTACTGAAGTTGTCATATAAATAATCCTCCTAACCTACTTAAAACAGTAGTACATTAATTATAGCACAAATTGAACATTTTTACAATAAAATGCTAAAAAAACGTTGACATATAAAGGAAAAAGTGATACAATATTCGAGCATATGTAATTACGTACATATGCTCACATCGTTTAAAAGAAAAAGGTAAAAATTCGGAGGTGTATTTAAATGGCAGCAAAAGGACCAAGAGAAAACATTACATTAGAATGTACAGAATGTAAAAGAAGAAATTATGTAACATCAAAAAATAAGAGAAATAACACAGATAGACTAGAAATCGTTAAATATTGCAAATTCTGCAAAAAACGTACAACACATAAAGAAACAAAATAAATGTAAAATTATAATAAGGCTATTTTAAGGAGGATATAAAATGGCTAAGAAAAAAGAGACAAAAACAAATAAAAAAGAAAACACTAAAAACAAGAAAAGTTTTTTCAAAGATTTTAAGGCAGAATTAAAAAGAGTTATTTGGCCAACACCAAAACAACTAGTAAATAACACAACAGCAGTTATTGTAATTGTATTAATTACTGCTGCAATTGTCTTTGTATTAGACTTGAGTTTTGAAGCACTTAACAAACACGGTGTAGATAAAATCAAAGAGTTTGTAACAACAACTTCAACAGATGAAGGAACAACAAGTGAAAACGAAACAACTGAAAATACAAATACTGAAGCAAATAGTACTTCAGAAGATAATACATCAACTGAAGAAAATGCTACTTCAGAAGATAACACAGTAGACTCTAATCAAACAGAAAATCAAGAAGCAGAAAATACTGCTGAGTAATTGAATAAGGGAGGCTAAAAAGATGTCTCAAAAAGATTATGACATGGTAGCAAGATGGTATGTAGTTCATACTTACTCTGGCTATGAAAACAAAGTAAAAAAAGATTTAGAGAACACAATAAAAAACAGAGAATTGGAAGACTACTTCTTTGATATAATAGTTCCAATGGAAGAACAAATTGAAATCAAAGATGGAAAAAGAAAAACTAACTTAAAAAAAGTTTTTCCAGGATATGTTTTAATCAAAATGATTGTAACAGAAGAAACTTGGTATATAGTAAGAAATACAAGAGGTGTTACAGGTTTTGTTGGTTCAGGAACAGATCCAATTCCATTAACTGATGAAGAAATTAGAAACATGGGATTCGAAGATGTACCAGTTAATGTTGATTATGATGTAAATGAACAAGTACAAGTTATGAATGGTCCATTTGAAGGCTTTGTAGGTACAGTTCAAGAAATAAATAAAGAAAAACATAAAGTAAAAGTTTTAGTTTCAATGTTTGGTAGAGAAACACCAGTTGAATTAGAATTTTCACAAGTACAAAAAGTAAAATAAAAGCAAATTTTAAGGAGGTGCCATAAAAATGGCAGAAAAAGAAATTTCAAATATAATCAAATTACAAATAGAAGCAGGGAAAGCATCACCGGCTCCACCAGTAGGACCAGCTTTAGGTTCAAGTGGTGTAAATATTATGCAATTCGTAAAAGAATTTAATGATAGAACAGCAAATCAACCTGGAATGATAATCCCAGTAGTTATTACTGTTTATAAAGATAAATCATTTGAATTTATCACTAAAGTACCACCAGTTGCAGTATTAATTAAAAAAGCAATTAAAATTCAAAAAGGTTCAGGAAAACCAAATAAAGATAAAGTTGCTAAAATAACAAAAGCACAAGTAAAAGAAATTGCAGAACAAAAAATGCCAGACTTAAATGCTGCTTCAATAGAAACAGCTATGAGTATGGTAGAAGGAACTGCTAGATCAATGGGTGTAGTAGTTACAGAATAATTTTAGATAAATATTTTTAATATTTATAAATAAATTTTATTGGGAGAGCTCGTATAAGCTTGTTAGAACCAAAGGAGGTAAAGAAAATGAAGCTATCTAAAAGATATGCAGAAAGCGTAAAATTAGTTGATAAAACTAAAGAATATGACGCAAAAGAAGCTTTAGACATTATTGAAAAAATGCCAAAGCCAAAATTTGACGAAACAGTTGAATTACATGTTAAATTAGGAGTTGACTCAAAACATGCTGACCAACAAGTAAGAGGTACAGTAGTACTTCCAAATGGTACAGGTAAAACACAAAAAGTATTAGTGTTTGCTAAAGGACCTAAAGCTGACGAAGCTAAAAAAGCAGGAGCAGACTTTGTTGGAGCAGAAGAATTAATTCCAAAAATCCAAAACGAAAACTGGTTTGATTATGACGTAGTAGTTGCAACACCAGATATGATGGGTGTTGTAGGAAGATTGGGTAAAGTATTAGGACCAAAAGGATTAATGCCAAACCCTAAATCAGGAACAGTTACAATGGATGTAACTAAAGCAATAAATGAAATAAAATCTGGTAAAGTTGAATACAGATTAGACAAAAACAACATAATCCACTTAGGATTTGGAAAAGTTTCATTTGGAGCTGATAAATTATTAGAAAACTATGAAGTAATCATGAATGCTATAATCAAAGCAAAACCAGCAGCAGCAAAAGGACAATACATTAAGAGTGTTGCTATAGCAACAACAATGGGACCAAGTGTTTTCATTAATCAAAAATAAATATAAGCCAAAGACAGTAGGCATAATAAGTCCTACCGAGGTATGAAAATAGAGAAAACTCTTTTTATATCTCGGATTGGATATAAAAAGAGTTTTATTTGGTTATAGAATTAAATTCTTAAAATCAAATAATATAAATGTACATATGTAAATTTTAGGAGGTGAAAATACAAATGGCAAGTGAAAAAATACTAAACCAAAAGAAAGAAGAAGTATCAAAATTAGCAACAGAAATGAAAGAAGCTAAATTAATCCTTTTAACAGACTATAGAGGAATTACTGTAGAAGGAGATACAGAATTAAGAAGAAACTTAAGAAATGCAAATGCAAATGCTAGAGTTATTAAAAACAATATAACAAGAAGAGCATTAGCAGAAGCAGGAATTGAAGGACTAGAAGATAAACTAGTAGGACCAACAGCAGTTATATTAAGTAATGAAGATTATCTAGAACCATCAAAAGTAATATATAACTTTACAAAATCAAATGATTTCTATAAAATCAAAGGTGGAGTAATTGATGGAAAAGTAATGACAGCTGAAGAAATAATCACTTTAGCAAAATTACCATCAAGAGAAACATTACTATCTATGCTTGCTGGAGCATTATTATCAAATATTTCAAAAGTTGCTGTTGCATTAAATGAAGTTAAAAAACAAAAAGAAGAAGCTGGAGAAAAAGTAACTGTTTCAGTTCCAGCAGAAGAACCAGTAGCAGAAGCAAATAATGCTGAAGAAGCAAAAACAGAAGAACCAGCACAAGCTGAGTAATCTGATAAAGATAAGTTAGAATTAAACTTTAAAAATTCAAAATAAAAATTAAATAAATTTTAGGAGGATTAAAAATGGAAAAAATAGAAAAAATAATTGAAGAAATCGACAGCTTAACAGTTGTTGAATTAAATGACTTAGTAAAAGCAATAGAAGAAAAATATGGAGTGTCTGCAGTAGCAGCAGCTGCACCAGTAGCTGGAGGAGCAGCAGGAGCTGCAGCAGCTGAAGAAAAAACATCATTCAATGTTGTTTTAAAAGAAGCTGGAGACCAAAAAATTAAAGTAATCAAAGTAGTAAGAGATGCTACAGGATTAGGATTGAAAGAAGCTAAAGACTTAGTAGATGGAGCACCAAAAACAGTTAAAGAAGGAGTTTCTAAAGAAGAAGCTGAAGACTTAAAAGCTAAATTTACAGAAGTTGGAGCTGTTATTGAATTACAATAATAGTGAAAAGCTAAAAATATTGAGAAACAAGCCATTTGAGGCTTGTTTTTTTATGCAAAAAAGTATATAATATAAAACGTATTTAGAAATAATAAAATTATAATATCAATATAAATTTAAGTCTATAAATTATTAGAAAAAGGGAGGATTAGAATGAAAGTAAGCAAAGAAGAAATATTGCATATTGCCGATTTAGCAAGTTTAGAATTAAAAGAAAATGAGATAGAAAAATACAGAGAGAACTTAGAAGAAATATTAAATTTTGCGGATATAGTAAATAATGCAAACGTTGAAGGTTTGGATATTACTGTAGGTGCAAATAAAGCAGAAAATGTATTTAGAAAAGATGAAGTAATAGAATTTGAAGATAAAGCCCTATTACTTGCAAATGCACCTAGTAAAGATAGAAATATGTTTAAAATACCAAAGGTAATAAACTAGATTTTTAATTAATTTAAATGCTCTAAATTAAAGGAGGAAAAAAGTATGGAGATAACAGACTTAACGGTACATGAACTTCAAGAAAAAATAAAAAATGGAGAGCTAACAAGAAAAGAAATATTACAAGCATATATAAATAGAATAGATGAAAAAGAAAAAGAAGTTCAAGCATTTGTTACAACACTAACAGAAGAAGCAGAAAAAAAAGAAAAAGAAGTTCATAAAAAAATAGAAAGTGGAGAAATAGAAGGAGATTTAGCAGGTATTCCAATAGGTATAAAAGATAATATTTGTACTAAAGGAATAAAAACAACATGTGCTTCAAAAATGCTAGAAGATTTCATTTCACCATATGATGCAACTGTAATGGAAAAAATAAATGACGAAAATATGATACTTTTAGGAAAATTAAATATGGATGAATTTGCAATGGGTGGTTCAACAGAACATTCATACTTTAAAAAGACAAGAAATCCATGGGATTTAAATAGAGTGCCAGGAGGTTCTTCAGGAGGGTCAGCATCAGCTGTTGCAGCAGGTATGGTTCCTTGGGCATTAGGTTCAGATACAGGAGGGTCAATCAGGCAACCTGCAAGTTTTTGTGGTGTAGTTGGATTAAAACCAACTTATGGATTGGTTTCAAGGTATGGCTTAGTAGCATTTGCATCTTCATTAGACCAAATAGGTCCAATAACCAAAGATGTAAAAGATAGTGCAATTCTTTTAAATATAATTGCAGGACATGATAAAAAAGATACAACATCAGTTAATATAGAAAAGAAAGACTATGTAAAAGCTTTAAAAAATGATGTAAAAGGACTAAAAATAGGAGTTCCAAAAGAATTTTTAGCAGAAGGAACACAACCTGAAGTAAAGAAGAAAATAGAAGAAGCAATACAAATATACAAAGAACTAGGAGCTGTAGTAGAAGAAATATCACTTGATGTTGCAAAATATTCTTTAGCTACATATTATATAATCGCTTGTGCAGAGGCAAGTTCAAATTTAGGAAGATTTGACGGAATAAGATATGGATATAGAGCAAAAGATTATAAAGATTTAAATGAACTATTTGTGAAATCAAGAAGTGAAGGATTTGGAGATGAAGTAAAAAGAAGAATAATTCTTGGAACATATGTATTATCATCAGGATATTATGATGCATATTACAAAAAGGCACAAAAAGTACGTTCATTAGTTATGAATGAGTTTAATAAGGCCTTTCAAAAATATGATGTACTACTTACTCCAACATCTCCAACAGTTGCATTTAAAATTGGAGAAAAAACAAGTAATCCATTAGAAATGTACTTATCAGATATATGTACTGTATCTGTAAATATTGCAGGATTACCAGGAATATCTATACCATGTGGAGTGGATAGTAATAACATGCCAATTGGAATGCAATTAATAGGAAACAAATTCCAAGAAGAAACAATATTAAATGCAGCATATACATTTGAACAAAAATTAAAATTCAGAGAAAAATATAAACCAGAATTTAAAAAATAAAACAGGGAGGAAAATAAATGTCAAGAGAAGATTATGAAGTAATTATAGGTTTAGAAGTTCATAGCGAGTTATCAACTAAGACAAAAATATTTTGTTCATGCCCTACAGGATTTGGAGCAGAACCAAATACTCATATTTGTCCAATTTGTACAGCTATGCCAGGAACTTTACCTGTTTTAAATGAAAAAGTAGTAGAATATGCAGTAAAAGCAGGACTTGCTACAAATTGTGAAATTGCAAGACAAAGTAAAAATGATAGAAAGAACTATTTCTATCCAGATTTACCTAAATCTTATCAAATTTCTCAATATGATAAACCTCTATGTGAACATGGATATGTAAATATTGATGTAGACGGAAAAGAAAAGAAAATTGGTATAACAAGAATACATATAGAAGAAGATGCAGGTAAATTAAATCATGATGACTTACAAGGTGGAGCATTAGTTGATTTAAATAGAGCAGGAGTTCCATTAATAGAGATTGTATCAGAGCCTGATATGAGAAGTAGTAGAGAAGCGGAAGAATATTTAAAAAAGATAAAATCAATATTAGAATATATTGAGGTTTCTGACTGTAAAATGGAAGAAGGTTCTTTAAGAGCAGATGTTAATGTTTCTGTTAGAAAAAAAGGCGATACAAAATTTGGTACTCGTACTGAAACAAAAAATATGAACTCATTTAGAAGTATTGTAAGAGAAATAGAATATGAAATAGATAGACAAATAGATATACTTGAAAATGGAGGAACTGTAGAACAAGAGACTTTAAGATGGGATGATGTATCAGGAAAAACATTTCCAATGAGAAATAAAGAAAATTCAGAAGATTATAGATATTTCCCAGAACCAGATTTGGTTGCAATAAACTTATCAGAAGAATATATTGAAAATATTAAAAACAATTTACCAGAACTTCCAGAAAGTAGAAAGAGAAGATATTTAGAAGAATATAAATTGTCTGAAAAAGATGCTGGAATAATTACATCTTCTAGATATTTATCAGATTTATTCGAAGATACAATAAAAGTGTGTGATAATCCAAAAGCAGTAAATAACTGGATAATCTCTGATATATCAAGAATTTTAAATGAAGAAGAAATGGATGCAAAAGATATACCTTTTACAGCAGAAGAACTAGGAAAATTAATAATCTTAATAGATAAAGGTACAATAAGTTCAAGTATAGGAAAAAAGGTGTTAGAAGAATTATTTGAAAATCCTCAAGATCCAGAAAAAATTATAAAAGAAAAAGGATGGATTCAAATTTCTGATGAAGGAGCAATAAAGGAAGTTGTTTCAAAAATATTAGAAGCAAATCCACAATCAATTGCAGACTATAAAGCAGGAAAAGATAGAGCATTAGGATTCTTAGTTGGACAAGCAATGAAAGAAACAAAAGGAAAAGCAAATCCAAAGATGTTAAATCAAATGTTTTTAGAAGAATTAAAAAAATGAGACAAAGGGGGACGGAGCATTTTCGTCTCATTTTTTTATTGAGACAAAAATGCTCCGTCCCTCTTTGTCTCAAATCAACTGCTTTTTTATTCCATCTGTTACAAAAGAGCATATTATAAATTCAATTCCAAATATTAGACTTAGTTTAAATAAGTTAATTCCTATGTAATATAAAATCGGAGTACTAAAAATTAAATTGTATGTAAGCAAAATAAAAACAGAAATCATGCACAATATAAAGCAAAATTTTAGCCCATTTTTTAATATTTTATTTGTTATTTTATCAAAGTTTTTAAAACTATTTCTTAAAACTTTAAACATAATCCACCTCGCCAAAAAAGATTTATATACATCATATATAATGTACATGTATATATATTATTTGTAATGATATATATATAAATCTTAGCATGAATGACCAATAAAAACAATGGAAGTTCTAACCAAAAAATATCTGAGAAACAAAACAAATAGACCTTACTAAATGTAAGGTCTTAAATAAAAACTATGCATAATCTTTATTTTTGCTTAAGCCATAGCTGAATTTAATTTTTTTGACAAACTAGATTTTTTTCTAGCTGCTGTATTTTTTACAATAACTCCTTTTGAGCAAGCTTGGTCTATTTTTTTAGTAGCTTCTGCAAGTAAAGTTTTTGCTTCTTCAATGTTTCCTGCTTCTATAGCAGATTCGAATTTTTTAACAGCTGATTTATATCCAGATTTTATCATATTATTTCTTAAAGTTTTCTTTTCAATTACTTTAACTCTCTTTTTTGCTGATTTAATATTTGGCATTTCTTTAGGCACCTCCTTTAGTCTAATAATAACATTATAACACAAAATATTTTAACATAATATTCGCTAAAAATCAAGTAAATTTGCAATAATTATTGTATTATCTAAAAACTTATGTTATATTATAATAGATAGAATGGAGGGATTGCAAATGATAGCAATAGGTAGTGACCATGGTGGTTATAGATTAAAAGAAGAAATAAAAAAATATTTAGATGAAAAAAATATAGAATATAAAGATTTAGGATGTTTTGATGAAGAAAGAGTAGACTATCCCGGGTTTTAAACACTTTTTCATAAGCAAAAATTCTTTAAGCATTCAAAATGCT
>CAKNKX010000037.1 GCA_930987745.1 uncultured Clostridium sp.
GTGTGTGTGTGTGTGTGTGTGTACTCCTGCAAGGCTTACAGCCACTTTGTCTTTCATTGCTTTTCTCCTTGTTATTTCTTTTTTCTTTTGCTTTTCTTATGTTTTAGTTATACCATTTATTCTTTTATCTTGTCAAGATTTTTCTAACTACTATATAAATTATTTATTAATTTTCCAATATCAATTAAAAATACCAAGTTACAAAACTTGGCATTTTTAAGTTTTATTATATTTCCATAATAATTGGTATTATCATTGGATTTCTTTTTGTTTTTGTAAAGATATAGTCTCTTAAGTTTTCTCTAACATTTGATTTTATTGTTGCCCAATCTCTTATTCCTTTATCCTCACATTTTTTAATTTCATGTCTTACAACAGATTTTACATCATCCATTAGATTTTCAGATTCTCTTACATAGACAAATCCTCTTGATATAACATCTGGACCTGCTACTACTTCTCCTGTTGATGAGTCCATTGTTAAAACAATTACAATTAATCCATCTTGTGATAAGTGTTGTCTGTCTCTTAAAACAATACTTCCAACATCTCCAACACCTAAACCATCTACTAATACTCTACCATTTGTTACTGTCCCTGTTAACTCTGCTTCCTCTTCATTTATCTCTAATATTCTACCATTTTGAAGCATTATGATATTATCTTTATCTATTCCCATACTCTGAGCAGTTTCACTATGAGCTATTAATTGCCTATATTCACCATGAACTGGTATAAAATACTTAGGCTTTGCTAAAGCTAAAATTAGTTTTTGTTCTTCTTGACAAGCATGTCCTGATACGTGAATATCTTCTAAAGAACTGTATACTACTTCTGCCCCTATTTGCATCAAATCATCAATTACTTTTGATACAAATTTTTCGTTTCCAGGAATTGGTGTTGCTGAAATGATTACCAAGTCATTTTGTGTAATTTTAACTTTTCTATGGTCACCTGCAGCCATTCTTGTTAATGCTGACATTGGCTCTCCTTGGCTTCCTGTTGTAATTATTACTAAACGGTCATCTGTATAATTGTTAATCATATCAATATCAATAAAGATATTTTCTGGACATTTAATATATCCTAGTTCTCTTGCTGTTGTTATCATATTAATCATACTTCTACCACAAACAGCAATTTTTCTATCATGTTTTACTGCTGAATTTACAATTTGTTGTACTCTATGAACATTTGATGCAAATGTTGCAACAACTATTCTTTTTGTACAGTGTTGGAATAGCTTATCAAATACTTCTCCTACTGTACTTTCTGACATTGTAAATCCTTTTCTTTCAGAGTTTGTACTATCTGACATTAATGCTAGAATTCCTTGATTTCCAAGTTCTGCTATTCTTCCGAAATCCATTATTTTACCATCTATTGGTGTAAAATCTACTTTGAAGTCACCTGTATGAAGTATTGTTCCTACTGGCGTTGTTATTGCAAGCATCACTGAATCAGGAATACTATGTGTACTTCTTATAAATTCTACTTTAAAGTTGTTTCCAAATTTAATTGTCTGACCTTGTTCAACTTCATATAATTTAGTACTTCTCAACAAATTATGTTCTTCTAGTTTATTTCTAATTAAACCAGCTGCTAATTTTGTCGCATAAATTGGAATATTTATCTTTTTTAATAAATATGGTACTGAACCAATATGGTCCTCATGACCATGTGTTATAACTAACCCTTTTATTTTATCAACATTCTTTTCTAGATAAGTAATATCAGGTATTACTAAATCTATTCCTAACATATCATCATCTGGAAAAGATAATCCACAATCTACTACAACTATTTCATCTTCATATTCAAAAACTGTAATATTTTTTCCTATTTCTTGAATCCCTCCGAAGTGGAATTATTTTTAATTTAGACTTTTTAAATATTTGATTTTTTTGTGTTCCTTCATGATTTCTAACCATTCTTTTGTTATATGGTCTTTTTGTTGTCTTTTTTACATTATTTTCACTATTTGATTTTGTTTTCTCAGTTTTCGTTCTGTTTTCTACCTTTCCTTTATTTTCTTGTTTTGAATTTACTCTTTTATTATTTTTCCTTGTTATTTTACTTTTTCTTTCTATTTTGTTTTTTACTTCTTCTGTCATTAAATTCTCCTTTCTTTTTTTAATTTAAAAATCACTAAAAAAATTAGTTTATCTATTAAACTAATTTTGACCCAATTTACTTTTTTTCATTCATCTGTACAAAATTAACGAAGTTTTACTATATGTGGCCTTCTACATCTCTTAACCAAACATATACTTCATTGTTTAATAAATTCCGATCAATATGATTAACACTGTTTAATATTATACAATATTTTCCTGTAAAAGTCAATCCAAATTAAAAAACAACGAAAACACCTGAACTTTTGATAAAATAAGAACCTGACCAGACATAGCAATCAAAGATTGCATCCCTAGTACCCCCAGAACCTTGTTGTCTAAGACAATAAAAATGAGACAGAATTGCTCCGTCTCCATTTTTCTCATTATTGATTGTTTTCTCCTCTTCCTTCTGGAAGTGCTGAGTAATCTAATACTACTCTTATCTTTGTTATATATCTTATTGTTCTTACTAACTTGCTATTTTTAATTCTTTGCCATAAGCTTGGTTTTGCTTCAAATGTTGTTGCTTCTACATATTGTTGTTCTTCTATTGTATTTGCAGATACTTGTTCTTTTACTTCTGCATTTTCTGTAACTTGTTCTATTGGTTCTTCTATAGGTGTTGGTATTGATTTTAATGCATCTGCTATTTCTATTCCTATATAACTTAAAGCTTTTGACCTATCTTCTATTCTTTCCATATCTATTTCAATATGTAAATTAGATTCTAGATTGTTTATTCTTGCATTTAATAGTTTCATTGCATCTTGATAATTTTCTGATTTATCACTCTTTGATTTTCCTACTATTGTTAATGTTTCTATTATATCTTCTGCAAATGTATCTTCTGCTTCTTTTACTCTATCTTTCCACTCTTTGTCTTTGCTTTCTACAAGTTCTACTAATTCTTTTAGTTGTCCTGCTAAGTTTATGTTTTGTTCTCTTTGTCTTATTAATTCTTCAATCTTTTTTGTATTTTCTTCGAATTGATTTGTAGCATATTCAACTAATCCATAAGCAGCTTTATAGACACTTGATGGAAAGTTTTTCTTTTTTGGATATTCTATTAAATATGTTTTTACTGATTCTATTAAATCTTTAAAGTATGTATCATCTTCTAATTGTACTATTTGTTTTTTACTTTTTGGATTTATTAATTTTTGAATTTTTTCTATATTTGATAATATTTTTTCCTCTGTTATAACCATTCTCACATTTACTATGCCAGATTTAGACATGTAAATTACCTCCTTTATCTTACGCATGTTTATTTTTCTATTTCTATATCATTATACCTTATGGGAAACCAAACTACAAGGGTATTTTGCGATTTTTATTTTAAGTTTTCGTTACATTTATATTACAAAAATGTTACATTTTTTTATATTTTTCGACAAGCTCCTTTTTATGTTACTTTTTTTCAGATTTCCTTTTTCCGTAAGGGTTTACTTAAATAAGAAAATAGAACATCAAATTTAAGTAAATTTTAAATGTTCTATTTTCATCTTTTTATTTTTTCTTTTTACTATAAAACTGTTTTTATTTCTTCAAATCTTTTTACTTTTTGTGTTGTTGTTTTTATTAATTCTTTATCTGTTATAGTAATGTCTCTTACATATTTATATGCTGGCATAGTTTTATTTACTTTTTTAACTTCTTGCCATATAGCTTCTTTTAACTCATCTTCATTTTTTGCATTATAAAATTCTTTTGCTATATCAACATCATAAACTATTTTTGCACATATTTTGTAATCTCCATCATCTTCTGGTCTACCATATACGAAACTTTCTTTTACACCTTCTATTTTATTTATCAAAGCTTCTATTTCTTCTGGATAAATATTTTTTCCATTTTTTAATACTATAACAAATTTCTTTCTTCCTGAAATAAATATATATCCATCTTTATCAATTTTAGCTAAGTCTCCTGTGTGAAGCCATCCATCTTCTGTTAATGTTTCTTTTGTTGCTTCTTCATTATTATAATATCCAAGCATTATAGAATCTCCTTTTGCAAGAAGTTCTCCAATTCCTTCTTCATTTGGATTTTCAATCTTAACATCAACACTTGGGAAAGCTCTTCCTATTGAACCTATTCTTCTATATTTATCATCTTCTGCTGCAATAACTGGTGAGCTTTCTGTTAAACCATAGCCTTGATATGTTGTAAATCCTAAATCATTAAACCCTCTTTCTGTTTCTGGGTCAAATGCTGCTCCACCTGCAACAAATAGTCTTACTTTTCCACCTAGTGTTTCATGAATTTCTTTAAATAATTTTCTTCTTATATCTATTCCGAATTTTAATAAAAATTTACTTATTTTTATACCTTTTTTAAGTGTAGGAAGTTTTCCTTGTTTTTCTACTGTTTTCATTACTCTTTTATACATAGTTTCAAAAAGTATTGGTACTGATATCATTGCTGTTGCTTGATATTCTTTTATATTATCTGCAATGTGACGAATTCCTTCACAAAATGCTATTTGACAACCAACTGATACTGGATATAAAAATCCTACAGTACATTCAAATGTATGGTGTAATGGTAAAAATGATAAGAATCTATCTTCTGTTGTTGCTTTTATTACTGCTGTTATGTCTTTTAAGTTAGTACAAATATTTTTATGTGATAACATTACTGCTTTTGACATTGCTGTTGTTCCTGATGTAAATAACATTATACTCATTTTTTCATTGTCTATTTTACTATCTAAAAATTCCCTATTTCCTTCTTCTAATAGTTTTTTACCATTTTCAATTAATTCTTTTTCTGAATAAATTCCATTTTCTTCTTTTTCTAAATCCATTGAAATAAAGAATTTTACTTTTGTTGTTCCTCTTTTCTTTACATCTTCCATGATTTCATTATATTTATTAGAATAGAAAATTGCTTCAACTTCTGAACGAATCATTAAGTTTTCTATTTCATTTGCTGGAAGTGCTCTATCTAATGGAACTACAATTCCTGTTCCTGTAACTACTGCTAAGTATGCCACTCCCCATTCATATCTGTTTTCTGATATTACTGCTATTCTTTTATCTTTTAACCCCATATTTACAAGTGATGTTCCTAAGGCTTTTATATGGTCTCTAAATTCTTTATGTGTAATGTATTTAAATTTTCCTTCTTCTTCAGTTTTAAAAACATATGCTGGTTTATCACCATATTTTTCTCCTGTTTTTTCTAACATCTCTTTTAAGTCTCTATATCCCTCATTTTTATAGATTTGCTCTCTCATTTTTCATATCTCCTTTTATTTTATATAATTATTTTACTCTTAAACCTTCTATAACTGTGTTTTCAAATTCTTTATATAAACTCATAATGTCTAGCTCTTTTTCATTTCTTACTTTATACACTAAAGCTGAACAGATTAGTCCATATATTTCTGAAGCAATACTTTTAGGGTCTCCTTTTTTTATTTCTCCTTTTTCTATTCCTTCTTTTACAATATTTTCTATTTTACTTATATAATTAAAGATGTGTCTTTTACACATTTGATTTCTTGCTTCACTTCCCCAAAATTGACTAAGTAATATTTTTATTAAATCTTCATATTTAGCAACTATTTTTATTTGAATAAGCACTATTGCTTTTATCTTGTCTATATAATTAGAATATTTTGCAGTTTTAATATCTATGCTATTTTGTAATAATTTCATTCCCTCTTCTATTAGGAAATTAAAGATTTCTTCTTTACTTCCAAAATGATAATAAAGAGTACCTTTTGCTACTCCAACTGTTGCTGTTATTTCTTCTATGCTTGTTGCATCATAACCTTTTTCAGCAAATAATTTCATTGATGTTTCAAATATTTTTCTTTTTGTTTTATTCATATTTTTAAACATCCTTTCAATTAAATAATACAGTTTATATTATATATATTTTTAATATATTTTGCAATAGATTTATTATTTTTGAACAGCTTGGTCATTTTTTATTTTTATATTTATATTTTTTCCAAAAATTGCTTTACTTTTTAGTTTAAGTAATATAAAATAACTTTGAATTGGATATACTAAGAAGAAAAAATGGAGGAAACAAATGAAAAATAAAAATGAATTGAGTTATAAAGATTTAAAACTTACTTTTCCAGAAAATTTATTTCATTTTGATACAACAGAGGAGCTTACTCCTATTCAAAGTGGAATTGGTCAAGATAGAGGAATTAAAGCCTTAGAATTTGGGCTTCAAGTAGATGTAAAAGGCTATAACATATTTATTGAAGGGCCTTCTGGTGTTGGAAAAACAATGTACACAAAAAATTATTTAAATAAAATAGCACCAAAGAAGAAAGTTCCTTCTGATTGGTGTTATATATATAATTTTGACAATCCAAATGAGCCAATAGCAGTTAGTCTTCCTGCAGGGCAAGGTAAAGAATTTAAAGATGCAATGGATGGATTTATTAAAGAAATTAGAAAAGATATAAAAAATACTTTTAATAATGATGATTTTGAAAAAGAGAAAGCATTAATAAAACAAGAATTTGAAGCAAAACGTTCTAAATTATTAGAACAATTAAATGAAGATGCTTCAAAATATAATTTCCAAGTAAAAACAGCTCAAAATGGTATATATATGATGCCTGTTGTGGATGGAAAAGTTGTTCAAGAAGAAGAATTTGATAAATTAGCTGATGAAGTAAAAAAAGAATATGAAGAAAAGTCAGTTTATGTTCAAGAACAAATTATGAATGTAATAAGTCAAATTAAAGAAATTGAACGTCAATCTGATAAGAAAATTTCTGAATGGCAATCAAATGTAGCTCTACTTACTGTAAATGTTCATATAAATTATTTAAAATCTAAATATAAGAGAAATAAAAAAATAAATAAATTTTTAAATGATGTAAAACAAGATGTATTAAAAAATGTACCTACATTTTTAGAAGATGAAACAAAACACGCAAATCAGCCACAAAATCCAATGCAGAAAAAAACTGACCCATGCTTAAATTATAGAGTAAACCTATTTATTGATAATTCTCAGTTAGAAGGTGCTCCAGTTATCATGGATTCTAACTATTCTTATCATAACATATTTGGTTCTCTTGAATATGAAAATGTTTATGGAGCTCTTAAAACTGATCATACAATGTTAAAACCAGGTTTACTTCAAAAAGCAAATGGTGGTTATATAATTTTACAAGCAAAAGATTTATTAGCAAATGGAATGTGTTATGATGCCTTAAAGAAAGCTTTAAGAATTAAAGAACTAAGTATAGAAAATACTGCAGACCAACGTTCATCAATGGTTTTAGTTTCTTTAAAACCTGAACCAATACCTTTAAATTTAAAAGTTATATTAATTGGAAGTCCTAGTATTTATCAAACTTTACTTGCTATGGACTCTGACTTTAGGAAATTATTCAAAATAAAGGTTGAATTTGAAGATGATGCACCTATCACAGAAGAAAATGTAAATAAATTAGCTCAAATAATTCATGGTTTCTGTGAGCATGAGGAATTACCTCATCTAGATAAAAGTGCTATGGCAAGACTTGTTGAATATGCTTCAAAACTTGCTGGAAGTCACAAAAAAGTATCTACAAGGTTTGATGATTTAATACAAGTTGCAAGTGAAGCTGGTACTTGGGCTAAACTTTCTAAATCAAAGGTTGTAACTGCTAAATTTATTGATAAAGCTTTAGAAGAAAGAGTAGAAAGAGTAAAAAAATATGATTCTAAATATTTAGAAATGATAAAAGAAAATTCTCTACTTATAAACACTTCTGGTTATGAAGTCGGACAATTAAATGGCCTAACCGTTTTAAGTATTGGAGATTATACATTTGGTAAACCTGCTAAAATTACAGTAAATACTTATACTGGAAAAAATGGAATTATCAATATTGAAAGAGAAGTTGAAATTTCTGGTCCTTCTCATTCAAAAGGTGTTTTAATTTTATCTGCTTATTTAGGAGAAATGTTTGCACAAGATATACCTCTTTGTTTAACAGCAAGTATTTGTTTTGAGCAATTATACAATGGTGTTGATGGAGATAGTGCTTCTAGTACAGAATTATATGGACTATTATCAAGTCTTTCCGGAATACCTATCAATCAAGCAATTGCCGTTACCGGTTCTGTTAATCAAAAAGGTGAAATCCAACCAATCGGTGGAGTTAATGAAAAAATAGAAGGATTTTTCCAAATCTGTAAGTTACGTGGATTAAATGGTTCTCATGGTGTTATGATACCTGTTCAAAATGTTGATAATTTACAACTTTCAGATGAAATAATAGAAGCAGTTAAAAATAAACAATTCCATATTTATGCAATATCTACTATTGAAGAAGGAATTGAAGTTTTAACAGGTGTACCTGCAGGTAGAAAAGATAAAAATGGTAATTTCCCTGCTGGAACTGTAAATTATTTAGTACATGAAAAACTAAAAAGATATGCCAAAATTAGTGAAAACAAATAAAATAATCCCTAGACTTTAGTTATCTAAAATCTAGGGGCTATTTTATACTTTTAATTTTTCAATCTCTTCTTTTGATAAACCTGTATATTTCATTATTATTTCTATATCTAAACTATCTTTTAACATATTTTTAGCTATATCTAT
>CAKNKX010000038.1 GCA_930987745.1 uncultured Clostridium sp.
GTGTACTTGCATTTTGAGCTTGTGTTAATATTCCATTTTGTCCTGTTAGCATTGCTATTGACACTCCTGCAAGTATTAATAATACTATTATGTATAGGAAATTACTGATGGTTAGCCAGTAAAAAAATTTCCTTTTTAGTACTATTTTATTCTGGCTAACCAGCTGTAATTATAATAGTAGTAAATGCGGAAACTTTTTTCTATCTTCTATGGGGATTTATTTTTTTCTCTTTCTTAACTAGAAGCTCTTTTTTTGTATTTTTTCTGTAACTTTTCTTACATTTCTATTGTTCTTTTTCCATTTTCATTGTAAAATAAACATAGAGTCCCCCTCCCCAATTAAGAGGCAATTTTTAAGTGGTATGGAATTGTTTTATTTTATCCGGAGTCTGGGCTCAATAAATGTCCTTTTTTGCAAATGGGACATAAATTAAAGTCAACACCTAGTGTTTTCTTTAGTATTTCTAGAGTGTTTATCTCTAGTTTTTCAAGGTTAGCTGTATTCGTAAGCTTTTTACATTCGGCTAACTTTGTCTTTTTGTTTCTATTTCCTAATAGCCCATAATGTCTTATTTTCATAAATCTTGGTGGTAATATATGTAGTAAAAATCTTCTGATAAATTCTTCTGCTTCTATTGTCATCTCTTTTATTTTTTTCTTATCTTTGTAATCTCTATATTTAAATGTTACCTTTCCATTCTCTTCTTTTACTATCCTATTATTTGATATTGCTACTCTATGGGTATATCTCCCTAAATATCTTATTACACTTTTCGGATTTTTAAATGGTGGTTTACAGTATGTTATCCATTCTTTTTTATACATCCTTGACATTAACTCATCAAAATTTTGTTGTATTTCCAATTCTTTATTTTCTCCATAGAAATCTAATCTTTCTTGCTTTAGATAACTTAAAAACTTTCCTCTGAATTTTCTTGATAACACTTTTACTGGTATGAAAAATTTCTTCTTGCTATTTTTCCATCTTCCTAAAATATCTATTCCTCCTGCCGGTACTATTACATGTATATGTGGATGATATACTAATGTTTGTCCCCATGTGTGTAATACTTCCATAAATCCTATCTGCGCTCCTAAATATTTTTTGTCTTCTCCTAGTTCTTCTAATGTTTCTGCTACTGATTTAAACAATATATTATATACCTTCGTTTCATTTTGTTTTGCTATTAAATATATTTCTGATGGTATTGTAAATACTACATGAAAATATTTTACATTTAATAAATCGTATTCTCTATTATATATCCATTTCTCTCTTGCTATACTCTGGCATTTTGGACAATGTCTATCTCTACATGAATTGTAACTTATTTTTTCATATCCACAATTATCACATACATCTATATGTGCTCCTAATTCTGCTGTTCTACATTTCTCTATTGCTCCCATTGCTTTGGCTACATGTGGTAACATTTTGTGTTTTTCTTTATATTCTTTTCCATATTTTTTTATTATTTCTTGTACTTCTGGCATTTTATTCTTCCTCCTTCTTTTTCAAAAATATATCTAATGGACTATCTACTTTCTGCATATTATTTGCCACATGTACATACGTCATTGTACTTCTTATACAGCTATGCCCTAGTAATTCTTTTACTTGTACTAATGGTATTCCCTCTTCAACTAATCGGGTGGCAAAAGCATGACGAAGCGAATGCACTATGAAGTCTTCACTTATTCCTGCTTTTCTTCTATATCTTCTAAAAAATACTCTTAATCTTTCTATTTTTAGCGGGTTCCCTTCTCGGTTTAAAAACATATATCCCTCTGGATGATTCGGTTTATATCTTCTGTAACATTCTCTTAGCATTTCTAAACTTGCCTTTGGTAATACTGTATACCTTTGTTTTTCTCCTTTCCCGTTCCTTACAAACAATCTCATATTTTTACTATCTATATCTTCTATTCTTATATTTGTCGCTTCTGATATTCTTAGCCCTGACCCATATATCATCATGAAAATTGTTTTATACATGTAATTATCACAAGCATTAAAAAAGACATTAAGTTCTTCTTCTCTTAATATCTTCGGTAATTTTCTTTTCTTTTTATACATTGGTAATTGCTTGTGATTTATTGGATAATCTAATACTACATCATAGATAAATCTTATTACACTATTGTAGTAGTTAATACTTCGCTCTCCTACTTGCTTTTCTTCTCTTAAATATTTCATTAGAAATTTTCTTAATTCTTTTGTTGTTACTTGCTTCATTGGTTTTCCAAAATATTCTATTATTTCTTTTGTTTTTCTAAAATAGCTATCTTTTGTGTAGTGTGAAAATCCTCTCATTTCCATGTCTTCTTTTAGTTTTTCAATTAATTGTTTATTGGTCATAAACAAAAACCTCCTTTAAAATATATTTTCTGTGTTAATTCACATAATATATTTTAAAAGAGGTTACCTTTATTTTCAAGTGTTCCTACACTTTTATCTATTTATCCATATTCCTCTTTTTCTATTCTTTTAAAGTTTTTTGTTAGAGGCTTCTTCTTTTTCACTCTCATTTTGCTTTTGGGATACTAGGATTTTTTCATTATGACCACGCGAAAGCGTTTAGTACTATTGTTATTACTAATGCAATTAGTGTTATACCTGTATTATTTCTTTGTTTTGTCACGTTTTTCAATAATTCTTGTTTCATTCTTTTGTTTCCCCTTTCATTTTTTGCTAATACTTCTTTTGTTATTATCTCTTCAATTTTTCTTTTTTATTCTTATGCTCTTAGCATATATTTATTTTATATATTTTAAAACTTTTAGTCAATATTTTTTATTATTTATTTCTTTACATTTTTGTTACAAATTACTTTGGTTTTAATTTTTTAACTTTATTAATATTTAAATTGACTAATTTAAAATAGGCTTGTATAATAGATATATCAATATTTAGGAGATTTTAAAATGAGTAAAGTAATAAATAGTTGTTTTGAAAAATTAGAATTGTATAAAATATTAGATATTTTAAAAGGATATTGTTCTACAATATCAGGAAAAGAACTAGTAGATGAGCTTGTTCCAAGTTCTGATGTTTTTGAAGTTAAAAAATTGCTTTTAGAAACTTTTGAAGCAATTAATTTAAGTTTTAGAAATTCTTTTCCTTCTTTTTATGAATTTTTTGATATTAATGTAGATTTAAAAACTTTAGAAAGTGGAAATAGTTTATCTACTAAATCTTTATTAAACTTAGCAAATATATTAAATTGTGCTAGAGCTTTAAAAGAATATTTTAATAAAGAATTTTTAGAAAAATCAGACTACCCTATACTTTCTACATATTTTGATATGCTATATACTAATAAATCAATTTCAGATAAAGTCTTATCTTGTATAATAGATGAAAATACAATAGATGATAATTCATCAAAAGAACTTTCTTCTATCAGAAAAAGGAAAAGAAACTTAGAACAAGATATTAGGAATAAATTAAATGAGATGATACATTCTTCTAAATATTCAAAATATATTATGGAAAATGTAATAACTATTAGAAATAATCGTTTTGTTATTCCAGTTAAAGAAGAGTATAGGTCTCAAATAAATGGGTTTGTGCATGACGTTTCAAATGCAGGTTCTACCCTATTTATTGAGCCAACCTCAGTTTTTGAAATGAATAATAGTTTAAATAAATTAAAGTTAGATGAAGAAATTGAAATAGAAAAAATATTACATGAACTTTCTATGCTTTTTGTTCCATATTTAGAAGATTTAGAAAATGATACTAAAGTTTTAGGAAAACTTGACTTTATATTTGCAAAAGCAAAATATGCTAAAAGTATAAATGGAACAATTCCAAATATTTCTGATAACAAAAAATTTAACTTAAAAAATGCAAGACATCCTTTAATTGATAGCAGTAAATGTGTTGCAAATAATATTTATATAGATGATGACACTTCTATTTTATTAATCACAGGTCCAAATACAGGTGGAAAAACTGTTACATTAAAAACAGTAGGACTTCTTACATTAATGGCATGTTCAGGTTTAGCAATACCGGTATCAGAAAATTCAGAAATTTATGTATTTGATAAAATATTTGCAGATATTGGAGATGACCAAAGTATATCAGATTCTGTAAGTACTTTTTCATCACACATGATTAATATTGTGGATATTATTAAAAATGCAACACCTAACTCTTTAGTTCTAGTAGATGAATTAGGTTCAGGAACAGACCCAATAGAGGGAGCAAATCTTGCAATAAGTATATTAGATTACTTAAAAAACTTAGGTACAACAACAATTGCAACAACACATTATCAAGAACTAAAAAGATATGCATTAACAACTAAAGGTTTTAAAAATGCATCTGTTGAATTTGATATATCAAAACTTGCTCCTACATATAGATTGTTAATTGGAATTCCAGGAAAAAGTAATGCTTTTGAAATAAGTAAAAAACTGGGCCTTTCAGACAAAATAATTGATAAAGCAAAATCTATGATGAAAAAAGAAGATGTAAATATAGAAGAAATTTTAAAATCTATTTATGATGATAAAGCTCTAATTGAAAACGAAAAAGAAAAAATATTAGAAAACTCTTCTAAAATAGAAGAACTAAAAAATAGTCTTGAAAAAGGAAATAAAGAATTAGAAGAAAAACAAAAAGAAATAATAGATAAAGCAAAAATTAAAGCAAGAGAATATCTTTTAGATGCAAAAGAAGAAGCAAATGAAATTATAAAAAATATGTCTAAACTTTCATCATCTTCTAAAAAAGAAGCTGATAACTTAAGAAATAGATTAAATAAATCTATAGCAGATATAAAAGTATTAGATAATAATGACAATTCTTCTAATACTGATTCTAAAGAAAAATCTATTAATAAAGAAGATATCAAAAAGGATTTAGAAGTATATATTCCAAGTTTAAATACTTCAGGAATAATTGTATCTAATCTTTCAAAAGACAATACTGTTCAAGTACAAATAGGTTCTATGAAAATGAATTTAGAAATTTCAAAACTACAAAAACTACAAAAACTTACCCCTTCTACTTCTAGTATTTCTTCTAATACTGGGAAAAAAAGTGGAAAAAATAATTTAAATGGTAGTTATACAAAAATTTCTAAAACAAGAACTGTAAAATCAGAAATAAATGTAATTGGACAAAATGTAGAAGAAGCAACATTTGTAATAGACAAATTTTTAGATGACTCAAGCTTAGCAAAACTACAGACAGTCAGAATAGTACACGGAAAAGGAACAGGAAAACTAAGAGAAGGAATACATAAATTTTTAAAAACGAATCCACATGTCAAATCATTCAGACTTCGGAACATTTGGTGAAGGAGAAAGTGGAGTTACAGTTGTAGAACTAAAATGAGAAAAAAGGGGACGGGCTTATTTTGTGTCAAATGACACAAAATAAGCCCGTCCCTCTTTGTCTCAAGCCCGTCCCCTTTTTCTCAAACGTATTTTTCTATTATCAAAACTGTTCTTCCGCTTCTTGTTGTTCCATCAATTCCCTTAACTGTAAATCTTCCTTTTCCTCTTATTGTAATAATATCTCCTAGTTTTATTTGTTTTGAAAGTTTTGTTTCATTTTGCCCATTTACAAATACTCTTTCTTGCTCTATTATTCCTGCTGCTTTGCTTCTAGAGGTTCTTACTAAGTCTGATACTATATTGTCTAATCTTAAAGATGGTACTATTATTTTTATTTCTTCTTTTTCAGGAATTTTAATTTTTAATTCTTTTAATTCTTCTTCAGTTATTTTGCTATTTTGAAATCTTGTTAAACTTGGTAGTTCTTTTTGTAAAATATTTGCAAAATCACTTACAGTTACTATATCTGCTCCTTCTTTTTCTACTAGTATATCTCCTACCATTTCTCTTTTTAATCCAAGTTTTACAATTCCACCTAAATAGTTTCTATGACTAAATTTTCCATAGTCTTCTTCTTTTAATCTAATTCTTACTACTTTTAATAATTTACTATAGTTTTTTTCTATCATTTCATCAGTATATTTTTCTGGATATACAATTAGAATTTTTCTTTCTGCATCTTCATACCCACCATAAAGTTTATAGTTTTTATAGTTTATTTTTCTTAAGAAATTTTCTACTAATGAAATTTGATACATATCTAAAAAGTTAGTACTTGCTATTTTTTCTTGTTTTTTTAGTAATTCTATTTTATCTAAAACTTGCGATAGACATATTTTATCTTCTTGTTTTTTGTATTCACTTAAAACAGCTTGTTTATCCATCTTGATATTTCCTCCTTTTGATTATATAACAATATTTATATAATTTTTTATTTAATCTTTTTTTATCTAATTATTTAAAACCATCTTTTTTATTTCTTTTATAATATTTTCTT
>CAKNKX010000039.1 GCA_930987745.1 uncultured Clostridium sp.
ATATATGTTCTAAAAAAATAAATATAAAAACACTGTAATTCAATTTATAACTATTGAACGATAAAATAACCTCTTACTTTTTTAGTAGGAGGTTTTCTCTTTCTATAAACACTTATGTTATAAATTATTTCTTTATAACATATTCTAAAAACTTCTCACAACCATATTTTATATCATCGTAAGTTGCCTCAAAATTTCCATAGTACCATGGGTCAATTATATCTCTTGGCTCTTCTGTAAAATCAAGTAATTTAAATACTTTATTTTTAGTATCTTTTCCAACAATTTTTAATATATTTTTTATATTCTCATCTTCCATTCCTAATATATAGTCAAATTTATCATAATCTTCTTTTCTTATTTGTCTTGATATATGTTCAGTAAATGGAACATTATATTTTCTTAATACATCTTGCGCATCTATATACATACATTCTTTATATCTCTCATTATATCCACTAGTTGCAGCAGAATCGATGAAAAACTGTTCTTCTAATCCCCTCTTTTTTACTATATCTTTAAAAATAAATTCCGCCATTGGTGACCTACAAATATTTCCTAAGCATACAAATAATACTTTTATCATAATATACTCCTCCTTCTTTTATTATTTCTTATTTTCTTTTTCATCTAACAAATAAATACCAATACATGCAATTCCAATACCTAGCATTATAATTGATGATTTTGTATCAATTTTATCTAATATATTTAAAACAACAACAGCTATTCCCATTGCTAATGCAACTGCTTTAAATATTAGATTAATCAAATCCTTTAGTTTAGTATTTGAATTTTCTTTCTTTTTAGCTTGTAATAATTCATCAACTGACACATCTAAAATATTTGCTAATTTTGAAATTGTATTAATATCTGGACAAGATAAATCCCTTTCCCATTTTGATACTGCCTTATCAGTAACATTCATTTTTTCAGCTAGTTCATTTTGTGTCATGCCTTTTTCTTTTCTTAAAGAACTAATCATTTCTCCAATAGTTTTCATTATAAATTCCTCCTCTATTTAGTATAATTAAATGTTACTATTTTTAAAAGATAAAGTAAACCAATAATCAGTTTAGTTTACTCGACCATTAGTTTACTTTCTTTATTTTAGCTCAAAATCCAAATACACATAATTATTCATGTCATACTTTAAGTTTTTATCAATCATATTTTTTGCAATCTTGCATGCTTTTGACATTCTTATTCCATTAAATAGTGGATCAATATATCTTACTTTAGCTCCATGATGTACAAAATATACTTTACCTGGTTCTTCTTTTGATACTTTTACTTTCTTAGCATTTTTCCAGATGTTAAAAACTTCTTTATATCTAGATTTTTCTATAATATCAATTATTTCACTTTCTTTTTATTTGTATAAATCTTCAATTGATATAATATTATCTTCATTTAATCTTTTTAAAATATCTGCCAATAACTGCATTGAGTATCTTGTCCTATCTTCACGATAAATCACAGATAACTTACTTGTTATTTTTACAAAATTTCTTGCAATTTTCTTAGTTTTAAAACCTAATTCTTTTTCATTTTCTTCATTCACTTGCACTTCTATATCATTATAGATTTCTTTTATTTCTTCTTTATCTAACAACTTATATGTAAATAAAGCATTTGATAAAGAATATTCTAACCTATCAGAAGAAAGTTTTGGAGTATCATTATCTGCAATTGGATAAATATGATAATTATCTACTTCTTCTATCTCTATCTTATCTCTTTTTAAGAATTTAGAAATTTCAGATGAATCTTTTATAATTTTGCTTGTCAAATCTTCTGTTGATTCTTGAGTCATATAGTCACCATTTAGAAAATCCACACAATGTTTAAATACTGGTGTTGATATATCATGAAATAATCCTGCTAATGTCTCTTTTTTATTGTGAGTAAAATGCCAAATTATTAATGCTACTGCAACTGAATGATCTAAACTTGAAAAGAAAAAATCGCTTTCAAATAATTTAGAATATATAGTACCACAAGTAACACTGATGTATTTTTGTGATAGCAATTCTTTTGTGTCAATATATTCATTTAACCATTTTGGAAAATCTGGTTCTAAAATTTTAAAATACTCTTTAATTTCTTTATTTACAGTATCATAATATTTATTCATTTTATCTCCTATTATTTTATATTTAATTTTACAATTGATTTATTAATTCATCATATTGATTTGATAAAGTTTCACTATTAAATACTATATTTTCTCCTTCAATTTCCCAAGCATTTTGATTTTCTGAAAGAAGATTTAATACTTGTTCTGAAATATCTAGAATTTTTATTATTTCATCTATTGAGCTTTCTACTTCTCCATCACTTGCTTCACTCATATCTCCAACAAATTCTTGTTTATATAAGTCTATGTAATATTCATCTAGCCCTTTATCATTAATATATGACATTGCCTTTTCTTCTGTAAGAAATTCTGTATATTTTTGTTTACAAATTTCTAATGCAGTTCTTGTTCCATTAATATATTCTTTTGATTTTGTAAAGTCTTTACCGTCTTTAATATAATTTTCTACTGATAATAAATTTACTAATTGCTCATCATTTAATGTATCTGTAATTTGCAAAATATTATCAAAGCATTCTCTTAAATATGTTTTACATGCATCTTCAACAACTGCATAATCTCCTGTTGTTACTATTCTATCTAGTCTCTCGTCAATTGCATCAATATCAATAGTTTCAGCATTTGATAAATCATTAATTTCTTGTAATTCTGTTTTTAACTTATCTTCTTGTATCATATCTGAAATTACAAAATATCCTACTACCCCTAGCAGTATTACAATGATTACCAAAACAGTGATTAAAACTTTTTTCTTCATAAAACCAACCCCTTTTCATTGTGATTATACTATACAATATAATTTTTTTCTATATTTTTATACAATATTTATAAAATTCATATTGTGATTATATATTAAATATGCTATATTATGTAAGAAAGCAAAAATGCTGAAGGAGGACTTGTAATGAAACGGCAATTGATTAGTACAATTAGAACATCCAAATTTTTAACGGAGCTTTGCATCATCAATGTAGAGCTTTCTAACTGGGAAGTAGCTAAGATAAAAAAACTACTTTCTGATGAATCTTTGTACTTTACTAATTTGAGTACAAGAATTCGAAATGTTTCACCTCGAGAAATTTCCAAGGTGAACATCCAAATGGAGATGACAAGCAACAAAGAATATGAGTGGGAATGTCAAATAGTTATTACTTGACTCTCATTCAAGTACTCTTATATTTTTATAAGAGTATTTTTATTTTTTATAAAAATTTATCTATGATATTCACTTTTATTATATAAAAAACATATCATACTTTAGGTGATAAAATATGAGTATTGTTTCTACAAATGTTCCATATAATTCTACTTTATTGAATATTGAAATTTATGAATTATTAAAAACTTACCCTTTCTTAAACCTTCAAGTTGTTGGCACAAGTGTTCTTGGAAAACCTATCTATGTAATACGACTTGGCAAAGGTAAAAAACATGTTTTTTATTCCGCTTCAATTCATGCAAATGAGTGGATTACTACTCCCGTACTTATGAAATTTATAGAAGATTTTTGTATAAGTTATACATCTAATCAAAATATTTATGGATATTCTGCTCGTAACATTTTTAATAATACATCTATTTATATAATGCCAATATGTAATCCTGATGTGGTAGATCTTGTTACTGGAAATCTTTCTTCTATTTCTTTTGGATATAGAAAAGCAAGAGAAATTTCAAATAACTTCCCCTCTATTCCTTTTCCTAATGGTTGGAAAGCAAATATAAATGGTGTGGATTTTTTTAACTTCCAACATACCTTATTAATAAATCGCCTTGACTGGCGATTATTATGTTTGATTATCCTGTTTTCAAAATTTCTTCATATTCGATTTTTCCATTATTTATTGATATACTATCACTTATTATATTTAAATGATTAAAATTAAAATGAATATATATATTTTTATCTGTATCAATTTCAATATAATTAATCAGTCTGTATAATAAAACTTTGTTAACTTCTTTTATGTTCAAAAATTCATTGACTATTTTCTTTATTTCTTCTTCATCAATATTCTCTTCTTCTTTTTCTTTTAATGTCATAATCTTTTGTTTTATCTCATATTGTTTTTCAATTAGCTCCTTTTTTTCTTCAGCAAACCTATTATAAAACCTCATATAATCATCAGTAGTTATGATATCATTCAATTTATCCATATACATTTTATCTAGATTATTATTTATTGTTTGAATTTTATTTTCAACTTCATTTAGTTTTTTCTTGTATTCATCCATTATATTTGTATATCCATTTTTATATTTTTTAAATGTTTCTAAAAATATATTTTCATTCAAATACATTTTACAGATATTTCTTATAACTTCAAGAATACTTTCCTCAAATTTCCAATAGTTCATACTGATTGGATGTTTTCCTCTTTTCTCATGCCCAATACAATTTATATATGGATTCTTACCTGAGCCTTTAATTGCTATTTGTAACTTCCATCCACAATGATGACATTTTAAAAGACCTTTAAATAAATATTCGTGTTTTGTGTATTTTGATGTATCTTTTGCTTCTATCATCAATTGAACTTTTTCAAATGTTTGCTTATCTATTATTGGCTCATGTGTGTTCTCAACAACAATCCAATTATCTTTTGGATTATCTATAACTTTTTTTGATTTATAAGATACTTTTCTTCTTTTATTCTGTACTGTATTCCCTATATACACCTGATTTTTTAACATAGCCAATATTGTAATTTGATTCCATTTACTAGATTGTTTTTTCTTATATTTAGTCCTATGATAACTACTTGGATTTAATATTTCTTTTTTGTTTAGATAATTCATAATATCAATACTTCCATGTCCATTTGAATACATCTGAAATATTTGTCTTACTATTTCTGCTGAGTAATCATCAACTTCTAATTTTCCTTTTTCATTTTTGCTTAATTTATACCCATATGGTGCTATTGATCCTAAAAACTGTCCACTTTTTTGCTTTTCTCTAAATACACTTTTTATTTTTTTTGAAATATCTTTAGCATACATATCATTCATAATTGCTTTAAATGGACTAATATCATTATTTGTACTATCTAAATATGTATCAATACCATCTAATATAGCAATATATCTCACAGATTTTTCAGGAAAATAATTTTCTAGATAGTATCCTGTTTTTATATAATCTCTACCTAAACGAGATAAATCTTTTGTGACAACCATATTAATTCTTTTATTTTTAATATCTCTAATTAATCTATTAAATCCTTCTCTGTCAAAAGTTGTTCCTGATACACCATCATCCACATATTCGTCAACAAAGTTTAAATTATTTTCTTCAAGAAATCTTTTTATTATTTTTCTTTGATTTCCTATACTTTCACTTTCCTGTTTATCACCATCTTCCCTAGATAGTCTTATATACATTCCTACTTTAAATTCTTCACCCGCTAAATTTAGCATTATTACCTCCTAAATTCAGCAACTACCTGTTGCTTTTGATGTTAACTCTCATTTATATTTTTTTCAAGTGTTTTTGCCTTATTTTCTGTATTTTTTAAATAATCTATAAATGCTTCTTTTAATATTTCAATAGTATCCTTTCCATCTTCATTAAAACAACAGTATATTTTATTATAACACTTTTCTTTGCCTTGCAATTTTAGTTTTCCTCCTATTTTACAATATTGGGTATGTCATTGATTTATGACATACTCTTTTTTCTCTTATTACATATATATTTTTTTGTTTTATCTTTATGTATTAACTTTTTCGCTTATTTATATTCTTTCTTTGTTTTTTACTTCAGTAACTGGTTTGATTACTTTTTTATCATCCATATTTTTTTACCTTCTTCTAATAATAGGAGTTTCAATTTAAAATACTAATGTTGCATTTTTATGAATTTTTTTCTATTCATAACATTTTAAAGACTGCATTATTGTTCAGTACCAATTTTACGCAAGTAAAATTGTGTGCAATCGTTAGAGCGAAGCGATTTTTAAATTCTAGAAAATGTAATTTTCTAGAATTTAAAAAAGAACACCCTTTGGTGCTCCTCTATGTTTATTTATAAATCTT
>CAKNKX010000040.1 GCA_930987745.1 uncultured Clostridium sp.
AAATAGTAATTTGAAAGCGAGAAGTATTATGAAATATATAGCATTATTGAGAGGAATAAATATTAGTGGAAAAAACAAAATTGCAATGAGCAAATTAAAAAAAGAATTTACCAATTTAGGATTTAAAGAAGTAACAACTTATCTAAATAGTGGCAATATAATTTTTGAAAGTAATATAAATAATAAAAATGAAATTATAAATAATATACAAATAATGATAAAAGATAAATTTGAATTTGATATACCAACTTATGTTACAACTTCACAGGAATTAGAAGAATTGATGAGTAATAGTCCAGAATGGTGGGGAAAAGATAATAAAGAGATATATGATAATATAATATTTATTATTCCACCGACTACTTATAAAGAAGTATTTGCTGCAATAGGTTCTCCAAATGAATATGAAAAAATACAAGAATATAAAAATAATATTTTTTGGTCTTTTGATTTAAAAAATTATAGGAAATCAAATTGGTGGAGTAAAACAGCAAGTACAGAAATTAGTAATTCAATAACAATAAGAACAGCTAATACTATGAGAAAGATATTAGAAATATGCTTAAAAAAGTAAAAAAATAAGAAGTAATAAATAAAGGTGGAAAAAATGATATGAATCATATTTTAATAGTGGAAGATAACAAAGAAATAACTGAAAATTTAACTCTTTTACTTAAAGAGAATGGATTTTCTATAGAATCGATATCTAAACAATCAGAACTAGAAAAAATGTTGGAAAAAAATAAATTTGATTTAATCTTATTAGACTTAATATTGCCAGATGGAAATGGATTTTCCATTTGTAATTCAATAAAAAAGAAAATTGATATTCCGATTATTATACTTACAGCAATGAAAGATGAGTATAGCATTGTAACAGGTTTCGATGTTGGTGCTGATGATTATATTTCAAAACCATTTAAGCCTTTAGAACTCATATCAAGAATAAAAAATCAATTAAGAAGATATAAAAAATCTCCATCAGTTTTTAAAATTACAAATTTAAAGGTAGATACTATAAAAGGTAGTGTATCAAAGAATGACAAAGAAGTTGTATTGACAGCTTTAGAATATAAATTACTTTTACTATTTATAAATCATCAGGGAGAAATTATGTCTAGAAGTAGATTACTAGAAGAAATTTGGGATATTGCAGGAGAATTTGTTAATGATAATACTTTAACTGTTTATATAAAAAGATTACGAGAAAAAATAGAAGATAATCCTACAAATCCTATTATAATAAAAACAGTTAGAGGAATAGGTTATAAAATTGGAGAATGTTATGAGTCTTTTTAGAAATGAAGAAATAAAAAAACAGATAATTATATATGTTATATTTAATACTATTGTATTTTTGGGAGCATTATTTATTAATATTATTTGCTCAATATATATTATATTAGTTTGTTTAGTCATTGAATTTATTTCGTTATTCTTTACGAAAAAAAGATATAATGATATTAGTGAATTAACTTATAAAATAGATAAAATATTACATAATAATGATTATACAAATTTTGATGTGAATAAAGAGGGAGAACTTGCAGTTCTGAATAGTGAAATTTATAAAATGACAGTTAGATTAAGGGAACAAACAGAAAGGTTAGAAAACGAAAAAAATTATTTGAAAGATTATTTAGCAGATATATCACATCAAATTAGAACTCCAATGACTTCCATAAATATAATGATATCGAGATTATCAAGACAGGAGTTAACTTTTGAAGATCGATTAAAAATGATAAAAGAAATAAGTAAGTTATTAACAAGAATTGAGTGGCTTATTACAGCATTATTAAAAGTAGCTCAATTGGAATCTGATACTGTAAAGTTAAAAAAAGAAAAAACAAATGTTGAAGAAGTTGTAAATAAATCATTAGAACCGTTAAAAATTCAAGCTGAAATCAAAAATATCAAAATGAAATTAAAAATAGAAAAAAATACGAATTATAAAGGAGATTATTATTGGTCAGTTGAAGCTATTTCAAATATAATAAAGAATTGTATAGAACATTCGGAAAATGGAGGTATTATAGAAATTATATCAGAAACCAATCCGATATATACAGAAATAATTATAACTGATGAGGGAAAAGGAATTTGTAAAGAGGATTTACCACATTTGTTTGAGCGATTTTATAGAGGAAACAATAGTGGTAGTGAAGGTATAGGAATTGGACTGTACCTTACTAAAATGATTGTTTCAAAACAAAATGGAGTTATTACTGCCAAAAATAGAGAAAACAAAGGTGCAGAATTTAATATTAAATTTTTTAACGAAGCATAATGTGAAGTCATAATGTTTCGTTTTTTATATTTATTTAAAAGTGACATATTTGTAATAATAAAGTCACGGATGTGTCACTAAACTTGTGTTATATTAAATTTAGGAGGTAATCTATATGGAAATATTAAAAGTTGAAAACTTAACTAAAATTTATAAAGGAGAAAATGAAGTTGTGGCTTTAAACAATGTTTCTTTTTCTGTTAAAAAAGGAGAATTTGTGGCAATAGTAGGGCAATCTGGCTCTGGAAAATCAACACTTTTACATTTGTTGGGAGGTGTAGACATTCCTACTTCACGGTAAAATTTATGTAGATAAAAAAGAAATATATACAAAAAGTGAAGAAGAACTTGCTATTTTTAGACGTCGCAATGTTGGACTTATTTATCAATTTTATAATCTAATACCAATATTAAATGTTTATGAAAATATGGTTTTACCACTTAAATTAGATAAACAAAAAATAAATGAAGATAGAGTTAATGAGCTCCTAGATATGTTAGGATTAAGTAATAGAAAAAAACATTTTCCAAATCAATTATCTGGTGGTCAACAACAAAGAGTTGCGATTCGGTAGGGCTCTTATAAATGCACCATCTATTATTTTGGCTGATGAACCTACTGGAAATCTTGATAAGAAAAATGGACAAGAAATTATTGAAATTTTAAAGTATTCCAATAAAAAATATAATCAGACTTTAATTTTAATAACACATGATGAAAACATAGCTTTACAAGCAGACAGAATCATTAGAATAGAAGATGGAAAAATTATATCAGATGAGTATATAAGATAAGGAGGTAATGTAATGATAAAAGAATATGTTATAAATCATATAAGAAATAATAAAACAACAAGTGTTTCAATAGCAATAACTTCATTTCTTGCTTCATTGCTCCTTTCATTATTGACAGGAATATTTTACAATCTATATGCCGATAATATTGCTAGAGGACAAACCCAAACAACAGTGGAAATCTTTGCATTTCTATTTATATTATTTATGGCAATGTTTTCGTTAATCTTAATGATATATAATATTTTTGCTATGTCAATGAATTCAAGATTACATCAATTAGGAATTTTAAAAAGTGTAGGGGCAACGCCAAAACAAATTAAGCAAATATTAAGGTATGAAGTTATAATTTTAAGTTTAGTTCCAATCGTAATTCGGAACCTTGTTGGGTATAGTAGCAACATATATTCTTATGCAATTTATAATTAAAGCAACAGAGCTTGCAAGAGATTCTGAACTATATTTTAGATATAATATTTTAGTTGCTATTATTTCTGCTGCTATTTCTTTTATAACAGTTTGGATATCAGCGACTATTCCTGCAAGAAAAATTGCTAAAGTTTCAGTTATGGATGCAATATTCTATAGAGATGATACAAAAGTTAAAAAAATGAAAAAATTTATGATTTTTTCTAAAATTTTTGGAATAGAAGGAGAAATAGCAAGGAAGTCAATATATTCACGAAAAAAAAGTTTTCGTACAGCAACAAGAGCATTTATTTGTTCATCATTAGCTTTAATTACATTTCTAAATTTTGAAACAGTATCAGATTTATCAACTAATAAAACATTCTTTGAAAGATATAGGGATAAATGGGATATAATGTTCCAAATGCCAGATATGAATAATAGAAATGAACTTACCCAAGAAATAAGAGATATGGCTGGAATTAAAGAATGTATTAATTATAAAAAATGTACTTTTTATGCTGAAATAGATTCTACATACTTTAGTAATGAACTAAATGTAGCAGGTGGGTTAGATGTAATTAGTGAGAATATTACTGAGAATGAAAATGGAAAATATCAAATAGGTATTCCAATTATAATATTAGACGACGTAAGTTTTGATGGATATTATAATTCTTTGCAAAATAATAACGGTAGTAATTTATCTGCACAAGAAAAATGCGTTGCAATAAATAAGATATGGAAAAGTAAGAATCACAATTTAAAAGGAGAATACATCCCATATTTACAAGAAATAGACAATTTAAAATTAGAAATATTTGAGAAAAATAATGAATCACAGAAATATACTATATATATAACAAATTATGCACAAGAATTACCTAATCTAAAAGAAGAATATAATAGATATGAATGCGAATTAGTTTTAATAATTAGTGAAAGTTATGCTAATAAAATTAATAGTAATATGATGAATAATCCTACATATTTTAATGTAAAAATTAATAATATATCAGAAATATATGATATACAAAATAAAATTGAACAGAAAATTACTGGAATTGAATATCAAATACAAAATAGAATACAAGAAGAGACTTCTGACAAGAATATAAGAAGTGGATTAAGAATTATAATTTGGACTTTAGCAGGAATTCTTGCATTGATTGGAATTGTAAATGTATTTTCAAACTGTATATCACAAATTTCTTTAAGAAAAAGAGAATTTGCTAGATATATGTCTATTGGATTATCACGCAAAGGTATAAAAAAGATTTTAACTTATGAGGCATTAATAATAAGTTTAAAACCTATTATAATAAGCCTAATAATAAATGTTCCGATTGTTTTATTATTTTTAAACGCTAGTCAAATATTATTGTCTGATTATATAAATAATATGCCTATAATACCAATACTTTGCTATATAATATTTATTTTATTAGCAGTAAGTATAGCTTATTATATTGGTGGAAAAAAGATTTTGAACAAAAATATTGTGGATATGTTAAAGGATGATACATTATACTAACAAAAAGCACATAAGTGGTTTGAAAGAAATTATAATTTTGATAAAATGGTTTGCATTGAATACCCATAAAAGTGTGCTAAATGTAGTTCAAACATTTAGCACTAACACTTTATTTTTAAGGAACTACTTTTAAGAGGGGAGTTCCTTATTTTAATTTTCTAAACAGCAATATCGTTGTTCTTCTAAATATCGAATACACAGGTCAATAAAATATTTTAAACTAATTATTCTTCCATCATAATGTTTTCCAAAAATA
>CAKNKX010000041.1 GCA_930987745.1 uncultured Clostridium sp.
GGAGGCAAGGTAGATGGAAGTTAAAATAAACAAAGATATTAGAGAATTTAGTGAAAGTATATTTTTTGGACTGACTATGCGTCAGTTCATTTTTTCCTTATTGGCTTGTGTGATAGCAGTAATTCTATACTTTACATTAAAATCTTTTTTTGGAATAGAAACATTATCTTGGATATGTATTTTAGGAGCAGCACCTTTTGCTGTTTTAGGTTTTGTTAAATATAACGGAATGACTGCTGAAAAATTTATTGTAGCATTTATTAAATCCGAATTTATTACACCAAAGAGATTAACTTTTAAATCCAAAAATATTTATGCAGAAGTTTTTAAACCTACAATAGAAAGAAATTTGAAAAATGGATTAGTAAAACCACAACATAAGCATAAAGAAAAGAAAAATAAGAAGCCTAAAAAGTTAAAAAAGGAGGTAGATAACAATGCTGAAGACACTAAAAAGAATATTTAAATTAGATAAAGAAAAATTTAAAGTACCAAAATGTGTGCAAGATATAATTCCCGTGAAAGCTATATGGGAAGATGGTATTTTTTTAGTAGGAAAAAATAAGTATTCGAAATCATATAAGTTTTTAGATATAAATTATGCAGTTGCAAGCAGAGAAGATAAAGAGGCAATGTTTTTAGACTATTCTTCTCTGCTTAATTCTTTAGATACAGGAGCAACAACTAAAATAACTATAAATAATAGAAGAATAAATAAATTAGATTTTGAAAAAACAATACTATTAAAAGATGCTAATGATGAATTAGATGAGTATAGGCACGAATATAATCAAATGCTGATAAATCAGGCAAAAGATGCAAATGAAATAGTACAAGAAAAAATTATTACGATATCTGTATATAAAGATAGTGTAGAAGAAGCTAGAAATTACTTTACAAGAGCAAGTACAGAGCTAATGAATCGTTTTAATACTTTAGGCTCAAAATGTATAGAATTAAATGCAAAAGAAAGACTAAGAATAGCACATGACTTTTATAGAACAGGAGAAGAAACATCTTTTCATTTTGACATACACGAAACAATGAAAAAAGGTCATGATTTCAAAGATTTTATTTGTCCAGATACTGCTGAATTTGAAAAAGATTATTTTATGATCGGAAATAGGTATGGTAGAGCCTTTTTCTTAAAGGAATACGCAAGCTACATAAATGACAGTATGGTTTCTGAACTAACAGACTTGAATAGAAACATGATGTTATCAGTAGATATAATTCCAATTCCTACTGATGAGGCAGTTAAAGAGGCAGAAAATAGAAGGCTAGGAGTAGAAACAAATATTACTAATTGGCAAAGAAAACAGAATGCTAATAATAATTGGAGTAGCATAATACCTTATGATATGGAACAACAACGAAATGACTCTAAAGAATTTTTAGATGATTTAACTCTGCGAGATCAAAGAATGTTTTTAGTAGTTATAACAGTTATAATTACTGATGATACCAAAGAAAAATTAGAAAGTGATACAGAGGCTATTAAACAAATTGCTAGTAAAAACTTATGCCAATTAGGTGTTTTAAAATATCAACAGTTAGACGGACTTCAAACGGTATTACCTTTTGGAGTAAGAAAAATAGATGCTTTAAGAACTTTGACAACTGAGTCATTAGCTGTATTTATGCCATTCAAAGTGCAAGAGATAAGGCACAAGGATGGTATTTTTTATGGTCAAAATGCTATCAGTAAAAATATGATTATTGCAGATAGAAGACAATTATTAAATGGAAATTCTTTTATTCTTGGAGTTAGTGGAAGTGGAAAAAGCTTTACGGCAAAACAAGAAATTTTATCTATTAGATTAAGAGATCCAAATGCAGACATAATTATAATAGATCCAGAAAGAGAATATGCACCATTAGTTAAATCTTTTAATGGAGAAGTAATTAAAATATCTGCTACAAGCGATAATCATATAAATGCAATGGACATGAACTCAGAATATGGAGATGGAGCAAATCCTGTCATCTTAAAATCTGAATTCATCCTGTCTCTGTGTGAGCAGTTAATAGGTAGTGGAAATCTCGGACCGAAACAAAAGTCTATTATTGATAGATGCACAGCAAATGTTTATAGGGTATTTCAACAAGGTAATTATCAAGGCATACCACCTACATTGCAAGATTTTAGAGAGCAATTATTAAATCAACCAGAAGAAGAAGCAAAAGAAATAGCACTTGCTATTGAATTATTTACGAATGGCTCATTAAATACTTTTGCAATGAATACCAATGTAAATACTTCAAGTAGCTTAATTAGTTATGATATTTTGGACTTAGGTAAACAACTACTACCTTTAGGAATGTTAGTTGTGCTTGATTCAATTTTGAATAGAATTACAGCTAATAGAACAAAAGGAAAAAATACATATATTTTTATAGATGAAATATACTTACTATTTCAATATGAATATTCTGCAAATTTCTTATTTACACTTTGGAAAAGAGTCAGAAAATATGGGGCATTTGCAACTGGTATAACTCAAAATGTAGAAGACTTATTGCAAAGCCATACTGCTAGAACAATGCTTGCAAACTCTGAATTTATTATAATGCTTAATCAAGCAAGTACAGACAGAGTAGAACTTGCAAAACTTCTTAATATATCAGATTTACAAATGAGTTATATAACAAATGTAGGAGCAGGAGAAGGTCTAATAAAAGTAGGATCTGCATTAGTTCCATTTTCTAATAGATTTCCAAAGAACACAGAACTATATAAGCTAATGACAACAAGACCAGGAGAGGGATTAAATGAATAAGAAATATAAAATCGTTTTAGTGCTACTAATAGTTATAGTTGCTATTAGTAGCTATTTTATTATTAAAGAATTTGCAGAAAATAAGAAAGAAACAGATATATATGAAGATTTACAGGAAATAGTTGTAGAACAAAATGATGAAGATACTAACATTAATGAAAATAAACAAAAAAGCAATATAAAAGACTCCAGAAACAATTATAATTTAGAAAACATTGCAAAAATCAATTCTGATGTAATTGGCTGGATAAAAATAGATAACACAAAGATAGATTACCCCATCATGCAAAATGGAGATTATTACCTTCACAGGAATATTTATAAGAAATATTCGAGTCATGGAACACCATATTTAGCAGAATATTGCAATGTCCAATATAGTGATAATCTAATAATTTATGGTCATCACATGAACGATAATAGTATGTTTGCTCAATTAGAAGATTATAAAAAGAAAAAATTTTATGAAGAGCACAAATATATAGATTTTTATACTTTTTATAATGGAAAAACAATAAAAAACACTTATGAAGTTGTTATAGCTTTTAAAACAGTAGTTTATACAGATAATGGTTTTAAATACTATAATTATACAAATTTTACAGATAAACAAGAATTTGATGAATTTATAAATAAATCCAAAAACTTGCAGTTTTATGATACTGGAACAGATATAAACTATGGAGATAAATTAATCACATTATCTACTTGTGAATACTCACAAAAGAACGGAAGAATGGTGGTTGTAGCTAAGAAAATATAAAATCTGGAGGTGGTAAAATGCCAGAAATAAAAGAAAAATCTCAAGGAACTATAAAACAATTAGACAAAAATATAGTGCAACTTCAAAAACTAAAAAATAATATAGTAACAACAAAAGAAAAAATAAACGAATTTACAAAAAATGAACAAAATGATACGGCTGAAAATTATGCAAGTATGAAAGTACAAAATGATATAAGTTATTTATCAAGAAAAGGACTAGAAAAAGGCAATGAAATAGGAAAAAAATCCTTACAAGAAACAAAGCAAAATTTTATAAAAGGCAAGCAAAAAATAGAAACATTAAAAACTAGAATAAAAAGCAAAAATACGAAACAATTAAAAAATGTAATAGATAATTCTAAAAAGACTATAAAAGGTGTTTCTAAAAAAAGTATAAAAACAGCAAAGAACACTAAATTACTTGCTAAAAAGGGAATAAAAACTACTGAAAGAGTGGTAAAGAATACAAAAAGAGCTGCCAAAGAAAGTGTAAAAATGACTCAAAGATTAGCAAGAGCCACTAGAAAAGCAATTCAAGCTACAATACACGCTACAAAATTAGCAATTAAGGCAGTAATTGCAACAGTAAAAGCCATAATAGCTGCAACAAAAGCACTCATAGCTGCAATAGCAGCAGGAGGTTGGGTAGCAGTAGTCATTATATTGGTCATTGTTCTTATTGCAGGTTTTGTAGCTCTATTATTTAATGGAGATGAAGAATCTGAATTTGATGAATCTCAAATGCCTAATATGCAAATAGTAATGGTGGCAAAAGCTCAAATAGGCAATGAGGGAGGAGATAAATTTTGGAGTTGGTATGGATTTGATAGTAGAGTAGAATGGTGTGCTTGTTTTGTTAGTTGGTGTGCAAATGAATGTAATTATATAGATAAAGGCATTATTCCTAAGTTCTCTGGTTGTGGAGATGGTATAAACTGGTTTAAAGAAAAAAATCAATGGCATGATAGAGGAGATACTTATTACCCTATTGTAGGAGATATTATCTTTTTTGACTGGTATGATGAAAATGGAAATCAAGACGGAGTTAGTGATCATGTAGGAATAGTAACAAGAACAGATATAACGAATAGAAATATTTATACTATAGAAGGGAATACAAGTGATAAGTGTGCAGAAAGAATGTACTCTTTAGATAACGAACAAGTAATGGGCTATGGTAGTCCTAAATATGAATAAAAACAGTACCGAGTAGAGTTATAAAACTTTGCTTGGTACTGTTTATTTTTTATTTGGAATATATTGAACAAGATCATTTAAAGGACAGTTTAGATAATCACAAAATCGTGCTAAAACGAAAATATCTAACTTTACTAGATTACCTGTCATTATTCTTTTTATAACTTTAAAATCTGTATTTGTATCTTTCATTAACTGATTTATGCTAATAT
>CAKNKX010000042.1 GCA_930987745.1 uncultured Clostridium sp.
TAATATTCTTTTCTTTTAATGCATTAATACATACATTTAAAGTTGTTGGTTTTATATCTATTAACTCTAATATTTTCTTTCTTGAAACAATTGGTTCATCATACAATACATCTAATACTTTTTTAGCATTTTCAGGCTTTACTGGTAAATCCATTATAACCTTATCCATTTCCATTGTAAGCTCAACTACATTTCTAAATTTTTCTTTTGCTGTTTTTGAGGTTTCTATAACCGCTTCTAAGAAAAATTTAATCCAGGCTATTATATCATTATGAGTTCTTACTCTTGTTAGCATATCATAATATGTATCTTTATTTCTTTCGATGTAATCAGAAATATATAGACAAGATTTATCAAGCATTCCTTTGCTTTGAATATATAATGGTATAAGTAGTCTTCTATTCTTCCATTGCCATCTAAAAATGGATGTATTGACTCAAATTGGTAATGTAAAATAGCAATTTTTATTAAGTCTGGTGTATCTATTTCTTCATTATTTATAAATTTTTCAAAATCTGTTAAACATTCTGCAATTTCAGTGTGTGGTGGTGGAACATATACTGCATTACTTGGCATACTTCCTCCAATCCAGTTTTGCGATGTTCTAAATTCTCCTGGTGTTTTATGTTCTCCACGAACTCCTTGCATTAATATTTTATGTAGTTCCCTTATTAATCTAGTACACACTGGAAATCCATCTTTTATTCTTTCTACACCATAGTTTGTAGCTTTTACATAATTTTGTACTTCTTCCCAATCATCTCTTTTTTCTGGGTTAATATCTGTTACATCTAATAAATCTTCTTCTACGGTCGTTCTTGTTCCTTCAATTCTACTTGATTTATTAGCTTCAATTTTTACATGCATTTTGATGTATAAATCTACATTTGGTATCAATAATGAATATGCATTTAACTCTCCAATTTGTCTATTGGCTTCTGCTAATAGTTTGTCCAATTTAGTATCATCCATCCCCAGTTATAGTTTATTTTACTAGGAATAAATGCTTTGTAATCATTCGTTTTCACATATTCACCTGATTTATAATCTTCAAGTTTCATCACTATCCCTCCTATATAAAATTCCAAATCTTTTTGTATTGCTGTAATTGTATTTCTCTTTTTACTTGTGCAGTTGGATGATATAGTGGAATTATTACTATATTATCAACTTTAAAATAACTTTGCTTTTTTATTGTATCTGTTAATTGTTTTTCAATATTAAATTTAAATATTTGTGATAAAGAATATAGAGGATAATATCCTAATGTTAATATTACTTTTGGATTTACTATGTCAATTTGCATCTTTATATATTCTAAACAATTTTTCGTTGAATCTTTTAATTTTATATTATTTCCTCTATAATTATTGCCTTTTCTAGCACACATTATAGCATTTGTAATATATATTTTGTCTAATATATTCTCATCCTTTGAAGATTGTATTAAGTAATTTTCTAGCATCTTTTTCGTCATACTTTTTTCTTCATTTATAATTTTGTTCCAATTTTCCTTTGTTTTATTTTCTTTATATTTGCTATAAATCTTCTCCATATCATTATATGGTCCCCAGTCTTGACCTATAATCATGATTTTAGAGTTTAACCTATTATACCAATCCGTCCAAACTGATGGAATATTTTTAGCAAATTCTTTATTTTTATAAATATTAATTAATGAACAATCTATTCCATTTTTATTTTTCATATTTATACATTTGTTGCATAATGCCATTTTATTTATTAATTTATTAAATTTATCTACTTTATCCATGTTTTAATCCCTCGATTATTTTATCTTTTATAGCATTGTTATAAAATTTTAATCTTTAATGTTATATTTTCTCATTATTTTCTCATTAATTCTTTTGCTTTTTCAATTCCTTTTTTGTTATATATGTAGACTTAGCTTTATGTTCACTTCCACCTATCATATTTTCACTTTGTAATTTATTTAATATATCAAAGTCATAACCATTCCATTCTCTTTGATATTCTCCATATGGTTCTTTTTCAGTCCGTGATGTCAAATATAATAGTAATAATGTTAATTCCTTTATTTGTTCTTCTATTTTTAAATCTCACTTTCTATAAATTCTATAAATGCTGGTACTGTTCCCAATAAATATTTGTTATCTTTAATCACAAAATAAGCTTCTGCTTCTGACCCCCACGAATAAGTACCGCTTAGTTCAATTTCGTCCTCTTTCACTTTTGTAAATTTCTTTCTTCCCGTTAGATAATTTAGTAAATATTCATTACTTTCTTGTATTTCTTTAAGTATTTTTTTGCACTTTCTATAATCTCCCTTTTTATAATACATTATTGATAAAGGAAATAGCATAAAAGCTGAATCGTCTGAATATTTATTATATATTTCTTCAGCCTTTTCGAATTTTTCAAGTACAGTATACAAGCCTATAATTAAATATCTTATCCCTAAATTATCACTTTCACATAATTCTAATAGTTCTTCTCCTTGTTTTATTGATTCAGTATATCTTCCTAATTCCATTAATGTTAGCATATAACTATGTTTTGTTCTCATAAATGGTCTTGTTTCTATCAAGCCCCAAAAGATTCCTATATTTTCTTCATTGAAAAAATCCTCTTTTTCCAAATTAGCCTTTTCCTTATTTAATGTTTCTTCATATTTCTTTAATCTTTTTATTGTATTGGTTTCATATTTTGTAATAAAGTTTTCTGCATCTATATTGTTTGGATTTAATTCTAGTGCTTGTTTTGCTAATTTTATCGCTTTTGTTTTTTCTTGCTCATCATATGCCTCAAATAATAAGTCGTCTGATTGTTCTCTTTTAATAAACTCTTCATCTTCAAAATCCATATTTTTCAACCTCCATATTTTTTTCTTTTAACTCATTTTTCAAATTCATTCTTTCTACTTTTAAAGAAATCATAGAAATATCTTACATTCTCAAGTTCACTCCATTTTTGAACTTTATAATCTTTTGTATCTAAATTATATATTTTGGCATTTAGAATTCCTAACATAAATGGAGAATGCGTTGCAATTATAAATTGAACACCTAAATATCTTGCCATTTTATTTATCTCTTCTGCAAGTTGTACTTGATTTTGTGGAGATAATGAAACCTCTGGTTCATCTAGTAAATACAAATTGTCTGGTTCGATATTATCCTCTAGAATCTGCATTGTTGTTTCTCCATTAGAATATTTATCTTGTGAAAATTCAAACCTCGCAAACTGCTTTCCCCCTTCTTTTGTCTGCAAAAAGTCCTTTGCATTTTGCAATCCTCTTTCTCTTGCCAAATTACTTTCTATACTTTCTTGTAAAACGGCATCTTGTTGAATTTTCCTTATTTCATATAAGATTTCTTCACTCTTTATATATCTGCTATTTTCTGGTATTCTAATTAGTTTTCTACCATTCTCATTTTCTCCTAATTCATACTCACATTTTGATGCATAATCTTCAAAATAGTCTAAAGTTCCAACAACTTTTGGATTACTTCGTTCTTTTCCCTTTAAATTTAATTTATGTGCAATGATATTTAGTATAGTTGATTTTCCAGAACCATTATTTCCATATAATACGGTTATATTATCAAATATAAATATGTCTGGCTCTTTATTTTGTAATACATTAAATGGATATATATTATTATTTGTTATTCTGCTATCACTTAGTTTAAATGTTTTTAGGTATATCATATATTGCCTAACCTTTCTAGTTATTTTCTTTTTTCCAAATCCTATTTATATTTTCCTGCTCTTTATCTTTTAAAG
>CAKNKX010000043.1 GCA_930987745.1 uncultured Clostridium sp.
ATATTTTATCTTAAATATGAAGCTCCACCAGAAGAACAAAATTTTACTATGGTTATGGAATTACTACGAGCAGGAGATGTAAAAGAAGATGATGACGATTATGTTAGTCCGTTAGATATGCTTTTTAATAGATTAGAAACAAAGAATCCAGAACATATAGCACTAAAATATTATAGAAGTTACCATAGTGGATCAGCTAAGACATTAAAATCCATACAAGTAACATTAGCTTCAAGATTAGAGAAATTTAATTTAGAGAGTATGGCACAACTAACACAGACAGATGAATTAGACTTACCATCATTAGGAGAAAAGAAAACAGTACTATTTGCAATAATACCAGACAATGACACATCATTTAACTTCCTGATTAGCATCTTATATACACAACTGTTCCAACAATTATTCTATATTGCAGATTATAAATATGGAGGAAGTTTACCTACACATGTGCATTTTGTAATGGATGAATTTGCTAATGTTAGTTTACCAGATGATTTTGATAAAATATTATCAGTAATGAGATCAAGAGAAGTTTCTGTTTCAATAATATTGCAAAATCTAGCACAATTAAAGGCACTTTTTGAAAAGCAATGGGAGTCAATAGTAGGAAATTGTGATGAGTTTTTATATCTAGGTGGTAATGAACAATCAACACACAAATATATTAGTGAACTATTAGGAAAAGAAACAATAGATACAAATTCTTATGGTAGAAGTTTTGGCTCACATGCTAATTTTTCAGAAAATGACCAAATCGCAGGTAGGGAATTGCTGACTCCAGATGAAGTAAGATTACTTGATAATAATTATGCTTTGTTATTTATAAGAGGAGAAAGACCAATAAAAGATTTTAAATTTAATTTAAAGGAACATTTTAATAGTTCTTATACGCCTATTGGAAATAAAAGTGTGAATCCATATATACATGGTGGAACAGAAAACGCAATAGGAACAATTACATTCGATATAGAAGATATATCTTTTAATACTGAAGAATTAAATAATTTACAAATTGATGAAATAGATGTGGAAATACTATCGAATGAAGAAATAGAGAATATGTATAAAGAAGATATTGATAATAAAGTTATCAATTAACCCAGAGTATAAAACTTTAAAATATACTCTGGGCTTTTTTTATGCCTAAAAATAAATATTATGTAAACAGAAAGCGAGGTAAATTCAATGAATAATAAGATAGAAAGAAAAGAAAAAGGAAAGAAAATATTAAAGAAATTTTGTAAAAGAGGTGCAATAATTATAGGTTATGTAGTTGCATTAAATGTAGCACAACAATTAAATGTTTTTGCGGCAAATGATGATCCTCTTACAGTAATAAATAATTTGTCAGACTTCATTTTTGGCTTAATTAGAGCCGTTGGTATGATTATTTTAGGTTTTGGAGTAGTACAAGTTGGTATGAGTTTGAAATCACATGATCCTACACAAAGAGCAAACGGAATAATGACTTTAGCAGGAGGTATAGTAATTACATTCTCTAAAGAGATTTTAAATTTAATAACAGGAGGTTAAAACATAGGCGGATGTTATATCTGCCTAAAATTTATTTAAGGAGGAGATTAAGTTGGAGAAAAAATATCAAATAATATATGCTGATCCTCCCTGGCAATATAAAGTATGGTCAAGAAAAAGTAACAGTAGAAGTGCAGAAAGTCATTATAGAACTATGAATATAGAAGATATTATCAACTTAAAAGGATTTATAAATGAAATTTCTGACGAGAATTGTATTTTATTTATATGGGTTACTTATCCTTGTTTAAAAGAAGGATTGAAGGTTATTGAACAATGGGGATTTCAATATAAAACTTGTGGATTTACTTGGGTAAAGAAAAATAAAAAAAGTAATTCATGGTTTTGGGGCATGGGATATTGGACAAGAGCAAATTCTGAACTATGCTTAATTGCAACTAAAGGTAAAATTAAGAGAATTAGCAAAAAAGTTCATCAAATAATAGATACACCAATAGAAGAACATAGCCGTAAGCCAGCCATAGTAAGAGATAAAATTATAGAATTAGTTGGAGATTTATCAAGAATTGAACTTTTTGCACGAGAAAAAGTGTCAGTTTGGGATGTATGGGGAGATGAAGTAGAAAGTGATATTAGTATAGAAGATTACAAGATTGGAGGTGCTTAAGATTGAATTGGATTGTAGGAAATTTACAAAATGCATTAGACACATGGAATGGAAAACTATCTGAAATATATACTTTAGTTACACAAAGTCCTTCAAGTTTTAAAGGTGGAACTATATGGGAAATAATAGTTAATATAAATGGAGCATTACAAGCAATAGGATTAGCATTGCTTGTTTTATTTTTTGTAGTTGGAGTAGTTAGAACCTGTACTAATTTTTCTGAACTTAAAAGACCAGAACAAGCTTTAAAACTTTTTTTAAGATTTGCCATTGCAAAAGGAATAGTAACTTATGGACTAGATTTAATGTTAGCTGTTTTTAGAATTATACAAGGAATAGTTACAACAATAATGTCAAAAACCTCATTTCAAGCAAGTAGTATGACTTTACCACAAGAAATTATAGACGCAGTAAATAACTGTGGATTTTTTGAGAGCATTCCTCTATGGGCAGTAACAATTTTGGGAGGACTGTTCGTTACAGTATTATCTTTCATATTGATTCTTACTGTTTATGGAAGATTTTTTAAACTATATATGTATACAGCAATAGCACCTGTACCGTTGGCGTCATTCGCAGGAGAAACAACGCAAAATATAGGGAAAAGCTTTTTAAAAAGTTATATAGCAGTATGTCTTGAGGGTGCAATAATTGTACTTGCTTGTATTATTTTTTCTGCATTTGCAACATCGCCACCAGTAGTAGCAACAGGAGCAGAGCCAGTAAATATGGTATGGAAATATATAGGAGAACTTATTTTCAATATGTTAGTCTTAGTTGGTACTATTAGACTATCAGACAGAATTGTAAGAGAAATGATGGGAATATAGAGATGAAAGGAGCAACAAAATATGAATAAGGATTTTATACATATAGAGGAAAAAGGAATTAAATATTTAGTACACCCAAAAGGAAGTATTTTTGAAGGTATGAAAATAAGAGAAAATCCAGATGATGCATTTGATAATGCTATAAAACGAGGGATGAAAAATCCAGAGGACTGGATGTATATGTACTCCGAAAACGGCAAAGATTACTTTAAACATTATTTTAGCAGGTGTTATAGATCTTATCCGCAGTTTGGAGTAATAGAAAAAATAAAGAATAAAATACAAAAAGAGAGATAAGTGGAGGTATAAAAATGAGTATATCACAAGATTATGAAAAGTTAAGAATGCAATTAGGAAATAAGAAATATGAAGCATTAGATGAATATATAAGAACTTTTGGAAAAGTACATGAATGGCATCAAGGCATTAAAGATATTAGAAGTATTGAAAACATTAAAGAGTGGGAAGATAAAATGTTTGATTTGCATAGAAAGTGTAAACCAATTTTTATTGAAGATGTTGTTATGAATGAAAAAGAATGG
>CAKNKX010000044.1 GCA_930987745.1 uncultured Clostridium sp.
AAAAAATTAGATGTAAACTCTATTATTTACATCTAAAAGTATACATGTAATTTGTTTTTGAATATATTATCATAAAAGCAAGTGCTTATCAACTAACCACCTGCTCAACTTTATTATTCCCATTTAAAGAATTTAACTGATATTACAATACACACTACAAAAATTAAAATCATAAGAATAATAGGAAATATTATATTGTCTATTGGTAATCCAAGCGTTGAAGCCTTTAAAATTTTAATTCCTTGTGTTAATGGTAATATATCTACTATTTTTTGCATTATTCCTGGCATAACTTCATAAGGAAGTGTTGCTCCAGAAAAAATTAGCATTGGAAAATATAAAATGCTTGCTATGCTTCCTGCTGATTTACTATTTTTAGCAATTCCTCCTACCATCAGTCCAATACTAAACATTGATAACATTACTAAAAAATATGTACCTAAAAATTGAAGTATATTTCCTTTTATACTAAAATTCCAAAACACTTTTGCTACAATAAATATCAAAGCTAAAGATATTACAGAATATATCATATAAATAATTAATTGAACTGCTAAAAGCATAACTGGACTAGCTGGTGTAACTTTTAATCGCTTTAATATTTTTTGTTCTCTATATCCAGATAGAACTAAAGGCAATCCCATTAAACCTCCTGCACATATTGCTATTGTTGATATTGCTCCAAAGGATTGGTCTAAAAATGTATAGTCAGCTCCCTCAAAAGCTGGATTATTACCATTTATAATTCCTATTAATACCAAGATTACTACAGGCAAACATATTGCAAAAATAAACATATCTATCCCTCTAAATGATAATTTTAATTCTGTTTTCAAAAATGTGCTAAATGCCTTCATTTGATTCCTCCTCTCCTGAATACCAAAGATATGTATCTTCTAATTTTTCATAAGGACTTTGTTTTATTGCCTCTTGTACTGTTCCATAAAAACATATCTTCCCATTTTTTAAAATGGCTATTTTATCACATAATTTTTCTACTTCATCCATATAATGTGATACCAAAAATATAGCAATTCCTTGATTTTTCAGTTTTTGTAATGCTTTCCAAACTTCTCGTCTTGCTTTCGGATCTAGTCCTGTTGTTAGTTCGTCTAAAAACATTACTTTTGGATTTGGAATAAGTGCTAAAACAATAAATAGCTTTTGTTTCTGTCCTCCTGATAATTCACTAATCGGACTATTCGTCTTTTCGTATATTCCAAATGTTTTTAATAATTCTTTATAATTCAATGCCTCTTTATAAAGTGATTCTGTTTCTTCGCATAGCTCGTAAACTAGCATTTTATCTGGATATTTTGTTTCTTGAAATTGTACCCCTACCTTTTCAAACAACTTTTTTCTTTCTTTTATAGGATTCATTCCCAATAAAGCAACCGTACCACTATCTATATTTTTAGTTCCTAAAATACAATCAATTAGTGTACTTTTTCCTGCTCCATTTGCACCTAATAGCCCAAATATTTCTCCATTTTTAACAGAAATACTTACATTATTTAAAACCTGATGATTATTGAACGATTTTTTTAAGTTTTTTACTTCAATCACATTTTCCATATATTCTTTCCTCCTTTCCTACAAAATAATAACACCAAGACAAAGTCTGGTGTTAAACTGGAGGGTTTATTTTTTTCATCTTTTTTATTTGAATAATCATTTTATTACATTCATCTTTTGCATTTGTTAGTGAAGTTAATAGTTTATCACATACAGAAACAATATCTTCATTCTCTTTTGGTGTATCAATTATATGTTTTATATCTACATTATTTTCATTATCTAGATTTCCTAAAAGCCTTAATATTGCAGATAATGAAAAATTTGCACACCTTAACGAACGAATAATTTTTATTCTTTTTATATCATCTTCATTATATATTCTATAACCGTTTTCTTTCCTTTTTATTCTTAAAAGACCATTTAATTCCCAATTTCTTAATGTATCTATTGTCAATTCTAAATAATCAGCAACTTGCTTTCTTGTATATGTTTTAGAATATTCTGCAATTTCTTTTAAAAAATTATTTTCTACAATTTCTATTGCTTCTGCTGCATTTTTTTCTTCTTTATTTATACTTTCTAAATGTATTCTAGCAAGTTCTAATGCTTCATTATACTTTCCTTTGGCTGATGCTTTTATAATGTCAATCACTTGCTTTCTTAGTCCGTTTTGTAATAATTCACTTTTTAAGCCTATTCTTATTAGTTTTAATTGTTCAAAATGAATCTGATTATATGTTCTATATCCATTTTCCTTTCTTGGAATTTTTGGTAAAAATTCAATATCTTCATAAAATCGTACTGTATTAGGGTGTATATTAAATTCCTTTGCCATTTCAGAAGTATTATATTCTTTCATCTTTTCTCCCTTATAACTTACTATTTGTTTACTAAAAATTCCTTTATTATTTCTGCAAATTTATCAGGTGCATCAATATTTAATTCATGTCCTGCATTTTTTATTATTTTTAATTCGCTATTTTTTATATATTCATTTAATTTCTTTGCACCTTCTATGGTTGCAGAATCTTTTTCTCCACATACAACTATTGTAGGACATTTTAATTTTGATATTTTTTCTTCTATATTTAATTCTGCCATAGAGTTAGTTAATTGTATAAAATTTTCTTTTGAAATCCCAATGTTGTCAAAAGTTCTTTTAGGCATAAACTTAAATATAAAATTTTGTATTTTAAATAATTTTTTTGGTATCTCATAAGGTACTGCACAAATGATAATAGAATTTACTTTTTCAGGATGTAATGTTGCATAATCAATAGCAAGTATTCCACCTAATGAAAGACCAACTAAATTTAATTTATCACTAAATGAATTACAATAGTCTACAAATGCTGTAAATAAATTTTCATAAGTTAATTGATAGTTTTTAGCAATTTTAAACAGATTAGGTGTTTCAACATTTATATTATCTTGATTTAATATTCCTTTTACTCTATCCCAGCTTTTATCTGTTTGACCTAGTCCGTGAACTAAAATATTTATCATTTTTAATCTCCTATATCAGTTACTATTTTAATGTTTCATATATTTTAAGTAACCTTAAAATCAAATAGTCCATCTGTTCTGTATCATTTCCTTTAGCAAGTTCTTTTTTTCTTTTTCTATCTAGAGCATTTAATATAACTCCTAGATCATATCTATCAGCTTTCATTTTATTTTTTAATTTTCCTATGGCTTCATTAA
>CAKNKX010000045.1 GCA_930987745.1 uncultured Clostridium sp.
TTCTTCTTTGATGTCTGCAATTTCTTTTTTAATGCCAGTTATTTCTTCTTCTAGTTCTGTTATTCTAACCTTTAGTTCTGCAACATCTGATTTCAAGTCTTTTACTTCTGTTTTCAAATCACTTACATCTATTTTTAGTCCATTTACATCTGCTTTTATTCCTTTGATATCAGATTGCATATCTAGAAGAATATTAAGTATCTTTTCTTCCACTTGCATACCTCCTTTCTTCTATATATTTCCGCTACAGACTATCTTATTTGAAAAAAGAATTTTAGAATTCAAAAATATAAGATAGAAAAAAATTTAGATTCAAAAAAAGTACTGAATCAATCGCTTAACGGATGTGTAAAAGTATATTACCACATTCTTTTTATTAATTCAATACTTTTTTAATACTTTATAAATTTTTTCATCGCAAAATTCGACAAAATAGTCGTTTTGCCTTAAACACCAACTGTTGAGAATCCATTGTCAACATGGATAATTTCTCCTGTTATTGCTTTTGACATATCACTAAATAAAAATGCTGTTGCATCTCCAACTTCCATTGGTGTTACATTTCTATGTAATGGTGCTTTTTCTTCAACTACATCTAAGATGCTTCCAAAGTCTTTAATACCTTTTGCTGATAAAGTTTTTATAGGTCCTGCTGAAATTCCATTAATTCTCATTCCATCTTTTCCTAAATCTTTTGCTAAATATCTAATACTTGCTTCTAGTGCAGCTTTTGCAACTCCCATTACATTATATCCTTCAATAGCTTTTTCTGAACCATAATATGTATATGCAATTATACTTGCACCTTCATTTAACATATCTTTTTCTTTTGCCATTCTTGTTATAGCAACTAATGAATAACTACTTACATCTACTGCATGAGCATATCCATTTCTTGATGTTAAAATAAAATCATTTCTTAAATCTTCTGTAAAAGCATGTGCTATTGCATGTAAAAATCCATCTATTTTTCCATGGTCTTTTTTGATTTCTTCTAAACATGTATCTATGCTTTCGTCACTTCCCACATCTTCCATTACATATACACTTGCACCTGGTGTTTCTTTTAATAAATCTTTTACTTTTTCTAAGCTATCTCCTGTACATGTGCAAATAACTTCTGCTCCTTGGTCATAAGCTGCTTTTGCTGCTCCCCAAGCTATACTCCATTTGTTTCTTACTCCCATAATTACTACTTTTTTACCTTTTAATATCATTTTAAAATCCTCCCTTATATTTTTATATAATTAAATAATTACATACTTCTGAATTTTTCATACCTATTTTTTATTAATTCTTTTTCAGGTATTTCTTCTAATTCTTTTATATTTTTAATTAAATATTTTTTTATACTATCTGCCACTTTTTCAAAATCGTTTTGTACTCCACCTTCTGGTTCTTTTATTATTTTATCAATAATTCCTAAATCTTTCAAATCTTTTGCAGTAGCTTTCATATCTTCTGCTGCTTCTTTTGCTTTGCTAGAATCTTTGTATAAAATACTTGCAAAACCTTCTGGTGATAAAATTGAATATATAGCATTTTCAAGCATTACTATTTTATCTCCTACTGCTATTGCTAAAGCTCCACCACTTGAACCTTCTCCTATAACTACACAAATTATTGGAACTTTAAGCATTGACATTTCCATTATATTTCTTGCTATTGCTTCTCCTTGACCTCTTTCTTCTGCTCCTATTCCTGGATATGCCCCTGGTGTATCAATAAATGTTATAATTGGTCTTTTAAATTTTTCAGCTTGTTTCATTAGTCTTAAAGCTTTTCTATAACCATCTGGCTCAGGCATTCCAAAATTTCTTTCCATATTTTCTTTTACATTTTTTCCTTTTTGCTCACCAATTACTGTAACTTGGGTATCTCCAAGCCTTGCAATTCCTCCAATTATTGCCTTATCATCACCAAAACATCTATCTCCATGAAGTTCCATAAAATCATCAAATATGTATTTTATATAATCTAAAGCTTTTGGTCTTTCCATTTGTCTTGCAAGCATTACTCTATCCCAAGCAGTTATCTTACTCATTTTTATTCCTCCTTATTTGTGAAATCTTATTAGTTCTGCTAATGTATGTTTCATGTCTTTTCTTTCAACTATTTTATCAATAAATCCATGTTCTAATAAAAATTCTGAACTTTGGAAACCTTCTGGTAATTTTTGATTTATAGTTTGTTCTATTACTCTTGGTCCTGCAAAACCTATTAATGCCTTTGGCTCTGCTAAAATAATATCTCCTAAGCTTGCAAAACTTGCTGTTACTCCACCTGTTGTTGGGTCTGTTAATACTGAAATATATAAAAGTCCTTTTTCATTTAATCTTGCAATTGCGCTAGATGTTTTTGCCATTTGCATAAGTGATACAATTCCTTCTTGCATTCTAGCACCACCAGAAACGCAAAAAATTATTAATGGTAATTTCTTTTTTATTGCAGTTTCTATTGCAAGAGTAATTCTTTCACCTACTGCTTGCCCCATACTTCCCATAAGGAAGTTTCCATCCATTACAGCAAGTATTGCTTTTTCTCCTTCTATTTCGCATTCTCCACATTTAACAGCTTCATCTATTTTTGTCTTTTCTTTTAGCAATTCTACTTTTTTCATATATCCTTTAAAATTCAAAGGGTCTTTTGTTAAAATATCTCCTCCTACTTCTTTAAAAGTCCCTTCATCAGCTACTTGCTTAATTCTTCTTCTTGCAGATAATCTAAAATGCTTTCCACAATTAGGGCAAACACTCATATTGTCATGTAATTCATCTTTATATATTATTTCTTTACAGCTGTCACATTTTACCCATTTACCAATCATCATATCTGATGCTTTTTCATTTTTAACTCTTTTTTCTTCTTTTTGATTTACTTTTCTAATTTTATCAATAACCAAAGAAATTCCCCTCCTTAATTATTTTTAACTTTTGTTATTATATATTTTATTTTTATTTTTTGCAATTAGGATAGGTGGTCAAAAAAAGAAACTTAAATTATTAAAAACCTCATTCTAATAATTTAAGTTATTATATTTTAAAAAATACCTATAATATCTCCATTTTCATCAATATCTATTGATTCT
>CAKNKX010000046.1 GCA_930987745.1 uncultured Clostridium sp.
AATATTTTTGCCTTGAAATATTGCTAATTTACAGCTACTGGAATAAATTTATTAAAATTAATTAGACTTTATTAAAATAATAATTTTGCAATATTTCGCATTTATTATACCACATTTTTTTATTTTTTCAATTACTTAATCATCTTTTTTTAATATCATTTATTAAAAAAATCATCTATTTTCTCTATTTCTTTCTCTTTAAATTCATTAAACACATCTGTATATGTATTTAATGTTACTTGTATGTCTTTATGCCCTAATATTTTTTGAAGAACTACTGGACTAACTCCATTTTCTATACATCTAGTTGCAAATGTATGTCTTAGCATATGTGTATTTACTCTACTCTTTGTCATATCAAATTCATATACTTTTTTTATTTTTCTTCCACTTTTTATGCTTGATCTTTTTTTATATACTCTAATATCTGCATTTTTACATAGTTTTTGAAATCTAGCATTAAAATTAGTAGCATGTATAAAACTTCCATTTTTCAAAAACAGAAATCCTTTTTTCTTATCTATTTTATATTCAATTAATTTATCGTACAGTACATTTAATATCGGCACATCTCTCATCCCTGCATAGGTTTTTGTTGTTTTTTCTAATAATATTCTTCCTTTATCTACATGACTAAGTGTCTTTCTTACATATATTTTTTTATTTTCAAAATCTATATCTTCCCTTTTTAGTGCCAAAATTTCACTTATTCTCATTCCTGTATAAATAGCTATATAAAATACAATAGTATAATCATCATATCCTTTATCTAACTCATTAATAAATCTTTCTTGTTCTTTTGTAGTCAATGCATCTATTTTTTTAGTTACCTTATTAGACTTTGGCTTCATTAAATATCCTTTTAGTTCAAATGGATTTTTTTCTACAATATTCCTAATCCTCGCCTCGTTAAATGCCCCTTGTAATTGTTGCCATACTTTAGTTATTACAGATTGTGAATATGAAACTAATACTTGGCTTTGAGAATTTATTATACTTCTTGTAACATTTTGAATTGGAATATTAGCATAGGGTAAAAGCTTTCTCATTATGTCGATGCTTTCTCCTATTCTAATGTATGATGCTCTTTTTATAGAATTAGTTTTATATTTTAATTCTCTTATTTCTTCAGCTATATCTACTATTGATAAAGTATTGCCAACATCTTTTCCTGTTTGTTTTTCTCTTAGTAATAAATCTAATTTTTCTTTTACTTCTTTTCTTGTATCTCCATAAAATGTTTTTCTTATTTGTTTCCCCTCTGAATTAACTCCTAAAGTAATTTGTCCTACCCATTTTTTTAATTTTTCCCTATAAAATATTGTTCCTTCTCCATTTCCTCTTTTACTTAAATTTCTTCCCATATTTTCTCCTTTTCCTTAAATTGAAGATCAGACAAATAATTGCTTTGCTATTTTTTCAAGTAATACTTTTTTAGTTTCATCATCTGTACAAAACTCATGAATAAATACTGCTCTTTTATCTGCAATAAGATTAGCTCCACAATTTTTAATTAAAGGAAAATTTAAACTATGAAATCTCTCCCTTGCTTTTACTACGCCTATTCCTCTCCAGTCCGAATATATTTCTGGAGTGATCGTATCTGGCAAATCTTCAAATTTAATATTTGATTTTTTTACTTTCATCAAATCCTCCTATCTAAAATAGCTAGTCTTTGATATAATCAAAGACTAGCTGATTTTTTATAATTTTTGAAATGTATAAATCTTACTTTTCCACACTTGACACTATAATAATATTTTTATTTAAACATTATCTTCTACAAATCATTACTTCTTATTTAATAAAATCTCTGCATATTGTTCTGCCTCTTTTTTAGAATGTAATTCTTGTAAAGGCTCATAAAACATTTGCATATTTTTTATATTTACTTCATTTGCAGAATTTAATAAATTATGTAATGCAATTAAACCGTATGAAACAACTTGTTTCCAATTATATGTTTTTCTTTCCATCATAACCTCCAAAATTTTTTCTATTTATTTTCTTTTCTTGATATTCGTTCAAATATTTAATTTGTTCTTCATCCTCTAATTCTTGTTCTTCTGGTGTCTTTCTACTTCCACCTATAATAATTAGAATTAAAGGTAGTCCTATTAGTATAAAAATTAATGTAGCTATTGAAATAATATCTAACATTTCTTTTGCCTCCAGTTTTCTAATTAGGGCTATTGGGGGAATAACCCTAATTAAGATATTATTATTTTCTTACTTTTCCCATTTGTCAGACTGCTATTGTTTCTAGCAACATTGGAATTTCACCAACCAGAACTCTGGCTTGTACTCATTGCGTGTGACGCACCACTATAAAAGTATTATGGACTACCTTTATAACTTTACGCTCGTGCTGTGACTATACAAAAGTTTCTTAAGCTGCATTCACAATAAGATAACATTCCTATTGTTAATTTAGATGGTCGCCAACCCACCTAAAACGCAACTCTTGTATGATCCAACAAATACATTATTCAATTTTCAATGTGCAATCCATCCCAGAAGTTTTTTACACTTCTACTATGAACAGCACTTGAAAACGAAAAAGGTTACGATTTTTTTTATAAATTTTTT